>JBAXJR010000015.1:0-53758 GCA_037137755.1 Methanomicrobiales archaeon | reverse complement strand
TGCGGATATCAGATTGCCCGAAATGCCATGGCAGGCGCCTGAAGGATAAGATCCTGGCCGTAAAAATAGCCGGGCATTCAATCATAGAAATCACCGATCTACCGGTAACAAAATGCATGGACTTTTTCAGGACAATCGAATTAAACGAAAAAGAACAGGAGATAGCGAAGCAGGTATTGAAGGAGATCAATGCCCGGCTAGAATTTCTTGAGAAAGTCGGGCTCGGATACCTCACGCTTTCCCGGAGTGCAGGGACGTTATCCGGCGGGGAAGCCCAGCGAATCCGGCTTGCCACCCAGATCGGGTCGAACCTCGTGGGAGTACTCTACGTCCTTGATGAACCCTCAATCGGGCTTCACCAGAGGGATAACCAGAAACTGATTGACACCCTGCGCAGGCTGCGGGACCTTGGGAATACCCTGATCGTGGTCGAGCATGATGAGGATACCATCCGGCATGCCGATTATGTTGTCGACATGGGACCCGGTGCCGGGCTCCATGGGGGGTATGTCGTCGCCGAGGGAACACCTGTGCAGATCGAGCGGAATAAGAAGTCTCTTACCGGTCAGTACCTTGCACGGACGATGAGGATTGAGGTACCTGAGAAGAGAAGAAAAAGCCGGCACCATGTCCGGATAACCGGCTGTAGAGAAAATAACCTGAAAGGAATCGACGTGGAGATCCCAATAGGGGTATTCACGGTTATCACCGGTGTATCCGGCAGCGGGAAATCTACCCTGATTTACGATACGCTCTACAAGGCCCTGATGAGGGAACTCTATAACTCCAAGGAAAGTCCCGGGAAATATGAAAACCTGGAGTTTGACAGCGAGATTGACAAGGTAATCGTGATCGACCAGAGCCCGATCGGAAAGACCCCGCGGTCGAACCCTGCGACCTATACCAAGGTATTCGATGAAGTCCGGAAAATCTTTGCTGAATCAAAGGAGGCGAAGGTACGGGGCTACCAACCCGGAAGGTTCTCATTTAACCTGAAGGGTGGCAGGTGTGAGGCCTGTGAAGGGGACGGACTGATCAAGATCGAGATGAACTTCCTCCCTGATGTGTATGTGGAATGCGAGGAATGCAAGGGATCACGGTATAACCGGGAAACACTCGAGGTAAAATACAAAGGGAAATCAATATCTGATGTCCTGAATATGACGGTCGAGGAGGCTACTGAGCTGTTTGTTAATATCCCGGCAATACACCAGAAGCTTGAAACCCTCTCGGCAGTAGGGCTGGATTATATCAAGCTGGGCCAGAGTTCAACAACCCTTTCCGGGGGAGAAGCACAGAGGATCAAACTTACCCGCGAGCTCGCAAAAAAAGCCACCGGAAAAACGATCTATTTCCTTGACGAACCCACTACCGGCCTTCATTTCCATGACGTCAAAAAACTGATCCGTGTCCTTGATGAACTGGTAGCCAAGGGGAATACCGTCGTTGTCATCGAACATAACCTGGATATCGTCAAATCTGCGGATTATATTATTGACCTCGGACCTGGTGGGGGCGATGCTGGCGGTGAAGTAATTGCGACCGGCACCCCTGAGGAGATCGCAGAGAATGAAAAGAGCTACACCGGAGAGTTCCTTAAAGTCCTGCTATCTGATCGGCCTGAAAAACCGCCCTCTCAAGCAGGCACGGTAATAGAAATACAACCGTCCGTAGTAAAGTCGAAAGCCCGGAGGGCAAAGAACTAATAAAGGGTAAAAGTCTTCTGGGCGGGAATGAAAGTAGAAGGTATACAGGTGTAAATGGCAGGAACAAAAGTGTCTAATTTCACGCATTGTATCCTGAAGTATTGTCCTGACTTTTTGGGATACCGATCTAACCTGATACATCCCATGGGTTATCGTTATTTCCCAATATATCCTGTTTATGCCTTAATTTCTAATCCAGCATCACGAGATTACACCCGTCTGACTATTGCTAAACGCCCCCTTGAGTCAGGTAAAAAATTGATGCATTACCCGTGTTTAGTCGTCAGGAGGACCTGACATTGATAGATCTCACCATGGTACCTGAAAGTCCGGGCTGCTATATCTTTCGTGATCCTGAAGCGACGATTCTCTATGTAGGTAAGGCAAAAAATCTTAAAAAGCGGGTTTCGTCATATTTCCAGAAAACTGACCATGATTCAAAGACCCTCGCGCTGATCAGCCATATTAATACGATCGACTACATGGTCACCAGCAACGAGGTTGAGGCCCTGATCCTTGAAAACAGTCTGATCAAGGAGAACCAGCCGCGGTACAACATCGATCTGAAGGATGCGAAACAATACGCCTATATTGAGCTCACGGATGAGGAGTTCCCCTGTATCAGGATTGCCCGGAAGGCAACTACAAAAGGGACTTTTTTCGGACCATTTGTGTCAGCGGCCGAAAGGGACTACGTTTATTCTGTCGTAAAAAAAGTATTCCGGTTACGGACATGTAAAAATCTCCGGAGGAGGGCATGCCTCAGGCACCACATCCATACCTGTACTGCACCCTGCCTCGGAGGTCTCACGGTCGAAGATTATGGGGAACAGGTAAAAAAAGCAGTTTTGGTATTAAAGGGCCGGGGGACTGAACTCATCCGGAAGCTGAAGGATGATATGCAGACCCATTCTGAATCACAGGATTACGAAGGGGCAATGATGGTTCGTAACCAGATCAATGCCATAGAACGGCTGGGGCAGCGCCAGGATATGGTCAGACCCCCTGATACCGAAGAAGACATTTTAAATTTTCTTATTCAGGATGACAAAGTATACCTGATGCTCTTTCCTGTTCATTCCGGTACTCTGGCGAACAAAAAAGAGTACGTGTTCGATTATCGGAATGATTTCTTTGAAGAATTCCTGGTTCAGTACTATTCGTTACATGAACCGCCCGGAGAACTGGTAGTGCCCGAGCCGGTCAGTGGACCGATGGAAGAATTTCTTTCAGTGCAGAAGGGCAGTAAGGTAACGGTTACCACACCCCAGAGAGGGGTAAAACGAAGGCTTCTTGATCTCGTCAGGTTAAATATCGAGACGGTGTTTTTCGGGCACGAAATAAAACTTCATGAAGTCAAAGACCAGCTGGGATTGCCTGAGCTCCCTCGGGTGATTGAATGTTTTGATATCTCTCACCTGTCAGGGACATCCGTCGTAGGTTCAATGGTCCGGTTCAGTGATGCCCGGCCGGACAAAAAGAATTACCGCCGGTTCCAGATCAAGACTGTTGAAGGGGTCGATGATTTCATGGCGATCGGTGAGATTGTGCGTCGCCGGTATTCCCGGTTAAAGGATGAAGGTTCCCCCATGCCAGACCTCGTGATGGTAGACGGTGGCAAAGGACAGCTGCATGCTGCGGTAAAGGAAATTAAGAAGCTGGGGCTTTCTCTTCCTGTCATCGCCCTCGCAAAGCGCGAAGAGGAGATCTACATGGTGGGCCATGCATACCCGGTCCCCATCGACCGGAAGGAGAGGGCGTCGTTGTTCCTCCAGGAGATCCGGGATGAAGCACACCGTTTTGCAGTTACGTATCACCGGCTGCTCCGGAAAAAAAAATCGATCACGGGATAATACGGGGAAATATGGGATCCGAAGCATTACAGAGGTTTGAGTATGAAACTGATATGAACGCTTAAGCGTTCACACCAGGACCCTGATAAAATGAGGAATCCCATCTCTTTTGTGTGGGCAGTTCAGCCTGTCCTGGTTTTTGAAACGAGGTTGAACTGGTGATTTTTTGGATACCTTGTGATGGTACGGGAATGGGCTGAATTTCGTCTTTTGTTTCCCTAACTGTACTGAACAAAGTTGTCAATAGAAATCCGGATGACTGGTTGACATTCGCGTTCCGGTATTACCGTGGCAGTGCGAAAATTGTATGCCATGCCGTTTTGAAGACAAATATTCAAAGGTCGTATCACCGTGTTTATCGGTTGTACAATAGTCACTGTTTTTTAGTTTATTTCAAATAGTATTTTACTAATCGGAAGATAATTACGCCCCTGTTATCCCAAATATTGCGACGTTCAGAGATAATCCATACTAAAGGTCGGACCTGCCGATTTCGGAGAGGGGATATCCGGATAAATCGGTCTGATTTCAAGCAGATTCACTTTATATCGCTAAATTATCACGGATATTAAAAACCGACAGGTATTCGTGCGACCATGAATAACGGGACCCAAATTGGCGTTATTTTCCCCGTAATCAGGGGTATGCGGTATACGTATGGAATTTACCGGAATCCAAGTAAAAACCCAGGTTAAAACTAAAATAACCCTGTTTCATTAAGATAATTTGCTCGTTGCTACAACGTGTGGGCGACTATGAGGTCGAAAAGAACTGGGTTGAAGGGGCTCCTCCTCAAACACCGATAGGATCAGTACTTCGCTGAACTCATAAAATCCTGGCTTCCAGGATTGTCATGAAATTAGCGAAGTACTGTAATTGAACCCAAGTTCAGGGATATATCGATAATAAAGTTGAGGCAGTGGTTTTTACATAATGAAATAGTAGTTACGCAAAGACTTGCTCATTGTGGTTGGTGTAGTTCAGAGAGCCAATCCTTCAGGATTGCCCCGTTAGGGGGAAAAAAATTTGACTCTACCTTGTGTCACTAAAAAAAAATTGAATTCCTTTAAAAGAAATTCTCATTGAAATGACTAAAACCCTCCGGTACAATCGATCGGGTCAGAGTAAAAGAAAATTGTCCTGGTGGGATGAGCCCTGTAATTTTCTACCAATCGGTTGTATAACGGTGAGTCCGGTTTACTATCAGACTGATGATTTTGCTTGAATCCAGCAATAGTATTTGAAAAAGCAGACACATTCAGTGAACCCTTATAGTTAAAGAGATTTGGATATCCTTGCAGGCTTAAAGTAGATGGGGCCGCTTGAGCCAGCGAACCTGAATAAATCTGAGACAAATCTCCTATTAATCCTATATTCTGGTCAGCAGGCAGGATATTTGCTCCTACACTCTTGTCGGTCATACCTGCATATGGCACCATAATTTCATCAGCAAATGCTGGCACTCCAAATACAATGAGACCGAGTGTTATCAGGGCAAAGATTGCACCTTGTTTCAATGGGTTTGACTTCATTTTATTACCTTATCGTTCTGCCAGGAAGTTGATGTGTCAGAATCACATTTGGCGGTATATTAACTATTTGAACTGTTTCTTAATAAATACGAACAAATTGACAGTAATTGGAAACATTTGTTATATGGAGTGAGACTATCGAGGTAACTCAGACTTCCAATATTGAACTTTCAACCTCTTATTCTGGAATTTGCAACCCGACCAGTTACATCGGGTTAAGAAGATTAAGTCACCTCGTATAATCCGGGATGGTATCAATACCATTAATGCAATATAAACTCAATTGCAATTATTGTGCTAATATCTCCAATTAGTAAACGTACAATACATTTTTTGGCATATTGTAATATTTGAAATAGAATAAATGATACTTGGATAATGGAGATGAAAAAGTTGAAGTTACCGATATTTTATTTGTCCATTTGCTTTGCGCTATTTTTGGCGATTCCCGGAGTTATGGCATCAGAACAAATTCCCCAATTATATTCGTCTAATGGTTTCACGTATTCATCACATGCCTTTAATGGCTTCAAATATACGACACCATCCTTTACCGGATTTACATATAATAAATCTGCATTTAAGTTACCCTATGCATCAAGCATCCTAGTCCCATTTACTGGGACTTATAAGCCATATATACCAGGTTCAACGGGTCCATTTACTGGGACTGATACACCATATATACCAGGTTCAACGGGTCCATTTACTGGGACTGATATACCATACAAACCGGGTTCCTTTGACCCGTTTACTTGGACTAACACACCTTATGTTCCGGGTTCGGTAGGCCCATTTACGGATGAAACGAGTGGGACCATTTCCTTGTCTGTCTTTGGATGAGGACAACAAATAATTGATATACCTATTTTGCATGTCCTGAAATGACAGTATTTCCGAATTGAACTGGCATGAATGAGCATCAGGAAAGGGGAGATGCTTTTTTCACCCCGCGTCAGGCAGCTCTCGATACATCCATATCCTAATTATATTCCATGGTCGACGGACACGAATGGAAGAACCGTAAAAAGTATCACCTAACGGCTCGATTTGATAGTGTAAGATAATCTTTTGCAAAGTCAACCATTGACATGGCCCTGTTCTCTGTTTGCTATATCTGAGAGTACAGGGCTTCTACAATATTTACAGAACTTTTCTTACACTATCCCGCCCGACCAACGGGTTGTGAATTGAGCGAGCCTTATGCAGTGAAAGTTGCAAGTACGGTTCCTGGAAGGGGGGAGGAAGCAATTCCTCCCTCCTATTCGACGGGTTAAACCCCCTCCTGTATGAGCAATCCTGTTACCGTCTTTAGTATACGTAGGATTTCCCATGAAACGCCTGAAAAAATTCCAATTTAGGGCGATTTTGAACGGGGATAAGGGTCCGGGTATGAACTTCAGGTCCATGTATGTTCCTGCAAAGTTCAAAATTTATGTATGGACCCCTCGGTTTTTTTAAAGTGTCTGGAAGGCTTGGAATATCACGTGAAATGCAGGTATCCAAATTTTTATTGAATGTCCAGCTGATAAATGTGTGAATTAGCTGGCCTCTGAATAAAAAATCTGTAAACCAATAATTGATTATGATTTTAGGTTCAGAAAAGAAATATAAAATAATTCAGGAATACCAATGATCAAATCTTCCTTTTCACTACAATGACCGATTTTACCCTGCATGCACCATTCGAACCCAAAGGCTCACAGCCGGAAGCAATACAGAAACTGGTCCGCGGTATCAGTGAAGGGATGCAGTACCAGACACTTCTTGGTGTCACCGGGTCGGGTAAGACCTTTACCATGGCAAACGTAATCAGGGATTCGGGACGGCCTGCCCTGGTCATCGCACACAACAAGACCCTTGCCGCACAACTCTACAATGAATTCCGGGAATTTTTTCCTGATAACCGGGTCGAATATTTTGTGTCATACTATGACTATTACCAGCCTGAATCGTATATCCCTGCCAAAGACCAGTACATCGAGAAAGACTCGCAGATTAACCCGAAGATTGAGCAGCTCCGCCTGTCTGCGACCGCATCCCTGCTGTCCCGCCGGGATGTAATTGTTGTCGCCTCTGTGTCCTGTATATATGGCCTTGGCAGGCCAGAGAATTTCCGGAATATGGGGTTCGAAGTAAAAGTAAACGAACGGGGCTCGAGGAAAGAGATCATCAGTGACCTGATTGCCTGCCAGTTCCAGAGAAATGATCTTGAGCTTATGCCTGGACGTTTCAGGGTTAAAGGGGATACTATTGACCTGATCCCTGGTTATTTCAATAATATTATCCGGGTTGAGCTGTTTGGGGATAAAATTGAACGGATCATGGAGATCGACAAGAATACCGGGCAGGTCAAAGAGAAGATGAACTATTTCTACGTTTATCCCGCACGGCATTATGTCATTCCGGAGGAAGACCAGAAACGTGCGATGGTGACCATACGGGAGGAATTGAACGAACGTCTTCCGGAACTCGGGCTCATTGAATCCTACCGGCTTGAACAGAGGACCCGGTATGACCTCGAGATGATCGAGGAAAGTGGGAGTTGTAAGGGCATAGAAAACTATTCCCGGCACTTTGATTTCCGTAAACCGGGTGAAAAACCGTATTGTCTCCTTGATTATTTCCCGGATGATTTTCTTCTGTTCATCGACGAGAGTCACCAGACCATACCGCAACTTAACGGGATGTACAAGGGAGACCGTTCAAGAAAACAGTCACTTATTGATTATGGGTTCCGTCTTCCCAGTGCGTATGATAACCGGCCTCTCATGTTCAAAGAATTTGAACAGTACATGCACCAGGTCATCTTCGTTTCCGCAACCCCGGCGGACTACGAACGTGAGCATTCGGGCCAGCTAGTAGAACAGATTATCAGGCCGACCGGGCTTGTTGACCCTGAGGTCGAGGTCAGGAAGACGGAAGGACAGACAGAAAACGTGATCGGTGAGATCGAGACGACAATTGCCCGGGGTGACCGGGTACTCCTGACAACCCTGACGAAAAAGCTTGCCGAGGAATATACCGAGTACCTTGCCGGGCGGGGGATCAGGACACGGTACCTGCATTCAGAAATAGATACGCTCCAGAGGACCGAGATCATCAGGGAACTGCGGCTTGGTAAGTTCGATGTGCTTGTCGGGATCAATCTTCTCCGTGAAGGGCTCGATATCCCGGAAGTAGGGTTTATCGGGATCCTTGATGCAGACAAGGAGGGGTTCCTGCGGGATGCGAGAAGCCTGATCCAGATCATCGGACGTGCAGCCCGTAATGTAAATGCCCACGTGGTATTATATGCCGACCATATCACGAAATCAATAGATCAGGCGCTTTCGGAGACGAAAAGGCGCCGTGAGATGCAACTTACTTACAACAAGGAGCACAACATCGTCCCAATGACAATTGTAAAGCCTGTGAGAGAGAAGGAGGTCGACATAAAGGATGTCAAGCACATTCCGAAAGTTGAGTTGCCGAACCTGATCATCGAACTCGAGGCAGCGATGAAGGCTGCAGCAGAGAACCTGGATTTTGAGGAGGCAATCCGGATACGCGACCAGGTGAATGCCTTGAAGGGGAGGCTCGGGGAGAGTTGAAAGAAATGGTCGCCATGTAACCCGTTCTTATTCCGGCTAAAAATGCATGGAATTTGTTTTTTTATTTTTCAAGGCTGGTAACCTGCATGATCACACTATAAATTTTGTGAATACATCCCGGCAAATTCCTTTACCGTTGTTATCGATGCAGGACCGCTGTTTGTTGTATAATCAACAATAACGACTGCATTATTCTTCCGGAATACTACACTGCTTTGAGACTTTTGCATCCAGCCATAACTTTCGTCAGGGATTTCAAGGGGGATAATCCTGTATGCCGCGTTATTTTGCTTTTCAGTATTATATCCCGACTTTGCTGAATCCACTGAATCATATAGTGTGGTCTTGACATGTACAGTATCCCCGTTGATATTCACAAAACCCGCTGTACAGGATTTTGAATTACAGGCAAGGCCGTTTGGGTCCCAGGCTGCTGAAATTTCCTGTGCCGTCACCATAATTTCCGATACATTCTCGTAGACCATACTTCCGATTGTGCCAGTGGGGGCCGGTATTGTGGAACGAGGTGATAGTTGTGGTCGTGTTATTGATGGTGAAGGGATGCTCCGGGTATTTTGAGAAACAACCTGGTCCGCATTCGGTGTCGGAGGTGTCACGGTTACCGATGGTCGTCCAACTGATTCCCGTTGGTAAGGGGTCTCCTTTGATGAACACCCTGCGGAACAGGCCAGCATGAGTAGCACGATCAGAATAACGAAAACCGGATAATAATTCTTCATGTTACCTTTGTTTTACCTTGCTGTACAATAACGTTTCGAGAAGGATTCAGAACCCGTGCCGGTCTATAAAGAAGATCAGGCAGAAATATCCCTGATTTTTCATTTAAACTGTGACGCTACTCCCTGATAAAAAATACTGATTTAATAATCATGGCGGAAAAATGATTAGTGAGTCTGACTGGAAAAAAGTTAAAAGAAAATGTATTTATAAATAATTATGCCTGGATATATAATCAAACGTGGTTTATATTGTTAAGCTGTTTAGTAACTACCCAGAAATTTTCATTTCAACTCCTTTTCCCGATTTCAATTATAATAGCATTCCTAAATCCGATATTGATACCTGAATGGGATTATTTTATAATAAACGCGCGTCAGCCGTTTTTCATTAAAATGTCTGCCATTGCGCTGACAGATGGCTGCCTGATAACAATACGATATACTAAAAACTGTTTACCGTGTTAAGCTATTAACCAATAATAACCGATTTGACCTTAAATTCGTTGGATACCACCTGTATATCCTTTCAATTCCTGTGCATGAGTAAGGAACCCATTGGTAATCTGATATTACATTTCACGAGCTACGGTGATGGGATATCGGAAAAAACGGGTGAATAAAAGACCAAAATTCACGAAAAGTTTAAATATGTTACAGGAGAGGATATGTTGAATACATTTATATCGGGTTTTGAGGTGTCAGGCATCGCAGATTCCCGATTCCAAAATGTACAAAACTGAGCTCAGGTGATCAAGGTGACAAAAACGAAGTTTATGAATGCGGCTATTATACTAAGTATTCTGATATTGTTTGGAATATCAGCAAGTGCAGATGCGCCCACAGTGACTGGATTTTCCCCAACAAATCAGGCGAACAATACCGTTGTCTTATTTACACTCACAGGGACAAATTTTAACTCCACTATTTCATCAGATTATCGTGTGTACTTAAATAAGACTGGACAACCAGATATCAATGCATCTCCTATCAGTAGAATTTCACAAACTCAGATTATAGGTAATATTGACCTTTCAAATGCACATTTTGGATTGTGGAATGTTACTGTGGTCAACCTGACAGAGATGTCGAGTGGGACATGGGCTGATGAATTCGAAGTTACCAATCCCGCACCAACTCTTACAGGTACTGGTATTACACCAACTTCGGGGTATAACAACAATACCATGTTGGAATTTACCGTAACCGGGATGGGATTCATGCAAGGTGCGAAAGTGAACCTAACCCGACCCACTTTTGCAAATATTTCCGCAGAGGTTGATACCTATCTTGCCACAGCAATTTCCGGAACATTTGATCTTTCGGCTGCAGCAAATGGTACTTGGTATGTCAATGTTACCAACCCAGATGAACAAGGTACGGTAGAAGTGAAGACATTCACTATCAACTGGCCACTTCCCACGATTAATGTTACTGGAGGATTTGTTCCTTCCGAAGGTGTAAACAATGGACCCCAGTCGATGACAATTAATGGTAATAACTTTAGACCCGATTCCATTGCTTACCTTAACAAGACCGGATATTTGATCTCTCCAATCAGCATGCCCCCCCCCTCCTCTAACCAGATGATTCCGCAATTCAACCTCAATGGGGTGCCAGTAGGGGCTTGGAATGTGGAGGTAAAGAATTCAGATGACCACACCGCAACCGCAACCGATAAATTTTGGATATTCTACCCCGCTTCACCTTATGTTGAGAATATCACCCCCCCTACGGGCATAAATACAAGTAGTATCCCAAATGTCCTGATAGGAGGTTCAGGGTTCCAGCCAGGTGCAACCGTAAATTTGACCCATTTAGGAACAAATATCCAGGCGAATCCGGTTGTTGTCAATAACCAGAGCTATATTACCTGCACTCTGCCAATAACTGGAGCTATAACCGGTGCATGGGATGTAATAGTCACGAATAATGATAACCACTCTAGCAATAACGATAAAAAATTCACCATCACCGCTCCCCCGGCACCAACCGCATCTTTCACCAACACATCAACCCCTGGCCCCGCTCCATTGAATGTCCAGTTCAACGATACATCAATTAATGATCCGACGGCATGGAACTGGAGTTTCGGTGATGGAACACCTTGGTTCAATACAACAAATCCGTCACTAAGAAATTGTACCCATATGTATGCAGTAGGTACCTGGTCAGCCCAACTCACGGTAAGCAATGCCTATGGTAGCTCGACAAGTGCAGTACAGACAATTACTGTATCACCTCCACCAACAGCCGACTTCACGTATACACCAGAAAATGGCGTTCCTCCCCTCCATGTGTTCTTCAGTGACACGTCCATGACGGGCATTTCAAGCAGATTGTGGCGCTTTGGGATTGATGAATACACGTCTACAAATAAAACACCTGATTTCACGTATTATTATCCGGGCATGTACACCGTCAAATTGACCGTTACCAACACAACAGGGACAAATTCGACAGAAAAAATAGTCATTGTGACTTCGGCACCAGTCCTACCAGTAACGAACTTTACTGGAAGCCCGAGAAGTGGAACAACCACATCCCTGAGTGTACAGTTCAATGACACTTCGATTGGTACGGGAATCACTGGATACCAGTGGATCTTCAGTGACAGCCCAGGGACTATCTACCTCACACAGAACCTGACCCGCAGCTTCAGCCCTGGAGTATACAATGTCAATCACTCGGCGACAAACAGTGCAGGTACAATATGGAAGAATGAGACCGGCTATATAACCGTCACAGCACCAGTGGACCCACCAGTAGCATCCTTCACACCAAACCAGACTACCGGGAGCGCACCGCTGACAGTTCTGTTCACGGACACCTCGACAAACAACCCGACGTCATGGAACTGGAGTTTCGGGGACACCACCTGGTATAATACAACAATAAGCAGCCAGCGGAATGCTACTCATTCGTACGCGGCACCCGGTAGTTACACAGCCCAACTCATAGTTGCCAATGCTGGCGGTTCGAACACAACCGTACCGGGAACAACCATCTCGGTAACCCCGGCACCCCCGGCACCCCCGATAGCATCCTTCACACCAAACCAGACTACCGGGAGCGCACCGCTGACAGTTCTGTTCACGGACACCTCGACAAACAACCCGACGTCATGGAACTGGAGTTTCGGGGACACCACCTGGTATAATACAACAATAAGCAGCCAGCGGAATGCTACTCATTCGTACGCGGCACCCGGTAGTTACACAGCCCAACTCATAGTTGCCAATGCTGGCGGTTCGAACACAACCGTACCGGGAACAACCATCTCGGTAACCCCGGCACCCCCGTCTGCAAACTTCACAGCCTCCCCGACAGCAGGATTCAAACCACTGTACGTCCAGTTCACTGATACATCGGCCACCGGGATCACGAACTGGTTATGGAAATTCGGAATTGACCAGTATTCTGCAGGGGCGCAGAACCCGGACTTCACGTATAACCAGATAGGTAATTATACCGTTAACCTGACCGTTACGAATGCAAGTGGCATAACCACACTATCGAAACCGAATTATATTGTCGTCACCAACCAGCCTGTTGCCAATTTCACTGCGAATCAGACAAATGGTCCTGTTCCGTTGAATGTACAGTTCACAGATTCGTCCCTGTATGCAACCAGTTGGTACTGGGAATTCGGTGATGGTACCAACTCCACAGACCAGAGCCCGAGTCATCTTTATACTGCCGTCGGCGTGCGTGATGTCAGATTAAAGGTCTTCAATGCCGGTGGGGAAGGTATACCCAAGAATATTACCATTACCTCAAGAAACCCCTGTCCGGTTGCCAACTTTACCGTAAACAAAACCATCGGTGATATACCTCTGAAAGTACAGTTCACTGACCAGTCAACAGGTACCATTACTACAAGGAACTGGGACTTTGGTGACGGAGGTACTTCCGTTGAACCGAACCCCGTTCATACCTATCTAACACCTAATGTTTACACGGTAAGGCTTGAGGTCCTCAATTCTGATTGCAGTAACATATCAACCAAACAAAACCTGATTAATGCGACCCAGCCGAAACCCGTAGCTGCTTTCGGTGGCTTCCCTGCAACTGGAACTGTTAATGAAACTGTGTTCCACTTTATTGATCAGTCAACAAATAATCCAACCTCCTGGCTGTGGAATTTCGGGGACGGGACGTATAATACTACACAGAATCCCACTCATATCTACCAGTTAAAAGGAAATTACATTATTATCCTAACCGCTTCGAATGCTGGTGGAAGTGATACTAGAACAGGGGCAGCCCCGCTTGTTGTGAAGAACCCGCGTGCGATCGCGAATTTCACCGGGACCCCAACATTAGGGTCCATTCCGTTGACGGTACAGTTTACTGACACCTCCTCCAATTTCCCAGATACATCGGCATGGGACTTTGGAGATAACACATTTGCACGGGATATCCGTAACCCGGTCCACACCTACAATCAGGCAGGCACTTACACAGTTACCCTCGCAGTCAACGACACGACAGCCGGGCAACCTGCCTCCACCCTGACAAGACCCGCCTATATAACTGTGGTAAAGACTCCGATTGCCCAATTCGATGCGGATCCGAAAAGCGGGACCGTCCCGCTCTTCGTAAGGTTTACCGACCATTCCCAGGGTAACCCGATCCGGTTCTCCTGGAAGTTCGGAGATGGCACTGTCTCCACTGCGAGGAACCCAACCCACAACTACCAGAGACCCGGAGTTTACACGGTAACAGAAACCGTCCAGAACCTTGCTGGATTTAACACGACCGTAAAGCAGAACTTAATTACCGTAACCGACCTGCCACAGGCCGGTTTCATTGTAAATGCGACGTCGGGAATTGCACCCACGACAATCCAGTTCACTGACATTTCGACAGGTACTCCACCGGTGTCATCCTGGAACTGGGACTTCGGTGACGGTTCCTCGCACTCAGTTCAACAGAACCCCGTCCACACCTACCCCCCCGGTGTCTATAGTGTCCAGTTAATCGTGTCCAACGGTATCAAATCTAATACGGTTACAAAGTCTTCGTTGATTACCATCGGCACTCCGACTGGTGCTGACTTTAAAATGAAACCCGTAGAGGGGGGGGATGTACCATTAATGATACAGTTTACGGACAATTCCGCTGGTAATCCGATCCTCATCTATAAATGGCAGTTTGGTGACGGGTATGTATCGAAAGATCCGAACCCGGTCCATACCTATATGAAACCCGGGAATTATACGGTGACCCTGACAATTACAGCCAATAATGGTGCCCTTTCGACTGTCTCAAAGGAGTTAATCCTGACAGGTACACCCGTTGCATCGTTCAAGGCAACCCCGACTGCTGGCTCTGTTCCATTAACCGTTCAGTTCACTGACACGTCTTCAAATGCTCCAACAAAGTGGTTCTGGACTTTTGGGGACGGGACATATGGAAATGAGAGAAACCCTGTCCACACGTATAATTCTCCAGACAAATTCACGGTAAAGTTGTTTGTTAGCAACATTTATGGTAACGATGAGACCCCTCTCTACAAGGATTGGATCGATGTGAGTCCGTTCCCATAATTTTTTTTAAAGACTTAACTCTGGAAAGTAAGTACTTTTTTTGAAAAGAGAAGTAACTCGTGTATATTCAAACGGGATAATTTTTATCAATTCCCATTTTTTGACCCACTTTTAAAAATGAGATGTCCCGTGTCAATTGGGATAAAATATTACAATTTAGGTTTGGTTTTTAACGACTCCACAATCAGGCGGACCCCTTCTTCGATATCCTCCAAATCGAGCACTTCGACAGGTGAATGAATATATCGTGTTGGAATAGAGATCGTTGTACTTGGGATACCCCCCTTGGTCAGGTGAATTGCTGTGGCGTCAGTGGTACCCCCGTTTCCCACTTCCAGCTGGACCGGGATGTTATTTTTATCAGCTGTTTCGGATAACCATGTTACAAGTGCCCGGCTTGCAATAAGCCCCCTGCCCGCAGCATCAACAATGGTAATTACCGGGCCTTTTCCCATCTCAACATTAGCGTCTTTCTTATCGATGCCGGGATGGTCACCAGGGATGGTAACATCCGTGGCTATTGCGCAATCGGGATCGAGCGCATACGAGCTGGTCCTTGCACCTTTCAGCCCTACTTCCTCCTGGACAGTGAACACTGCATAGACCGTATTGGGAGATTTCATACCCTTAATTGCCTTGATCAGCATCGCGACTCCTGCCCTATTATCGAATGCTTTTCCTGTCACACGGCCATTTGCCAGTTCAGTAAATTCGCGGTCAATTGTAACAGGTGTGCCGACTGCGATCCCTAGTTCCTTCACTTCATCGGCATTTTTTGCACCGACATCAACAAACAAATCGTCGGTCTTGACTCCTTTTTTCCTTTCTTCTTCGTCCATCACGTGGAGTGGTTTTCCTCCGATTACTCCGCAGACCTGACCTTTTGATCCATGGAATATAACCCTCTGGTTATAGAGTGTCGGGGCATACCACCCCCCCAATGTGACAAACCTGATAAAACCCTTATCATCGATGTATTTTACCATCAGGCCAATCTCATCCATATGGGCCGCAAGCATGACCGAGAACTTCCCCCCCTTTTTTATGGCAATCAGGTTTCCCATTGTGTCTTCCCTGATCTCGTCAACAGAGCCTTTCAACTCTTTTTTAATGATATCATACACATTACCCTCGCTACCAGATACGCCGTGGGCATTGGATAATTTTTTAAGAAGTTCTTTTACCATTGTACAGTTGTTATTGTTCCTGGGACCCTATCAAAAGTTCGATTGAAAAATGTTGGCCTGGCTTGGAGAATTGTTCCAGATTATCTCCGCTCAACATTTGTAAGAATAATACGGGCCTGGAAATCCTGGAAAACGGAAGCCCGAATCTCCGTTACCGGTTCATTGTATGCTTGAAATCAGAGGGCGGATTGTATCCGCTGAATGGCTTCTTCAAGAGTTTTACGAGGTGCTGCATAACTCAGGCGGGCATAATCCGGGGCATTGGTACCAAATGCACTTCCCGGTACGATTACCACACCTTTTGACAGAACACGGGAGATCAGCGGCTGGTCCATGGGGACAAAGGCATAAAATGCCCCCTCCGGAATGGGAAAATCGATGCCCATCGACTTGAACCCGTGGTAGATGAGGTCCCTTCGGGCCTCGTACTCCTGCTTCATGGCGGCCACGGGTGACTGGTCACCTGTATATGCTGCAATTGATGCATATTGTGAGATGGAGGTTGCACACGCCTGGCAGTACTGGTGGACCTTTGTGCAGGGGGTAATATATTCTTCAGGTGCCGCAAGGTAACCCAGTCGCCACCCTGTCATCGCATAGGTCTTACTCACCGCATTAACCGTAATAACGTCGTCGCCAAATGCAGCCGCGCTGACGTGTTCCCGCCCATAAATAAAGTGCTCGTACACCTCATCAGATATAATCGTCACACCGGCATCCATTGCATATTCAACGATTCCCCTGATTGTTTCCTTGCTTTCAACCGCACCTGTTGGATTTGCAGGAGAATTCAGTACGAATAAACGCGCCCCGTCCATCACCTCTTTTACCTTCTCAATGTCAAGGTGGAATGTCGGGTCAAGCTGCACACCTTCAGGGCGTCCTCCGGCAATTGATGCAAGGGCCGCGTATGAGACAAATCCCGGGTCAGCAAAAAGGACACGGTCGCCTGTCTCGACAAGGGCCTCCATAATAAGGTGAAGAGCCTCGCTTGCACCGGCGGTGACAATTACCTGTTCAGAGGTATAGGAGAGGTGGTTCTCTCTTGCAAATTTTTCACAGATTGCCTCCCTCAGTTCGACAATACCGGTATTGTTGGTGTACCCGGTTTTACCATCACGGATTGCCTGTATTGCGGCGTCCTTAATATGGACCGGGGTATCAAAGTCCGGTTGCCCCAGCCCGAGATTGATTGAACCGGGGCCGGCCGACTCAAATAATTTTCTTATACCCGATATCTCAATATTTTTTACCCGTCCTGCTATTTTCATACTGTTCCTCCGTTTTCAAAATCTATTCGATATTTGTATGACGGTTTTTTAGTTCGGTTTCATCTGTTTTTGTGATCTCCATCAGGCGGGAGACGACGGCGTCAGCAAATATCATGGATGCAGTCTCAAAGAGGGTGCCAAGTGGTGCGAAGGATTTATGGTCCCCCATCATCTGCCTGATCTCAAACTCCTCAGCATCGTCTTTTACGGCGTCGCGCTGGTGTTCGATGATTACCATACAGTCTGCAATTCTTCCGATTTTAGAGTCCGGGTTGGAAGTGATAAGTGATATTCTTCCTCCGATATCCTTCGCAGTTTCTGCGATATCTGCAATGGTTTTTGTTTTTCCTGAACCAGAGAAGACAACAAGGAGGTCTCCGGGTTTCATTGCAGGGGTAATCGTCTCACCTACCACGTAAGAATGGAGACCAAGGTGCATAAGCCTCATTGCAAAGGCTTTTGCTACCAGCCCGCTCCGTCCTGCTCCCATAATGAAAATCCGGTCAGCCTGTAGTATTTCTTTTAAAAAATTCTCAATCTCTTCTTCTGAAAGCGAATGTGCGATAGACCTGATCCGTTCCACCATCAGGTGCATCATTTCCTGTACTCGATGATCAGGCATGACAAGTCCTCTAAAAAGATCCCACTACAAAACAGATGAGCATTTCGTATTATCCGAATTCTTATAAAGGTCTGTATCCTTGAGAACAGTCTATCCGTTTGGTGGAGTTGGAACTGTACTTACCAGAATTTTAATAGTATTGTTATCATCCGGACCGTGATGATCCGGACCAGGTCGCATCAGAAGTCTATCCTCATTTCAATCAGAATTCCGAACGTTAAATGGCGATAAAATGAGAATAAAGCATTATCTTCAGGATTTTGGCTTATTTCGATAGAGGTTAGATAGTAACCAAAGCTGGGATACTGGCTGACTATCTGAACAAGGGACTGGTTAATCCCTGCGCATATCTAATCCGGGACTTTCTGACTCCCGGGTGCGTGGGTATCGTTCAATGGTACCATACGGGACAAGTTTTCCCCCGGAAAGGACCGATACCGGCCCGTGACCCCCGCAAATAATGCAGGATTTCCCTTTTTTTTCAAGTTGCTGATTAGCCTTTGAGACTATTTCAAAGAGGGACGTTCGTTCACGTTTTGCGATATCACTGTCTACATTTACTGAAGTGACCAGGAACGCCGCGAGCGAGCTGTATGCCGCCCGTTCACTCGTGAGGTGCTCGAAATTAATCACGGTATCTGCGGTAAAAATCAGGCCTGCTTCTTCATTGAACAGGTATACCTGTCCATACTGGTGTCCTCCCAGTCCCTCGAGTACCTGGAACCCAAGGCCCCCGATTATAACCCGGTCTATTACCGGGAATAAACCCACTTTTTTTCCCTGCCCTTCTCCAAAAAGGGCAATGTTTCCGGGAGGATTGAACCTGGAGAATAACCCTATGAGTTTGGTATACACTTCCTCGAGGATGGACTCCGCGCTGCGTGACCCATAAGCCCTGTTTGCCTCTTCAATTATCTTCTTAGTGCCCTTGTGCATCAGGGTCTGCACCTGGTAACAACCGGTTGCACCACAGTGGTCAGCGTCAGCGTGGGTGACAATGATGCGTGTAAGTTTTCCCGGTACAAGAAGATTGTATGCACAGAGCATATCCTGGATATTTTCATAATAGATACCATACCCGGTATCTACAATTACCTGTTCAGCAGGTGATGAAAAGAGGTAGATACTTCCCCCGCATGGAGGCTGGAAACAATAAAGGTCCAGGCTGTTATTCACAATAATGTGCTGGACATCAGCGTAAAAATGTTCTCCCGATGTTGTTTTTAAACTTTTTCCGGTGGTGAGTATACTCTCGAATACCACTTTTGGTGACTCGCCGAGGCTCATGAGTTCCTGGACGATATGGTTGATATCCCCGAGCAGGGGGAGGAGAAAATCATCCGGGGAATCCCCGATAATGTCACGGATGGACTGGGCGAACCGGAGATAAAAAACGGTGTCATCGAGATGTGCGCCCGAATTATCGTACTCGATCACATCAATCCGGTATTTTGACCTGAGCTCATCGAGAAGCCGGTCCGCTGCTTCATTTTCATCCAGGTTCAGGCTGATAGTAAGCCTGTCCGGATGTCTGCCCTTGTCATCGAAATCTATGTAGGCAATATTTGCCCGGCAGGAAGTGATATGATTCAGAAATTCGAACAAGGCGCCCGCACAGTGAGGGAGGTAGACGGAAATCTTCAGGAAGCTCAAAGGTTTTAACGAAGTCTGCAGGTAACCCAGCTCTTCAAGGCCCCGGATAATTTCATGGTAGTTTCTCTCACCGGCTGTCATTTCAAAAAACACTGTAAACGGGTCAATTCTGCGATCAAATTGAATACGGTTGATATTTCCATTATATCGTTTTATGATTCCGGCTGCCTTATGGAGTGAACCCGGTGTATCAGGTACACGTGCAATAAACGAATAACGGGTATTGGAATTGCCTTCTGACATTTGAGTATAATTTAGACCCACATTTCGATATACATTCTGGTCAGAATGAGGATTATGTTCTGCCTGAAAGAAGCGCAGGACTCCCCTTCCTGCCAATCAGCGGAAATTATTATATATCTTACTAATAGAGTGGGATAGTACTACTTGGTACAACAGGCAGGTACCAGGGACGTGGGGGACACTATTGAACCAGTTGAAAATTGTGATTGTTGAAGATGATCCAATCCTCTGTGATCTGTTAAAAATCAGGCTTGCGAAAATGGGGTATTCTATCACAGGTATGTTTGCAACAGGTGAGGATGCAATACGGGCAATTTCAGAACATGCCCCGGATCTTGTCATAATGGACGTTACTCTTGTTGGAAAAATTGATGGAATTGAGACCGCACAACAGATCCAGAGAATCCATCCCCTCCCTGTTGTATACTTAACGGGCAGCTCGGATCCGCAAACATTTGAGCGGGCAAAAATTACAGAAGATAGCGAGTATGTCATCAAGCCATTCAGCGACAGTGATCTCCACATTGCAATCGAGATGGCAGTCCATAAGTATGGTTCGCACAAGAAGACAAAAAATAAGCAGGAATTCCTTGAAAGTATTATAAAATTAGCGGGAACTGGAATTATTACCACGGACAGGGAGGGAACAATCATCATAGCTAACCCTGCCGCTGAATCACTGACCGGATTTCATTTCCATTCTTCAAAGAAAACTAATTTTTCTGAAATGGTGATCATAACCGATGAAGAAGGCCACAAGATTGAGAGTCCGGTGGATGCAACGAAGTCTGACCTGATCGTGCGAGACCTCCCCGGACATGCGATCCTGGTTGCGGCTGAAGGGGGGAAGATTCATGTCCGGGGAACTGTCTCTCCACTGAAAGATGAAAATAATCAGTTTAAAGGGGTTATTTTTATTTTTGCCCCGATAAGCCGGCAAAACACTCTGCGCTTTTCAACAACCTGATAATTCCGATTATTTTTTTGAAATTTCTGTGGGTATTGAATTTTTTGATTATAATGAAAGGGGATTGATAAGACCGGACTTGGGCCCCCCAATCCTGCCACGCATACACTATGATCGGGGTTATCTGACTGGCACCTGATAATTTTTTGGTTAACTCTATGGAAATCTTCAATCCATCTCCAATAGTAAAAAAGAACTACCTTTTTCGTACTTCAGATGGTATCCAGTTGTTGGATTATTACCTGACCTTTATTATGAAAAAAAACCGGGGCCTTAAAACCAGGTTATGCCCCGTTTGCGAGTTCCTCATGCTCCATGAGAAGTGACCCGAAAATAATCTTTTCCAAAACCTGTGCGACATACTTGATATGCTGGGAACGCTCGAGATCTTCATACCGGTGAATATCCGAGTAAATCTGCAGCCGGATCAGAGCAAAACGGAACCGGTCGAGCGAATCTTCGTCAAATGTCATTGCGGTCCGGTATATCGGTTCGATCATGTCCGGGATCATCCGGATGTCATTGAGGCAGGTGATTATTTCATTATAGATACCGATCGGTTTCTCGGTACCGCAAAGGACCCTCATATAATCCATTTATTTCTCAACCACCTTCACTAATGCTTCCATGAGATTGTCGACGCTCTTCCAGGTGGCATTTTTATCATGATTAATAAGGTAGGGACGACCTTCATCGCCGGCTTTTCTCATTTCCGGATCGATCGGGATGCTCCCCAGGAACGGTATGCCAAATTCATCGGCAATCTTTTTTCCTCCCCCTTTTCCAAAGAGATCAATCTCTTCCTTGCAATGCGGGCATACCATCCCGCTCATATTCTCTACAATCCCGATGACCGGCAGTCCTAACTTCTGGACAAATTTAATTGCCTTTTTCGAATCCAGCGTTGCAACGTCCTGTGGCGTGGTGACAATTACGGCACCTTTCACATTTGGTGCAAGCTGGGCAATAGTGAGTGCCTCGTCGCCTGTCCCTGGAGGGAGATCAACAACAAGGAAGTCAAGGGGGCCCCAGTTGACTTCTTCAAGGAACTGGTGGATGACACTCATCTTCATCGGACCGCGCCAGATGATGGGTGTACTCACATCTGGGAGGAGAAATGCCATTGATATGACTGACAGGTTCCCGGTAACATGGACCGGTTCAATCATTTCACCAAGTGCTGAAAGCTTATGCTCCTCGATTCCAAGCATTTTAGGGATATTTGGTCCGTGGATATCGAGGTCAAGCAGACCGACCTTGTAACCGTGGCTCGAAAGTGCAAATGCAAGGTTAACCGAAACAGTTGATTTTCCGACCCCTCCTTTTCCTGAAAGGACAAGTAGTACATGTTTCACATCGATCTTTGCTTTCTGGTTACATTCGGGTCGCTGCCCTTTTTCTGCGGTGATACAGGTCTTACAATCTTTCGTACAGGGGGCTTCCCGGGCGGGGGCAGCCTTTTTATCCTCTTGTTTTGGCATTACTAGTCCTCACTGATAGCAGATTTTGTCTCTTTCTATAAGGACACGGCTCCATAAATAAATACGTATCGGCTCTTTTAACCGCATCAAGGGCTGGAATAATCGCCATGAAATAATTATGAGTATTGAAGTACTGGGTGCCGGGACCTGGGTGTGAAGCAGGAAAAAAATAAGGTCTGCCTGATTTATTCATGTCCCGTCGGATTGGGTTACCAGATTACAAGCTGCATTAGGATTTAGCGGGATAATAAGTAACTGCCTAATCTTTATGTAAATTCTGGTGACGGTCCAGTTCCTGGTTACAGAGCGTGTCTGCCTGCCCAATGAAAGGGTTTTCTCTTGGTACTGAGTGATAACCAACCGTTTCAAATATTCCGGAGAGTACTGTTACTTCTTTGTGTAACACCGCAAGATGTGGTTTTTTTACTGCGTAAGCCCCCGATAACTGTCGAATAACAAGTTCACTATCTGAGTAGATATGCACAGGTCCATTTGTGGTATGGCTAAGCCACTGCAGGCCATGGATAACAGCCATATATTCTGCCACGTTGTTCGTGCAGACCCCGAGAAATCCGCTCTCTTCATGGAGAATTGTATCTCCCTTAACTATCAGGAACGCATAGGAAGCGGGTCCGGGATTGCCCCGGGAAGCCCCATCGGTATAGCAGAAAAATTCAGGTTCACGGGAACCGCTGGAATACACCATAATCAGACCTGCTTAGAGAGGTACAATTCATCATACCGGAATAACTTTGTTAAGACTACCAGGAATCGCTACGCAGGGATCCTGGTGTCTGGTATCAAAATTGTTTCCAGGAACGTTGCCCTGGAATTGTCATAACCGGCCAGAGTTATTTCCAGAGGATTTCAGCATTTTTCCTCCCTGTTTATATGTGTTCCAACAAAGCCAATTTTTCCATAACTCAATGGTATAGGTATGCAAACCAGGAGATATTATATGGTATAACTGATAAGTCTCGTTCTGGGTGGAATGATTATTGGTCGGATATCTCAATGTATCCTTGGATTTCCTCGAGTTCCCACCGACCTGCACCTGTGATGGTGGGGATGAGTCTCCACGGATCCAACTGCAGGGGCTTGAATCTTCATCAGTGGCGATCTGGGTGATAAACCCCTATATCCGCTCGTGTTGTTCATTTACTCCCTGGCTGATCTGGAATATACCGCCAATGGGGATCATTCCCGGAAATATTCCAAAAATTCCCCATGTAACTTCACCGATCACCTGTAACCAGGGGATGAATGACTATGGGATAACCGGATATACCGGTCCCTGTCCGCCACCTGGGGAGTCACACCGGTACCAGTTCAGGGTGTATGGACTGGATACCCTGCTTGAAATCCCCGGGGGGAGCACAAGCCGCGAGCTGGTGGCTGCGATGAGGGGGCACGTACTCCAGTTTGGCGAAACGATTGCGATGTACACCAGGTAGGTATCGATGATTCATATCAACTGCCTCCCTTCGGTATTCCTGCTGGTGAATCGTGCCAGGGCTTTTTTTGTGGGACTGATAAGATACTTTTATTATAGCGGAGCTGGTTTTGTAGCTATGAAAGAACTGAAAATAACAATATCCATGAAGACGCTACCCCCTGCGTATACCTGTGATGGAGAGGATAAATCGCCTCCACTCGAAATCCATGGAATTGATAATTCGGTCTCAAAAACACTTGGCCTGATCATGAACGATCCTGATGCCCCGGGTGGAAAAGGTTTTGTACACTGGATAATGTGGAATATGGAGCTTGTTTCTGTTCTCCCGGAAGATATTCCGAAAACACCCGCTATAACCTTCCCGATCGGCGCGCTCCAGGGAGTGAACAATGCTGGAAGGATCGGGTATTAAGGGCCATGCCCTCCGACAGGGCAGACACACCGCTATGATTTCAAAGTATACGGGCTCGACACTATTCTCCCCCTTGCCGCTGGTTCCGGGAAAGATGAATTAATAAAGGCAATGGCTGGTCATGTAGTCCAATATGGGGAAACCTCAGTACAATACGGTCATTAACTCCGATTTGCGGGAATCTGTATTTTGTGAAGAATCCCATAAGTGACAGCCGGGTATACAAGGGTGATGCCGGTATGTTGAATCTGATCACCTCTGTTGTTACCCCGATACTGAACAAATAACACCCCTGAATACCGGAAAATAATTTCTAACGTATTGTTAATTCAGGATTGGGATAATAAGGGTGCATACCCGGATTCTCTATCTTAACCTTTTCTTCGTTTGGGTTTCCAACGGTACCGATTTGAAACCCTGCTTCCGGTATGTGGTTGCCAGGTTTGCTCATGTGACAGGATGCATCCTCTTATAGTAATGACCGCCAAAATTATCGTATGGAGAAGCGGGACGTGATAATGGTGGTCCTTGGTCTCGCGATCGTGCTGGTCGTAGCGTTCGTCGTGAAACCCATGGTAACCGGTAAACCGGTGGATATGAGTATTCCTGTAGCGATTCCCGGAATTGCTACGCCGACTTCTACCCCCACACCCGTCGTTACAATAGACGACGCCTATGAACGTTACATGGCAGCACAAAATATGCCCCGGGTGACGACAGCGGCGCCTACGTCAACCCCAACGCCGAAGCCTTCGTGGAGCGGTCAGTCTCAGGGCATCGGCTTTGTTGATCCCGCACGGTATAACCAGACACCCGTACCGACCCCGATTGCCCATACAGGGGTCGCATCACAGACAAGCGAATTTGAATCAAATCCGATGGTCACCTACGCCACTATCGAGGGAAAAGACCCTGGATCAACCCAGCCGATTTCTATGCCTTTCCCGTACTGGGAACTCCGCTATACCGTTAACCCCTACGACACAACATTTACAGGAACAACCGGGAATAAGGCGGCGGGTGTTGCCGATTCATTTGGAACCGAGGTATTTCCCTCGTTTTCCATCCAGGTAATCGACGCGGACCAGCCAAACCGGACTATAAGGACGATCACACCCCCTGGAGGTCTTGATGCGAAGCTATGGGCAAAAGGAAAGGAGTATGACCCAAGGCCCTGGGTTGAAAAATTCTACGAGGGTGTTGAGAACCATAACTATTACTTCATCATAACACCCCACATGGTCCATTCGTATCGTATTGATGTGATGGTACCACAGCGATATATTGGAAAATACTAGGGGTATCCCGGTACTGTCAATACCCGGCAATTTTTTTACTGTTATCCTCTGTTGACATCTTGCATGAAAAGATGAAATACCTTTGACAGGAGGGGGTTTTACCACTCCCCCTGCCCCCAATAAGATTATCTTTCTGGCAGGGCTCAACGGTTAGGCTCATGAAAATTTCAGAGGTTAGAGATGCTGTACCTTATCTCAACCTGGTTCGCCAAATCGGCGGGGCGAAGCCCTGTGAGAATTACCAGGACTCCATCAGTAAGATGAATTGTAGAGGAAGTCAGCATAGCGTGATATGACCCTTCAGGCTCATAGACGGCTATGAAAAAAGAAGGATCTATCAGATGTTTTCACGGGGTTTTTCATGCCGGCTGATTTTCGTATTTAATCTGATTAACACCCGGATTCCATATGATTGAGCTGGTGAAAAAAAATCCTTCGGTATAAACAAACCCTATGAAATCATATGGCTCAAAATAATCGGGAAAACCTTTCATTTTCGTTGCCGGATTTTCATCCAGCTGATAAAAAAAAATTTTGTTTATGGTTGTTTTATGACCTATGCCGGCCGGGTCACTCGATATCTAATTTTCGTTTTCCCATCGATTCGATATACATGATCTCTTTTCCAACCTCGATTCCCGCAAGTTTATCTGCATCGGTTGGGATCTCGATCGTCTGGAAATCTTTCATATCCATCATCTGGATCACATTTCCCGTGATCGTAATGACCTGCCCGCTCTTCCGTTCTACAATAGGCACGTAAGTCCTTGCTGAAACCGGCTGAACAACTGAACGTTTTACACCGTCAAAAATTCCGATGGCCTCAATCCTTGATTTTGCGGCCCCATGTTTGCCTGGCTTTGATATAGATATAGCAACTATTCTGCATGGCTCATCTTCGATGACCATGTAACGGCCTTCCTTTAATTTTCCAATTTCGGTCTGTTCCTTCATAGTCCAACTCTTTAAACGCAGTAGTAATTTATCTTTATGACATTACATAAATACAACGTAAGAATGCACTGGTGCTGATATGGAATTCCTCAAATCCTGTGATCAGATGGCGGTAGCGGTAGAGGATGCAATACGTGATCTGGTTGGTACCCCTGAGGGAGGCAGGATGATCCGGATGGGCGCAGACGGGACACCTACCAAGCTGATCGACCAGGTCGCCGAGGACTGCATTGTGGATTATCTTTCAGAAAACCCACTTTGCCGGACTTTGATCAGCGAGGAGCTGGGAAAACGTGAATTTGATGGAGAAGATGGCACCATATTCCTTGACCCGGTGGATGGGACGTATAACGCGGTGAATGGCATCCCCTTCTATGCCCTTTCCATAGCATATGCGGAAGGGGGGCGCGTTGATAAGGCCTACGTCCGCGACCTTGCGAATGGTGAAACTTTCAGCGCCATCCGGGGAAAAGGTGCTCACATGGCGGGGAAAATCCTGCAGGTTTCTCAGACTGCTAACCTTGATGAGGCCGCATTAAGCATCTACGGCCGTAAATTTGACCCGAAGCGTGTAATGCAACTTGGACAGAAGATCAGGCGGTGGCGCCTTCTTGGTGCTTCAGCCCTTGAGCTCAGTTATATCGGGGCGGGACGTATTGACGGTTTTATCGACCTTCGGGGTACGCTCCGGGTAACTGATGCAGCGGCAGGGATGCTTATCTGTACTGAAGCCGGTGGAAAAGTTTCCGATATGAACGGAAATGCGATTAAATTCCCCGACGAGGTGACTATTGGCCGGTGCATGGTCGCCACGAATGCAGTCCTGCACCATAAGGTGATTGAGTACCTGAGGTAGCGGCATGAAAATTATTCTCATATCCAGGATTGATGACCGGGACGCACTGCTTTACACAGAACAGACCGGGCGTCTCCTTTCAGGCTGGGGCCATGATATCAGTTTTGATCAGACCACTGCCGATGCAATCGGTGTCAGGGGATGTTTACTGGAGGAATCAGATGCATCACTCGCCGTGGTAATTGGTGGTGATGGGACAATACTCCATTCTGTGCAGCGCATGGTAGACCAGAAGCCGATACTGGGGATTAACTGGGGGGAGGTGGGTTTCCTTGCAGACATAGAACCCATCGAAGCAGAAAAATTTTTACGTGAACTGGAGCCCGGTTTCCCAATAGAACAGAGGATGAGGCTTATTCTTACGCGGAATGGTGAAATGCTGGGGAACGCACTGAATGAGGCACTCATTATCACAAGCCGCCCGGCAAAGATGCTCAGGTTCGTTGTGGTGGTTGATGGTGTCCCCGCAGAAAAATTCCGGGCTGACGGGCTTCTTATCAGTACCCCGACTGGTTCGACTGCGTATGCGATGAGCGCAGGAGGTCCGATTGTCGACCCGAGAATTGAGGGGGTAGTGCTGGTACCCCTCGCACCATATCTCCTCTCCTCCCGGCCGCATGTTATCAGCACTGACCGGTCACTGGAAATCCGGCTCGAAAGTACCAAACCTGCAAAACTCGTGATTGACGGGCAGAACACGTTTGAATTTGATGCAGGAGGTACAATTACTGTCCGGAAAGCTGCACAGCCTGCGTTGTTTGTGGATGCGAGGAAGAATTTCTTTGAAAAAGTAGACCGGAAATTACGGCGGCTTTAAAAAGAAATTTCGTCTGTTTATATTCGTGGATTCTCATGGACAGTAGTTAAAACCCGGGCTTGGCGAACCCCCGCGTACAATTTCGTCAGATATATCACTCAGAGATGATTTTTTGAAAAAAATGCCTGGATTATTGTAGCTTATGACGATAGCACCATGATACGCCGCGTGAGACTTTTATGAACACGTTGTTCGTGAAATTCACAGATATCCATAATCGGGGAAGCAATTGCCCTGATGTCCCGGTGTGTTACAATAACCGCCCGCTTCCCAGGTTTCAGGACTCTCCTGATCTCTTCAAGTGACTGCGTATACAACGATTCAAGACCTTCTGCCATGATTGACGAAGACTGGCCGTAGGGAAGGTCTGTCGCTACAGCATCAACAGAATTATCTTTTACCGGAAGGTTGCCAGCATCTGCAAGAAACAGCCCCGCGCCGGAAATATTCCTGCGTGTTCCCCTTACCATGAAAACGTCCATATCTCCACCGGTGGTAATTGCGCCAACCATCCCTGCCTCGATGAGGACTCCGCCTGTTCCGCAGAACGGGTCAAGAAACCGTTCCCCCTCCGCTACGAATGAGAGATTTACGATAGACCGTGCAATTCGGGGCATCATCACACCCGGGTGAAAAAATACCCGTTTTCCCGGGTTCCTTGCATCAAATGAGCCCCTGTCGATAGTACAGCGTAACTTCCCTATGTAACAGCGGTCTCCGGAACATATCGCCCTATACTCATGTGATGGATGATCAAGGGATACCGTTCCGGAAATTGCCCCTCCCATCATCCGCTCAAGCGATGATGTAGGCTCTGTGATTTCTGCCCCTTCGATTTTCTTTACCCTTGCAATGAATGGTCCCGGGGCTGAAAGTGACAGGTCCTTCATGAGTTGCTGGAATGACCTGATATCTGCCGGGCATTCACCAAGGTACTCCATGACAGCGTGGGACATTGCCAGTCTTGTTACAGGTGAAGCCCTGCCGCATACCACAACAGCGACCTGTGGTCGTGAATCGGTTACCTCTCCCAAGCATGATAATTCCGAACATGGCAGTGTCGGGTGTTCCCCGGAAAGAAGGAAGAGGAGTTTCATTGTCATAGAAGTCGTTCTCAGGAAAGAAATTGGTTGGGGTATCGTATCAATTCACAACCGGACATGAAGGCAGATATTTCAAAGTCAGGCTACCCGTAAAAACCTGTCCTGTTACGGGCACCTTTCAGTTAATGAGTATATATCTCCCGGCAATGGCCATTGGTATAGGACCTGTCGAAAAGAAATATCGCTAACCTGCTACCATTCTTAACATGGCATTGGGATATTGCTGCTGATGACCGATCAACAGGTACCAATGTATCAGCAGAAAAACAGAACGCGCAATCTTGGTTGATCCGGGGTTTTGAACGATGCAACAACCTTTCCCGCAGAATAATGAACGCTTTAATAGTGTCAGGGGCCAATGCACCAAACCCCCTTATGTTATCCTGCTCATGGACGATGAAGAGAGCATCCTTGATTCGTATGGAAAGTTGCTCGGTATCAATGGGTTTATTGTATATACCGCATGTAACGGGGAGCAGGCAATCGATGTGTATACCCAGGCGCTCTCATCAGGACGAACGGTAGATGTGGCGATTATTGACCTGACAATTCCTGACGGGATGGGTGGAATAGAGACTGTTGCCAGGATTAAGGAGATTGACCCGGATGTGCGGGCCATTGCAACAACCGGACATTTTCAGGACTGCCTGACAGATGAGTATAAAAAAAACGGGTTCGTGGGAATTCTTCCAAAACCATACCTGTTAAAAGAATTACTTGAAACAATAGACTGGGTAATCATGACGGGAAGGCATTCCCCGGAATAGTCTTACTTCTTACCCCGTAATCCGGAGAATATGCCTTTTTTTGAACTCCCTGCCTTTTTCCCTTCCGCTTCGAGGATATTCTGGTAAAATTCTCGTTGTTCAGGTGGGACCGATTTCGGGATGACAATTTTAAGCCGGACCAGGAGATCGCCCGGTTTCCCCCTTCTTTTTACGCCTTCGCCGGGTATTTTCAGGGCGGTATTATGCTGTACTCCTGCCGGTATTGAGAGATCTACGTGCTTATTATCTATGGTTTCAATTGTTTCGGAAGAACCAAGGACTGCCTGGGCAGGACTTATCTCAAGGGTTGTTTCGAGTGTGTCCCCTGTACGGGCGAAACGGCTATGCGCCCGGACATGGACTTCGATAAAGAGGTCTCCGCTGGGTGCCCCGGTGTCCCCCGCCTCTCCGTATCCCTCCATCCTGAGGCGCATACCGGTATCGATACCTGCCGGGAAATGGACTGATAATGTCCTTTTAACCCTGTTATGTCCACTCCCTTTGCACTCCGGGCATTTCTTTTCAGGTACCCTCCCGCGGCCCATACATTCGTTGCAGGTAGCCATCCTGACAAACTGGCCGAATACGGTCTGGCTCATCTGCTGGAGCTGGCCTGACCCGTTGCACCGTTTACAGGTATGAAGTTTTTTTGTCTCGCTCCCGGTACCATTGCATGCTGAGCAGGGTTCGTTGTGCATCAGTTGTACTTCTTTATCGGTGCCGGCAACTGCCTCTTCCAGGGAGATCTGCATCCGCATCAGGACGTCGTTACCTGACTGCGGGCCTCTTGGCCCCCTTGCCCCGCCATACGACCCGCCGAAGAAATCAAATATATCGCCGAAGCCCGAGAAGTCCGCTGAAAAACCTCCGGCATGGGGGCCCCCTGCCCCGGAATACTGCCCTTTTGAGGCGTTGGTGAAGTTGGTATGGCCGAGCTGATCGTACTGGGACTTTTTCTGTGAATCTGAGAGGACGCTATAGGCCTCGTTTATCTCTTTGAACTTCTCTTCCGCACCGGGTTCCTTGCACACATCGGGGTGATATTTTCGTGCAAGGTTGCGGTAGGCCTTTTTGATCTCTTTGTCATCGGCAGTCCTTGCTATCCCAAGGACCTCGTAGTAGTCGCCAGCACCCATCTGCGCTCACTCTTCTTTCATCTTATAATCGGCATCAACAACATTGTCTTCTGGTTTCTTTTCTTCACTGCCGGCATCCTGGCTTCCTGCTGCAGATGCCGTTTCCTGCTGTTCCTGCTGAATCTTCTGGTAAATCTTTGCCGTGACTGCATATACAGTTTCGGTGAGGGTGTCCATTTTACTCTTTAATTCATCTGTTGAATCAGACTCAAGTGCCTTCCTGAGCGCTGCCACGCCTTCCTCAACCTTTACTTTATCTTCCGGTTCAATCTTGTCCCCGCTGTCTTTCAACATTTTTTCTGCGGTAAAGATCGCAGTATCAGCGGTGTTACGGACTTCAATTTCCTCTTTCTTCTTTTTGTCCTCTTCCTCGAACTTTTTCGAATCATTGACATACCGCTTAATCTCATCTTCTGAGAGCTTTTTGTCGCCCTTGATGGTAATGGCCTGTTGGTTTCCGGTACCAAGGTCTTTTGCCGATACGTGGATAATCCCATTGGCATCGATATCGAAGGTGACTTCAATCTGTGGCAGTCCCCGCTGCGCCGGCGGGATGCCGGTAAGCTGGAACCGTCCGAGGGGGAGGTTATCCTTGGCAAGTGCCCGTTCACCCTGCACAACATGGATCTCGACACTGGTCTGACCATCGGCAGCGGTTGAAAAGATCTGGCTTTTTCTTGTTGGGATTGTCGTGTTCCTCTCGATAAGCTTGGTCGCAATACCCCCGAGTGTCTCAATACCGAGGGTGAGCGGGGTGACATCCAGAAGAACGATATCCTTTGTCTCGCCGGTGAGTACCGCTCCCTGGATTGCGGCCCCGAGGGCGACGCATTCGTCCGGGTTAATTCCTTTATCCGGCTCTTTTTCCAGGATTTTCCGAACAGTTTCAACGACAAGAGGCACCCGAGTTGAGCCGCCCACCAGCAGCACATGATCGATTTTGTCCGGTGTAAGGTTTGCATCAGTGAGGGCCTGTTTTACCGGTCCTACGGTTGATTCCACCAGGCCTCCGATCAGTTGTTCGAGTTTTGACCGGGTCAGGTCAATATCAAGGAACTTGGGGCCGTTTGCGCCGGTCGTGATATAGGGGAGATTGATGTTTGTCTTCTGTTTCTGCGAAAGTTCTATTTTTGCATTTTCTGCTGCGTCACGGAGCCGTTGTGTGGCTATCGGGTCTTTGAGAAGGTCGACCCCTTCCTTCTTCCTGAACTCATCGGCAAGGTAGTTCATGATCAACATATCAAAGTCGTCCCCACCAAGGTGGTTATTCCCTGCCGTTGATTTTACTTCGAATACTCCATCCCCGAGTGCCAGGATTGACACATCAAAGGTCCCCCCGCCGAGATCGTACACCAGGACTGTTGTGTCCTGCTCCTTGTCAATCCCATAGGCAAGTGCGCTGGCAGTGGGTTCATTGATTATCCTCATCACCTCGAGTCCGGCGATTCTACCCGCATCCTTTGTTGCCTGCCGCTGCGCATCGTTGAAGTAAGCCGGAACGGTAATCACTGCTTTTGTGATCTTCTCACCGAGGTATGCCTCTGCATCGACTTTCAGTTTCTGAAGGATCATTGCAGAAATCTCCTGTGGTGAATACGATTTGTCGTCGATGGTAACCCGTTCTCCAGACCCCATCTTTCTTTTAATCGACTGGATAGTCCGTTGCGGGTTTGTTACAGCCTGCCTTTTTGCGAGGCTCCCCACAATCCGTTCACCGTCCTTGGTGAACGCAACAACGGACGATGTAGTCCTTGCTCCCTCTGCGTTCGGAATGACTACCGGTTTTCCGGCTTCTATGATTGCCATGCAGGAAAACGTGGTCCCGAGGTCAATACCTAAAATTTTCTCATGTGCCATAATTATTACTCCTTACCTTTTGAAACTGCAACTTTAGCGCATCTGACAATTTTGTCATGCATCCGGTATCCTTTACAAAACTCTTCGATTACCATTCCCTCATCCTTTTCAGAGGGAATGCAGACTACCGCCTCATGAACGGCCGGGTTGAATTTCTCCCCCACTGATACGATAGGGGTAATCCCGTGTTGTTCAAGGAGGGTCCCGAACAGCTTACTGATCTGTTCAAGGCCTTCGCGGGTCTTGGAATTCTCTGATGTAATTGCACGGTCAAAGTTATCGATCACCTCGATCAATTCAACAGCAAACTTTTCTATAGCATACCTGATGTGAGTGTCAAGGTCGCGCTCGGTCCTTTTCCTGTAATTCTCGAAATCGGCTGCGAGACGGAGATACCTTTCATTCAGTTCCTTCAGTTCTTCCCTTAAGGGGTCGGTCCCGGAATCAGTACAAGCCTGATCCTGTCCGGCCGCCTGTTCCGGAATAACGGTTCCCTGATCTATCGCTGGATCTCCCATTTCTCCATCGATATGCGCTTTTCCTCTCTCTCTATTCATGTGTGCCATTTAACGGTCTATTATCTATTGCATTGTAGTTCTATATATAATTAACTCATAAGACAAACGGGAAATTATGCTTGTTTTTAAATTTCAATCCTTTAAATCCTTTAGATCCCTCATAATTGCATCTGGGTGAAAAATAACCGCGCAGATTTAGTTCTATCCTGGAGGGTGGTGTCAACAAAATACAGTAAATGCCTCTTTTCCGGACAAACCTGCCGAAAAATATTCCCTGTTTATCCGTCCCGCTTTACAGGAGCTAACACCGTCTGACGTAATGGTTCCAATGTCCAATAATGTCATAATAGCTGGCGTGCCTATACTGTGTCTATGAAATGGGCACTGCTCTCTGTGTGGGATAAAAGCGGGATTATCGAACTTGCAAGGGTACTTCATGAGCATAAGGTCGGCATCATGAGTTCAGGGGGGACGGGAAAATCGCTTTCCGCTGCAGGCATCCCATTTACAGAAGTTTCATCCTACACGGGTTACCCCGAGATGATGGGCGGGCGGGTCAAAACACTCCACCCGCGAGTTCATGGCGGCCTTCTTGGACGCCGTGGAGTTGATGATGAGGTAATGCAGTCCCATGGGATCCACCCGATTGACCTCCTCGTTGTGAACCTTTACCCGTTTGAAGAAATGTCAGGCAAGGGCCTCCCCCTTGAACAGCTGATCGAATACATCGACATAGGTGGACCTGCAATGATCAGGGCTGCTGCAAAGAATTACCGGGATGTTGGGGTAGTTGTGGACCCTGGTGATTACCCGCTGGTTGAAAAGGCGGTACGTTCCGGGGCATTCACGGATACAGAGCGGATAATGCTTGCTAAAAAAGCCTTTTCACGCACCGCTGCGTATGACGCTTCAATAAGCAATTATTTCCACACCGAAGGAAAAGAATTCCCTGATGTTTACACCGTCCAGTTCAGGAACGGTCGTCCGCTCAGGTACGGGGAGAACCCTCACCAGAAGGCTGCGATCTACGGTTGCACAGGTATCGCCTCAGCGGAACCATTCCAGGGAAAACAGATGTCCTACAATAATTACCTGGACCTGAATGCCGCATCAGGTCTCCTTAATGAATTCAATGAGCCCTGTGCCGTAATCATGAAACATAACAATCCCTGCGGGGTAGCGGTCGCCGGAACGGTTGGCGAAGCATACCGGAAAGCACGTGATACCGACCCTGTATCCGCCTATGGATCGGTGGTTGCTTTGAACCGCCTGGTTGATGAACCCCTTGCAAAAGAATTTTGTTCCACGTTTGTCGAGGTCCTTTGTGCTCCGGCCTTTACAAAGGGTGCATTGGATTTGTTGAAAACAAAGGAAAATATGAGAGTCATCCACCTGCCCGAGGCAGTCGTGCAGGACGAAATCCGGACTATTTCCGGTGGTGTACTGGTCCAGCGAACCCCGCCGTACCAGGAACATTGGGAGACCGTATCTGACAGGGACCCCTCGGCTGATGAAATGTCCGCCCTTAATTTTGCCTGGAAAGTTGTCAAGCATACCCGGAGTAATGCGATCATATTTGCAGGCCCGGGAAAAACCATTGGTATCGGTGCAGGCCAGATGAGCAGGGTCGATGCTGCAAAGATTGCCATAGAAAAAGCCCTTTCCCCCCTTAAGGACTCCGCAGTCGCATCCGATGCGTTTCTCCCGTTCCCGGATACCCTCGAAGTGGCAGTAAAAGCAGGTGCCTCAGCACTCGTTCAGCCGGGAGGATCGATCCGGGACAAAGAAGTGATAGATGCCGCAAACCATCACAATATTGCGATGATATTCACCGGGATACGGTATTTCAGGCACTGAACCGGAAAAATCAGCCCCATTTTTTGAGATATCTATATATAATCGTTCAATCCAGAATTCAATCATAGTAAGGTGACCTTAATGGAATATGGAAAAACTGTTGGAGATTCTTTTGAGTATGCAAAAGAAGGTCTCGTCGGTAAGTGGGCCAAATGGATACTACTGATTATCAGTTGTATTATTTTCCCCCTAATGATGGGGTATGTAATGCGGATATACCGCGGAGTGGTACCTTCACCGCAACTTGACGAATGGGGAAGAATGTTTGTGGACGGGATCAAACTCTTCATAGTTGCAATAATCTATGCAATTCCTATCCTCATCGTTGAATTTGCGGTAATAGGGAGTGCCGGCGTTGCATTCTTTACAACCCTTACGAACCCGATGGCAGATCCCAATGCCGTGATGGGGCTTGCAGGTGCTGTCCTGTTTGGACTGGTCATTCTTATTATCGTCGCCATTATTATCGAGATGATCGCGATTATAGGAATGGTTCGGTTTGCTCGTACCGACAGATTTGGTGAGGCATTTAATTTTGGGGCTATTTTTGCAACAATTGGAAGGATTGGCATCCCCACTTATATCCTGGCACTGATAGTCCTGTTACTGATCACCGGAATTATTGAATTAATCTGCTGGGTAATCCCATATGTGGGCTGGGTTCTACTGATCATACTTCTCCCGTTTATTGGTATTTTCTCGGCACGGTACATCACCCTGCTGTACGAGAGTGCTGGTGAAGCCGCATAAACCTTTCATATTTTTTTGTTATATCGTCAGGTCCGCATTCTGGATAATATCAGAGGTATATTATCAGATAAATCGAATTTTCGGGCCTTCGTTTTGAATTTGTATTTTGGAACATTATTCATCCTGCGCGGTATCGCTAAAAAAATGAGGAGTGTTAGTAAACCAGGACAATTGTGTGTGAATAATGATAACTTTTGAGACACTCTTAATTTCCCACACGGACAATTGACCATTTACAGTGATAACTATGGATTACGGAAACATGCTACAGGATTCCTACACCTATGCAAAAGATGCGGTGTGGGGTAAATGGGAACGGTGGCTTCTCCTGTTGATGAGTTGCGTGGTATTTCCACTAATAACCGGGTACATCGCAAAGATATATCGGGGTGACCAGCCGGCACCGAAGTTCGAAGAGGGCGGACTTTTTATCATGGGCCTTAAACTCATTTTTGCAGGGCTTATCTACGCGATTCCCGTTATTGTGGTGTTATTGGTTACGATTTTCTATGCGATGGTCAATTTCATGCCCTACATTATCATGGAAAATCCCGCATACATTTTCAACAATGTGGACAAGTTTGTCGGAGTCCTGCTCGGTATCGGCTTTGGACTACTGGTTACCGTAATTCTTGCCATAATAATCTCGCTCATTTCGACGATTGCACTTATCAGGCTTGCAAAAGAAGGGAAATTTTCAGAGGCATTTAATTTCGGTGCAGTCATGGATACTATTCGTGCAATAGGATGGGGCCGGTACATTGTTGCAATGATCATCTACTGGGTAATCAGCATAATTTTCTTTATTGTCCTCGAGCTTCTTAACCTGATACCCATAGTGGGTATGGCCATGTACTGGCTGGTTTATATTATTGTACTGGTACCATTCATTTTATTCTCGGCAAGGTACGTAACTCTGGTCTATGAATGTGCATCCCCGGTGATCCCGGAGGTTCCAGCGGAACTTTCAGAATAACCCTGCTTTTTTTAAATGTAACTGACAATTGTGGGCCTTTGAAATACATCTGTGAAAATATCCGCATTTAACCCGATATTTTAAATAATCCGGGCTTCCATTCTCTATTGTGGTGGAACTTCCATGACAGATTGCTTTATTTGTTGAAAAGCTGCGTTTTTTTGATACAACCTTACGGGACGGGGAACAAACACCCGGCGTCTCGCTCGAACCGCATGAGAAACTCCAGATCGCGGAAAAACTCTCCTCAATAGGTGTTGATGTAATCGAAGCCGGTTCGGCTGCTGCGTCTACTGGCGAATGTGAGGCAATCCGCCTGATATCAGATGCAGGGTTAAGTGCAGAATGCTGCACGTATGTCAGGGCCATGCAGGGGGATATCGACCTTGCTGCGGATTATGGAGCTGATTCGGTACACCTTGTTATACCGGTGAGTGACCTTCATATCCAGAAAAAACTCCGGAAAACGAGGTCAGATGTCCTTAAAATGGCCAATGATGCGGTAGAATATGCAAAGGAGCGGGGCCTGATTGTAGAATTATCGGGTGAAGATGCATCCCGTGCAGATCCTGAATTCCTCCTTGAAGTATACAGGGGTGGTGTGGAGCGGGGTGCAGACCGCCTTTGTTTCTGTGACACGGTAGGACTTCTGACACCTGAGAAAACAGCAAAGTTCATCCCCCCGCTGTGTATTGCTCCGTTATCAATACATTGCCATAACGATCTCGGGTTAGCACTTGCTAATACGTTTGCTGCCCTGAAGGCAGGGGCAAGCTGCGCCCATGTAACCGTGAACGGGCTTGGAGAACGGGCAGGCAATACGCCATTCGAGGAACTTATAATGGCACTGGAGGTCCTGTACGACTACCGGACATCAGTCGTGACGAGCGAGATCTATCATCTCTCCACCCTGGTCTCAAAACTTACCGGGGTGGCGCTACCGGTGAACAAGGCGATTGTCGGGGAGATGGCATTCACCCATGAAAGCGGTATTCATGCACATGGTGTGCTTCGTGAGCCGTCGACCTATGAATCAGTGAAACCAGAACAGATCGGTCGTAAACGACGCATCGTCCTTGGGAAACATTCAGGTTCCGCATCGGTTGGTGCGGCACTGAGCGAGATGAACTACAAGCCTGAAGAAAAACAATTAAAAGAGATCGTCAAGAGGATCAAGGTCCTTGGTGATGAAGGCAAACGGATTACCGATACAGACCTGATGACCATCGCAGATGCCGTGATGGCGATTGAATGCAGACCGGTGCTCAGGATGAAACAATTCACGGTTGTTTCCGGGAGTAATGTAATACCGACCGCATCGGTCACCCTCATCGTACATAACGAGGAAATTACCAGTGCTGCGACAGGGACCGGGCCAGTAGACGCTGCCATGGAGGCGCTAAGAAAATCAGTTGCTGATGTTGCCGACATCAGGCTTGAAGAGTACCATGTGGACGCAATCAGCGGTGGAACAGACGCGCTTGTCGATGTAACGGTAAGATTAAGTAAAGACGGAAAGATAATTACGTCACGAGGCGCCCGCACCGATATCATCATGGCAAGTGTAGAAGCGGTGATCGCCGGAATGAACAGACTATTGAGGGAAGAGAATGAAAACCGGAGCAAAACTCCTGATTGAAGGACTGCAGCGCGAAGGGGTGGAGACGATATTTGGCTACCCCGGCGGTGTAGTATTGCCGATATATGATGAACTCTATGATTCACCATTACGGCACATCCTGGTACGGCATGAACAGGCAGCCGCCCATGCAGCCGATGGCTACGCACGGGCAAGCGGTCGTGTCGGTGTATGCCTTGCCACGTCAGGTCCCGGGGCATGTAATCTGGTGACAGGTATTGCCACCGCCTACATGGACTCTATCCCCATTGTTGCGATTACCGGCCAGGTCCCGACTTCGCTGCTTGGAAATGACGCGTTCCAGGAGTCCGATATTACCGGTATCACAATGCCGGTGACAAAACACAATTACCTGGTAAAAAAGGCCTACGATATCCCACGGATTCTCCAGGAAGCATTTTACATTGCGGGAACCGGAAGACCGGGACCGGTATTGATTGATATACCTAAGGACGTGAGCACCGGGACCGTGGAAACTGATCCTCCCAGGGTGGAGACTGTCAGCCTCCGCGGCTACCAGCCAACCTACAAGGGCCACCAGAGGCAGATTGACCGGGCTATAGAACTACTCACGCTTGCTGAACGCCCGCTCATGTATGCCGGTGGCGGGGTGATACTTTCCAATGCATCTGAAGAGCTGGTACGATTTGCCGAGCAGATGATGATCCCGATCACCACAACTCTGATGGGTCTCGGTGCGGTGCCCGGCGACCACCCGCTGAACCTCGGGATGCTCGGGATGCACGGGACCGAGTACGCCAATTATGCGGTCACCGAATGTGACCTCCTTATAGCAGTAGGGGTCAGGTTTGATGACCGGGTTACCGGGAAGCTCGACACCTTTGCCCCACATGCGAAGATCATCCATATCGATATCGACCCGGCTGAGATCGGGAAAAACAAGAAGGTCGATGTGCCGATCGTCGGCGATGTCAGGAACATTCTCGGGGAGTTGGTACAGAAACTGCAAAAGACGGGACATTACCAGACCTGGCATGAAAAAATAAAAGGCTGGAAGAAAAAGCATCCCCTCCGTTACAAGGACGATGGGAAACTCAGACCCCAGTATATCATCCAGCAGTTATCAGCACTGCTGGGAGAGGATGACATCATCGTTTCAGAAGTCGGCCAGAACCAGATGTGGACTGCCCAGTACTACTGTTTCCGGAAACCGAGGACCTGGATCACATCCGGGGGGCTCGGGACGATGGGGTACGGGCTGCCGGCATCGATGGGGGTGCATTATGCACGACCAGACCAGACCGTCTTCGATATTGCAGGCGACGGGAGTATCCAGATGAATATCCAGGAGCTCGGGACGATCGCCCAGTACAAAATCCCGGTGAAGATCGCCATCCTCAATAACCAGTACCTCGGGATGGTCAGGCAATGGCAGGAGCTGTTCTATGACCGGAGGTACTCATTTACTGAACTGCCGGCAGTGGACTTTGTGAAAATTGCGCAGGCGTATGGTATTGACGGGATAAGGGTAGAGTCCCGGGATGAAGTGCAGTCTGCACTGAAGACTGCGATTAATACTCCCGGGCCCTTTATGCTTGATTTCAGGATTGAACGGGAAGAGAACGTGTACCCGATAGTTCCCCCTGGAGCCGCAAATAACGAAATGATCGGGGGTAACAGCTCATGAAGCCCCATACCCTCTCGATCCTTGTTGAGAACCGGGCCGGGGTGCTCTCACGCGTGACCGGGCTCTTCTCCCGTCGTGGTTTTAATATCGAGAGCCTGGCAGTCGGTACCTGCGAAGAGCCGGGGATGAGCCGGATTACCATTGTCTGTATTGGGGACGATGCCCAGATTGAACAGGTGATGAAACAGCTCAACAAGCTCATCGATGTCATCAAGGTATCAGATCTCACCGATAACGAACGGGTTGAACGGGAACTCGCGATGATAAAGGTGAACGCGGACTCCGGGACTAACCGGAGTGAAATCATGCAGATTGCCCAGATATTCCGTGCGCAGATCATTGATCTGGGCACAAAGACTCTCGTGCTTCAGATCACGGGAAACACAGAGAAGATTGATGCCCTTGAAACACTGCTTCGCCAGTACGGGGTAAAAGAGCTGGTCCGGACTGGCAAAATTGGTATTTTACGAGGCTCGAAAACCGTTAAGAGCGGAAAATAATTACCTTTTTTCAGAGCGTTTCTTTTTTCACAATTTAGTGTTGCAGCAACTGGAAGCCTTGCAATTCGTTCCTTGCCCGATACGTTTTTTCCCTGCGACCGGTCAAGTGTTGCGGGACGACTGGTCAGGACCTTTGAATGGTCAATCATATAAATCGTGGCCACTAACCTAATAAGAAGTGAAAACCGCGATACTTGGAGGGGGTCTTTCAGGCCTCACACTTGCAAGGCTCCTTGCTGCCCGGAACGAAGATATCACGATACTGGAGGCAGGAGAACGGATAGGCGGGCTTTGCCAGTCTGTTCAGCAGGACGGGTTTACATTCGATACCGGGGGTTCACATATTATATTTTCCCGGGACCAGGAAGTGCTTTCCTTTATGCATGAGGTCCTTGGCTGCAACCGGAATGATTGTGAACGGAATACAAAAATATTCTATAAAGGTCTGTTCATCAAATACCCGTTTGAAAATGGTCTCTATGCCCTCCCAAAAGAGGACCTGTTCTTTTGTATCAATGAATTTGTAAAGGCCCTTGTTGCATCAGAAAAAGGAGAATTCAAACCCCCTGTCAACTTTAAGGAATGGATTTACCAGATATTCGGCAAAGGGATTGCAGAATGCTACATGGTCCCCTACAATGAAAAGATCTGGAATTACAAAACAGACCTGATGTCTGCTCACTGGATGGATGGAAGGGTACCAAGACCCCCGGTTGAGGATGTCATCAGGTCTGCAATCGGGATCGAGACTGAGGGATATACCCACCAGTCCATTTTTTCTTACCCTATGGAAGGTGGTATTGAATCTATTATCCACGCGATTTGTGAGCCGGTGAAAGAGAGGATTATTACGGGTTTCCGGGTAACATCCGTTATACGGGATGGTGGGAAATGGTGGATCAGTGATGGTTCAAGGACAATTGTTGCCGACCGTTGTATCTCCACAATTCCCCTGCAATACCTTATCCCGACACTCATGGATGTCCCGGATGACGTAAGGAAGGCGGTGAATGACCTGAAGTACAATTCCCTCATCTCGGTCAGCATCGGAATTAAGGGGGAAGTGCCACCGGTTTCATGGATGTATATCCCTGATGAAAAGACCGGGATGGAGAACCGCATCTCGTTCCCCTCAAATTTCAGTCCCGGGACTGCCCCCGAAGGTTGTAGTTCGATCCTCGCGGAGATCACCTTTAATGAAGGAGATGCCGTTTCAACAATGAGTGACCTTGAGATTATCGACCATGTAACCCGTTCACTAACCGGGATGGGCCTCGTATCCCCTGGATCTGTTATCTCAACCGGTTTGTACCGCCACCGTTTTGCCTATGTTGTCTATGACCTCCATTACCTGGAAAATATCGCAGTTGTCAGAGAATATTTTGAAAATGCTGGTATTTCACTGGTCGGACGATTCTCCCGCTTTGAATATCTTAACATGGACGGGTGCATCCGGAATGCAATCGATTTTGTAAGGGGCAACTGACATGCGGGTGAATTTCTATGTGGAAGACCAGCTGTTCTTTAAATATATCGGCAGTGCCACGGTTGCGAAGTCCCTGTACCGCCAGATTGCTGTATCGTCTGACATTGACGTCACATGGAAAAGTTATTCCCGGACTGCAGATATCGTCCACTATCATACGTTTGGTCCTGTTGCTGCCGTTAACCGAAGGATTAGTACCGGGTGTAAAGTCCTTACTGCACATTCAACACCGAGGATTAACCAGGGAAATATTGCATTCGTCAAGGTGATCAATAAGCAGTACCCGAAAGTGTACCGGAAATATGATCATATCATTACCATCTCCAAGTCATGTCATGAGGAAGTAACATCCATGGTCCCGGAAATGCCGGTGACATATATTCCGAACGGAGTCAACCGGGATATATTCAGGAAAGACGATAAAAAAAGGGCAGCGTTTCGTGAGGAGTTCGGGATTGATGATGATACGGAGGTCGTCCTCACCGTGGCCCAGCAGACTCCAAGAAAAGGGCTCTACGATTTCTTTGCCATGTCAAAACAGTTCCCCGAGAAAAAATGGGTCTGGGTTGGCGGGCTTCCATATGGTTTTTTCTCGAAAGACTACCGGAAAATCCGTTTTATGCGTGACCGTTGCGGGAAAAATGTCATTCTTACCCGTCATATTAAAGATGTGGTGAATGCCTATAACGGTGCGGACGTCTTTTTCATGCCATCATACGCGGAGACATTCGGGCTCGTTATCCTTGAGGCACTTGCCTGTGGTCTCCCGGTGGTCGCGAGAGATATTCCGGAGTTCCACGATATTTTCGGGGATGCCATCCTGTATTTCGCAAATAATGACGAGGCTTCAGTATTAATTAATGATAGACCCGCTTTGCAGAGAATTGCTACAGGTGCAAGGGACTATACCCGGGCATTCGATATAAGGACTGTTGCAAAACAACATGTAGATCTCTATCATTCATTGGTGGAACCATGATTTCTGTAATAATTCCCTCCTATAACGAGGAGGCAAATATCGCCCGGTGTCTGGAATCCCTGCAAAAACAGACAATTCCAAGGGACGAATACGAGATTATTGTTGTGGATGGCAATTCAAAAGATCATACGAGGGAAATTGCAGAGCGTTATGCAAACCTTGTTTTCGTCCAGACAAGTAAGAAAGTGGGAGGAGCACGGAATGACGGGGTTATGAGGTCAAGGGGGGACATAATCGCTACCACCGATGCCGATTGTATACTACCCGGGGACTGGCTGGAAAATATCCAGGCCGAGTTTTCAAAAAAACCAATTGTCCAGCTCTACGGCCCCGTCGATCCAATTGAGGAGGGTATAAAAAACCGTATATCTCTTTTCTTCGCAAATACGTTTGCGAGAATCGGTTACTATACAGGGGCTCTCTATTACACTCTCGGATGTAATACCGCATTTGACCGGGACGCATTCATAAAAGCTGGTATGTACAGGACGGTTGATGCCGGTGACGATCTTGAGATTGCCCGGCGCATGCGAAAACTTGGGAAGGTAAAGTTTTCCAACCAGGTCAGGGTGGGGTTCTCCATGCGCCGGTACCAGCAGTATGGGACGCTTAAATCCCTTTATGAATGGCTCTACATCGTTGCCCACGGGGGGTCTTCTGATAAGCACAACTATACGAAGAGGGAATACAAGTAGGTATTCCAGGTCGTAATTCCTTGAGTAACAGATGAAACCGGCTGGAATACCCATAAAACAGGAGATTATTGACTCTTTTAATTTGTGTGAATTTGCCCAGCTCCTTGGAATGAGTGTTTCGGAAGTGTGGGACCACGGTGTCAGGGTCGCGATGATCACCGAAGGGAAAGCAGGTCCCAACGGGGTTGCTCATGGTGGTGCAGTTTTTACGCTCGCAGACCATGCCTTTGGTATTGCTGCGAACATGGGTGGAGAACGGCAGGTAGCGCTATCCGCAACAATACAGTATATCAGCCCGGCAAGCGGGCATCTTGAAGCAATTGCAGAACGTATTTCAGGGAATGATCTGTGCTCACTCTACAGGGTAACTGTTTCTGCCGGCGACCGTCTGGTCGCAGTCTTTGAAGGCATCGGAATCAAAGTTCCCTGATTATCAACTAAAAATAAGTGAAAAATGGTTTCCTTTATGTTCAATTCAGGTGCTATACAGGTCCCTTATTTTGAGATCATCCGGAGACTGTAATACCGGAAAATATCGGGTCAGGGGGGTGTTAACCCCGTTGCTTCAAGGCAACTGCCTGGTCAAATATCAGGTATTTCTGGCCGTTGGAAATTGTAACGTATACCGAAATACGGTCATTGTCTCGTCCTGATGATGCTAATTCTAAGGTATCGCCTACATTCGGCCGGCTCTTGTTAGCGGTTTCAGTGGTCCCATCTCCCCGGTTATTTACAACTTCTACCTGTGTGATAAAGTTGATGCCCCTTCCTCCCCGGAAGGTGGTAATTATTTTCGGGTCGACCGGGTTCCCATTGCTTGCAACCTGGACTTCAACAGCATATTCTTCCGGGAGGGTCTGGACAACGCCCGGAGTTAAGGTAGGAACAATTATTTTGGTTGGTGCGGGGGTCACCTGTGGTGTCGGGACTGTTAACGGCACCGTTGGGGTGACCGTAGCTGGTGTCTGTGCCGGTGCCTGGGCGACACCCTGCAGCGAGCAGCAGGACGAAAAGGGTAAGTAATAGTTGGATAATGGCCTTGATTTTCATACAATCCAGTCTGTCCAGGTCATATAACAGGTTTCCCTTTAACCCGGGAGAGCAGTCAGAATTATTGGTCCGTGAGGATATACCCATACCCGTTGTATGGTTCACATTCCCACAAAAGACTTGGGAAAATTGAATAATCATGAGTATAATCTATAATAAGACCTGATACATGACAATCATACTCACATGCAGGCGTTGTAAAGGTACTGGCATTGTCGCGAATGAACATTTTGAGATTTGTAAAGCACTCAAAACTGATGCGGCCAGACGCCATTTTCATGTCCATGCAAAGACAGAACGACTGGAATCAGACAAGGACGAAGCACTGGTTGCAGCGGAGTGCGGTGAAAGCCCTACAATGGGATGCCCGCAGTGTAACGGGGAAGGGACCCTGGTATTCGATGAAGAAGGGTGGGAAATTGCCGTGATTCCCCGGGAAGATAGTGACATGGAAGATGACGGGTCCTGACAGGGAAAGAAAAACGATCATTCAACCGTACCTTGCATATTCAGAAAAATCTAAGTTCAATGGAACATTTTGTCTGCTACCAAAATTTGCAGGAAAAACTACCTGAAATTACGAAGTAGATGAACCCGGGTTCTCCCGCCCATTACGCACATTTGCGCTGAATAGATAGCTTAAAGATGAAGTGCCCGGCTGCCGGAAACTCAAGTTCATAACCAGTTCCCGTAACCCCTGGGTCAACCGGGTTTTACCAGGTGGTTCTCTTCCAACTCTCCTGCAGAATATACCATGACGGTGACGGGTTCCCCCCTTGAAAATCGTCTCATGCGGTCGTCGTACACTTTCTGCACATGCCGGAGATTGTGCTTTGCAAAATAATCCTGTATACATTCCAGGAAAGATATCTCCTGGGTCAGGATAGCATTTTCATACTCTTTTATCTCACGGGCAAGGGTGAGGCCTTCCTCCATGGGAATATCATGGTGATAGTCCCCGTGTTCATTGAGTCCTGATAGCTGTCTCCAGTCGATTCTCCCCATTTCATCGGGTTCCCTGTGGAGCATGTAGGGGTATATCCGGCAGATGGAGAACCGTTGATCGTAAATCCGGCACCGGCCGTTTTCCAGGAACCAGCAGGACCCGGGAGCATCACCCTTCGTACGCAATGCATAACCTGATACATAAAAAACCCCGTTCTGGTCACAGAACTCAGGGTACGGGGCAGGTTCCAGGGCACCGGGATCGATTGTCTTAACCGCTGTTACGTCGCGATCGAGTAAAAAAACGTGGCCATTGAATTCATGGGTACAGCAACGTGCGCAGCTGGTACACCGGAACCCGAGTTCTCTGATGATACTGACAAGGCGGTCTTGCGGGTACTCAAAAAGGCTGTTCCTTTCCTGCGTTAGTGCGATTATCTGGAAAGGTATCGGGATAAGAGAAACAACGATCACCGCGACAAATGTATGATGAATTATGTGACTTTCCGGTATGTTATTTTTTTGAATGGACCGCCCGGACTGCAAGGGGTCCGTTAAAAATAACAGGGGTTCAGCTTTTTTAATCGTCTGGCACACGGGAACTATTTTTTAAAAGGGCCTCTCTGTCAGCTTGAAACCCCTGAAAGTCCGGAAAAACGATGATGGTGTGTCATTATTTGAAAGGATCTTGCGCTGGAATGCTGCATCGTCAATAATGTGAACTTTACCATATTTCGGTCCTCTCAAAGGAATTCCGCCGCCCAGGTTAACGTGACAGGTAGAATTGGATGAACCTGTAAAGAATAAAATGTATCCGTTTGGATTGACGGGAAATTCTTCCCGTATAAGGACTATGCTGCTTTTTACCTGGCCCCGATACCGGATTCTCTTCCTCCAACGAGTATGGCGATGTATTCCCGCAAAGACGGGTCCTCCTTTTCATTATTCACATGTTCCATAAGGCACTCGACCGCGCTGTAACTATGGATTACTGCCAGAGCCATGGCAGCTTTTTGGCGTGCTTCGGGCAACTCATTTTCATTATCCAGGTGTTCAATGAGTGTAGGGACTGATCTCCCGCTTTTCAACCTTGAAAGGGCGTCAATTGCCTGAATCCTGATATCCGGGTCCTTATCCTCACAACAGTTCATAAGGGTTACTACAGCCCTCGGATCTCCCCGTTCTCCAAGTAATTTCACCCCCCTGATCCTTTCTTCCCTGTCTTTTCCACTTATAACGTTCTCCATGATACCATAGATGAGTGACGTCCCTGCGAAATGGCTAAACCATTCATTGGTACTGTCCTTAATTTTTGCAGACACTGGTATTCCTCGTGATCGCGAATGTAAACGATGATGAATTTTAAACGAAATATTCGAGTAATGTTGAGATTCTGCCCGTTTTGGGCGAGAATTATGGTTGCTAAGGTATCTTGTTAATGTACAAAAAACAGCAGCCGCTTACCAAGTACATCCCGTACCGGACGAGTGATAATTGACCTGGTAAGATGCATATAGTACATCTTTAATGTGGTAGTTAAAGCAGTTATATATAATTAATCCTGAAGCAACACGGAAATTTCCGGTTCCGGCAGGAAATGATCCTGATTGCCCTCACAGGTCTGCTTGGGATAAAAATATCTATCCCATATTTAATTACCATCAGAACCAATAGGGAAATGAAATGAAACCTTTCCATATCGCAATTATATTCCTGGTGCTGATGCTCTGCATCGGGGGAGTGAGTGCGGCATCGACCTATTCATATGTACTGCATAAAACCGGGGAGAAACAAACGCCCGTTCTGACCATCTACGGGTCAGATAAATCCATAACTACTATACAAATGCGTGAAGTAATCCCAAAACAGGGTATCCGGTGCCTGATCCCTGTTGCACACTGGTAAACCTTCATTATATTTTCCTGTATTTTTTCTTTCAGGGCGTAGCTAAACTGAATAGTAACCTTGTCGAATGAGGTATGCGGAGTAATAGTATTGGATCTAAAGACTTTTTTTGACGGGGAAGGAATTGATGTTTCCTCCGAAGTCAATGTTGCGAACCTTCCGGAAGCGGACCGGAGCGATGCACTGCAGATGTTACCTTCCGCGCGATCTGTAATCGTGTTCGGAAAGGAGGTCCCAGTCCAGGCTTACCGGATGACACCACGAGAACAAACCCGGGTGATGCTGCGGATTGCCGGGGAACTGGATAATTCTGCTAAACGTCTCGCCCGGCTCCTGAATATGGATGGCATACCTGCCCTGCCAGTTCCGCTCTACCTTCCTGTCAGGGTCCAGGATGGGCGGGTGCATGGAGTCGTCCGGTTAAAGAATATCGCAGAAGCCGGTGGGTTGGGATCGATAGGAAAAAGCTCCGTACTTCTCTCTCCACGGTATGGCCCACGATTGTTGTTACTTGGTGTGGTTACAAACCAGCCGGTTTCGGAATATGGGCCTGGCGATAATACACCGGTCAGTACAGCAACTCCTAGTCCCGGGTTCTGTACCGGGTGTAACCGTTGCTTAAAAGTCTGCCCGGGAGGTGCATTTCAGCCTGACGGTGTCGATGCATTCCGGTGCCGGACCGTGAGGGTATGGGTGCCTCCGTTCCTTGTCGCGGTTGTGAAATGGATGTTGGGAAGGCAGTTTTTACTGAAATGTGCCGCCCCTTTTGCCCCGTGGATCGCCAGAATGGCAACGATACGCTGCAGCCTCTGCGTAACGAACTGCCCACTCTTTGAGGGAGCAAAAGGGAAATAACAAAAACGCCGAGGGGGAGATTTGAACTCCCGAGGCGCAGGGCGCCAGTAGCTTTCGAGGCTACCGCCTTCCCGGACTAGACTACCTCGGCAACAAAAATTGGTGTGATATTTTTTACCGGATTTCGTATAAGGATATCGGAATAATTATCCTGCAATACTGATAATCCCCGGTGATTAATCCGCGATAATAATAAAATATTAAAAGAGGGGGTTAATCCTCATGCTTTTATTCAGATTAATGCATTCCGCCGCCGGGAGCCCTGTTCTGGGTAATCATCATGTCATCCACCCGTATGAGCATGATCGCGGACTCTGCCGAACTCTGGATTGACTGGCGCTTTGACCGGGATGGTTCGATGACTCCCTCTTTTAACATATCGATGATTTCGCCGTTATACACATTCAGACCTGCATTTTTCTGCCCCTTTGCATGGGCATTTTTCAGGTTGACAAGTTTATCAATCATGTTGTAACCTGAGTTTTCTGCGAGAGTGAGTGGGATTACTTCAAAGGAAGCTGCATATGCCTCAATTGCGAGTTGCACCCGTCCCCCGACGGTTGATGCATAATCGCGGATCCTCAGGACGAGTTCTGTCTCGACAGCCCCTCCTCCAACCACGAAACTAGCATCTTCCATGGTGTCCATAACTACGCGGGTGCCGTCTACGACTGCACGCTCGAGTTCATCGAGGAGGTAGTCTGAGGTCCCCCGGAGGAGAATGGTGGTTGTCTTTGGGTTCTTGCACCCTTCGATCCTGATGATATCGATGTCGTCTGATTCTTCAACAAGTTCTGCAGAGCCGAGCACACCAGGTACAAGGTCTTCTGCCTTATTGACGACCGAGGCACCAAGTGCCCTGGCTGCATTTTTCATGTCGCTTTCAGCAACGTCTTCGACTGCGAGGACGCCTGCCTTTGCAAGGTAGAACTGGATCGGGTCCGCAATTCCTTTCTGGCAGAGGAGTACATTTGCCCCGCTCGAGATTACCGCATCTGAAAGTTTCTTCAGTGTCTCGCGTTCCTGGAGGCCGAATGCATCCATCTGATCGCTGGAAGTGATCTTGATCTTGGCCTTGACCTGCGTCTTTTTGATCTCGAAAGGACTGGCGACAAGTGCGACCTTTGCCTTCTTGATCCGCTTTGGCATTGCCTCGTTGACACGCTTCTTATCGATAACGATACCCTTGATCAATTCGGCATCGTCCATAGAGGCGCCTTTCTGCTTCTTGATCATGACATTATCTTCATCGGCCAGTACTTTATTGCCGGATTTTTCTGCGATTGCCATGACTGCATCAACGACAATACCGTCAAGTTTTCCCTTTACCGACTCGATGGATTTTCCTGTCATCGCCGTATCGGCTATCTTCAACAGTGTCTTCCTGTCAAAGGGATCAACCTTGACTGAGAGGTCTTTTAAGATTTCAAGGGCTTTTTCCATCCCTAACCTGTAACCCTGGGCTATGACGGTCGGGTGGATTTTCTTGGCGAGCATCATCTCTGCCTGTTCCATCAGTGCACCGACAAGTACTACGGCGGTTGTCGTCCCGTCGCCTACCTCATCGTCCTGTGCCTTTGCTACCTCGATGACCATCTTGGCACCGGGGTGCTGCACTGAGATCTCCTGCAGGATAGTGGCACCGTCGTTTGTGATCACCACATCGCCTGTAGAACTGACCAGCATTTTGTCCATTCCCCGTGGGCCGAGTGTTGTCCTTACGGCACCTGCAATGGCCTTTGCTGCAACGATATTGGAGCGCTGGGCCTCCTGGCCACGATTTCGCTCTACATCTTGTCTAAGAATTATAATCTGTTGTCCGGCTAACATAGTGAACCCTCCAATGTGGTAAAAAGATGGAATTGAACTTCTATATAAGTGATTCTATATGGGGATCCGGTGTGTTCTCCTGTCAGTCGATACGCGAGATTTTGAAGAGACTGTACACCGGGACTCCGTCGATATCACTGATACCGCGCTTGTCAAATATAACGAGGATTGCGGTTGGGGTTGCCCCATGTTTTCTTAAGTATTTAACCATCTCCCTCATGGTATTCCCGGACGTGATAACATCGTCAACGATAATGCATGATTCACCTTTGACGGTGGCAAAATTACCGCTGATAGACCCGATCGGTTTTTCGCTTGAACTCTGTTTTACCGGGTGGTAAATCGCAAGTTTCGCCTCTAGCGATGCGGCCATTAGGGTCGCAAGGGGGATCCCCGACAGAGCGATCCCTACAATCACAGCCGGCTGGTCCTCTGATTCACACGAACAGCCGGTTAAAATCCCATGGGCGCACTGGAGCCTTGTGAGCATCATTCCGGCTACCGCGGTAAGAAGCGACGCTTCACTGCTTACGCTGGTCCAGTCAATGTGCACATCTTTTGGTATGTCTGCACCTTTCGCCTGCGTGAGGAGCCATGTGACGGTCTCCATTGAGAGTGAAAGTTCATCTGCGATCTGACCCGGACTATGGCCTTCAGAGAGGAGTTCTTTTGCCTTTCTGATCAGCTCTTCGAGGGAAGACATGAACAGAGGTAACCAGCCATCTATTTAAGTTTTCTTTTGATGAGTGAACCGCAGACAGGACATTCCCCGGTCTTTGGATAGTAACGCCCGCATCCCGAGCAGCGGAATTTCCAGACCCTCGCTCGCGCAGATCGCTGGTGAATCGGCATGGTTGTTACCCCAAGTTTCCGCGCGACATTCTGAACTGCAAAATCATCAGTGATAATCGTTCCATTAAGTTCGAGAGCGAGGGACAAGAGGTCAAAATCAGTCAATGACAGGACTGACACATCTCCTGTCCTTCCCGCAGCCTCTTTTACACGTACAAGGTATTCCGGGTCCGGTTGCTTTACAACCAGGCCTGATGCGAGGAATACTTCGTAACGGCATTTTGAACGCAGGTCTATGAGCTCTGCCACAACTGAATGAGTTGTATAGGCTGGTAACTCAACGGGAAAATCTGAAAAAAATACAGAGGAATCAAGGACAGGTATCATATGCAGAAAACAGCCCCCCATTTTGTTCCATTTTTACATGGTACCCGAACCGGTCAAGGACAAAACACACGGTACGGGCGTGTAATGAACATTCCGTGGCTTTATAAATTCCTCCATACTGGGCGAGATAGACGAGCAGTTGATCTGCAAGATGTGAGTCGATGATACCCGGTTTTTTGAGTTCCTCAAGCAGCAGTCCGGCTGCCTTCTCTCCTACTTTTTCCGCCGGAAACCCTCTCCTGCCAATTGCGGAAGATCCTTTCCAACCGCATATCACGGTGATTGAACTCCCTGTGCCAGGTCCGGGCCTGATATCGTTATGGATGCGAACTGAATCACCAATAACTCCTAGGTATCTCCTCGCGGATTCTGCCTGCCTTTCTGCAACATGCGGGGGCAGGTGTGAAGAACAGGAGAAAATATCAGGTTCCGGCGTTCCGGGTCTTATGTGATTAAATGGATTTAATTCGACGGGTTTTTTGACTTCCAGCCTTACCCGCCCCCCGCCTTTCGGATAATACCCACGATTATTGATAGTCATGACCAAATCAGCACCATGTTGTTCGAGGAAATTCATGTGGAGGTGCTGTACATAGTCGATTGTCGGGCTGTTTTCAACCTCAGTCCCCCCAGAAATAGTGACCGTTCCCCCAACCTGGAGTGCAACCGGTAGCCATGCCTGGATGACCAGGGGTATACTACCGGCAGTGCCAATATCTATGTGGATGTCCTCCCGGACAGGATCTCCGGGTATAAATACCACCCGGTTACTGCCGGTAACAAGACCCTCGCAACGGGCACGGCATGCTTTTGCTACTGCTTCTATTGCCGCAATATGTTGTGGCCTTAGGCCTGGCCTCTCTCTCCGGGCCCGAATGGCATTAATCGTGACAGGTGTCCCGGTGATCGCGGACAGCGCAACTGCAGTACGGACAATCTGGCCTCCGCCTTCAAGGACCGACCCGTCTATGGTTAACATTCTGAAAGTGCCTTCGATACAATTCCAGCAGCTGATACCTCACTACAGGCTCTCTCGATGGTATCACTGCAAATAACCGATTTAATGCCCGCTGCAGCGAGGTGGGTGTAGGCGCCACCGGTAAACACCCCGTGGACGCAGGCAGCGTGTACACTTTTAGCCCCCTGTTCGTACAGCATTCCGGCAGCCGCAGCAATAGTCCCACCCGTGGAGATGATATCATCCACGATTACCACATCCCTTCCCGCAGTCCGAAGGCTCTTAGGGTCCATCCGTACCGATTCCCCGGATATCCGTGTTTTTTCCAGCTGGTCAAATTCCCAGTTACCTGATTCTGCGATTTGTTCGGCGAAATAACGGGCCCCATCATCAGGTGCAAGGATGATGGGATTTGAAAATTCTGACTTGAGATACGTTCCAATATCTTTCCCCAGGGAGACATTGACCGTTGGGAGGCCGAAATGCCTGAGGACGTCTTCATCATGAATATTCACCGTATAGACACAACTGACACTCTTTGCTACTGCCCTGGCGATTGCACGGGCACTTAATGGTTCCCCGTGGTGGAATTGTTTGTCCTGCCTGGCATATCCCATGTAAGGAATTACGAGCCGGCTTTTCGATTCGCTGCATGCATCGATAAGAAGGAGCAGCTGGACGAGTGCATCGCTCCCTGTAACCGAGCCCACGATTACCAGTTCGTCATCAAGGGCTCCCGTCCTCAGATACAATTCCCCGTCGGGAAATTTCGAGAACTTTACGTCTACAAGGCCCACACCAAGCAGTTGTGAGATTCTTGCACCAAGAATCTGCGAATACTCCGTACTGATAACCTTCATCCCATGCTACCTCATGCTGAAAGTACTTAAACTAGCATGAAATAATTATACCAGTACTTACGCGTGAGAAAGAGG
>JBAXJR010000014.1:0-53811 GCA_037137755.1 Methanomicrobiales archaeon | reverse complement strand
ATGATAGAACTCGCGAATATCTTAAACAACGTGACAAAAAAGAGCCTGGTGATCCTCGACGAGATTGGGAGGGGAACCTCAACGCTCGACGGGTTCTGCATCGCAAAAGCGGTGCTGGAATTTCTCCACGGGAAAGGTGGTTCCGGCCCGAGGACACTTTTTGCCACGCATTTCCACGAGATCGTAGGGATTGAATCCGACCTCCCGAGGGTAAGAAATTACCACTTTGCAGTGCGGGATACCGGCAAAGAGGTGGTATTCCTCAGAAAGATCATCCCTGGTGCGACCGATAAGAGTTACGGGATTCATGTTGCCCAGATAGCAGGGGTCCCAAGGAAAGTGATCGACCGTGCGAACACGATCATGAACGATGTCGAAGACAGGGATACAAATCCCGGTGGAAAAGTAAGGAGGTATACCCAGATGCTCCTCGTCGATGCACCGGTGGCTCCAAGGGACCCCGTATTGCTGGAGATAGAGGGGCTTTCGGTAGATACCATGACCCCTCTTGAAGCACTCACGTGGCTCAATGACCTCCGGAAAAGGGTTAAAGGTGGGAATTCCGGGAGCCCTGAAAAGTTCCGGAATATGGAGAATCCCTCTATGCCCCGGCATTCAGCTGGCATCAGCCAGGATGGTAAGCAGGATGGGGATCCGGATAGTGCCGGGCAGGGGAGCGGGTAAATGGCGGAGCCACAGAGTCACCGGATCAGGCTCCTTGATCAGGCCACGGTGAACCAGATTGCAGCGGGAGAGGTCGTGGAGCGCCCTGCTTCTGTCGTCAAAGAGCTGGTAGAGAATTCCATTGATGCCGGCGCCACCCGGATAACTGTGCTGCTTGAGTCTGGCCGCGAAGGTATCACGTCTGTCAGGATCACTGATAACGGGTGTGGGATGGGGGCGGAAGATGCCTGTATTTCGTTTACCCCACATGCTACAAGCAAGATCACGAGCATCGGTGACCTGGACCGCTGCCGGACACTCGGGTTCCGCGGGGAAGCCCTGGCGAGTATTGCAGCTGTTTCCCACGTTATCCTGGTCACCATGGAACGGGATGGCGGAGAGAGTGCGACTGAGGTAATAATCCGGGGCGGGGACATTGAGAAGGTAACCGAGACAGGGGCCCCTGCCGGAACGAGCATCACGGTACGCGACCTCTTTTTCAACACCCCCGCGAGGAAAAAGTTCCAGAAGTCTGTTGGTTCCGAGGTTGCCGCAATTACACGGGTTATGGAGGCGTTTGCGGTGGCGAACCCCGGGATTGCATTTTTATTCTCCAGTAACGGGAATGAACGGGTTTCAACCGAAGGGAGCGGAGACCTGTTCGATACCATTGTTGCCCTCTACGGGAGTGGCGTGGCAGAAGAACTTATCCCGGTGTCCATAACGGAGGGTCCGCTGAACCTGGGCGGTTACATATCGAAACCATCACTTTCACGACAGAACATCTACCAGGTTTTCGTGAGCATCAACAACCGCCAGGTGTATGCCCGGGCTGTCGTTGACGCGGTAAGGGCAGGATACGGTACCCTGCTCCCTGACAACCGCTATCCCGTGGCGTTTCTGGATCTCGGGCTTGACCCTTCCTATATTGACGTCAATGTCCACCCTGCAAAACGCATCGTGCATATCTCCCGCGAACGGGACATCTGTGCAATGGTGACCGGGGCAGTATCCCGGGCATTGAAAGGGGCTGACCTTGTACCGCGGGTACCTGGTGGGTTTCATAGTATCCGGAAGTCCGGTCCTTCCGGTAGCGTTTCACAGGGATATGATCACCGGGCAAGGTCCGCACCGGTCGTTGCCGAGGCCGGACATGGGGCGGTCCTCCTGTCAGACCGGAGACTGCGGCAGTCAGAACTATCCCCTGGAACAACCAGCAGCGGCGATGGGGTGCCGGAATTCACCTATCTTGGTCAGTATGCCGGGGCGTATATCATTGCACAGGCCCCGTTCGGGGAACTCCTGCTGATCGACCAGCATGCGGCACATGAACGGGTCCTGTACGAGCAGGTAACTGCATTCCGGGACCTGGGCCAGGAAGCCCAGGAACTGCTCGTACCTACGATACTTACGCTGTCCCCTGCAGAATCCGGCATCCTGCGGGAGTACCTCCCGCTTCTCATGGAGAAGGGATTCTCTCTTGAGGAATTCGGTAAGGATACGTACGCAGTCCGCATGGTCCCGGTAATCCTTGGGAAACCCGGTGACGGGGAGATGGTGCGGGACATCATAGGAGACCTCATCTCCTTGCCAAGAAAGCACGGGGCAGACTCCGGCGAACAACTCGCGCGGACCATTGCATGCCATGGTGCGGTTAAAGCAGGAAATGTGCTTACCTCCGGCCAGTGCCAGAGACTTCTTGACCAGCTCTCCCGCACAAATGAACCATGGACCTGCCCCCATGGAAGGCCCGTAATGATTTCGTTCACACGGGAACGGCTTGATGTCCTTTTCAAACGAACGTAACGGTAATAAATCAGGGTTTCCCAGGTGCTCTTTTCTACAGGTATCAGAGTTTTCCTGAACCGGAAGGGTACTTTCTGGCCGGGACCGATATTTTTTAATTAATTCCCAGTCATAGTATTTCCGCTACAGGACCGGCAAAGAGAGGTGACAGAGATGAAAAAAAAGGTACATGGTGCAGTTGTTCTGGTTCTCCTGGTTTTAATAACGGTTTATACCGCCGGTTGCATGGGATCTGCGATGGTGCAGAGTGACCCATTCCCTGACGGGACCCCCGGTGCCAGTGAAAAAGACCTGCCCCCGTTATTTAATTACCCGTCACCCGGGCAGGTGCAGGCCGATGACGGGGTCCCTGGATTCTATCTCCCCGGGGACATCCTTCAGCCACCAAAGGACTCCCCCCTGTATGACCCTGATATTGCCGTGATGGTCATCCGTGATACCGGCGATGGCAGGTACGAGATAGGGGGCATTGTGAATTCGGGGGGGACCTGGTACCGGCCGCCAGGTTCTGTCGCGGGCCTGGTGGACCATGTATACATTGAACGGATGTTTTCCGTTCGAAGCGGGCACGGGGACTATAACGGCATGACAACACTCAGCAGCTGGAGACCGGATGGCAATATCCAGGCATAATTCACCGTTTCGATTACTCCTGTGCTCCAGCCTCCATATGAGTGGTTTTGAGAGGACCGGAGTAATCCCTCTGTAACAACCGCGATGAAAGGAGAAGACATGCCGGGTACAAAAAAGAGGAACGACCTGCCGGAAGAACCTGATAGTTCCCGCTTCCAGGAAAAAATACTGGACTTCTATCAGAGAAACGGGCGGCATGACCTCCTCTGGCGAAAGACGACCGACCCCTACCATATCCTTGTATCTGAGATCATGCTCCAGCAGACCCAGGTGCCGCGGGTGACAATAAAATATCCCCAGTTTATTTCTGCGTTTCCTGATGTAGGCTCGCTTGGAGAGGCATCGCTGGCTGAAGTCCTCGGTGTCTGGAAAGGGATGGGATACAACCGGAGGGCAATTGCACTCCGCACAATTGCAGGACTTGTAATCTCGGAGTTTTCCGGGATAATCCCTGATGATGAAACAGTCCTTTCAGGGTTTCCCGGTATTGGAAAGGCAACTGCCGGTTCAATCGTGGCGTTTGCCTTTGATCGCCCCACGGTTTTTATCGAGACAAATATCAGGAGAGTGTTTATTCATTGCTTTTTTGGCGACCAGGTGCCTGTTTCAGACCGGGAAATCCGTCCCCTGGTGGCCAGGACACTCGACGTTAAGCACCCGCGTGAGTGGTATTATGCATTGATGGACTATGGCGCAGTACTTGGGCGGCGTATCCCGAATCCAAACCGCAGGAGCACCCATTACCACCGGCAGCCTTCATTTGAAGGATCTGACCGGCAGATACGAGGCAGAATCCTAAAAACACTTTTACTAAAAGGCACATTGGAGAACGACGACCTTATCAGCCTTATCGGTGAAGGGGCGGAGCGGACAGGAGAAATCCTCCTGGCACTTTCCCGGGAAGGATTTGTCACCCTGGAACATGATACCGTCAGGTTTCAGAACTAAGACCTCAATGAAAGGGTTTTTTCAAGGGCCTTTTATTTTTTTAGTTTCGTTAAAGACCCTGCATATTGAAAAAGGGAATACGCTGACGGGAGGTGGTTTCACCCTTTCCTGCCCAATCTCCAATAGCATAAACTTTCGGGCAGGGTTTCCATGAGCTTCATCAGTCCGGAATATTTGGGACTGGTCTTCTATCCCAACCGTGGTCGCTAAAGTGGCAGGAGTGCCGCCCCGGGGAGCGTGATTAAATTTTAGGATGACCCGGGACTATATGATAATTTAGGAAGCATTTCCCATGAAGCCGTCTGAAAGAACCCCAATATGACGAGAATTTTAAAGGGCATTTTCAAGGTTCGGGTGCGTACTCACTGTTCACGCGTGTTTCAACAAAGTCTATTTTTTTAAAAAAAAGCAGATAATTGTTTTTATTCATCCTGCATTGTAGTATGTAAAAAATATCCATGGGGAATGATGTATGCCGTCAACAATTGATCCCAAAAACAAAAAAATCCTTATTGTGCTGGGTTTCGCCGGAATTCTCATGATAGGTCTAATTATTTTTGTAATTATGTCGAGCCCGGAGCCCTCCGGACCCGGTAGATCTACCTCTGCTCCGGAAGCGACGCCGGTGCATACCGTGACAATCTGGCCGCAGGATATTTCTACACCCGTTAGTGCAGGAAAAGCAGTGCTGTCCCCGGCCACAACAGAAATTCAGACCCCCACGCCAGGGAGCGCAGTGAAAGCCGGACAAAATCCAACCCCCTCTACTGTTATAACCCTGCAACCGACCCCCACAGGCCTCCCGGATTCTTCAGGCCCTGTTGTTCCGAGACCGTTCACTCTCTCGGTGAGTCCGGCATCGGCCAGTGGAAAACCCGGCGATACCATTTCCTATACTCTCCGGATAGACGGTGGTGAAGGACAGACTGAGCCGATACACTTTACGCTAAAGGCCAGTGCGCTCTTTTTTACCCAGACATACGAAATAGGAGATGAAAGTCCTCCGTTCCCGAAGACATCTGTCTACCAGTTCACAATCCCTGGAAATATTCCCTCAGGAATCACGATTAACGGGGTCCTCACTGCAAGTGGGGCCGGTCAGACAAGGGAACAGCCGGTCACGCTGAAGGTGTTGTAATAAAAAGATCAACTTTTTTAAAGAGTGTGTCGTCTGAAGATAATATTCCGTTTTCATAACGTGGGAAATTCCACGCTGTTAAAAATAAATCCAAACCACCAGTCAGCCGGCAGGACGGTTGTCATGTCAGGTTATGCGGGCGGAGTCTCTAAGTACCTGCCATGAATAACAGCCAGTCATTGTTTCCTGCTCGTTTGAACCTGACCAGCACATACAACCCCCCGAGTTTCTTTCCGTGGAACGTTATCTCGATCTTTTCATGATTCCAGTGTTTGGTTTCATAGGTACCGTTGTCCCAGATTGAGACCGTCCCGGCACCATATTCACCCTCAGGGATCGTCCCTTCGAAATGCCCATAATCCAGCGGGTGGTCTTCAACTGCCACGGCCAGGTGCTTTTCACCCGGGACAAGCGGCACCCCTTTCGGTACCGCCCAGCTCTTCAGCACCCCATCACGTTCGAGCCGCAGATCAAAATGAAGGTTCCTTGCGTGGTGTTCATGGATAACAAAGTAATTTCCCTCTTCCCCTGTAACGTTATCACCTTCTGGTTCCGGTGTTATGGGAAAATTTCTGATAGTGCGGTATTTTTTTAATGTTGCTTCTTCGGATACTACTGTTTCCCGCGTTACCGGAATGGAATGCTTCTTTGTGCCGGATGTGCCTTTTTCAGGAACCAGCTTGTCAGCACCTTGCACTCCCATGGTGTCAAGCTGATCGATTGTGCACTCCCCCGGGCTTTTATCTGAACGGAGACGGATAAACCCTGGTATACGCAATTTCCCGTCTTTTGTAACCGACTGGTAGGTAACTTCGCATACGAGGACTGGTGTCAGCCATACAACTCCCCCTGTTTGCACCACCCTGTTGATATGAGGGGTGTCTGTTTCGTACTGTACGAACAGGTCTTTTAAAAATGTCAGGTCCCGGTCTTTAAATCCGGAACCAACCTTACCGATGTAGATCAGGTCGTTGTGATTGTTATCAGGGGCACCTTTTGAGCTGCCATTTCCATGATCGTTTCCATCGACGCGCTTTCCGGTTCCATTCTTATAAAGGGCAAGCATAAGCGCACCGAACTGTGGGGAACGACCCCCCTGTCCCCTTGTATACCCCGCAATCACACAATCACAGGTTTTTTGCTGCTTGATTTTCAGCCAGCTGTTGCTCCTGACACCTGGTTCATAAACGCTGTCCTTACGTTTTGCCATTACTCCTTCGAGCCCTTTCCGGACGGCTGCCTCGTAATATTCAATCCCCCGGGAGTCGACAGGGTCGGAAATTACGACATGTGGCCCCTCCTTCACCCGTTCCAGGAGTATCCTTCTTCGTTCGGTAAGGGGAAGGCCAACCAGCGGGATAGCATCCTGTTCGAGGATGTCAAAAACAATGTAGGTAACCGGGCTGAATCGTGCAGGCTGATGCGTCAGTCCCTGGGAAGTAATCCTCGGCAGGATCTCCTGTATATCGGGCCGCCCTCCTGACATTGCCACGATCTCCCCGTCAAGAACGGTATGGGGGGCCAGTTCCAGGAGGTCTGACAGTTCCGGGAAACTGCCGGCGAGTTCCTTTCCATTACGGCTCCTGACTGACAGCCTGTCATTTACATAGGCGATCGCACGGATTCCGTCCCATTTGATCTCGAAAAGCCATTCTTCGCTTGAGAATGGTTTATCCGCAGGTTTTGAACTCATCGGGAGGTAATAATGTGTCATCGTCTGAAAAACCCGGGTTTTATTTTTCCGATAATGCTGCCAGAGTCTCCTTCAACGCCTGCATCAGTTCTTTTGCCTCTTCTGGGTGAGGGATCTCGTACACTATCTTTTCACCTGCAAGTTTTTTCTTCACCAGCTGTTCAACTGCATCCCTGTATGTGTCATGGTAATCAGCAATCGAGAAGTCCCCCGAGAGGTCAGTAATGATCCGCTTTGCAAGTCCAAGTTCGGCTTCCCGGGGCACTGGCAGTTTGATAATGGCCTCAAAAGCTTCCGGAGATGTCACCTCGTTTGCATACCGGAGCGTGGTCAGGATGAGACCTCCCCGGTATCCATGTACAACTACCGGATACTCCTTTGTACGCAGTGTTATTGTCCCTACGGCAGCCCGGGCAAGGTCAACGAGTGCCGTGCGGAGGAGGCTGTATGCTTCCTCACTCCGGTCCGGGGTAAGGATATACGGGGTACCGAAATGCACCGGGTCGAGGGAGAGTGAATACACAAATTTCTCTATCCTGATTTTCCGGTCAGAAACGGGTGCAATCGCCTTTAAGTCAGATGGTTCGATGACAATGTATTCTCCTTTTTGTACCTCGAATCCCTTCACGGTCTCCGACCATGGTACCACTCTTCCATCCCTTGTACAGACCCGGTCATACCGGAGCGGCTGACCGTCTTCGCGATGAAGCAGCCTGAAGGAAAATGATTTGTCCCTGACCATGGTGTGAAGGTGTACCGGGACGTTCACAAGCCCTATTGTGATGCTCCCGCTCCAGAATGGCCTTCCGGCTGTTCCCTGCAGGTCGCTGCCGGACTTATCGTTGTCGCCCTGCTGACCTGTCGTGTCCGGAACGGTTGTTACCTCATGATCGGTTGAAGCAGGCCTGGGTTCTGCCTGTACTAGTTGCAGGACATCCCCTTTCCGGTTTTCGGCTTTCTTAACAGATCCGGCAATTTTAGATGCTGATTTTCTGCCTGTTGTCAAATATTCCCCTCCATGGTTCGGTATCTCTCGATAGCATGGTCATAATAGTAAAGTCTTCGGCAATGCGTCCGGGTACCAGTTCTTCCCAATTGAGCGGGGCCGACACGGTTGCCATCGGGGAACCCCGGAGGCTGTAGGGGGCAACCATTGTCTTTCCGTGTGCGTTCTGCAGGTAATCGATAAATATTGTTCCCGGATCGCGGGAATGCGGGAATTCCGAGACCACGTGAGGCGTATTTTTCGCCAGGGCTTTCCCGACACCGTGGGCAAACGCCCGTACCGTGTCAAAGCGGTGTCCGGGAGCGAGTGGGACTACTATGTGGAGGCCTTTTTTCCCTGATGTCTTCACGTAGGGAACGAGACCTTCGTTTCCAAGGTGTTCACGGACTATATGTGCCACCCGAATAACCTCGTCGAATGTAAGTGGTGGTTCGGGATCGATATCAAACAGGAGAATATCAGGGCTTTCATAAGATCCGGTTGTTGAGAGCGTCATATGCAGTTCCAGCGATGCGAGGTTTGCAAGCCAGAGGAGCGTATCGAGGTTATTGCAGACAACAAAATCCACCTGCCTGTTTGCGGTATCCGAATACCGGGGAAATATTTCAACATACCCCGGTGTACCTTCCGGTGCGTCCTTTTCATAGAAGTCAAAGTTCCCTACTCCATCAGGGTACCTGTGCATCGTAAGCGGACGGTTTTTAAGAAACGGAAGGATTTTTGGGGCTGCACGAATATAATATTCGATGACCTGCTGCTTGGTTATACCCGGGACTGGATAGAGAATTTTTTTTAAGTTTGTAAAATGGACGCGGCTCAGGGCTTTATCTGGATCCCCTCCTTGTCCCGGCGTGCCTGTCCCCGTCATTGATATGGCCCTGGTCCCGGGCTTCCACTATCTTATGCTTTTAAAAAACAGGTAGATACCCGTTATTTATAAGGTGGGAACCCCGGGTAAACCCCTCATTACTACCCTCGCAAATAATACCCGATCAGGATAAGCAGGAGCCCGGAATAGAACATGATAGCCCATGGCCATGCAAATCCGAGTTGGATTGTTGAAAGACCTTTTAAGTCCTGTAGAAGGACAAGAATAAATCCCGCAATAAAACAAATGAGGCTGATATCACTTTTCATCTTTTTATCCATTCATTACCTCCGGATTGGATATTAGATATTTGCATTGCCCCCTATATGTATTTCGCCCTGAAATGAAGAAGGAATTACGATTCACCAAAAATTCCTCTCCTCTGCAATCTGAACGGGCCATAATCCGGGAAGTGTCCCGGGAAAAACGGTATTAAACCTGCAGGGACATCAGGAACCGTAACCGCAGGTACTACTGGTCAGAGGTCACCGATTACCAGCGAGAAAAGGTCAGATGCCGGGCGTGGCGGGTTATCAGGTGTACCCATCAGGACACGTTCATCCGGGTAACCGAGATTTTCAAGGACCACCATGGTAATCTCTAGGTAGCGGGGTACAAGCTCTTTTGCAAGGTCAGGTACGCTGAATTTCGGGTCGGGAACAAGGAAAACAACTTTTCCGCGGGAAAGTTCAAGCAGCGTCTTTTCCGTCGCGTGCGAGTGGTCACGACCGTGGGCCAGGACGACCGATACCTGTGCAAGGGAGAGGTGGAGTCGTGCAGCAGCCAGCTGGAGCGAAGAGATCCCCGGAATTACCTCGCCGGGCAGGTAACCGAGTCCTGCAAGCATCGGGTCACCGGTGGAAAGGATGACGGCATGGTCAGGTAGCGAACCAAGGCCCCGGTAATCCCTGATCTCCTCGACCCTGCACCCTTCCCTGATATAAGTCCTGACGGTTTCAATTGCCCGTTTAGAACCATAAATGAGGTCAGCCCCGGATATCACCCCGATTGCCGTTTCGGTAAGCATACCCGGACCACAACCGACCCCGACGATTTTCATGAATGGCACTCTCCTGGTTCTTATTGTACTAGTACTTGGATTATTGCATGAACAATATAACGGTGATTCTCCATGGGACGTCGTTCCTGTATCCTGGTATAGACAGACCTGATCCATGGTATCCGGTGTGAGATCACACAAAAATCCGGGCTGTATCATGGGTCACTGTACCCTCTCTGCTGATAAGCACAATACGGAGGTCAGGGTACTCCCCTTTGTACTGTTCAAGAGCACATCTGACCCGGGTATCATATTCCTGCTTTGTCATGAGTTCCTCAACCGTTCTGCATCCGGTCCCATCAATAATAGCTGGGTTAATATAACGCAGGACCAGGCCCGGGAGCCCGAACAGGGTAACTTCTCCCATGGCCGCTGAGAGTGACTCTCCGATGTTACTGCCGACGAGGACCGCCTCGTGGTCCGGGAAAAACAACCGTGCATACCGCAGCCCGGTGCGGCCGGTCGTGAGCACTACCCGGGGAGCTTTTCGTACCCTTGAGAGGACTGTCTCCTCCAGGTGATCGTCCCATGGCTCAACAAGGCCGGTGGTACCGAGCACCGAAATACCCCCGTTAATGCCAAGCCGTGGATTGAGCGTTTTTTTTGCTACCTGTTCCCCATCAGGGACTGATAATTCAATCAGGACCCCAGGGTGTCCAGTTATGGAAAGGGCTTCCTGTACAGAACTGGTGATACAGGCCATCGAAGGGGCGCCGATAGCCGGTTCACCCATGGCGTAGCGGGGTGTATCGTATGAAAACCGCCCGATCCCCTTTCCGGAATGGATCGTAATCCCGGCGGGTGCCGGTGCTGCAACAGCCCTGAAGAGGATACCTGCCGTGACATCACCCGGGTAATCACCCGCATATTTCCTGCATTCTGCAGACCCCGTCTCCGCAATATTCACCGGAATTTCCACCACGATACCACTGGGGGTCGTTATCTTCACTGAAGTTACGGGGGACTGTAACGAGAGGACTGCAGCCTTGCAGGCAGCCGCCGCCGTAGTGCCCGTTGTATATCCTCTTATCAGAACGGAGCCATCGGAGGTAAGTATGGCGAGGCCCCGGGCAACAAGTGGCAACAGCTCCGGTTTCTGGCATCCTGCTACCCAGTCCTGCGGGTATTCATAACCGCTGACCGGGTCTGTTAATACCTTTGCTGAATTACCGGTTGAAAACTCCATACCTGACCCAAGAGTAGCCCTGATTTTTGGGATCAGCCTTTTTTCCTGTCCTGCTGCTCAGCATACATGGTAATAATCTCGTTTATTGCCGCGACGGCAACCGGGGTCCCCCCACGCGTGCCTTCGGTAGAAATGGACGGGATATCAATGGTCCGGAGCATTTCCTTTGATTCAGCTGCGTTAACAAATCCGACCGGGGTTCCGATGACGAGCGATGGCACATGACCCTCGCTGATCATCCGGCATACGGTCAGCAGTGCGGAGGGAGCGTTCCCGATCACAATAACTGCCCCGCTGATCGTATCCCCTAGGTTCTGAAATCCCTTCGAGGTCCTTGTAATACCTTGTTCTGCTGCCCCCTCATCGGAGTCGAGTGCACAGGACACCTCGCTCTGGTGCCCTTTTTTCTGCACGCCAACCTGTACCATCCTGATATCGGTGATTATTGGTGCACCGGCAGCCAATGCAGCGAGGCCTGCCTGTACCGGGCCTGACTGGAACCTGATCAGGTCAGCCATTGAAAAATCCCCTACTGCAACTGAACACCGCTGTCGTATACGGTCTTCCGGTGTTGCATTCCCTATGGTAGCCCTTGCAAGTTTCCTGCTCTTTTCTGAGATCTCGAAGGCTTCCCTGGTTGTTGCCCCAAGGTCAGTATACGTATTTTCTATGGTATCCCCGCGGTGTGATGATTCCTTTGACATGGTCGCCCATCCTCCAGAGCCTGCTCTCACTCCCCCCGATAATAACGGTGGAGTGCATATCCACTACGTCTTCTTTGCCTGGTGCCTCGCCAAGCGTTGTAAGAATTACTTCTTCCCCTTCCCGGTATGCATTTTTTACAATCGCTACCGGGGTGCCGGGTGCATGATGTTCCTGTGCAATTCCAAGCGCCAATGACAGGTTATGGGGCCTTCCCCTGCTTTTCGGATTGTAAAGAACGACGGGAATCCCCATTGAGAATGCCGCCCTCAGCCGTTGTTCGATGACCGGAAGCGGTGTCAAGAGATCAGAGAGACTGATTACACAGAAATCACCGGAAAGAGGGGAGCCGACCCGCGATGCCGCTGCATTTGCTGCTGTCACCCCCGGCAAAATCTTCACCTCGATCTCGCTGCCGCTCCGTTCAAGTACTTCGAGGACAATGCTTGCCATCCCGTACACGCCAGGGTCTCCGCCGCTGACCATCGCGACCACATGGCTACGGGCGAGGTCAACAGCCTGCTGCGCACGTTCGACCTCTTTTCCCATAGAACTCCGTATTACCTCTTTTCCTTCGAGAAAAGGTGCAAGAGCCGTGAGGTACGATGAATTTCCGATGATATAATCTGCCGATTCGATTGCCTGAATCGCGTCGCCGGTCATCTGGCCGGGTGACCCGGGTCCCGTCCCCACGATATACAATGCCCCTTTTTCAGCGTGCGATGGCAATAGTTACCCTTCCTGACACTCGTTTCTTCATAACAAGCTCCCGTTTCCTCGAGACCGCAAGGGCCGCAGGTTCTGCAACCCCTGGCAGCCCAATCCGGCCGGCCGCAGAGGGGGATTCCGGCACCTGGGCCTTAATTGTTTCATCGTCGAGGAATATGAGGCATCCACCAAGCAGTTCAACTGCCTGGACAAGCCCTGTTTCTCCGATCTTCTTCTCTGTCGTTGCATATATCATCACCTCATCAGGCATAATCCCGGAATCGCCGAGTGCCTGGCGTACTGCGGTAATGACCTCCTCGCTGGTCACTCCCAGTCTGCACCCGAGACCGACCGTATAGATTCCCGGACGGGACAGGAACGAGACCCCCGGACTAGCCAGCACAATAGCCGGCCCCTGCACGGTATATACCCGTGTCCGGCTGTCCAGTATCCCAGCATTCACTTCGCGGGTCGTATCCCTGTTTGCCACGTGACGCCCAAACCGGGTGGCAATTCCTTCAACTGATTCGAGTCCCTGCGTCTCGGTCGCCGTGGTGATGACCGGCTGGATACCAAGTGCAGCAAGCTCTTGTGCAAGGTCATTTGCCCCGTGGTGCCCTCCGACAACGGGTATTGCGTAGGCCATATCAGGGCTTACTACCACGACCGCGGGATCAGTCCACTTATCAACAAGCAGGGGTGCCACTTTCCGTACCACGATACCGGCTGACATGACCGCAACAATTCTCCGGTACTGGGAAAAGGCGGTGCAAAAGACATCAGGTTCGTAACCGAGCAGATCGGCGTCGAGTTTATAGGCGATATGCTCGGCAAGAGGTCCGAACCGTGCGAGTGAAATAACTACCGTGTCGCTCATGAATAGAGAAAAGACCTCCTGTCACCGCGGGTCCCGGGGTCTATAACCCCTCCGATATACAGGAGTGCGGAACGCTGGATCCCTTCTGCCCTGGCTTTCGCGGCAATATCGGCTATCGTCCCCCTTACAATCTTCTGGTCAGGCCATGTGGCATGGTAGACCACCGCGGCCGGTGTTCCCGGTGGATGAGAGACCTTTGCGAGCACCTCCTCGAGTTGCTCCGTCCCGAGGAAGATGACCATGGTGGTCAGGTGGGAAGAGAGCTCGCGTATCTGGTCATGTTCCAGGGTTTTTCCTGCCGGCCTTGTAATAATTACACTTTCAGAGATCCCCTTCAGCGTCAGCTGGGCCTGTAATGCGGCAGCACCGCCAAACATCGAGGAGACACCCGGAACTACCTTCGTGCTGATCCCTTCATTGTTAAGGAGTTCCATCTGCTCGACAATGGCACCGTAGAGGGATGGATCACCTGAATGCAGCCGCACCACAAGTTTACCTTCTTTGGCAGGAACGACCATTGCAGGGATCAACTGTTCGAGCGACATCCCCCAGCTGTCAAGTTTTACCGGTGCCGGGGACTCTGCTACGAGGGCAGGGTTCACGAGTGAGCCTGCATAGATCAGGACGTCGGCGCTCAGAAGGAGGTTCTGACCCTTTACCGTGATCAGTTCCGGGTCCCCGGGTCCGGCGCCGACAAAGTATACTACTGGTCCGTTCATAGCTCACCGCCCTGCATAAAGGATGCTTAAGTAATCACTCTTTTCCGGGATATCATCCCCGCGGCAGACCCGCATATCAGGGAGGAACATCCGCTCAACAAGGACAAATTCCGTGTATCCTTCGGTTTGAAGGGTTCTTACCATGTCTCTCGGCCGTTTCACTTTCAGGAGGATACGGCCATCCGGTTCACCACCATCGGTGACAAGAAATCCTCCCGACAGTGATACCCCTGATACCGCGGCAAAAGCCGTAATTGCACTGACACCAGGTTCACTCGTACATATTATTCCCGGATGCCGTTCCGCCATGGTCCGGCAGAGCCTCGAATACGTGGAGAAAAAATTCGGGTCGCCGAGGATACCGAGGACTGCAAGACCATCCGCTGCAACAGGTGCGATAATGTCAGCGTTCCGAACCATGCACCTGCTGATCTCCTCCTCATCATCGGTCATCGGAAATTCAAGCACCCTTGCATCCCGGTATGGGGCCACCAGCTCTTTCGCAATCGATCCCGGGACATACACTTCATTTGCATCCCTGATGAGTCTGACTGCTTTCAGCGTGAGGAGTTCGGGATCACCGGGCCCGAGACCCAGGCCTACAAGCATGCCTGTGTGCCTCCGACGATGATATAGACCGGGTCTATCGGCTTGAACATGGTACCGCCGGCAAGCGGGGAGGAGCGGGAGACCTGTACATGGACTGCCTCCTTAAAAATTCCCAGTTGTTCCATGGTGCTGATCGCAAGATATAATGTCTCGACTTTTACTGCATTTACCACAATTGAGCGTGTGCCAAGTGTATGAAGGATCCGCAGCACCCGTTCAAGGTTACCCGAGCCCCCGATGAACGCACAGTCCAGCTGGTCAATGGTCGGGAGGAAATCAACGGCTTCACCCTGGAAGAACCTGATATTATTTGCACCGGCCCTTTCTGCTTTTTCCCTGGTGAGATCGATCGCCTCTTTCCGCCGGTCTATGGCATAAATTTTCGAGGTCCGGTGTGAGACGGCAAGTGAAATTTTACCGGTCCCACACCCGATATCGGCAAAACTATCCCCCTCGAGAAGCCCGAGTTTGAACAGCGAAATCGCCATCACCTCGTCCTTTGTTGGTCCGCCGGAAAGTTCCATGGTATTGTAATAAAATAAGGTTGCGTAAAGGTATTAATGCTTGTTTTGCGATGGGATTCGGGTTAAGGGGCTCAAATAAGGGTAGGATTAACGGGTGGACCCCCCATTCTTTTCTGCAGGGGCTATTTTGATGACCCGCTACCTCTGCCGGGTCATTCCGTTGCAACGAAGGACTGCCGGTCTTCATGGTAGAGCCGCACGACGTCCCCGATGACGATAATCGCCGGGGGAGTGACGCCAATTGCCTTTGCCCTGCTACTGATATCCTTTAAAGGGGCAACGGTGACACGCTGGTCTTTACGGAGGCCCCGCTCGATGATCGCTACCGGTGTTTCGGGACTTTTTCCGTGAGTGAGCAGTGATTCTGCAATATTAGGGAGATTTTTAACTCCCATCAGGACCACAATTGTCCCCCTCCCTTTTGCAAGGAGTTCCCAGTCCAGTGCAGTCCCGGCTTTTTTCGGGTCCTCGTGGCCGGTGAGGATGGTGACCTGGGATGCATACTTACGGTGGGTGAGTGGGATACCGACTGCCGCAGGAACCGCAACCGCGCTTGTGACACCAGGCACTACTTCCACGGGAATCCCGTGTGTAATGAGGACTTCGAGTTCTTCTCCTCCACGGCCGAATACAAACGGGTCTCCACCCTTCAGCCTGACGACCCGTTTTCCTGCCTGTGCCCGGGCGACCATGAGCGCCTCGATCTCGTCCTGTTCGAGAGTGTGATCGCTTCCATATTTGCCACAGTCGATCTTTTCTGCGGCAGCCGGGAGTGAATTCAGGATCTCCTCTCCCGGAAGCTGGTCGTAAAGGACGACTTCAGCCGAATCTATTACTTCCCGTGCCCGTAATGTCAGGAGACCGGTGCCACCGGGACCTGACCCAACCAGATAAACCATTCCCGTCATGGATACTCCCCGTATGTTTCCTGAAAAATTCGTCCACATGGAACAATGCCATTCTTCCTGATACCTGTGGATCCTGCAGTGAATTTCTTATTCTGCTTCATTTGCTCCCTCCTGTCCCATCGTTCCGCGTGCTGATACCCAGCAGGGTATAAGCCTCTTTAATCAGTTCACTGGCCTCGTTATGGAGCTCACGACCACGGTCCCGGGCTTCAGCAACTGTCGCAATATCATATTCTACCCTGACCTCGCGTGTACCGTCAAGTGACAGTACTGAGGCGATCAGGTGCCCGTTAAGGCAATAGATACCGAGGGGCGTGAAGCACCCCCCGCCAACCTCTTCCATTACGACCCGTTCAATTACAACATCCGAGCGGGTAACCGGGTCATCGAGCAGGCTCATTATTTCTGTAAGCGATGGCTCAAGACGGCTGACGATGGCAATGGTCCCCTGGTTCGGTGATGGGACAAATTTTTCCGGAGGCAGGCGTTCCCCGGGGAGTTTTATGGAGAGCCGTTCAAGACCTGCCTCTGCCAGTACGATTGCATCATATTCACCGGCGGCAAGTTTTCTCATTCTTGTATCGACATTTCCCCTGAGTGCTGCAACGATGACCGAGGGGTCATGACGCAGGAGTTGTGCCTTTCTCCTCGTGCTCGATGTCCCTACAACCTTTACCTGGTCAATGCTCTTGTCATGTGCAAGAAAGTCGGCTGGAGAGTCCCTTGGCAGCACGGCACTCGTCAGGACACCCGGTGGCCGGATTGCCGGGATATCCTTCATGGAGTGCACCGCTGCATCAATTTCTCCCCGCAGGATTGCATCATCAAGGGCCCGTACAAAAAGCCCCTGGCCACCGATCTCATGGAGTGGCATCCCCGTATTAGCGTCCCCTTCAGTCGTGATTATCTGCTTCTCTACCTCGATCCCTTTAGATTTGAGCATTGCACAGACCCGATCGGCCTGTACCAGTGCCAGTTTGCTCCCCCGTGTACCGATTTTCAATGTCATTGTTATGGTCCGAGTGATCGCCGGTACGCATCGGATATCAGTTCAATATCCTCTTCCGTATGCGCAGCGGAGAGAAAATTGGTCTCAAACTGCGAAGGAGGCAGGAAAACACCTGCACGATACATCTCCTTCCAGAACCTGCCAAACGCTTCAGTATCGCATTCCTTTACCTGGCTGTAATTGAGTGGTGCCTCAGGCCTGAAGAAATACTTGAACATAGAGCCGAGCATCACAAAATTACCCCCTGAATCTTCAGGGATGGCGTCCCGGATCGCCTCGGCTCCAAGCCTCATCAGTGTATATACTTCAGGGTGGGTATCGAGCCAGTCGATTGTTGCAATACCTGCCGAAAGGGAGAGCGGGTTTCCGGAGAACGTGCCTGCCTGGTATACCGGGCCGGACGGTGAGACCAGTTCCATGATCTCCCGTCGTCCTGCAAACATCCCGATTGGCAGCCCCCCTCCCACGATCTTCCCTAATGTCATGATATCGGGGCGGATGCCAAAGTACGCCTGTGCACCACCCATGCAGATCCGGTAACCGGTGATCACTTCATCGAAAATCAGGAGGACGTCATGGGCCTTTGTGATCTCACGGACCTCCCTGAGGTAATTGAATTCGGGGAGGACCGGTCCTATGTTACCAAGCACCGGTTCGAGGATGAACGCCGCAACGTTGTCGTCCCGGGAAATGACCTCTTCGAGTGCCTCAGGATCATTATACGGCACCTGGCGGGTGTGGGAGACGAGGTCGGGGAGGACTCCGGCAGAGTCCGGGACGCCGTGCGTGGTAGCCCCTGAACCGGCTTTCACGAGGACACCATCATGCGCCCCGTGGAACCCCCCTTCGATCTTGACAATATCCTCCTTCCCGCTAAATCCCCGGGCCAGGCGGATTGCGGCCATCGTCGCTTCTGACCCGCTTGAAACAAACCTGACCATGTCCATGCCGGGGTGGGCACCCGTGACCCTCCGGGCCATTTCCGGCTCAAGGGGACTTGGTGTGCCATACAGCCAGCCCAGTTCAACCTGCAGTTCGATTGCCGTCCGTATATCAGGGTGGCAATGGCCGAGGATTAACGGGCCATATGCCATGCAGCAGTCAGTCAGATCTTTACCATCCACTGTTTTTAAGTGTGCCCCGTGGGCAGACTCCGTGTAGAACGGGTAGGGTTTTATTGCCCTGACCGGGCTGCTTACACCACCCGGCATAAGGGTTTTTGCCGTCTCGAAAATTTCATTGCTCTTCATATTGTCATTTCCGTGTGTATCATTTCTGGATTCGGAGGTCGTCATTTACCCGGGATGGAATCGTTCGTCCTTCATCAGTAGTGATCTTCTGCCTTTTCAGATAGCCACCGGGTTGCATCCATGGCAAAATAGGTGATGATCAGGTCTGCCCCGGCCCGCTTGATACAGATAAGAGACTCTAGTACAGCCGCTTTTTCATTTATCCATCCCCTTTCTGCCGCTGCTTTGATCTGGGAGTATTCCCCGCTTACCTGGTAGGCAGCGACCGGGAGCCCGATAGTGCAGATAGCAGAAAGTATATCCAGGTAGTTACCGGCAGGTTTTACCATCAGGATGTCAGCACCTTCTTTTGCATCAAGTTGCGATTCGAGAAACGCCTCGCGGGCATTGGCCGGGTCCATCTGGTAGGTGCTCCGGTCCCCGAAGGAAAAACCCGAGTCTGCAGCTTCCCGGAACGGTCCATAAAGGGCACTTGCAAACTTGGTTGAGTACGACATCAACGCGATATCCTGGTATCCTGCCTCGTCCAGTGCCTTCCTGATCGAATGGACCATGCCATCCAGCATGCAGGAAGGGGCAATGATATCTGCCCCTGCCTCTGCATGGCTGACCGCGATACGGTTCATCAGGAGAAGGGAGGCATCATTATCGAGGTCTGTCCCGCACCGTCCATGGTGGAGGATCCCGCAATGCCCATGCGATGTATATTCACACGCGCAGACGTCTGTGATTACCGTAATATCCGGTACCAGCCCCTTTATCGAACGGACCGCGTTCTGGACAACCCCTGACCTGTCATAAGACCCTGTTGCATCTTCGTTTTTTATTGCCGGGATGCCGAAAAGGAGGACTGCCCTGATCCCGGCATTATAGAGGGACTGGACGTGAAGCGCGATTTCCCCGGGCGGGTAACGGTACTGCCCTGGCATTGAACCGATTGGAATTTTACCTGTTGTGTTCTCGTCGATGAATAGCGGTGCTACAAGGTCTGTTGCATGAAGTATCGTCTCCCTGAACAGTGGCTGGAGCGTTCGCTTTCGCAGCCGTCTCATTCTTCGTTGCGGGTACATATCCGATCACCTCTGATTATAGCTGCAACAAGTGCCTCGGCCGTTGCCATGTCACCTGATTCGGCGCATGACCTGATGGAAAATGTTGCATCGTTTAAGATTTTGGTTACAAGCACACGGGAAAGGTCCTCCACGATCGCCACGGTCTTTTCATCCTTAACCGGGAACCTGCCCAATGCCCTGTCACGTTCCCTGACCCGTATTGCCTCGGCCCATGTATGGAGGGTGGCAAGGGTGTCGTCAGCTGCTTTCCTGTTGAGGAGGAACACGAATTGCCCGAGTTCCTCTACGAGGAAATCTCTTGCCTTTTCAGCCTCAAGCTGGCGGTTATTCATCGTGCACTCGTTTACCTCCCTGAGGTTATCGATGGTGAAAAGATGTACCCCGTCAAGAGTGCCGGCTGCTTCCTCGACATCCCGTGGCTGCGCTATATCGACCAGGATCAGGGGCCTTGGGTGCCCGTCCAGAGGCCAGCAACGGCCTTTCATAACTTCGTGCAGGTCGCTTTTCTTAATAACCGGGTGGGGTGCCGAGGTGCAGGAGATAACGACGTCCGAAAGGGTGAGGTACCGGTTCATCTCGTCAAATTTCACCGCCCGCCCCCCTATTTTCTTTGCGAGAATCACCGCCCGCTCGTAGGTCCGGTTGGCGACATAGATGGCGGTAAGGTCTTTCGCCGCAAGAGCCTGGGCAACCAGAAGTCCCATTTCCCCGCTTCCGATAACAAGGATGTGTTTTCCCTTCAGGCTCCCGAGCTGCTCCTCGGCGAGCTGGACTGCAGCAGAGCCGACAGAGACCGCTCCACGGTTAATCTGGGTCCGTCTCCGGCATTCGACACCCACATGCACGGCCTTGTTGATACAGAGTTCGAGCACGCTGCTGCAGGAACCTGCCTCCTGTGCATCGCCGAGTGCCTTCTTCAGCTGGCCGATGATCTGGTCTTCACCGACAATCATGGAGTCTATTCCACATGCCACTTCAAGGAGGTGCCCGAGTGCGTCTTTCCCATTATATACCGCGAACTCACTACGGCCATTTTCAAACAGGAATGCCCGAAGGGCCTCTGCATCCCCATGCACAACAATCTCAACCCTGTTGCACGTCTGGAGGAGCATGACACCCTTAAAGTGTTCCTTGGCATCCATGAGGAACGCTGGTTCGTCAGAAAACCGGAAGGCCTCGATAGCGGCGACATCGGCTGTATGATGATTGATCCCCGCGATGGCGAACCGGGTGAAACAGAGTTCCATGTTCCCCTGCCTTCCCGTCAATTAAGGTACCTCCGCTCAATAATCTCCCACGCAGGGCCGGTTCCGGATTCCAGGGCTTTCCAGATGTTTTCATCATCAAGTACCTCGTGCAGGATCCTGCTCCTCCTGTCCTGGTCTGGTATTTTCTGTTTCAAACTTGTGCGGAGCTGGTTCTGGACTTCGATCATCCTGTCAAGATGGGGGTATGATTGCCCGATATGCTCGCGGAGAAACCGCGATACACCCGGGCTTTCCCCATTGGTACTGATAGCGATGTTATAATGCTCCCCTTTCAGTTGCGAGGGCAGGGTCACGTCTCCTGCCTTCCCGTCCGCATTATTGAACAGCACATTCCTGATCAGGCAGTATCGCCCGATCCGATCGTTCAGGGTTGTGTCCTGCGTTGCAGCGATTACGAGGAAGGCCTCCTTTACAAGGCTGTCCAGTTCATAATCCCCAATTCCGGCCAGGTTCATCTCGACTCTCCTGACCGTTAAATCGTTGAATGCCGGCGAAAACGAACGGCTTATTACGGTCACTTCTGTCTCTTCACAAAAATAGGCAGCTTTCCGTGCACCAATATCCCCCCCTCCGAATATCACAATGCGTTTGCCTGAAAAATCGATCATGAGGGGGATCATCACTACTATGTGAGTTATTTCGTTACTTTAAGATGTTGAATTGGTGTGACGCCGGCTTATTGGTTCACCAATGCCCGGTGCACGTGACGATCAATTACCGGAATTCTTCATTCCTTAAGCGCCATCTCGATCGCTACCCTGAGGTCCTTGTCTTCAAATGGTTTTACAAGGTACCCTGCCGGACGGGTGGCTTTTGCAAGGTGCAGGGTCTCATCGTCAGAACGGGCGGTCATATAGATAACCGAGATGTCAAGAGTCTTCCTGATAATATCTGCCGTGGTGATGCCGTCAATATCACCAGGAAGATTAATGTCCATCAGTACAAGGTCCGGATGATTCCTGGTGACCCCATCGATTGCATCCTTGCCGTTGGTTGCCCTTCCGGCGACCTCGTATCCCAGTTTTTTTAATCGCCATTCGGTGGTCTTGGCGATGATATCATCATCTTCCACAATGAAAATGCTCGCTTTTGTCATGGTAGTACCCGTTGCGATATATGTTCCCGTTATCAGGTAATTGAACAATTGTCCTGAATTGTTATTTAATAACCCTGTTTATGCCTGTGCCCGGAGTGAAAAACCTGGTATTAATATCCGGAGAAATTCTTACACGTTTTTCAATCTGCCACGGGCATTGATACAAGTTCGCCATCAGGGACTTGGGAAATTTTGGTCACATAAATTGCCATTCGCTGCTTTTCTTTTGAGGAATCTGACCATAAAACCGTTTCTTCAAACCAGTCCTTTCCGATTTTCAACGTTCTTACCAGGGATTTCATACCCCGCGCATTTGCCTGCTCAAGCAGTTCCGGCAGATTATTAAATAACGGGTGATTTAAACCGAGTTTATGGTAATCCGGGAAAAACGTGGCAGTTGCCGGGTTCACATAGCGTATTTTCCTGTCTCTCCCCAGTTCGACGACAGGGTTCGGGTTCATATCGGTGAAAGAGGCAAGGTATGATACCTTCTCTTCACCCCACCTGCGCTCGGTAATGTCCCTCCCTACTGACTGGTACTCAATAATGGTACCGTTACCGTTGAATATCGCCCTGTCAGTGTATTCGTGCCAGCGGACCTTTCCACCGGGCAGAATAATGCGGTGTTCAATGGTACCTGCCGGGTTTTCCCGCGTAAGCGAGCGGAAATGTTCCCTGACCTGTGGCAAGTCCTCTGCCGGGATATCTGGTGTGAATTTGTACCCTACAATATCCTCGTTTTTAAGGCCGAAGTACCGGCAGTAGGCGTCATTTACAAATATATGCGTCATATCAGGGAGAAATCGTGTAATTAGTTCGGTCTGGGTCTCAACGACTGCCCGGTAACGTTCTTCGCTTTTTAACAGTTCCTCCTCAACACTTTTCCTTTTAACGGCCTGGGCAATCATGTTTTTGAGTTCGGCAAACTGGGACTTTGTGTCCATTCCTTTCTGGAGGTAAAAGGCCGCCCCGTTATTCAGTGCTTCCATCGCTACATGTTCCCTGCCTCTTCCTGTAAATATAATGAACGGTATGTCCGAGCCCTGTGATTTTAATGTCTTGAGAAATGCGATGCCATCAATTACCGGCATCTCGTAATCAGAGACAATTGCGTCATAATGTTTCGTTTTCAGGTTCTCGAGTGCCAGAGATGCTGAAATTACCGGGTCAATCGTAAATTCCCCGGTGTCTTCAAGAAAGATCTTCCCTATTTCAAGAAGGTCCATTTCATCGTCCACAAGAAGTACCGATATCGTTATTCATTCCCCCAGGTTGAAACAATAATAATCTATTGACTGTTTCATCAGGATATACTCTTCGAATATGAACCGGGTAAGGTATACCTGTTGCTGTATCATGAAATACATCTCCCCTCCTATCTCTCCTTCTGCCCCTTTGGCACCCGGTATTTACCTGCCGGGACAAGGATCTCGAACCGTGCACCTCTCTCCTGGACCCCTGTTTCCCTGATTGAAATACCTGTTATCCCGAGGATTTCCCGTGAAAGGAACAAACCGAGGCCGGTATGCTTGCCATATCCATGTTCAAAAATCAGGTCCTTTTCACCGGCCCTGATCCCAGCACCATCATCTTCACAGGAGATAACCAGCCCGTTAAATGAGAGGAACGATGAGAATGTAATTTTTGAGAGGGTCCCTCCATATTTTAACGAATTTTCAACCAGGTTATAGAACACCCGCTCAAGCAGGGGATCTGCATAGACTTCGTAATCCCCGATTTCCATGATCAGCCCGACACCCCCGAGGTTGATAATATCGGTCGCACGGAGAATAGTACTCCCGATATTCTGCCACGTAGGAGAACGTATCCCGATATCCTGGTAATCCCGTGTGAAGGTTATCTGTTGCTGCATTCGTCTGGTACTGTCTCTGATTTCCCCGATTAATTCTTTAAGCTCCTTCGTACCAGCCATATCGGCTGCAATCGCCTCAAGACCGAATAATCCTGTAATGGTATTCAGGATATCATGACGGGTGATATTGTTCAGGAGGTTTAGTTTCTTATTGGCGAGCCGGATCGCATCTTCCATCTGCCGGTGTTCAGTGATGTCAACGATAAAGCCGACAATACCCTCAATATCGCCATTCACATCACTCAGTGACACCTTGTTGAAGATCACATCGTGCAGTGTCCCATCAGCATGCCTGACCTTGGCTTCAAAATTCTGGATGCCCTGGTGCTCAAGGAGTTCCGTTTCCTTGGCTGAATAGATATCAGCAAGGTCAGCCGGTGCGATGTCATAGACGGTCTTTCCGAGGATCCGGTCCTTCGAAAGTCCGATAAATTTCTCATACGCTGCATTGCATCCCGTAAACCTCCCCTGGGTATCCTTGTAAAAAATCGGGTTCGAGATGGCTTCTATAAGGCGGTTGAGAAATTGTTCCCGCTCTTTTATCGCTTCCTCGGCTTTCTTGCGCTCACTGATTTCGCGCATTACCCCCACTATTCCGATGATTGTACCTGCTGTGTCAAACATCGGGTTACTGTTATCCTCTATCCAGTGAATTTCTCCCCGGTTGTCCCTCGCCCGGAATACGGTAAGTGATTTCTCCCCGGTTATGATTGTCTTCACAGCATCCCCTGCGACTTTTTCGAGGTCTTCCTCCTCGACAAATTCAGTGAACGAGTGACCTGTGAAATCCTCAGGTGTAAACCCATACTGCCTGATCTGGGCGCTGATATGGGTAAAGCGGCCCTCAAGGTCAAGAGTATAGGTCAAATCATTGGAATTTTCTGACATGAACCTGTATTTCTCCTCGCTCTTTTTCAGTGCCTCCTCAATTTTCTTACGTTCCGTGATATCGACAATGATACCAATCATCCCGGTAATCCTGTTATCATGGGTAACCGGGGATGCATAGACAATGACCGGGAACCTGGTCCCGTCTTTTTTCTGCACGGTGTATTCGATCCCGCCAATATTTTCACCCATGATAACTCTCATAAGATTACCCGCCGCCCTCTCCCGATCTTCAGTTACAAGGAGGTCCAGTGCATTAACCCCCAGGTGCATATCCCCGCGTTCATAACCAAACATATCGAACCCGACACGGTTGGTTGAAACGACTTGTCCCGAGAGATCTGTTTCAAAGATAGTCTGCGGCAGGAGCTCAACAAGTTCCCTGTACCTTGTTTCACTTTCGCGAAGGGCTGCCTCGGTTTTCCGGACACTGGTGATATCCCTGCACAATCCCTCAATGCCCAGATAATTCCCGTGAGGATCGTAGATCGTATGGCTGCTTGTTGAAACTATTAACTGTGAACCATCCCGTGTTTTAAGTGCCACTTCATAATTGGTGACCTTACCAGTCTCTTTAATTGTTTTAAGGAAGTCTTTTCTCTTCTCCGGGTCCAGGTACATGAAATTTGCGATATTTTTCCCGTATATCTCATGCAGTGAGTCATACCCAAGCGTCCTGGCAACCGATGGACTTGCAAGAATAAGGTTGCCCTCTGCATCGCTTCGGTAATATCCATCCTGGATCCGTTCGAGAATATTGCGGTATTTCTCTTCGCTCTCCTGAAGAGCCCTTTGCATTTTATTACGTTCGGTGTTATCGATGAACGTCTCAAGGAGGCACCGTTTACCCCCGAGCATGACCGGGACAACGTGCTTGATGATGTGGATAACCCTCCCGTCGCAGGTGATCAGTTCTCGCTCTGCGTTATCCACGTTCAGACCGAGATCGGTAATCGGGCAGTGTCCCTCCAATGCGGGACATACAAAATAATGACATTTTTTATTCAGGACACGGTCTTTTGAGTTGACCCCAATCATGGCGAGAGCCGCAGGGTTGGCATCGATAATGTCGTGCGTCCCGGCATCAATAACAAAGATTCCAACCTGTATAGTTGAAAGAAGGACCTTCAGGTAATTTTCATTTTCAGCCAGGGCATCGTGGATCTCCTTTCTTTCAGTAATGTCGAGGAGGGAGGCGACGATATCTGTTGTACCTGGAATTACTTCCACGGTATTGATCGCGTAGTGGATACCACCGTTTTTGTGAACAAGTCGAATTTCATAGGTAACTGGAACAATTTCCGGGTTTGTTTTTCGTAAATCGTTGTATTTTATTACCTTCTCAAGGTCATCTTTGTGAACGAACTCCATCCAGCTCTTCTTTTTCTCTGTTTCATCCCTTGAGAAACCTGATAACCGTTCAAATTCTGAATTTGCACGGGTGATTATGGAAGCTTTGTTCACAATGATAGTCGCATTGCCTGTATTTTCAAAAATTGCGCGGTAATAATTCTCAGATTTTTTAATTAATGCATCATTCTCAGCGCGTTTTGTCACGTCCTGTGTAACGATAATTATTGATTCCGGCTCACCCTTGGAGTTTCTGATAACAGATGCATTTATTTCCAGTTTAAACGGTGTTCCATCCGATTTAAGTGCGGAAAATTCAACATTCCATATTGAACCCGATTCTATTACCTCCCCCATCCACTGCAATGCGTAACAATGTTCGGCAGGGGGTATCAGGTCAAGCACATTTTTACCAATGATGTTATTGACTGATTCGTACCCAAGGAACCTGGATGTCCGGGGGTTGCAAAAAGTAATAAGCCCGTCAGGTCTGGTTACTATGATACCTACAGGGGAAGTCTCGACAAGGGAACGATAGCGTTCTTCGCTCTTCTGAAGTGTTGACTGGGAAGATTCGAGTTTTAGAAGAGTTTTGTTCATCGCATCTGCGAGGTGTGTGATCTCATCATCACCTTCGACCGTTACGCGGGAGGAGATATCACCCCGGGTTCCAATTTCATCCACTTCATGGCTTAACCTGGTCAGACGTGCAAGGACAAACCGGTCAATGATCAGGATGACCACAATGCCGATGATCATTGCCACAAGGCCCAGAATCAGTATAAAAGCGAGCAGGCTTTTTTTCCCCTGCTGGAATATATCACGGGGTACCTGTAACCGGAGGATGAGAGCATCGTTCCCGAAGACATCCCTGAGCAGAACTGAACCTTCAATAGTCTGGTCGCTGTCCGGAACGACAAGGACTGATGATCCTGGTGCGGCATGAAGGATCGCGCTGTCTGCTGAAGAAACAGAAGACTGGTCAAAGGGAATTATTTCGAGGGAAGGGACCGTGTTCATGGCCAGCTTGTCAATTTCATACGCGTCCAGGTTTCTCCCCATGAATACAATTCCTGCCGGGGGACCTGAGTAATCTGAATGCATGACGGGATAGCTGGAAAGAATGACCGGAACTTCAGGAGAATTCAGGAAACCGGAATATTGCGTGTTTTCGTCAACTGCCAGGAACAGAGAGGATTTGTTAGCCAGTTCGTTCATTAATCCGGGGGGTGGGGCGGTAAAATCATTTGTTTCCAGGTTAAACCCCCGGGCGTACAATATCTTCCCGTCTTTATCAGTAATTACGATAAAATTAAGCCTGAGCGTTTTATATGTCTCTCCAACGAGATTTAAAGCGACAAAACCGGTATTGTTTCCTTCTGCATATGTATACAGCTCGTCCCACGGTCCCCAGTCCCGCACGATGCCGTTTAAATTCGTTATTTCATTATCAACATTTTTATTAACCAGGTGGACCGTTTCCCGTACCTGGTTGGCTTCGAGATCCTGGTAACTTTTTATGAAAATCCCGGAAGAAAAAATAAGGAGTATAAAAATGATGATAATAAAAGCCAAGCTTAAAGTAATTAACGTTTTACCCCGTAAATTCATGGGATAAGGCCACCTTATTCTTTAATCGTATAGTGATCTCTACTATCCAGGTCTGATATATATCTATGGGGTATCATGGGAAAGTTTTGTAGCATTTGAAAATATTTTTGCGTTTTACGCATTTAACCACAATATTGCTGTTTTTATCTGATGACTTCCTGAGTCCATCGCGTAATATTATATTTCCTGATCCCCTGCCAGTTCTAAATCCGATACGCTTATAATATTTGCATACGCATCTAGTAGAGCACGAATCGGCCCGACTGCGCGGATAGTGTAGTGGTTATCACTAGGCGTTGCCAACGCCTAAACCCGGGTTCGAGTCCCGGTCCGCGCACTTTTTAAAAGATTCTCATTTTGTCGCATATTCTGTTTTTAACCTTCAATTCACGTCGCATACGTTGGCAGCAATAAAATCGCGAACTACCGGCATTCCAGACAAAACCAACCTATTCGCAATGTTGACTGACACGTGTCAGAGTGCGGTGGGTAAAAACCATGGAATGAAGAAAGTACAGGAATTTTGTTCTTCCCCTATTACCCGGGGTTGGGCCAAAAACTCACGCCCACCGTAATGAACCCACACAATTGATTATCAGATCCACTTCTTTCTCCGGAAGTAGGCAAGCATCACTGTTACCATTATCACCATGATAACCAGCACCGAATAATAGCCATATTCCCATTCAATCTCAGGCATATTCCGGAAGTTCATGCCATATAACCCGACTACGAAGGTGAGAGGGATGAAGATTGTTGCAATCAGCGTGAGCACCTTCATAATTTCGTTCATTTTATAGCTCAGGCCTGAAGGGTAGATATCGATCATCCCGGATACCATGTCCCGGAATGTCTCAAGGGTATCGATCACCTGGATCGTGTGATCATAGACGTCACGCAGGTAGATCGTGGTAGATTCTTTAATGAGCGCTGATTCTGACCTTTCAAGGTTATTGATGACCTCACGGAGCGGCCAGACTGATTTCCTGAGAAATATCATATCCTTCTTCAGATGGTTGATTTTATGGAGGGAGTCCTGTGTCGGGTTGATGACCAGTTCTTCCTCCAGGTCCTCAACCCGGCCCTCGAGCTTTTCCATTACTACAAAATAATTGTCAACGATACTGTCGATCAGAGCGTACGCAAGGTAATCCGGGCCAAACTTACGAATCCTGCCATCTTTCCGGATCCGTTCCCGCACGGGGTCAAAGATATCTCCAATATCTTCCTGGAATGAAATCAGGAAATTCGACCCGATAATCATGCTGACGTGCTCGACCTTGACCTCAATATCTGATTCGAGGTACGAAAGCATCTTCAGGTTCAGGTAGATGTAGGTCTCCAGGTCCTCCATCTTGGGGCGCTGCTCGGTATTTAAGAGATCTTCCAGGATGAGCGGGTGAATGGTAAAGCATTTCCCTAACTCTTCGATGACATTCGTGTTTCCCAGACCGTCGACATTGATCCAGGTTACTGTGTCAGTGTCCTTGAATGGGAAACATTCAGTTATCTGGTGTACCTGTTTTTCCTGGAAGTGGGCGGCATCGTAGTCTATAACGGTGATCTTAACCGGAACGTCCCCCGTTTCACCCTTGACGCGAAGAGTTCCCGGGGGCTGTCCTGCACGGTTCGAGAGCTTGTGACGTTGTCGTGACATGGCAGTCAGCTGAGTATGAAGAGATAGGACGAGGAGTTGAATAAGAATGCGGTTCGGCTTTCCAGATCTACCCATGCATCTGGCCTGGTACCCATACCGGAAGGGATGTTCATCTGCGTTAAAAGACGCAATAATGAAATAGCTGCTTAATTACAGCCCCTCTGTAGCCCAGGACTCCGAAACACACCTCAACTACCCCGGTCCCCGCTTAACGGCATGGTGATCCGACTTCCATTTTTGCATTTATTCTGGATTATTTAGAAAATCTCTTAAATATTGAGTTTCATAGAGTTTTAGGACTGATAATCTCCCGGGTTCTTCCCGTGATTCTCCTGGCGACCATGATATCAATAATTATCCCGGCTTACAATGAAGGTGCAACGATTCGGAGGTGTCTTGAGGCCCTGTCTCATCAGACCCTCCCGCGGAGCTCATACGAGCTGATTGTCGTTGATGGAAATTCAAAAGACAACACCCGTGAGATCGCGGCAGAATACGCAGATCATGTTTTTATCCAGGAATCAGAGCGGGTTCCTGGCGCACGGAACGATGGATTTGCCAGGGCAATGTATGATATTGTTGCTACAACCGATGCCGACTGCGTAGTTGCACCGGACTGGGTTGAACAGATCATGCATTCGTTTAAGGACCAGCGCGTTGTCCTTGCCTTTGGCCCTGTTACACCGATTGAACGAACCCCTAAAAACCGGCGATATGTACTGCTTTTTAATACCCTCATGCGTTTCGGGGCTACTACCCGGCTTTATTACTACACACTCGGTTGCAACACCGTTTTTCGGCATGATGCCCTTGAACGTGCAGGTATGTACAGGATCATGGATGCCGGAGATGATCTGGAAGTAGCGACACGGATGCGGAAAGAGGGGAAGGTTGTATTCAATCGAAGGTTACAAGTCGGGTTCGATTTCCGGAGATATGAGCAGTTCGGATTCTGGAAAACACTCTACGAATGGTACTGGATAGTCCTCAAGGGAGGAGTCTCTAAAAGGTTTACCTATACACAGCGGGTCTATCAGAAACCAGATCCAGGGGTACTACCAGTATCACCCGCACCTTCGGGAAAATCCAATAATAAATGGCAATACCAAGGAGGTTTATCAACCATAACCTGCATTTCTGAAAGTTATAGCGTAACCGAGGAAGATAGGTAACAAAAATTTCAACGTTTTTTTTTTGGTGGTATTGATTCACATGCACAAGCTCTTTTCTGATCAGTAACTGTCGGCAGTTTATACCTTTTCATGGGTCCCCTTCATCGATGTTCCTCAGATCTATCTCCCTCTTGAAAATGGCGAGGCCCGCCACGGCGCCGAGAATGATATTGAGATAAAATGTGATAGATCGCCATAACAGGACAAAAATACCAATCATACCGGTAGGGATGATTAATGCATACAATGACGTGGTTGAGAGCTCGGTGATCCCCGAAGATCCCGGGGTGAGAGGTACCATATTAATGATCGCGATGAGGATCTGGAAGAAAAATGATTCGACAACAGCCGGGCCGAGCCCAAGGCCCATCAGAATAAATGAAGCGACCAGAAATTCCGTGACCCAGAAAAGTCCGGTTGTGATCCCACCTCCAAGCAGGCCCACTCGTGCATTCCCGGTAAACCGGGCCATACTCATGAAAAGGTTATCAATCTCCCTGTCTGCCAGTTCTATGAGAGTCTGGGGTGATGAAGACCACCAGGAGAGTTTTGGGACCAGCCAGTTTACCAGTTTCATCAGTACTTTCTTTGTCATTTCAGGATACCTGATTGCAAGAACCGGAATGACGAGGAAACTGATCATCAGAATCCAGGCTATAATAACCAGTAAGTACAATCCCGGGCTGAAGGAGTTCCAGAAAAACCGGGTCATCAGGGTCATGAGAATGATACCCATGACGGTCAGAATCACCCCGTCCAGGACCCTTTCCATAATAACTACAGCCGCGGCGTCCCCCAGTTTAACCCCTGATCTGTACAACTCATGTACCCTCACCGGCTCTCCGCCCGCTTGTCCGGGGGTGATAGTACCGGCGAGCAGCCCGGCAAGGACCATGTTTATACAATGGGGGAGGGGTACACGGTAGCCAAGTGACCCCGACATCACCTGGATCCGTAATCCCCAGATTAACAGGGCCAAAAGACGGAATGCGATGGCAAGGAGCAGGAAGAAGACATTGAAATTGAGGATAGAACTTATCGTTTCTTCGTTAAACGTTGTAATAAATACGATGACAATAACTGTCAGGCTGAAAAGGATCGAGAGAGCAAACCAGCTCCGGGATGATAGTTTCATTTCACAGCTCCCCGGTTTAACGATATCAGATGAATCACTATCCGTATGATGTTTTCAGGTTGTAATATTTTGGTTTTATCCTCGTGGATACGGGGCATTATTACGTATAAACAATGGGAAAACAGGAACCCTGTTAACAACCCCTTCAAAAATTATAGTGATGGGTAGTTACTGCTGTTTTTTTATCCCGTACATCCCATTTAGGTATACGAGGGAATTACATGGCTGAATCATGGAGGGAAGCAGTGGAGATTGCCCGGAAAGAGGGCAAAGAGCAGGTATATCACGATTTTGAAAAGCAAATGTATGGTACCTGTATGAAAAATGAACGGCCTGGCCATTTTTCATCGGGGTGTTATATTGAACACCTCTGTATCTGTATGTCGGCTTCGTTGAGCCCGGAAGAGCTGGAGCAGAAAGAAAAAGTATTTTTATCTGAAAACCCGGACTGGCTTACCAGCTAGCGTGGCAACCACGAAAGATTATATTTTTAAAAGGACGATTGGAAAACCCGAAAAATGTCTCAATTGGTATAAGTACTACTTCTCTAATCCGGAACACCTTACAATCAGGTAGAACCTCTTTTGTGGTATCTGCCCGGACAGATAGTTCGAATCTGCGTAATGAGTCCGGCTTTCCATTTTCTTAAAAATGGTTACTTGTTATTTACCCCGGCACATGAATGCAGCGACAATCGCACCAATACCAAGGATAACACCGAATATTCCGAGCACGTATGGAAGCAAAAGGGCGCCGACGAGCGGTTTTGCAAGCAGGACTATGCCGAAGATAATTCCCATGATGCCGAGGATGATCTCACCCCATCCCCCTCCACGAATCCCGTGAGCAAGGGTAATACCACCGATGATCAGCCCCAGGACGCCGATGATGATGATCAGCATGGCAGGTAACAGGATCGTGCTGTAATAAGGGTACATCATTATGAGGATACCTGCGACGATACCAAGCAGCCCGACCACGATCTTCCAGCCCATGTTACTCTTGTCGTACGCGAGACTGATCAATGCGAAAATCCCACTTATAAACCAGTATGCACCCACGAAAACAACAAAGACGAACAATGTCTGGTATGGGAATGCGAGGAATGAACAACCAAGGATAAGGGCAACAATACCCTGGATAAGAACGAGCCACCAGGGGAGCATAGCACCCGTTGGCAACATGGGATTTGAAGAATATGTTTCAGACATAATTTCACCAATAATAAGGTGCAATTGTGCGGCAGGATTATAAATAGATTATTGTGCTCCGACAGATGAAATGTGGATAATTATGAGATTTAATACCTAACCAGATACGATCTGCCGTTTTTTATTTTATCCGTATACTCCGCAGCTTACTGCGGGGAAAAGGAAGGCAATGTAACTGTGGGTGAACCCATAGACTATCACAACCAACCATACCACAAGGCAGCGGTGCGAATCATGCCGCGTTGCTTGCAGCGGGGTGCACCGATGCATTTTGACTTACAGCTAATTCCTGTTCCACAGGCACAGTGGATCCCTTCTCATGAGGAAATCATGTTACGTCGATAGGTAAAAACCGGCCGGATTATTGGAGTAGCATTCCAAGGCAGGGGAATAACAACTCCCCGGGATCACCCGGCTATTGTTGGAGCGGTTGGGGGTTATGTAACCCTTTTTTATATTTACTGCAGTTATCCCCCCCTAATCCGCTTATCCAGCCCGCTGTCGGGATCCGCTGAAAAGATCGATTCTTCAGGCCAATAATAAAAAATCCATAACGCCATGCTTTCCCGGGACTTCCCCATTTTTTCTGCCATGATCTTAATCTTTGTTAAAACAGCATCGCCCGTAATGTAACCATCTCCGGGAAAACAGCTTATAACAACGGTAAAACCTGAAAAAAGCGACGAAAAAATAGAGAGAGAATGAAATATTCGTTATTTTTTGGCTTTCGCGGCAGGTTTCTTGGCCTCCGGCTTTTTTGCCGAAGGTTTCTTTGCCTCGGGTTTTTTTGCTATCCCAGCCATTGTCAGTCCACCTCCTTTTATTTCTATATTTAAAATTTGTTATTTTATATCTATATAAACATTACTTGCATTGCAACCGTTTTAACTTGAAATACGCACCTGATTCCCGTTTAGTGCCCTGATAGCAGGATTAAAAAAAAGCATTTCCATTACCTGATTTTTTTCAATAAAGTGAGGATAAAATGCCAGAATGGGGTGGACCTCATTTAATCGGATATTTTCCTTTCTTAACATCTGGGTATGTGATTTGAATGTGATACAGGGAATTGTACTATCACGTCCTGCCAGACAGGGGATACTCCGGCGGGTTTATCACCGCCCTGAATGTTCTGAAGTGACCCCACGATATTTATCCGTCTTGCCTGATGATATATGCCTGATGACAGATCCCGATAGAACGGATGATCCCACGAAGGAGCCCCTCTGTGGCGTCTCACCCCGGGGGGGCGAGACTGACTGGCTGGTCCCGGTATCACTGGCCCTTACCGCGGTTGTTGCGGTGAATATTTACATCGTATGGTATCTCCTCATTGCAATACCATCCGGGTGTGCGGACCTTGCTGCCCGGTCGAACGGAAATATTACCTGTGGAATCGAGCCCGGGGCTTATATAATCTCGGTGATATCCATTGCCATCATTGTGATAGCCCTCTACTCATTCGTCCGCTGGAACCTGACACGGTGCCGGAACCGTTAGGGGGATTAAAATAAAAAAAATCTGGAGAAAAATGAAGAGTCCCCTGTAACAGGGGAAACCAGTTTTTTTTAAATATTTCCTCTCATGCCGCCAACCGGTTTTGGGGCAAATGCATTTTCAATCAGTTCTTTTGTATAGGCCTCCGGTACATTCCCTGTTGTTGCATAGAGATAGAGTGCAGTATTAAATACGCCCTGCAGGCTCGATCCGATCACCATCAGTATTGCAAGGTAGACTATGAAAACCGCAAGCAAAACGAGGAACAATGGGAAAATTCCGGACATCAGGGCAAGGAAAACCGGGATTAAGCCAGCAATACCGAGAAGTACAAATACGATCGTGATTGACACCTGGCCGACAAGGGTCTCCCCCCAGGTCTTGCGGAACAGCGAGGCGGATTGCTTTATCGCCTCCACAGGCCCTTTTTCCTCAAAAATCATCACCGGGATTGCAAAGTACGTGATCAGGCTCCACGCAGCCCCGATAAGCCCGAATACTATCTGCCCGATAAAACCTGCCCGTTCCTGGAGTAAATTAAGGACAAGCCCGATTGTTGCTGAGATCATCGCCCAGATAAATATGGGTACGAGATGAGCGTTTGCGTTCCTGATACCATCCATAAACACCGGGTTTCCACCTGTCAGGCGCATTCTTGCGCAGGTGATCAATGCGGTATTGAAATAAATCACGACGAAGTAACAGAGCAGGTAGAAGAGGAAGAGACCCACGAGGAGGACACCCCCCGAAAGGGCCGGTACCCCTTCCTGGAAATAACCCAGGAACAGGGCGGGTATCACAAATGACAGCAGGATGAATAATAATGCGATCCCGGAAAGCACCGGGAAGAGGAGGATCTCCTTATCCAGGGAAAGGACCTTCCAGCTTTCCTTAATGAGGGAAAAACTCCTTGACACGGATTCAAACATAAAAGGTAATGTTGGCCGGTGAAGAGATAAGAATAACCGCGACCCTTTCTTCTGGCCCTACCCCGTTTTAATTGCAGGATCCTCTCCATATTTATCCTCCTGCTTCGAATATTACGCGAGAATGCCCTCGTCTTACCTTGGAAAGATCCTCCTCCGCTGGTGTGATTCATGCCATACACCGGTCATGTCGCGCCAGTGTGCCTGCGGGGCATTTACCCGCGAAGTGCCGGTTACACCACCTGGGGATGCCCGGCCGGCGTTTACCTATGATATCGATCTCGTTAACCGGGTTTTTTCGGACCATTTCGGGGCCCCATTAATCCCGCCTGGTCACATTGCCCTCCTCAATAAAGTACCTGACCCGGACCGGATGGAGGAGATCGTAGTGGCGGGTGCAGTTGTCGGGTCAATTCGGTATATGCCAAAAATCCGGGCATGGGAACCGATACCCCGGCCTGAAGCTGCAGAATTGTTAAAACCAACGAAGCGTTTTGTAATTGTCGATGACGGTGCCCTCACATCACTCCGGGAAGGAGCAAGTGTGCTCCGGCCGGGACTTGTACATATTGATCCTTCGGTGAGTGCAGGTGACGAGGTCTTTGTCTTCACCCGTTCAGGTGAGTGTGCCGGTGTCGGAAGGGCGAAGGTAGATGCCGCTACGGCAGAATCGATGGACCGTGGTGCAATTGTCCGGATGCGAAGAAATGTACGGTCTGATGTAATACCAGGGGTTGCGACCTGGGAAGAAGCGGTCAGGGCGAACGCAGTTGTACTTGAAAAAGCCGAGGCTGCATCTGTTCAGTTTATCCACGAGGTCATGGAGAGAAACCCTCTCCCGGTCAATGTCTCGTTCTCAGGTGGCAAGGACAGCCTTGCCACGCTTCTCGTGGTAATGAAAGCGATTGGTAACGTGCCAATCCTGTTTGCTGACACGGGCCTTGAGTTCCCCGAGACCTACGAGTGCGTGGAGAAGACGATTGAACATTACGGGCTTACAGCGGTCAGGTGCTCCGGTGAGAAGGAGTTCTGGGAGACGTTTGCCCGGCAGGGGCCGCCTGCAGTTGACTACCGCTGGTGCTGTGGTGTCTGCAAGCTGAAACCGGTTAAACGTGCGATATCAGAGAAATGGGGTGAATGCCTCTCATTCATTGGCCAGCGGAAATACGAGTCATTTAAGCGGGCAACATCAGGCCGTGTCTGGCGGAACAGCAATGTCCGGAACCAGCTCTCTGCGGCACCGATCCAGAACTGGACTGCCATGCATGTATGGTTATACATTTTCCGGGAGAAAGGGCCTTACAATGTCCTCTACGAGCAGGGCCTGGACCGGATCGGCTGCTTTATGTGCCCGTCCAGTGATATTGCAGTGCTTGAAGAGATAGGGAACAACCATCCTGCACTGATGCAGTCATGGAATAACCGTCTCGAGGAATGGCGAAACAACCACGGTCTGCCCCCTGAGTGGATTACGGAGAGCAGGTGGCGAAAAAAAGACCAGGGGATCGTTGTACCGGCCTCCGGCATGGACGGCGAAGGAGAAATGCCTGATGAAGAAGATAGCAATTGTTGATTACGGGCTTGGTAACCTGAGAAGTGTTATGAAAGGCCTTGAGAAGGCGGGTGCTTCACCGGTTATCACGGCAGATGCAGGCGAGATTGCCTCAGCTGACGGGATAGTCCTCCCCGGGGTCGGGGCTTTCCGTGAGGGTATGGACCAGCTCGGTGAGCTCCGTGATGCAGTTGTCGGAAGTTCCAGGGATGTACCGCTGCTCGGGATATGCCTTGGAATGCAGATGCTGATGGAATTTTCCGAGGAACACGGGCTTCACAAGGGGCTTTCCCTTGTTCCCGGGACCGTCAGGAAATTTCCACACCGGCCCGGGTACAAGGTACCCCACATGGGCTGGAACCAGGTGCACCTGGAACAACCTGATCATCCCCTCTTTGCCGGCTTTCCAACGGAGGAGTTCATGTATTTTGTCCACTCCTATTACGCGGACACCCTCCCTGAATACACCCTGACGACGACGGAATACATATGCGGTTTTGCCTCGACGATCCATAACGGCAATGTCTTTGGGGTCCAGTTCCACCCGGAAAAGAGCGGTATTAAAGGGCTCCGGCTTCTGTCCAATTATATCGGGATGTGCTGATCCTGATTATAGGCCCCAAGGCCTGCTCCATTTTTTACGGAGTTCATTTATAATACCCAGCCTGGCTGGCCTGCAAAATTTACCCCCTATATGAGGACAATAAAAACGGTGAATGAAAACTTCCAGAAACCATTTACCCTCGTAATGCCACCTGATTACTATGAAAAAGATTGCAATAATTGTATTACTCGTGATGGCCTGCATTGTCGGTACGGCATCTGCATATGTGCTTACCATTGATTGTCCCGCGAAACTCCCGGTTGGTGCCCCCCTCCCGGTAACGGGGACGACCACGTTTCCGGCAGGGACAACACTTGACCTGTCATTTTCCAGTTCGGGTCAGACCTCAAACCTGGTTAGCAATGTTCCGGTGACGATTGGGGAGGATAAAAACTTTAACATCGTTTTCGAAACAACCGGCTTAAAAGGTGGCATGTATAAAGTGGAAGCAGTCCCCCGCGGGGATTACCAGGACAAACTCAGTTCAGATTCCGTGACAATCAAGGTAGTCGAGCTGGTTGACCGCTCAGATCTGCTCCATATCACCAGCCCGGTCAACCAGGTCATTCCAAATGCACTCCTTATTGAAGGGTATATTTCACAGGCAGGTAACTCAGGTGTGAAAATTGATGTAATCGGCCCTCTTGGGAGGGTATTCGGGCCGGCGTATATTGCAACGGCGACCCGGGGTGGAAACCAGGACGGGTACTTCTCACAAAATATTCCCGTAGATGAACCGGGTAACTATAATGTACGTTTTGCAGACTTAACCGGGTATATCGGGGAAAAGACGTTTGCTGTAAAAGCCGCGGTGACTCCCGTCCCGGTCGTCACTACGGAAGGAACACTCATGTTCACGCCGACTCCGACCACACCCCGACCTGTGCAGACAAAAACACCGGTACCAACCCCGACTAAATCCGGGGCCCCCGTGGTAGGGATTATAGCAGGCCTTGGAGTTGCCGGGTTCCTGACGCTCCGCAAATATAACCGTTGAAAAGAGAGATACCCAAAAAAACCGGGACTTTTTTTTTTAAAATTCTTCGTTTTTAGTTTCCCTGGTTTTTTCTCCGCTGGATTCTATCATAGAGGACAATCGCTACGATAACCAGGCATCCACCGAGGAAAAAAGCGAGAAGGACATCCTGGTGTGGGAATACTGCTGGTGGAGTAGCCGGGAACTGGACCTGGGAATAGACTGTTTCAGGACTGTACGTGGGTACTACTGTTGTAACAATATCTTTACTATCCGTAACCCGTGACGCGTTTTCTGTAACCAGCCCCATCCCCTGCACTCCGGTATTCCCTGATAATAACGGGGCTGATGGGGCAGGCACCGCATTAATTGCTGACTTTTTCATATCAAGATCTAGTGATGCCGTGGTCCCACCAAGCGTCAGTACCTGCAGGGCAGCCCCTATTACCACTGTTGCAACTACAACAACTCCAAAGAGCGATGCATACTTCAGGAGCAGTGCCCTCACATTTGTTACCCGTGGCGTGACGATGAGGAGCTGGTCCTTGAGGCCGTATACCTTAACTTCCCTCCCTTTCACGCTATATTTTGTCTTTGTAACCTCTATCAGGCCGGCATCGAGGAGGTTTTCAATATGGTACTTCGCCGTACCCATGGGAATTCCGAGCTGGTCTGTCACCTCGGTGGACGTTTTCGGGCCTGTATTTAAGAGCTGGAGGATATCGCCCGCCGTCTGGCTCCCCATCGCCTTCGCGATCTTCTGCGCCTGTTCACCGCCTGGTTCAAGGACAATCACGTCCCTTGCATCCGGAAGCGGGCCTGTTCCAGTCCCGCCCTGACCTTCTGCTCCCGGCACCGTGTCGTCTGGCATAAGGTACATTTCAGCTGTTGAGTGCGGCCGTGATCCTCTCACGTCCGACCTTGATGGCAAGCTCCATCTGTTCGACCGCAGGTCCTCCCCCTCGTCCGAGAGCCGGGGTACCCCCGCCTTTCCCCCCGAGAAGTCCTGTGACCTGCCCGATAATCTCCCCGGCATTCACCGCTGCGATCCCGGAAGTAATTACCGCATCCACACGTTCACCATTTCTCGACAATAAGAAGGCTACGCCCCCCTTCCCGGAGATCTGCGCTGCAATTGTCATCAGGTCTTTTGCCGGCAGGTCAAGGCGCTTCACAACGACCGGTACTCCTTTCATCATCTCCGGCCTGATTTGTGCGATCTCGAGTTCAACGAGTTTTTGAGAGAGTTTTTCATTCTCCTTTTTCTGGTCTTTCCACTCGTTAAAGAACCGCTGCGAGGTGGCCGGCAGGTTATCCTGCTGGACTGAGAATACCTCTGCTGAACTGTTTACAATCTCCTCGAGGTGATGCATCCATGCAAGGGCTGCAAGCCCGGCCGAGAACTCCAGGCGTTCGATCCCGTCCTGGATATGTTCGACCCGCATGATCTTGATCATGCCTATCTGGCCCGTACTCATGCAGTGTGTCCCTGCACATGCTTCGATATCTCCGGCGACAGAAACGATCCGGAGCTCCCTTCCGGGAGGGACACCGCCCTGGTAGAGGGAGAACCCGTGCAACTGCTCGGCCCTGACCCGGTCCTCGAACTTAATATCGATACAGGTATCGGCAAGGACCATCCTGTTTGCAGCCATCTCAATTTTATGCAGTTCATCGGCTGTGATATGCCTGAAATGACGGATATCGATCCTCGAACTTTCAACTCCCTTCTGTGCACCTGCCTGGTGGATATGGGCTCCGAGCACATCTTTTGATGCCCTGAGCAGCAGGTGGGTTGCAGTGTGGTGGCGCATCAGCGACCAGCGTCGCTCTTCATCGACAATCCCTTTTACGCGGTCACCCCGCCTGAGGATACCCCCTTCCAGTTGATGGAGGATAACATCGCCGATTTTGACAACCCCGTTGACCCTGACCATGTTTTCCTGGGTAATTAACATCCCGCTATCGGCAGGCTGGCCGCCACCCTCGGGGTAGAAGAGCGTCTGGTCCATGACGACAAATCCGTCAAAGAAATCGATTACCACTGCCTCGAATTCTGTATTGCATGGCTGGGCATAGTAGAGTTTCCCGGTGGCAGGCAGGCCCCTGATACGGGCATGGTATTTTGCATACGGGTCTTCTGCGACCTGCACCTCTGATTCGGAGTGCATGTCCGCAATATGGGAGTAAAAATTGTCGGGCAGGTCAACCACAGCTCCCTCTTTCTGTGCAATCTCCTTGATCATGTCAGGCGGGATACCATGGGAATCGTAGAGCGTGATGACCTCTTTGAGGGGAACCCGTTCTGATTTTGCTTTATAGGTCCGGGCCACCCTCTGGACAATCTTTGAACCGCGTTCAAGGGTCTGGGCATATTTCTCCACCTCGCGGTCGATGATCTCCCTGGTGACCAGGACGTCCTGTTCGAACTGCCGGGGACCGATAATTTTAATCTGTTCCTCGACCAGGTCGGCAAGACTGTCTTGTATGCCGAGGTCGCTCATCATCCGCAGCGTCCGCCTGATGACAAGTCGTGCGAGGTACCCTTCACGGACATTGGATGGGACTATGCAGTCACCGAGCATGTAGGCAAGACAGCGTGTATGGTCCACGATTGCATAGACCTTCTCGATCGGGGCGATCATGCGGTCGAGCTTGTCAGGAGGGACATTAATCGCAGAAGCGACCTTGTTCCTGAGCTGGAACAGGTTTGCTCCCGATATATCCCCGAGGAGGCCGGCATATCTGGCATTGAGGGAGAGGATTTTTGTATACTCGGCATCGTCGAGCAGGTGTTCCATTCCTGCCGCTTCCATGACCCTTGAGACCATTTCCGGGAATACGGCATCGTAGATGGTAGGGGAACCACGGGACGCCCAGACAAAACGCTCAAGCCCGTAACCGGTATCCACGATCCTGTTATTCATCGGGTAGTACATTTCCCCGTTCATGTCGATCCCGGAGGCATCCGTCTTTTGCCGCCCGAGGTTCATGAACACAAGGGTAGCGACTTCAAGGCCACCGATCAGCACTTCGACACTGGGACCGGCGTTGCCTCCGCCTATCCACGGGTGTTCCTTGTAGGTGACCTTCTGCAGGTCGCCACCTATTGATTTTATAAATTCGTCACAGAGTTCGACCGTGCGGTCTTTCCAGTATATCTCCGTGTCCTGGCTGTTGAATGCGTGGTGCGCCATCATCTCGAACTGGGTAAGGTGCCTCCCCGACCTTCCCACTGAATCAAGGTCATTTAACCTGATACATGGCTGCGAAATGGTGAGCGGGTTTGCCGGCGGGGGGACGATCCCTGCGGTAACATATGGCTGGAAATCAGCAATTGATGCGATGGTGAGGTAGATATCATCCCTCCATCGTGCTACAACCGGGTACCGTTCAATCCGGGTATGCCCGTTTCTTTCGAAGAACGAGAGGAATGCCTCCCTCATCTCATCCAGGGAATGCCGCCGGAATACCGGGTTTCCTATAAAACTATACGGTTCGCAGGGGGCATCACCGCAGATATCGCGGGCCGGGTCACGTGTCCAGAACGCAGAACCGCACTTCGTACAGACCTTCCTGACAAGCCCGTTCTGTTTAAAATAATCGAGCTGGTATTCTTCTTCGAGCATCAAAAACCACGTTTCTCTTTAAATATTGGAGTTTTTCCGATAAATATTGTTGGGACGCCTGATAGCGATCATTTCAGCGTCTCCATATACCATTCATCGACCACCTCGTACTGGCCGGTAAGCTCCGCAATCCTTGCAGCCAGTACATGCCAGCATGAACCGCTGCGAAACACCTGGGCGCGGCAGGTGCAGAACTCATCTTCCACCACGTATTCATCACTGGTCCCCACGACGACGAAAAAATCGAGGTATTTTTTTACATGGGCTTCATTCACTGCAAGGATCGCCTTCCTGCCCCGTTCACCATATATCCTGAGGATCACTTCCTGCAGGTCGATAGAAAGTGCATGGTCTATTTCCAGGGTGTCCCAGAGTTCCTGCTCTTCCTGTTCCGGTGTACCGCTCATGGAATTGCAATCATATGAGGCGGGTCATCAATATAGTGCCATCCCATACGTGCCGAAAGTATCTGCATGGCAGGTGCTTCAAGCGCATAGTGCGTTGCCTCAACCAGGGGCAGTGGCGATGCCCTGATGACTGAATGTTTTGCCTCGGCCGAAAGGAAGGCATCGGCCCCGAGACCATGGGCCTCCCGTATCAGATCAATATCGAACCCGCTCCCTCCGACAATGGCAAGGCGGTTGATGGATGGCAGTTCCCCCCATATCCGGAGCGGTGAATGGAGGACGTTCCCTATCTGTTCAGGTACCAGCAGACAGTCCCCGACAAGGCCGAGGGCCATCGGAGTGGTATTCGTAAGCCCGAGGAGTCCGGCAAGTGAATCGTTAACACCCTGTGGTGCATGGTCGAAGTTTGTATGCATGACAAAAATATTCATACCGGAAGCGAGCACGGACCGGAGCAACGATACCAGCGGTCCCGTGACTGCCGTTACCGGGTGAAAGATCGGGGTGTGATGCACCACAAGCATATCCGCCTGCTGCCGTACTGCTTCTCCAACTACCCCTGGACTGGCATCAAGAGCACAGAAGATCCTGTTAATATCTGTTTTTCCTTCAATAATAAGGCCAATACGACCCGTATCGAATTCTTCTGCAAGGCTGGCAGGTGCGACAATCTCCATCCTGGAAACGAACTCGCGAATATCCATACTCCGGTTTAGTCCGGGGAGTTTAAATACTCTATATTACTGTGGGTAATATACTTAACCTATAAATATTCTTGAAAATGATACGTACAGGTATGAAGAAGTCCATCGACCTGATCAATGAACGGGTACGGGATGGCAATGCACGGGTGGTCACTGCGGATGCGATGCCCGGAATTGTCGCCGAACTAGGGGAGGATGAAGCGCTCCGTGAAGTGGATGTCGTGACCACCGGGACCTTCGGTGCGATGTGTTCATCAGGCGCTTTTTTTAATTTTGGCCATGCAGAACCACCCATCCGCATGGAGCGGATATGGTTAAACGATGTTGAGGCATACGGGGGGCTGGCGGCGGTTGATACCTATATCGGGGCTACCCAGCAGTCAACAACACGGGAGGACCAGTATGGCGGGGCCCATGTAATCGAGGACTTTATCGCCGGTAAATCTGTTGAGCTCAGGGCAATGTCACGGGGGACAGACTGTTACCCGCGGAGGACGATCACGACTGACCTGCTTCTCGAACACCTGAACCAGGCGATCATGTGCAACCCCCGGAATGCATACCAGCGGTATAACGCGGCGATTAATACCACCGACCGTCTCCTCCATACCTACATGGGGATGCTCCTCCCGAATTCAGGGAATATTACATTTTCAGGGGCAGGAGTGTTAAACCCCCTTTCGAATGACCCCAAACTCCGCATGATCGGGAGCGGGGTGCCGATATTTCTCGGGGGTGCACAGGGGATGGTCGTCGGGGAAGGGACCCAGCACTCACCTGCCGGCGGGTATGGTACACTGATGGTTACCGGTAACATGAAAGAGATGTCACAGGACTATGTCCGGGCCGCAACGATGCAGGGGTACGGGGTAACCCTGTACATGGGAGTTGGGATTCCCATCCCGGTGGTTGACCTTGAGGTTGTGCGGAGTACCGCTGTCAGGGACGAGGATATCACCGTCGACCTCCTTGATTACGGTGTTCCGAGCAGGAACCGGCCGGCTGTGAGAAAAGTAAATTATGCGGAACTCCGGAGTGGCATCGTCGAGGTAAATGGTGAGGAAATTCGGACGTCCTCGCTCTCCAGTTACCGGAAAGCGAAAGAAGTTGCCAGAACGCTCAAATCGTGGGTGGAGCAGGGGAAGATGACCCTTGTACTTCCGACTCGTCCAATCAACCCTGAAAAAAGGGTGAAACCAATGCATGAATCAGTACACGGACCGCGTGTGCTGGATATCATGGACAAACGGGTAGTCTCTGTCGGGGAGACGGAGGAGATCAGGGCCGCAGCGCAGAAACTTCTGAAGGGTGAGACAAACCACCTCCCCGTGATCAACAATAACGGGCTGCTTGTCGGGATAGTAACAACCTACGATATCTCGAAAGCGGTGGCTAACCCGGGAAAAGCTACACTTGTGCGTGATATCATGAAAAAGAAAGTAGTGACGACCACGGAGGATGAACCGGTAGACATTGCAGTCCAGAAACTGGAACGACATAATATCAGTGCAATGCCGGTTGTTGACAAAGATATGCACGTGGTTGCCATGCTCACCGCTATTGATTTAGGAAAACTGATCGGTGGGAGGTGGCTGAAATGAAACTCCTTGTAAATTTTTCCAGAAAAGCAGGCCAGAAACCGATAATTGCACAGGTAGTAAAGGAAACAGGGGTGCTGATCAACGTGGAGCGGGCAATCATTGATTCATCCGAAGGTGAGGCACTTATTGACATCCCGGACGAATCATGCAAGATCGTCAAGGAAAAGATGGCAAGCCTTGGGGCGACAGTCAGAGTCCTGGAGCATGGGATCATTCTGGATGAGACCGAGTGCGTTGACTGTGGTGCCTGTATCAGTATCTGCCCCCATGAAGTATTCTACCTCGACGATCAATGGGTAGTCCGCGTCAGGGAAGGGCGTTGTGTACTTTGTGGAAGGTGCATGGATGCATGTCCTCACCAGGCCCTCTACCGTAAAGACGAGTTTTGAAAAATCCGGTCTCCTTTTTTATTACTGGCAGGGAATACCTTAACCTGCAGGATTATCCTTTAAAAGCTGGAACATTCAGATTTCACAGGTAATTAGTACCAGCGGTCACGATGTGCAGCCATGGTTGTGTCCATCTCTTTCGTCCCTGGCATTATTTCCAGGTTCTTCCGGCCTGAATATTCCCTTATCAGGGAGTGTATTGTTTCAAGGCTGACAGGACGGTACCTCGTCAGCTCACAACTTACATTGACCCGCCGTTTCTCAACGTTGATGAATGGGAAACGTTCCAGGTCATTATTATGGTAATGACCATGTATTACCCATCCGGTAAACCCTGCCGGTACATCGTCCGGGTCATGGATGAAAAGTAATTCGTCCCCTTTATAGTTTACCCGCAGCGAGGGTATTGCATCAGGGATATCGGTATCATGGTTTCCACGGATGAACGTGATCCTGCCATTCATATGACCCAGGTATTCCGATGACGGGGATGCCTCGCTCCCGTAGCGGAAATCCCCAAGATAGATGACCTCATCAGGTTCTCCAACAACCAGGTTCCAGTTGCTGATCAGAACACGGTCCATTTCCCCCGCATTATTAAATGGTCTCCTGCAGTTCCTGATAATGTTCTGGTGACCGAGGTGCAGGTCTGAAGAAATGAACGGGGGTTTTTCAAAAGGTACCGGCTGCGAAGCAAGTTCCAGCCCGGTTAGCTTGCGGTACTGCATTTGGGATACCGCAGTTCTGCTCTGGTTAAATACCAGTTGCCGGTTAAGCCATTCACGGGCAGGAAGATCGAATTCCCTCTCGATAACACCATTTTTCAGGACAATGATCCGAAGTGAGGTAAGCGGTGCATAGTCGGGAAGCACAACTGGTTTTTTCACCTCTGATGGAAGATTTCCTTTGTTATTTTCAGACTGATCACCCGGAACATTTCTATCCATTGCGTTAGCCTGGCATGTTTGCACAGTAGTACAGATCAGGTCTGCATCACGGGTCCGAAGGTTATACGCATGGGTGATGTGGAACTGCCGGATCCCGGGATCGCGGTCTATCCAGCTCAGGCTGTGGGCAATGGTGGCGAGTGAGTGCAGGAGCACATGATGAAACCTGGTAAATTCTTCGGATGGAATAACCCGGTGGGTAACCGCCTGTCCTCTGCGGCCTTTAAGGCGGAGATACCCGGAAAGGTTGAATGAAAGGCCGGGTATTCCTTCTGAAGCGAATTCTATGGCGTTGTATACGGCAACCGGGTCCTTCCCGGCACTTGTCAGGAACGGCCCGTACAAGGTGATGTGTTGAAAAGGGGGGAATGGATAGATATCCGGCACTAGTGAACGGAAGACCTCTGTTTTCTGGCCAAGTTTCCAGTCATCGACCCGGAGCATGAGCATGTACAGGTCATGCTCCCTGTACAAGTGCCCCCATTTCTTCAGCCGGCGCCACCTTCCTCCTTTCACCATCGCTGTTCAGAAGTCCTTCATCTTTCAGCTATATACATGTACAGCCTGTGTAACCGGGTGTGGTGACCGGGGCGTTATAGCCGGTAACACCCTGGTGTTCTTTTCCACCATGCACCAGGGCCCTGGTATCCGTATCTCCCAAACCTACAATAATGCCGATTGCATACGGGTACGTGCTGGAATGAACATGATCCGCCACCACTTCGAACTGCGTGAGACAATAACCACGATCCTCGCAGAGGAGTCGTCCCATATCGATGCAGCAGTGGAAGGGATTATTAAGGCACGGCAGGCCGTAGAGCGCTGTATTGCAGGTGATCCATTTTTTGGGGCAACATTCGAACCTTACACCCCGGAATCTGATGAACCCGTCATATTACGGATGGTTTCGGCTGCAAAGAAGGCCGGTGTCGGACCTATGGCTGCGGTTGCAGGGGCAATTGCCTGGTCCGGGACCGAGGCGATGCAGGAAGCCGGTGCAGAGATCGGTGTCGTGGATAATGGCGGGGATGTCGCACTCTTTTCTGACCGGGAGCTCCTCATCGGGGTGCATGCCGGAAATTCACCCGTGAGTGACCGGGTGGCATTCGCTGTCCCACCTACGAGCGAAATCCTCGGAATATGTACCTCTTCGGGGACCGTAGGACCATCAATCTCTTTTGGCATCGCCGATGCAGTAACCGTCTTCTCCCGTGATGTTGCGCTTTCTGATGCATGGGCGACAGCTATCTGCAACGAGATACGCCCGGATGATAGATCGGTCTTACTGCGTACCAACCCGGTAGAGGTCACCGGAGTTTTTTCGGTAATAGGTGAGTGGACCAACAGCTATGGTCATTTACCCCCGCTTGTAAGGGCAAATGTCAGGAAAGACCTGATCACGGCCGGACGGTAATTATGATGGAATCCGGGTCTTTATCCCTCTTCTGCCCGGGGCATCATTCCATCCATGAAACATAAGCGCGAAGTATATGAGTTAGCAGACAGACAAGGGAGTGTAATGCCAGATATGATCCGGGTGCTCTATGTGGATGACGAGCCTGTTCTTCTGCAGTTAGGAAAGCGGTTCCTTGAGCAATCCGGGGATTTTTCTATAACAACAATTGATTCGGCAACCGCGGCACTGGATCTTCTCCATCCGGGAACATTCGATGCCATAATTTCCGATTACCAGATGCCAGAGATGGATGGCATCACGTTTCTCAAAAAGCTGAAAGCAAGCGGGGATGCCACCCCGTTTATTATCTTCACTGGCCGGGGGCGTGAAGAGGTGGTCATTGAAGCGCTCAACAACGGTGCGGATTTTTATATCCAGAAAGGCGGGGATCCAAAGTCACAGTTTACGGAACTTGCACATAAAGTACGACGGGCAGTCGACCAGCGCAGGGTTGAACTCGCGTTCCGGGCAAGTGAAGAAAAGTACCGTAACCTGATTGAACACGCGAATGAGGTCATCCTCGTGGCGCAGGATGGGATGCTGCGGTTGTTCAATCATCGGGCTGTTGAATTGACAGGATATTCTGAACAGGAGCTGATGTCCATGCCATTTTCTGCGATTATCCACCCTGATGACCGTAGCATGGTGATAGAACGGTTCCGGAAACGGCTGAATACCGAGGAAACCCCCTCCTCCTACAGCTTCCGGGTGAACTCAAAAGACGGAAGCATCAGCTGGGTTGAGATAAGTATCGTCATGATCGACTGGGAAGGACGCCCTGCAACGCTGAATTTCTTTACCGATATTACCGAACGCAGGCAGGCGGAGGAAGCGCTCAAAATTCAGCATGACCTGAGCCTTGCACTGAATCATTGCACCAACCTCGATGATGCCTTAAAGCAGATCCTCTCCGCAGCCCTGCAAATCGAAGGGCTTGATGCAGGTGGGATCTATATGGCGGACCCGGCAACCGGAGACCTCGATATCGTGGCTCATCGCGGGCTATCTCCGCAGTTTATTGCACACACGTCACACTTTGACGCCACATCTGCGCAGGTACAACGTGCTTGCACGGGCATTCCGTTTTATGGGCGATATTCTGAAATTCGCCAACCTGGCAAAGACGAGATCCGTGACATGGAACAGGTGAACGCCCTCGCCTCCATACCGTTCATGCATGAAGGAGAACTGATTTCTATCCTGAACCTGGCATCACACACTATGGCTGAGATCCCGATATCAACCCGCCAGACACTTGAGACGATGGCATTGCAGGTAGGTACAGCCCTTGTCCGTATCCGTTCCCGGAAGGCGCTGGAGGCGAGTGAGGCACGGTTCAGGAATGTTATCGAGGACCAGACCGAGTTTATCTGCCGTTTTCTTCCGGATGGAACACATGTTTTCGTTAATGAAGCATATTGCCGTTATTTCGGACTTGCCCGTGAGAATATTATAGGTAGTCGGTTCAGCCCTGACCTCCCCCGGGAAGACAGGGAGATGGTTGCCCGGGTCCTTTCCACCCGTACACCCGAACACCCGGTTGAGACAATCGAGCAGCGGATCATCATGCCTGATGGTAATATCAGATGGCAGCGATGGGTTGACCGCGCGATCTTTAATTCAGAGGGTAAATTAGAAGAGTTCCAGTCTGTGGGACGGGACATTACAGAGCTCAAAGAAAGGGAGATGGCTCTGAAACTGAAAAATGAGGAACTGCTGGCATCATATGAGCATATAGCTCTCGATGAGGAGCAACTCCGGCACCAGGTTGAAGCGATCACCGCTGCACAGCAGGCACAAAGGGAGAGCGAACAGAAGTTCCGGGCAATTTTCAACCAGAGTTTCCAGTTTATCGGCCTTATAACGCTGGAGGGCATTCTTATCGATGCAAACCAGAGCGCCCTATCGTCCCTCGGTATCCCCCGGGATGATGTCATCGGGAAACCATTCTGGGAAACCGCCTGGTGGACACATTCACCGGAGCTCCAGGAGGAACTGAAATCTGCCGTGCATTTGGCAGCGCAGGGTGAGTTCATACGGTTTGAGGCCACACATCCCGCAATCGACGGAAGCATCCGTGCAATAGATTTTTCCCTAAAACCGGTCACTGACGAATCAGGCCGTATCGTATATCTCATACCTGAAGGCAGGGATATAACCGAACGCAAACGGGCGGAAGAGTCACTACGTGAAACAGAACGGCGACTTGAAGATATCATCAACTTCCTTCCTGACGCCACGTTCGCAATTGATTATGAGGGCAGGGTGATTGCATGGAACCAGGCTATCGAAGAAATGACCGGTGTCAGAGCGGAAGATATGCTTGGGAAAGGTAACTATGAGTATTCAATTCCGTTCTATGGTGATCGTCGCCCGATACTTATTGATCTTGTCATGGTGGAGGACCAGAGGATTTTAAATAACTACTTGTCCGTGAAAAAGGAAGGCAATGCCCTTACCGCTGAGACCGATCGTGCAACTGTTGGCGGGAAAGAGGTCTTTCTCTGGGGGAAGTCAGTCCTGTTTAAAAACTCCCATGGTGAGGTGGTCGGGGCGATTGAGTCAATCCGGGATATCACCCAACGTAAAGTTACCGAGGAGGCGCTCCGTGAGAGAGAGGAGACGTTCCGCTCGTTGGTCCAGGAATCATCTGACGGTATTGTTATAGCTGACGAAGAAGGAACGGTGATTGTATGGAACAATGCTGCAGCCCTGATAACCGGCATACCCGGAAATGAAGCGCTCGGCAGGTTGTATGCCGATCTTGTGGTGTCAACGGTAGTCCCTGAACACGCGGAGCATGACCGGATCGGGAGGATCAGAACAAGAATCGATAAAGAGCTCCGGACCGGCATTTCAGAGTCCTTTTCACGTCCCCTGGAAGATGAGATTATCCGGAGGGACGGGGAGCGCCGATATATCCAGCAGTTTGCGTTTCCCATCCGCACAGCAAAGGGCTTCCGCATCGGGTCGATTGTCCGGGATATCACCGATCGAAAAAAGGTTGAAATTGACCTTGAAAAATCACGGAATGTTTACAAGGCTATTTTTGAAACGACCGGGGCAGCCACGATAATTATTAGCGAGGACACTACAATCACCCTTGCAAATTCGGGATTTGCTAAATTATCCGGCTTTTCCATCGATGAACTGGAAGGGAAGAAAAGCTGGACTGAATTTGTAGTCCCTGAAGACCTGGAACGGATGAAACAGTATCATCATGACCGCCGTGATGATCCATCGGGAGCCCCGGTGGTGTATGAGTTCCGGTTTGTCAACAGGTACGGGGAAATAAGGAATTGCCTGAATAATGTGCGGCTGATTCCCGGAACGACCCAGAGTGTCGCATCAGTTGTTGATATCACCGGGCTTAAACAGGCGGAGAATGCACTGAAGCAGACCCTCGATCAACTCACCCGGAATGAACAGGATCTGAGAGAAAGTGAGGGGAAATATCGCACTGTTTTCGAAAATACAGGCACAGCAACCGTTGTTCTTAATGAGGACAGTATCATTGAACTGGCCAATAACGGGTTCGCTCAACTCAGCGGTTTATCCAAGGATGAGATCGAAGGAAAGAAAAGCTGGACTGAATTTGTGATCCCGGATGACATGGAACGTATGCGTGCACAACACCTGCTGCGCAGGCAGGAACGGGAGAAGGCGCTCACCCGGTATGAATTTCGTTTTATCACAAAATCCAGGGATATACGCTTCATCTACCTCTTCATTGATGTAATTCCGGGGACGAAGAAGAGCATCGCTTCCCTGCTGGATATTACCGAACGGAAACAGGCGGAGGAATTGTACAAGACGATCTTTGAAAATACCGGGACTGCGATGATTTTCGTTGAAGAAAATTCAGTAATTTCACATGTCAATGAAGAGATGGAAAAAATCTGGGGCTATTCAAGGGAAGAGATCGAAGGCCTGGTAAAATGGTCGACCCTGGTTGCACCTGAAGACCTTGAGAAGATGCAGAAATACCAGATGATCCGGTGGAAAGATCCCAGCGCCACGCCCAGGGACTATGAATTCAGATTTATCCATAAAAACGGTGAAATAAGGGATGCCGCCCTGAGCGTCGCCATAATTCCCGGCACAAAAAAGAGTGTTGTGTCACTCCGTGACATTACGGAACTTAAAAAACTTGACCGGCAGGTGAAGGAGAGAACTGACCAGGTTGAGCAACTCCTCCGCCAGAAAGATGAGTTCATCGCCCAGGCGGGTCATGACCTTAAAACACCGCTCACACCGATCATCGCACTCCTTCCCCATATTTATAAAAAGGAACAGGATCCGGAACTCCGCGAACTCCTTGCAATGGTGATGAGCGACGCAGCATCGATGAAACATCTTATTGCTGATATTCTCACCCTCGCACAGCTTAACAGGCCATATACCACACCAGATACCAGGGAGATGGTCCTCGCTGATGAAATAGAAAAGGGCGTCATTAAACACGCATGGATGGCTGAAAAAAGGGGGATTTTCATTGAAAGTACTGCTGGTCCGGATACCAGGATATGGATTACGCCACTTCATCTCGAGAGTATCCTTGATAACCTCATCAGTAATTCAATCAGGTATACACCAGAAGGGGGAAAGGTTACGATTTCTTCCAGGATGGCTGAAGGGTTTATATCGATCTCTGTCACTGATACCGGGATCGGCCTGAACCCCGAAGAGACAACCCGGATATTTGATGAATTTTTCAAGGCTGATATGTCCCGGCACGACAGGGATTCATCAGGTCTTGGCCTTACCATCGTGAGCCGCATTGCTCACCTGTACGGGGGAAACGTAACAGCTGAAAGCCCCGGGAAAGGGTGTGGTTCTACTTTTACCATTACCCTTCCAAGGCGTATCTGAGCAAAAATTTGCGCCACGAGAGACCCTGGTGCACATTCCCGGGGAATCTTTAATATCATAGGATAAGAAGGGGTGTATATGATAGGACATCCCGGCAAAGATACTGCTTCTTCTGTCAGTTCAGATACAAAGGAAAGAGTTATGATTGTCGACGATGACCGGCATATTCTGGTTGCAGTAAAAACGGTACTCAATGAAGCGGGCTTTCCGGTAGAAATGGCGGAGAGTGGTCATGAATGCATCCATCTCCTGAAAGCAGGGTTCACAGGAGTTGTCCTTCTTGACATCATGATGCCCGAGGTGGACGGGTGGGATACAATCCGTGCTATTAACAACGAGGGTCTGGGAGATAACATTCTCATAGCGATGCTGACCGCAAAAAATTCACCAGATGAAAAGATGATTGGCCTCCAGGAGTATGTATTTGACTATATTACCAAGCCGTTTGAACCTGAAGAACTGGTAAACAAGGTCCGGCTATATAGTAAATACCTGAGTCGATAACCGTCGTGGATCTCACATCATGAAAGCAGGCGATCTCTGTCCGATTATCGTTATTGGATCCTCTACAGGAGGGCCACAGATCCTTGAAGAGATCTTCTCCGGGGTGGTACGGGTTCCTGCAGCAATCATTGTCGTCCAGCACCTTTCTCCGTCTTTTGTGCCCCTGCTCGGCGCCCACATTCACCAGAGATGTGGTGCGCCCGTCGTTATCCCTTCTGAAGGAGATTCAATTCATACGGGGACCGTATATCTCGCCCCGGGAGGACGGCACCTTCTACTCAGGAACAACCGGGTTTTCAGGTTCTCTGATGCCGAAAAGCTTCATGGGGTCAGGCCATCCATCGATATTACCATGGGATCGATCCACCCTGGAACAGGCAACCTGCTGATGGGTATCCTGCTCACCGGAATGGGGGAGGATGGTGCAACAGGAATTGACCACATCAGGAAACTCGGGGGTGTTACGATAGTGCAGGATCCCGTAACATGTGCCATCAGGAGCATGCCGCTCGCGGCGATCGCCACTGGTTCAGTGGAATATATTCTCCCTCCAGGTGCGATCGCCAGCATGATCAACAAATTCGGGCAGGATGGGACACAATCATCTCAGTTATCCACAGAGACCCCTGCCAGGGAAAAAAAGTAATTTCTTTTTTTATGACTTCAGCTTAAACTTGCCCATTTCTTTGTTGATCGTCGTTATTGCCGCATTAATTTCCTTGATAACCTGGGTAATATTATGCACCACGGAAAGGGCTTCCTCGCTTGTGGTTGAGGAATTCAGTGCATCCTTGGCGGTCTGGCGTACAAGTCCTGACATTTCATTCACGCTTGCAGTGATCTCTTCAAATGATGCCGCCTGTGTCTCGGTAGCCCCGGCGACAGCGACCATCTTCTTACTGATATCTGCCACCGAACCGGTGAGTTCATTAAATATCCGCAGTGTGTCAACAAGTGCTGTATTTCCCTCTTTTACCGCTATCCCCGCCTGTGCCATGGCATTTGCAGCATCCTGGCTTTTCTTCTGGAGACTCGTTATCATTTGCCCGATATTCTCTGCTGACTGCCGGGATCCCTGTGCAAGAGATTTTACCTCACTCGCAACC
>JBAXJR010000013.1:0-59184 GCA_037137755.1 Methanomicrobiales archaeon | reverse complement strand
AGGACAGGTTAGGCATTCAAAATCTAATTTGTTGCTGGTTGTGAGCTATCCTCTAATGACTAATTGGCATAAATTTCGGTACTTCGCTAGTTTTATGACATTCCTGAAAACCAGAAATTTTACTTTCCATTTTTATTTCAATCAATTACTAGCTCAATAAATCGATCTATATTTTGATCCCGAACGTCCCTGAATGCAATCATTTCGGCCAATAATCCCATAGAAAGAAATTGAAATCCAATAACGATTAATAAAATTGATAGTAGCAATAACGGTCTTTCACCCAACTGAGCATTATCCAGATATTTTAGTATTAATAGATATAATCCAATGACAATACCTGCAAAAATTGATAGCAATCCTGACACTCCAAAAACATGAAGTGGCCGGGTTGCATAATTTGTTAAAAATTTTACTGTTATAAGATCCAAAAACCCTTTTATCAATCGGGAAAACCCATATTTTGTTTTTCCACCATACCTTGGATGATGTTTTATTTGAATTTCAGTGATTTTAAATCCATTCCACGCAGCAAGAGCCGGGATATAACGATGCATTTCTCCATATAACTGGATATTTTTTATGACAACTCTTTTGTATGCTTTAAAACCACAATTGAAATCATGGAGATCTACACCTGTAAAGAGGCAGGTCAGTTTGTTGAAAAATTTTGAGGGAAGTGTTTTGGTAAATGGATCAAATCGGGGATATTTCCACCCGCAGACAAGATCGAACCCTTCATCGATTTTTGATAAAAACCGGGGGATCTCTTCAGGATCATCCTGAAGATCGCCATCCATTGTAATAATAACTGAACCTCGTACGAAATTAAACGCAGCATTGAGTGCTATTGATTTCCCAAAATTTTTCCTGAATTTTACGATTTTTATATGATTGTCAATTCTGGATATCTCTTTTAATTTTTCAAATGTAGAATCCATCGATCCATCATCAATAAAAATAATCTCATAGTCTGATTGGTTATTTTCAAAAGCCTTTACTATTTTTTGATAAAGTTGATTTACTGATTGTTCTTCATTAAATACTGGAATAACAATTGAAATCTTAATTATTGAGTCCATCCCTGAACCTTCAGAATTATTTCGTTCCGGCATCATATTACCTTTCCATTGTCCAGTCACACTCTCTCAGGTACCACTCATTTGCCCGCATCAGATCATGCGGTGTCCCGACGTCGATGTGGATACCCTCAATCGTCCGGTAGATCACCTTCTTCCCCGCCGCAATCTCCTCTCGGATCGAATCCGTGAGCTGGAGTTCCCCCTTAAACCCAGGCGTGGTGGTACGGATGGCATCGAAGATGGAAGGTTCAAAAACGTATACACCAATTGCACTGAGGCGGCCTGGGGCTTTATCGGGAGCGGGCTTCTCGATCATATCGATGATACGGTCACCGTGCGATTTAATGATCCCATGGCAGGTAACATCTGAAACCACCGCTACTCCTACCGTTGCATCCGCATGGTCTGCTATATGGGTGGAAATTAAATCGCCAAGGAAGGTCTTTGGGGAAAAGAAGTTGTCACCGAGAACGACCGCAAAACTCCCGTTCATCATGTGCTCGCCGGCAAGGACTGCATCCGCAAGACCAAGACGCTCGTCCTGCACCACATATGAAAAATGGACACCGAAGCGTTTTCCCGAACCAAGATAATCCGATAACCCGTGTTTATGCGGGGAAACAACAATCGCGATCTCCTCGATCCCGGCAAGGACCATCGCTTCCACCACGTGCTCGATCACCGCCTTGTCTCCAACCGGGAGTAGCTCCTTTGGAATCGCATGGGTGAACGGACCGAGGCGGGTCCCGGATCCGGCAGCCGGGATAAGTCCCTGTCTGACGGTCATTTTTTACCCACTCCAAAAACGGTCGACGGCGAAATGTAATGGTAAACAGATGTCTGGATATTTAAAAAATTTAATAAACAATCAATCATTCCGGTCACCAATTCCAGGAACTGTGCTACCAGCAGATACCTTCCCTCTCTTTACAGGATAGTATTCTTCTTCCCTCAATAATAATCCGCTTTTTCATTCCATCAAACTCACGGTCAAGAGAAGTAAACTCCGGCCATTCAGTCATCACAAGACAGCCATCCGCATCAAGGAGTGCTTCGGCTGCACACCCGCAGTATTCAAGCGATGGAAAAATCCGGCGCATATTGGGAATCGCCATGGGATCGTAGGCCACAACCCGGGCACCCTTCTGTAATAATTCCCTGATGACCGGAATTGCACGCGAGTCACGGATATCATCCGTATTATCCTTGAATGCAAGACCCAGAACGGCAATCCTTTTACCCGCAAGAGTACCCACCTTATTCTCAAGGAGCGTAATCATCCGTAAGGGCTGGTGTTCGTTTACCTCCATAACGGATTTTAACAGGACTGGATTGTCACCAATGCTTTCCGCCAGCGAGATCATTGCAGATACGTCTTTAGGGAGACAACTTCCCCCAAAACCGGCGCCGGCATCTAGGAACGACGGACCAATACGGGAATCAGACCCGACCCCCTTCATCACTTCGTACACATCAATCCCAAGACGCTTACAGATATTTCCAATCTCATTGGAGAAGGAGATCTTTGTGGCAAGGAATGCGTTTGATGTGCACTTGATCATCTCCGCAGCAGCAAGGCTGGTACGAATAACGGGTGCATCAAGATCGTGATAGACTTCAGTCACCCGGTTAAATGTCCGGTCATCGATGCACCCGATGACGATCCGGTCCGGGTGCATGAAATCCGCGATCGCCTGTCCCTCCTGTAGAAACTCAGGGTTTGTTGCAAATCCGATCTCGCCTGCCGCTTTCTGGCAAGATTGTAACACCAGGGGCAAACGATTCTCTCAGTAGTCCCGGTTGGGACCGTGCTTTTTACAACAACGACCTGATAATTTAGGATTTTTTTCAATTCCTTACCGACCGAAATGCATGCAGATTTAACATAGGCGAGATTTGCACTGCCATCACTATTCGAAGGAGTCCCTACGCAGATAAATGTCAGGTCTGAATTGGATACGGACTCATATGAAGTACTGGCACAAAGTCGGTCCCCACAATTTTTCTGCAGGAGATCTTCCAGCTGCTCTTCATAGATCGGAGGCTTTTTTGCATTAATCATCTGCACCTTAGCAGGATCAACATCAACAATGGTCACAGCATGCCCGAGCCCTGATAAACAGGCACCCGTCACAAGCCCTGCATAACCTCCACCGATAACGGAAATTTTCATGATATGCACCGCAATGCAAACTTATCGATATATAATGGTGGATTAAGAAGCATGAAAACTCTTCGGACACACGGAGTAATTGTTTCGACCAGGATGTTATGAGATTTCTGTAGTCTCACTTTGGAAAGGTACTTTTCATCCTAATGGGTGTTTTTGTGCAGGGATCTATTTCTGATGTGTTCCGGCTAAGTCCAATCTTCTGCGCTATTTGACTGATATGCAATCTATGGTGAGGCAAATCGCGTATAATTAAAAAATGCCTTTATATTCAGCATTCCCATTACCTTCACGCATGTGCATGAAGGGGATTAGCAGACCTCTTTTTATTCCGCCATACATGCACATTTTTGCACCAACATTGACATTCTCAAAGAAGATGTTATCGAGCGCTACGAAATCTTTGTGGTATTGTTTCCTGACGACGCTCTCTTTCCCGCCTGTCGGCAGGTGAATAATTCAATTTGAATTTTTTCGAGATCCCGACGACTTTAATCATTTGTGCGTCTATTGTGATTGAATCACCGGTGAATTAAAAAATCGGAGTGACATGAGGTAAATGGATGTGAGATTCCATGAACTGTACAGGATTCACCTGATTGGAGTATCAGGCATACGAAATACTTCACGTGGGCCTTCAACAGCATCTCGAAGGATAGCCGACGTCGTTTTAAGACCTTCAAATTCTTCTGGCGTATAACAGAAATAATCAACATGTTTTTTAAACCGTGCGGATTTCAGGACAACTACCATGCGTCGTACAAAGGGTACCCCAAAAAATGCATCAGCAACGATGATCACGTCAATATCTGAATCTGCTGTTGGAGTCCCTTTCACACGGGAACCCGATATAAGGATTGTTACCGGTGAAAATTGGTGTACTATTTTAGGCACAATCAAATGCAGATATTCTACCAGAAGACGGTCATTTCTCATCGCGATCCTCCAGCTACCGATAGTATCGGGTATAAAGGTAATCAAATATTTTTTGTGCGCTGTTCACACGTTTTCCGCTAGTCCCTCATCATAGTTCTCATAGGGAATAAAATCGCTGATATCCGGATAGCGGGATAATTGATAGTCGGACGTGAGATTAAGAACAAATTCGAAAATTTCATCCGAAAGATGAAGAGATGTACCAAGTTCATCGATATAATGGGATTTAGGTACCTCACGACCTTTCTATGCAATAAGCCCTTTAAATAACTTTTCCACGGCCTGAGGGGAGAGGAATGCGCAATATCTTAACCCTCAATTGAGACATTACGGTGCGCCATTGTAAGATCATGCAATGCCTGCATAATCCATTTTCGTGCGATTGCATCATCCTGTTTGCTCATAATAGCTTATAGTAGGAATAACATTGTAATGATATTAATACTTGTAAACCCAGATTTCCCAGCACCATTCTCCACTATGATCCTCCGATCATCTGGGCGTCTCCAATCTCAAAGGAAATATTGTCGAGCGCCACAAAATCCTTGTTGTAATGTTTCCAAAAGAAGATCTCTTTGACCCGGTCAGCAGGTGAACGGTAGAGTTTGAATTTCTTCGAGATCCCTTCGACTTTTATCATGTATACTTGTATGACTGCTGATTCGCAGATGCATTAAAAATTTCGAAGTGACGGACAATTTGTTTTAAATCTACCCTTTTCACCCAATCCCTCACCAGTATTGTATCAATACCCTATTCTCTTGCTCTCTTGTGCATTTTCCGGCCGTCAGTTATCCGCAGGTACCTCACAGGTTGATCCCCATTGCATGAAGACAGTGTCTCCGGATAAGGGGGGATACATCGAGATATTGTCCGACAGTATCTATTTTGATCCAGTGGAATGAAAGAGTATCACGACAAAAAAGCAATTCTCCTTCACGGATTACACGCATTCTGATGGTGAGGGGAAGGTCCCGGAAGAGATGGATATCTATTCTGTCTGATCCATGGCTGAGCAATTCCAATCGGTAGAATCAGGAATAGTGGGCCGGGTGACGATGCTGAGATCAATATCCGAATCTTCCCTGGCCTTACCTTGCACAACTGAGCCAAAAAGGATGATTGCAATAATTTCACTATGAAGGCGGAGTTCGCTTATGTGGGATGTCATCAATTCCGGACCTCATCATTATTCCCTCATCAACCTGAAGATACAATTTAACCGACATTCTTATATGTATTCAGCCGTTATGTGCGGGAGGTCCTATCCCGAAACCATTTGACATCACATCAAAATATCGACGTGAGTATACTATCCATTAGGGATATTGAGGGAATCCGCAAGCAATGGCTGAAAGGTAAGCTGGTTGCAGAAATTGCCCGGTATTTTCGGGTTGACCGACAGCGAGTCTACCAAAATATCAAGGCATTCAATGAAATCCTTCCCTCCGGTACTGATTTCCATCGGTGGCCGAAACAACATTAACAGCCTGACCGTCATCGGTCCGCTGCATGTACAACCATAGGTTTCACGAACATACTGTGATCACCATTATTTGACGTAACACAATATTATTTAACTAATTTAAGAGTAATTACGCCTCTTTTACCTCAAATAGGGTGCCGTTTCAGGATAATTCGTATCAAAGTCTATGCTGCTATTTTTCAGGCTCTAGAATTCTGATAAATCGGTTAAATTTGAATCCAATTCTCATAATACCGTTAAATTAATTAGATAATAAAAAAGCTATAGATATTCGCCTAATCTGTAGAAATGAACCCCAAATTTGCGTTATTTAGCAATAATACGGACAATGGGGTTGAAGACAGGATTAAGCGTGAAATCGCTAAAATACCTGGATCAGGTAAACAAAGATACAGGTTTTAGCCCAAATCCAATATCGTATTACCCCGGCAAAAAAATACTCGCATTCTCACCATCAGATAAAATCCCTGATATCTTTCTCAAGTTTTTTGAATATTATATAATCAGCAACAATCAGTCCCAGACTCGCTATAAGAACAATAGATAGATAAAAAAACGATGGCATTCTCTGGAATACAAAAATGTCATGGTATGCAGATATAACAGGGAGCATCGGGTTCCAAATCAATACCTGCTGGGCGAGAGGTGGGAGGATACTAAAAACATACACGATCGGTGTGAACCAGAACCAGATCTGGAAACCAATCACAACAACTTCCTTGAGATCGCGCAAAAAGACCACAAACATCGCAAGGAAAAATCCCAGTGCGTAAGCAAACACCTGTTGGATAAGGTAAATGAGAGGAATCAATACCAGATACAAGGAAAGTGAAAATCCAGTGATAATGAGGATTACTAGGAAGATCGCAAGCGTTACCACAAAGGTGATGGTTTCCGATAACACAATAAAGAGCGGAAGCGTGGGAAGATCTACATGGATTTTTGCAATAATATTCTTTTTATCCAGGAAGACTGTAGATGACCGGGTTACAGTATTCGCAAATGCCATCCAGGGTACCAGCCCGGCAATAAGGTATACCCCGTAGCCCCAGATGGAGGACATCCCCGGCAGCCGTGCACCCATCAGGGTGCCAAAGATGATCATATAAATAAGGATATTAATCAGGGGATAAATAAACGACCACGTAAATCCGAGTGCCGAACCGGAATACCGCTCGGTAAAATCCCTTTTTGCAAGTTCAATAATCAGGCTGAAGTTCACGAATATGTCCCTGCTGGGAGAGTATATTCCCATTCGATAACTTTGGTAATGACCGTTGAAGTTGAAGTATTTTGAATCTTTCTTATTAATTCATGAAATCCCGCAACAACAAATAACAATTCAATTGCATCACTTATACGAAAATATACCGTTTGCACTGCACTGGTTAACAAGCAGGTTACGGAATAGCGGTAATAGATCCCAATCCTATGGTTCATTTATCCATTTCCAGTACTGCTGCTTTCATCTTCTCGCTGAATTGCGCCAGATCAAAATCTTTCGCCCTCATAAGACAAGCATCCCTGAAATGTCCAGGATTTTGTGCAACAAGCCTTATGGCATTCACAAGAGAATCTACCAATGGCGAGACAAGCATACCCGTTTCATCCGTTACCGTCTCCTTATACCCACCTTCATTCACTGCAACAACAGGCTTCCCACTTGCCATCGCCTCGAGCGGTGTGAGGCCATAATCCTCGTCAAGTGCAGTACAGATATGTGCTTTACACCTGCCATACAACTCCACAATTTCATCCCTTGTGACTTCTCCAAGGAGTGTAACATTGGACGGCAGATCATGACGGATCTTTTCCGCATAGACCGCTGCATGGTCTCCCTCTGAATATGCCCCAATGATCACAAGACGCTCTTCTGGTACATGACGGAATGCCTCTATTTGAAGTTCTATCCGTTTCTCAGGATATAACCTGTTCACAGAAAGCCAGAAGTTTCCGTATTCGATGCACTGGTATAATGAAGTATCAACTGGGGGATAGATTACTTCTGATCGTCGATTATGATATTTGAGAATCCTGTTACGCACATTTTCTGAAATGGCGATAATACGATCGATCTGTCGTACCGATTGTTGATCGAAGATCCGATGAAAAAATACCCAGACGCGGAACAATTGCCGGGTGATGAAACCCTGCCGGGAGAGAAAGGTTGGATATAAATCGTAAAATGCCCGGACCGGTGTGTAGCAGTACCAGATATTCGGATGATGTCGGTGCGCTGCTGCATGACTCCAATTGCCTGTGAAAATGTAAAAGTCATACTTTTTTGAAAAGTTGCAAAAAAAAAACAGAACTGTTGCGGAAATTTGTTTGAGTGGCGGGAATTTTATCGTCCTACCCAGGCTGATAACCCGAACAGTGGGATCTATTTTTTTTATTGAATCGGTATCCGTGGTGATAATGTCCGCATCAAGGATTTTTGCCATCTCAATAACTACTTTTTCGCCGCCGCCAATGGCACCAAAATAATCGTGGAATATCGCTATTTTCATAGTTGTTTCCTGAGATAGCAGTACCAATTTCTCTATCTAAGGAGAGTCAGAAGAATATTTATGTCCATTCATCTGAATGATATCTAAAATAGCCTGAATACCCAAAGCGTTATCGTTTCACTGTTGTTAGCTTGGTTATATCCCAGTAAAAATAAATTTTCACCTGTTTTAACCTTTCCAGATAGTCCGAGAATAGTATTCTTCCAAATCAGAAACAATTTTGTCCCAATCAAACGAACCAGAACGTATTTTACATTCATCCATCATTAAATCCTTATTATTCAGGCACACAAGAATTGCTTCTGAGTATGCTTCCGGTGTCGGGGAGCTTACCCTTCCAGTCTTATTATTCACTAGTTCCTTAACCGCATTCTTCGGGATATCAACGGTCACAACAGGGAGCCCGCATGTCATCGCCTCCAGGGCAGCAATACCAAACCCCTCCCTTGTTGATGGTGAAGCGTAAACCCCTGAAGACTTCATTAACGCGATCAGTTCGTCATGATTTTTTATGAACCCGGTAAATGTGATATTCCCTACTAAATTACATTCATTAACAAGATTTTGCAGGTAGTCCCTTGCCGGTCCGTCCCCGGCGATGAGGCACCTGACTTCGGGTAATTCTTTCCTGATAATTGCAACAGCCATGATAAGGAGTTCCACATTCTTTTCTTTCAGCAGTCTTCCGGTGAAAATAATATCAGATCTGATCCCGGAGGGTTGTATCGCATTGATGTAACTGTAATCAATCCCATTAGGAATAACGGAAATACTCACACCTTTCCTCATGGACATTACATCATTTTTAGTCAAATCGGAAACGGCCATCAGATTATCGGACAGCCGGGAAGTCAGTTTTTCGATAGCTTTACCTGTGAATCCAGAAATCCCAAGATACTCATACCAATAATCTTTCCATACCTCGTGCCAGGTAATAACAAGATGGCTATGTCTCATTTTAGCGGCAAACGCTGCGGAAAGACAACTGAAATAGGGGAAATTCTGGCAATCGATGATATCAAAATGTTCTTCCAGCAGCGGCTTTAGGACCTTCCATCCAAAATATAGCGCTTCACCTGCTGACCGTCGTCCATGAGTATAGAATGGCCGCGAATGCCCGACTCCATGGTATAATACCCCGTTTCTGACAAATGATGCATCACTCTCCCACTCTTTTAATCCAAAAATATGAACTTCGTGACCCCTTTTGGCAAGACGCTTTGACAACTCAAAAATCCGCTTTTCAACCCCGCCGATCCGGTAAGGATACACTGCATCATATACAAAGGCAATTTTCATCCGGGACCCCTATGCATGGTCCCCATTATTGAGGAGCATCATACTAATGAAGACCGAACAGGATATCACCTGTATCCCGATAATTATCAGGGACAGGGAAACCACGCTCGTTGAAATCTGGGAAATTTCCCCAAAACTTTCACGAATCCAGTCCATAATGATAGTGACACCAAGTAGTATTCCGGCAACGATGAAGGCCCCGCCAAGGATGAGGAATTTTTCCAGGCTGTGATAGTTTAGAAAAACGGCCATCAGTCTTGTTTTTTCCTGGTACCCATTGATTATTGAATAGACTTCTGTATTAATTCCCATGATGATGACCTGGACACCCCCGATAAGTAAAATAGATCCGAGAATAAACGAATGAAGATGGGCAGTCTCAATATTACCGCTCATATAGAACAGGGTCATCAATAAGACTCCCAATAATGAAAAAATCAGGCCTGGTATCGCGAGGAATGGCACCGGTTTCATGAGCAGGATAAAGCGGAGGTGTCTCCAGCCATCGGCAAAACTATGAAGATTGGAAGGTGACTTCCTCGGGAAATACCGTATCGGGACCTCTTCAATGGTAAGGCCCTTAATTGAGGCCATTACGAGCATTTCTGAGGCAAATTCCATACCCCCGGTTTTTAAATTGAGTCTTTCCAGCGCTTCGCGACGGATTGCACGGAATCCACTGTGCGCATCAGAGAAATGAGTATGGAATACGAAATTCAGGACCCACGTGAGTAACGGGTTACCAATATAACGGTGGAGCGGTGTCATCGCCCCGGGCTTGATAGTGCCTTTAAATCGGGAACCAATAACAAGATCTGCACCTGTTTTCAGGGGTTCTGTCAAACGAAGTATCTCTGATGGGTCATAGGTGCCATCCGCATCCATCATGACAATTACATCGCTGTTAACGTGCCGGAAACCTTCAAGATATGCAGAACCATATCCGATTTTTAACGGGTGGACCACCGTTACATTCATTGAATGTGCAATATCTGCGGTCTTATCAGTTGAAGAGTCAGCAACAATTATTTCTCCGAATATATGATTCACCGTAAAAAAGTTCCGGACTTCCAAAATACATGATCTAATCGTGACTTCCTCATTCAATGCAGGAATTACGACAGATATTTCAGGGTTTCCCTGTTTTTTTATTTCCGGCCGGCATATCGATGAACTACTGGCAGAGGGTTGATTTATCTCATCATCTTCTGAAAAATGATTTTTTGTTCCGGTTTCGTTCAAATTTACCCCCTTGTCAGGCTCGAAAATGACAGATAACATTACGAGGACATCATGAATCAATAAGGTTCTGATGAGTCCGGTCTTTCTTAGTCTTATAGCCTGCTATTCTGATAAATTGCGCGCTTTCGTTTGATAACCCCGCGAAAATAATTCCTGGAACATCAATTAATTATCCAATTCCTAAAATTCTCTCATTTGACATTATGAGTGATTTCAAAAAAATTGCGGAACAGGAACAACAAAAGGTGGTGAACGCCCCTCCTTCCTGCGTATTTTCTCTTCTTTTTTAAACACGCAGGGTTTCAACAAAACCTAAGTCAAAATGCATCAGTGCACCCCACTGCAAGCAACGGGGCATGATTCGCACCGCCGGCTTGTTGTTTTGTTGGATGCCTACGCCTTGGTTCACAGCAATCCTAGATCGTCTTCCTTCTCCCCACAGCAAGCTTCGGGGTATACGGGTAAAAAAATTGAAGCGTCGTAACCGGGTTACACCAGTACTATATTCTTCCCATGAATGGTTTCCACAAACGAGATCAGGTGGTCGTACACCAAATCCGCATCCACGTCCTTTTCTATGGTGACAGTCGATCCCGCGAACTTCATCCCTTTATTTTCAAGGCGCCCTTTCAGGTGTGCAATGGCCTTCTCTGCCCCGGATGCCCCCATCTCGACGAGGACATAGCATCGTTTCCCCTCGCACATCGACATCCGGCTGATATATTCATTAACATACGGGGGAACCTTACCTGCCCATACCGGAGACGCAATTACGAGTACATCGATATCAGACAGGTCCTCTTTCACCGGTTTAATTGCAGAACTCATGCCAAGCAGGGCTTTCATTGCCTTTCCGAACATCCCTGATTCGACGGCCGGTTCAATCCGTACCGGCTCTACATGGAGCAGATCTGCAAGCCGCTCAGCGACCTTTGCCGTATGGCCCTTCCAGGAATAATATACGCATAATATCCTCATGATTACCACTCAGGTATTTTATCCGGAACAGGGATAAATGAAATGAGGGAAAATTTCACGGACCTTCTTAATATGACGAAATTTCGGGTATATTTTCATGTTGTTCCATTGTCATCTGCATGAAGGGTGAAATGTCCACATACCAGGAAAGATCTAACTCTTCTACGAAAGAACCCCGGAAAATCGTGCGCTCCAGTGGAAATAAAGGGGTATAAAAAGGTACTGAAATCCTCTGTTCAGCGTTATTTCGAAAAATCAACTGGTGAACAACGAAAAAACCTTCCTGAATTTCTATTTCCAGTGATAGATGAAAGGTGCTGCATGCCGGTTTTTAGGGATTTTTTACCGACCACAACTGGTAAATGGGGATAGAAAATAGCCATTAATTCCTGCTTATTTTCCTATCAGGCCTATTATTATTAATATTTCCTACACCCACACTCCACTGGCAGGAACAGTTCTCATGCGCGTCATTGCTACTGGAACCAGTCACCCGTAGTCGTGGAAAGGTCATACGCGGACCCAAACATCATGATGCCTGTGACCAGTGGGACCAGGATGCACCGATGCAATAATTGATATTCCCCTGCAGGGATTCACATATACGGGAACCCGGGGAAATAGCTACACCCGTAGAGGATTCGAAATGACAGAGACACCGGACAAGCAGGATGTACATGCGGGGCATGCGGAAGCTCCGTACCAGATGGAACGGATCGAGGAGGAGATGAGATCGAAACACCACCAGGATGTTACGATGCTCATCTACCTGTTAAAGAGCCCTTACCAGCTTGACCGCGAAAAAGCATCAGATTATCTTGGAGAGATCGGCTCACCGGATGCAGTCCCGGCACTCATCGAGGCACTTGGCGACCCGACGATCAGCTGGCTTGCCGCGGAGTCGCTCGGGAAAATTGGCGATCCCCGGGCAGTCGGACCACTCATTGCCGTGCTCGGTTCTGATGAGAAATGGCTCAGGAAAAATGCGGCAGAAGCACTTGGTAAATTGCATGCATCTTCTGCAGTTGGAGCAATTATCCGGCTCCTTGCTGATAAAAAACATGATGTGCGTGAGATTTCTGCAAGGGCTCTGGGACTGATCGGGGACGAACGAGCTCTACCTGCCCTTACGGGCCTCGCAAACGACCCGGACTTAAAAGTTAAGGATGCTGCGCGTGTTTCAATTACCATGATCACACAGAAGAAGACCATGCCCTGATTCCTGCGTATGGGTAAGGTGATGAATACCCAGTCACCGGTCCGGGGTCATAACAGCGGAGTAACCCTTCGAATTTCGCAGGGGATACCGCCTTATTTTTGAGAGAGACCAGCCCTGATGGCTCCAATAAGTGTATATAGTTAAAAATACACCGTTTAATTTAGTGATCAGCGAGCAAGGTGCCACAGATTTGCGAAAATGGATGAGGGAAAAACCGCATGAGTGAAAGGAGATATGTATTTTCCTGGGACCTTCTCGGCAATCTCGATGAAGGGAGGCCAAACCTCGGTAAGAAATTACGGCTTGAAGTGTACCGCCTGATGCAGTATACGTTCCGGGACGTGCTGGAACAGGACCTCGGTACAGAAAAGGCCGATGAGATCTTTTACCGGGCAGGAATGATTGCGGGGACCGAATTTTACCGGCACGTAATCGGAGACGGACTTGAATTTAACGATTTCGTAAAAAAACTCCAGGTATCACTCCGCGAGATGGATATCGGGGTGCTCAGGGTAGAAAAAACCGATATTGAAAACGGCTCCTTTATTTTTACCGTATCAGAAGACGTGGACTGCTCCGGCATGCCGGTCCTCAATTATTCAGTATGCACGTACGATGAAGGTTTCATTGCCGGGGTCATGGAAGCCTATACGGGTAAGAAATTCGTCGTAAAAGAGGTCGACTGCTGGTGCACGGGTGACCGGACCTGCAGGTTTACCATCGATATCATGAGAATATTGTAATCACGGGGAGATCGACACGGATGAGTGAAATGGGGCAGGGCCGGCGTTTAACGACAGCGGGAACTGATGAAACAGTCCACGCAGTCCTTGTCAGTATCAGCGAGGTAATGACGCAGGGTTCTCCTGTCAGCCCGGTGCCGGAACTTGATCCAGGTGATAAAGAGGTCTTCCGCCAGATCATTGCAGACCTCACTGCATTACAGCAATTTTCACGTACCCTTGCATCAGGGAGCATTTCTGGAGATTTGAAGGTCAAGGGGTTCATGGCAGGATACGTAAAGGCCATCCAGGCTAACCTGCTGCACCTTACATGGCAGGCGAAAATGATTTCAGAAGGCGACCTTTCGCAGCGTGTAGATTTTATGGGCGATTTCTCCGACTCTTTTAATTCCATGGTAGAGAACTTGCAGACGGCCCGGGTTGAAACGGCTGCCCGTGAACGGGACCTTTCGGAGGCTAACGAGCATCTTTCGAGCGAGGTCCAGGAGAGAGAGCGTGCTGAACGTGCCCTTAGCCAGGTGAACCGGAAACTCAACCTGCTCGCCAGTATTACCCGCCATGACATCCTGAACCAGCTCACTGTGCTGCTGGGGTATCTCGACCTGATCAGGGACGAATTGCAGGATCCTCACCTTCGTTCGTTTCTTGAACACGCGGAAGTCGCTGCAACCTCGATACAGCACCAGATCGAGTTTACAAAGGAATACCAGTCCCTTGGTGTCGAAAGCCCGACATGGCAGTTGCTCGGCCCGATCATCGGGGAATTGCGGGCACAGTTCAACCTCGGGGCTGTTAGTATCGGGGAACAGCTCGGATACCTGGAGCTGTTTGCAGACCCGCTCCTTGAAAAGGTGTTCTATAACCTGGTGGATAACGCACTCAGGTATGGGGAAACCCTGACAAAAATTGAGTTTTCGGCGAAACCGGTACCAGGGGGACTCATTCTCTCCTGCGAGGACGATGGCACCGGTGTGCCTGAAAAGGACAAGGAGCGGATATTCCAGCGGGGAGTCGGGAAACACACGGGCCTCGGCCTTTTCCTCGTTCGGGAGATCCTCTCGATTACCGGGATGACAATCAGTGAAACGGGTGTTGACGGGCAGGGAGCCAGGTTTGAGATCTTTATTCCCGAAGGAGGGTTCCGGCAAAAGGCAGGGCAGGCAATCACTCCCGTTTACTAGCATTTTTTGTACGAAAAGACCCAACCCTTACCCGGACATGACGATTGGGAAACTGTTCGGGTTATTAACCCCAAACTAAATGTACTCATGATAAAACAAGGGAAAGAACGAGATGACCGGCTGGGAGTATCTGGTAAACCGCGACATTGTCACGGCCCTGGTTTTATCCAGGTTACCGGTGAATGGTACCTCCACTTCGGCATACCTATCCCGAACCGTGCACCCTTGACCTGCCTATTATTTTTTTTATGATCGCGGTCCCTGTAATGAAAAGGGAGTCCTTTGAAACGGGCTAAAATCATACGGGCATTGAAGGCTATAAAAAAAGCCTTTTGCCGCGTGATCTTCGAATAAAGGAGTGGTCACACGTCCGCACCTGCTTGCAACTGTTTTTGTTCCCATTCGATCAGGATCTCAGCCACACGGGCAAATTCTTTCCCGAGCTGATCAAGGAGCTCTTCAGCTCCCGCAACCGTACCATGCCGCCCCAGGGTCTCAAGTTCGAAACAGATCTCCCCGATGGTTAGTGCCCCTATACTCCTGCTGCTGCCCTTGAAGGTATGTGCCGCCCTTCGCAGTTCATCAGGGTTTCCATGCGCAACCGCATCCCGTATCCGGGTGATAAGTTGTTCACTGCTTTAAAGATAGGTATCGATTAACCCACTGAGGAAACCGGGGTCTCCTTCATCTGCAAGTGCTTTTAGCTCATCAAGGACATTCCGGTCAACGGCAACCGCTCCCTGCGTATCGGGGGTTTCCCGGACAACTGGTTTCGCTGACCTCTCCTGTGCCTCCTGTAACTCTGCAATCTGGATAGGTTTACTGATATAGTCGTCCATTCCTGCCGATATACAAAGTTCGCGGTCCCCCTGCATGGCATCAACAGTGACGGCGATGATACTCGGCCGGTACTCCTTCGGGTATTTCTGAAGAATCCGGCGGGTCGCCTCGATGCCGTCCATCTCCGGTATGTGGAGGTCCATGAGCACCACATCATATTGCGGGCGGTCCACGGACTCTGCGACTTCCAGCCCGTTACCGGCGATATCTGCCCGGTATCCCATTTTTTGCAGGATCTTTTGCGCGAGTTTCTGGTTCACCTGGTTATCTTCTGCGACAAGAATCCGGAGCGGCACGCGGCCCCCTTGATCGTGACCCAAAGAGGATAATTCGGTCTGGATATACTGATCGCATAATGATGTCAACGATTTTTTTGAGTGCCGTTGTATTTTCCTGCGTTGTTTTTATTCTTATGAGTATTCCGATAAACCCGGGAAAATTCAGATGCAGGACGATATAGATCCAAAATAGAGGGCGGGAGTAAGTTATTCACACAAATTTTCTAGTCATAGTCCCTGTTTCCTAATGAGTTTTGCAAAGCATACGCTATAAGGCACCCTGATTTTTCAGAGTCCATAAATCCACGGATAATTTGCCAGACACCAGCTATTTTCATCTTCGCGGACAAATACTGATTCTATACCCCTGGTATTCAGCATGAGTCCGTATTCCCACCATACTATCCATTTTTCAACCCCGATCCTGGCCGAAATCAGGGAGAAGGGGTATGTACCGGTGGATATGCACATCCATACGCGCCACTCTGACGCCGCTATCAGCATCCCTTCGCTCCTTACCCGTGCGAAACACCTTGGTACCGGGGTTGCCATCACCGACCATAACGAGATCCAGGGAGTGGTCGAGGCCTGCCAGCAACCGCATGGTGTCCTTGTCATCCCGGGAATCGAACTGAGTGCACTCGAAGGGCCTCATATCCTCCTTTATTTTTATACCGTCGACGATCTGGTGGACTATTTTAACACTCATATCAGGGGAACGCTTCGAAAAAGCCAGTATATGGCACTCCAGTTATCGGTTGGGAAGATCCTCGAATCAGCAGAGGACTACACGTGTGTGAAAGTCGCAGCCCACCCCTATGGGTATTTTGGCATCAACCGTGGTGTACTGAAATGTATCGATAATAAGAGCCTCCCCGCCGGGACTATCGACCACCTTGACGGAATCGAGGTGATATGCGGGGGGATGACCCGGGACATCAATGAAAAGGCGGCCAGGTATGCCGGAGAGCATAATTTCCCTATTACCGGTGGTTCAGACGCACATGTGCTCCCCTCTGTAGGGAGCGTCGTTACATGCGTCAGGGCAGGTACCGTGAACGGGTTCCTCAACGGTATCATTAAAAAAGAGAGCATTGTTATCGGGTCAACGGTTAGCCCCCTTCACAAGGGGATGACCGCCGGGGTCATCGCCTGGAACTACATCCCGTATACGGTATCTTCATTGCAGGTCCACTATGAACAGAATCTTCCAAGGCTGAAGCAGTACCTGAGGGACCTGATTAAATAACCCGGTCGGAGCCTATCTGGAAAAAACGATGCCCCACCAATCACAGGATCGGTGAGAAGAGGCGGGAAAACGAAGACCTGGCCTTGAAATATCCTGACCTTGAAGCATACCACTCAGGGGTGAGTTTGGTACAGAACGGCAGGTCATTGAGATAAGCCTGTTTGAATTCCCCTGCAACTGCTTCATCGTAAATAATCGCATTCGTCTCGAAATTGAGCCGGAAACTCCTCACATCCCAGTTGGCACTCCCGACCGATGCAACGGTATTATCAATTACAATGGTCTTGGCATGAAGAAAACCGTTATCGTAGGTATAGGCCTTCACCCCCGCTTCAAGCAGCTGTTCCACGTACGAATGACTGGCCCAGTACACGAACATATGGTCCGGCTTGCATGGGATCATAACCCTTACATCAATACCGGACAGGGCAGCTATACGAAGAGCATCCATGATACTTTCGTCAGGGATGAAGTAGGGGGACTGGATATATACCGTCTCAACGGCTGAGTTGATCATCTTCAGGTATGACTCCTTTACCGGATTCCAGTGAGTATCCGGCCCGCCGGAGACAACCTGGATTGCAGTTGTACCTTCCTGGAGTGGACTTTCGTGGAAATACCGATCGAAAATTCCCAGTTTATCAGCGGATGCATAATTCCAGTCGAGAAAGAACCGTATCTGGGCAACAAGTGCGCCGGTCCCATTGATCCGCACCGCAGCATCCCGCCAGTACCCCCAGCGTTTGTCCATTCCGAGGTAATCATCACCGATATTAAACCCGCCAATAAATGCAGTTTCTCCATCAATGACGGCAATTTTCCGGTGGTTCCGGTAGTTTACCCGGTAGTTGAAATACGAGATCAGGGACGGGAAAAAGACTGCATGCTTTCCCCCGGCAGCCGTGAATTTGTCATAAAAATGTTTTGGAAGCCCACCGCTTCCAACCCCGTCCACGAGCAGGCGGACTTCCACTCCTTCGCGGGCTTTATCCGTCAGCGCTTTCATGATGTCACGACCGAGCCCGTCGTCTTTAAGGATGAAGTACTCCATATGCACATGGTCACGGGCACCATTAATTGCTTCAACCAGGTCGGCAAACTTGGCTTTTCCATCAGTATAGGGTTTAACCTGGTTGTTGAGTGTAATTAACGCCTGGTTATTCTGAAGGAGCAGCAGTGCCATCCTGAAAATGGAGCCTGGCCATCGATCGGTGCCTTTTTCCCCTTTTAGTTTTACCTCCTCAACCTGGGATGCAATAAGTTTGACAAATTCGTTATCAGATCCACCTTTTATAGAAAACATCTTTTCTTTCCGGTAATACTGCCCAAAAATCAGAAATAACAGGAACCCTAAAAACGGGAGCAGGAACAGCACGACAAGCCATGAAAGTGCGGATACGGGAGTTTTTCTCTGGATAAATACAATGGTGACAGCAAAAAAAATGTTCGCGATAAGTAATATCGGCAACAGTAAGTAGTATATCTGGATCAGGAAATCGAGTATCATCAGGTAACCTCAGGACAATGGAAATGCTCGTTACGTTACGGTAAGACAACTGAACATCAGAACCTATATATTTAATCCCTTTGCTTTTTATTACAATTCGGCCTGATTTGGAAACGCTGCCGACATTTCGGGAAAAAGAAATCGACGCACCCGGTCTTTTGATCAGTCCCGGGTCAACCGGGTCCGGGTGGAGCAATCAGGTAACCAAAAAAAAGGCCGGAATATTACAAATCACGGGCAACTTCGTGAATAACACAAAATATACGCTGTGATTCCGGGTCATATTCTGCAACTGCCTGGACGGTAATGACGATACCATTGTCCTTTCTCGTGATTTTGTATTCCTGGATAAACGGCAGGCCTCCTGATATCAATGCCTCTTTTGCCCGGCCCAGTTGTTCCCGGTACTCGGGAAGGGTGAGGGCTTCGAAATCCGGCAGTGAATACTCACATGACGGGAGCCCCATCAGGGTCTTTGCACCTTCCGACAGGACAACCGTACCGGTCCCGGTTTTATGTTCCCAGTGACCTGACCTGGCCAGGTGTTCGGCACGGTGGCAACGGGCAATGACCGTCTGCATCGCGTGCTCCGCCTGTTTCCATCCGGTAATATCCCTTGTAGTCATCATTGCCCCCTGGATTTCAGGCACATCAAGAAGGCTGGTGATGACCGATTCAACCTGCATGTACGAACCGTCAGATTTCCTGATACGGTAGCATACGGGGTTTCTGACCGTATCCTTTTCAAATGCCCGGGTAAATTCATGGCTCACGGCGGCGAGATCATCAGGGTGGACTAGGTCCATTTGTTTTTTCCCGGTCATGCTTATCGTTTTGTACCCGAGCATAGGCAGGATTGGGGGGGACGCGTAGATTATCACGCCGTCCCTGTTGAGCAGGGTGATAATCTCGTCAGAATGCCGGATGATCGTCTGGAACCAGGTCTCGTTCTGCTGGAGCATCCCTTCAACGCTGGTCCTCCTGACAAGCTGGCGGATCTTGTGGGCAAGTTCGGCGAACTGGGCTTTTGGTTCCCCTCCCTTCTGGAGATAGAAATCCGCACCACTATTAATCGCCTCGATCACCACTTCCTCCCTTCCCCTGCCGGTGAAAAGGATAAACGGGATATCACCTTTTGCCGCACGGACCCTCTTTAAAAATTCTATTCCGTCCATGTGCGGCATCTGGAAATCTGAAACGATGACATCATAATTCATGAGGTCAAGCTGGTCCAGTCCCTGCGTGGCCGAGTTAATTGTCTCTACCTTGATATCATTCGTCCTCTCAAGGAATAATTTTCCGATCTCCAGGAGACCGGGCTCGTCATCCACATAGAGAACATGAATCATGATGTACCATCCTATCGTTTGCATAATCCTATGCAATAGACATTCCGGTGTTACTACCTGCCCGGCTTTCTGTCATATGACCCCGGGAAATGCCTGGGCAAACACCACCGGTTCGGTGGAAATTAGCACCAGATTACCGTGAATTTTTATTAATCTCCAATCACACCCTGAGTATAACTGCGAAATATTTCACATTTATAACTTAGTATAAATATTCACCCGCGTATCATGTTCTTTATGAACCGAGGTAACATTGCAACTCTTGTCCTGCTGCTCGTGGTCGTCGCCATGATCTCAGCAGGTTGCACCACGTTAACGGGAGGGGGCGAGCAGAAATCCCTGTCGTCAGCCCCAAATGACGCAATGCCGGGGACGAATTATGAGACGGGTATCGGGCAGGGGACCTCTCGCCCGGTACCGACCGCGGTACCAACTATGGCCCCTGTTGCACCCGATGGCCCGGACTCTTCAGACCACGGCGTTGCGATAGACCAGAAACTCATCTATACGGCACAGGTGAGCCTTGAAGTGCCCGACGTACCTGCCACAATTGACAGTTTAAAAGCACTTGCTGCCGGAAAAGGGGGTTATCTCGCTTCTTCAACATTCAGCACTCAATATAATGACCGGAAAACTGCCACGGTAGTTCTCAGAGTCCCTGCAAAGGAATTCGAAGGCATGCTCGCAGGAGTCAGGGAGTTGGGGATAGTGAAGTCGGCAACAACAAACGGTGAAGATGTTACGGCCGAGTATGTGGACCTCCTGGCACAAAAGGCCTCGTACCAGAACCAGATCGCTCAATACAATGAAATAATGAAAAAGAGCGAGAAGGTGGAGGATATCATAAAGGTCCAGGAACAGATTGATCGTGTCCAGACCAGTCTCGACCGCCTGGAGGGAAGGATACGGTACCTGAATAACCGGATCGACCTCTCGACGATCACGGTGAACCTGGCAGAGAAAGAACCAGTCGGTGGGAATACAGGCTACAGTTTCACCACTACGATTAACGAAGGTATTTCGGGCCTTGTGGGGATGATCGATTTCCTCATCGTAGCATTGTTCACCCTGCTGCCGGTGATAATTATCGGAGCTGCAGGATACGGTGTGTACCGCTGGCAGCAGTCAAAAAAGACGGTGAAGGGAGCGGCCCCACCAAAACCGGAAACGCCGGAAAAGAAATAGTTCCGGATACTATTTTCACTTTTTTCCGGGAATGAAAATGCCCGGGAGCGATCGTGGTGTTTTTCAGTGCCTGCAAAACAAATAGAAAATAATGGGCTGATATGAAAAACTCTGGGAGACCCTCATGCCGCCCAGCTTTTAATACGTATCTATGAGACGAAGGCTCATAGCACGCTTTGTTAAAACCTGTCAAAACTATGTTGCAGAGTTTGTAATTTCAAAAATAGTCACGTTACCGGGGTTCATGGCCCGCCGCTTTGGCGACCCCGGTTGGGATAGAGACTATCTAAAAATACTCTTGAATATAATTAACCTTCAAGAAACCCTGCCCGAAGAATATCTTAACGAGAGTAGGGCAGAAAGGGGTGAAACCCACTCCCGTGTTCGTATTTCCCTCTTCTTATTTATGACCCTGCAGGGTTTCAACAAACCGGGATACCGGATTATTCCACCCAGTTCGTCACCAGGTCTGCAGGGGGACGGATAGACGGCGGCAATTCCTCCTGGTAATACCCGACGGCGCACCCGTTCAGTTCGAAAACTTCTGGAGGGATCCCTAAGAGCCGGCAGAACTCAGGGTCTGACCCCATCTGTCCGGTCACCGACACCAGCTGGAACCCGAGGTTTAAGACCGTTGCCTTCAGCCACATGTTTTCCAGGCAGTGGGCAAGCGATTGCTGCTCAACCGGGGGGAAGCCTTTGCGTTCGGCGACCACGATATAATACGGGGCGGTCTCTACCCCGGGCACAATCCCTGCGTCCCGGATCATCTCAAGACGCCGGGCAAATGATTCTGCCTTTGATCGTAACGCCGGGTTATGTTTCATCCCATGTTCCAGCTCTTCCGCCATCATGTGGACCTTCTGTATCAGGAGACCACCCGCGATCGCAAGGCCGCGGCTGTCACGCGGAAAGACAAAGAACTGCCTGAAATACTCATTGCCCCTGCCACCCACCGCTGCAGCGGCGAAAGGAGCCGCCAGGCCAGCCTGGATAATTTCGCTGACCTGGACTTTTGGGGGGACCTCCTGACGGAACATCCGGTATGTCCTGCGGGCGTTGATGATCTCATCGAGGACCATCACGGCCGTGGTGTCGAACATGCACATAATACAATCGTCTGGAATTCAATAGTTGATGAAGGTGTTTATCCCGGGCAAAAATGAGATCTTCGAAGACCGGGGTTTTATAAAAAAACAAAATTAACGCGGAAATATACAGGTAATTCATAAATGGAGTGAATAAAAGGCGGAATTAATAGCCAGGCCACTGTTTTGTACGATAGGATTATACGGTACATTATCCGATATTCAGGTATGAAATTTTCAATCCTGGTAGTAAGCCTGGTACTCGTTGTTGCGTTTATGGTAACAGCAGGATGTACCCAGAATGCAACGCCACCGGTGGTAACACCGACACCGACTGCAAGTCAGATTGCAACACCAGCACAGACACCGGTTCCGGTAGTAACTACACCACGTGTCGGGATGGGTACTCCGGGACCAACACAAATGCTCCCGGTTGACTACATGCTCGATTTCATGGTGCAGGGTAACGGGGATACATCCAACCCGTACATGGCAGTGACGCTCCGGGGCGGAAACGGTATGAACCTGGATTCCCGCGTGGATGTAACCTTCACGAAGCCGGATGGGACATCCCAGCAGAATTATATGTTGCCGCCGTTTTATGTCGGGCAACAAGTGACATTCCCATCCAGTACCAATCAGAACAGGGTGGAAATCTGGGTAACCGCTCCGACGGTTGGAAAAGTCAAGACATATGACGACATAGTCCCGTTCAAGTCGCTAAACCCGTAAGCAGGATTTAAAATAAATTTTCATCCTTTTTTACCATACTGCTTCACTGTTGAATGAGAATCTAATTGAAGCGGCCCACTAATCTTTGACCACTGAAAAGCACCTGTTTCATTGTGATCTGCCATGATATGCTGATGCGGAAGTTGTTCGGATTACACGATCCCTTTTTTTCCGAAGATTTATTATCAATCAGAGAAATAAGCCATCCATGCGATTCTGTGCAATTACATTAATCCTCCTTTTAGTCCTGCTTGTTATTGCCGGTGGATGTACGCAATCACCACCTTCAACACCTTCACCACCTGCAGGACCCGTCCCTGCCGGCACTGTTGCCCCGGGAAACGGCACCTGGACATTCGCAGTCTTTGGGGATTCACCAGATCCCGATCGCAATACGACAACGGGTGTCAGCCCCGGCCTGATCCCGGTTGCGAAGGCAATTGCGGCAGAAAAGCCGGACCTTGCCATCTATGTCGGTGACCTGACCAACGGGTGGGAGTTGGACCCTGCGTCCCCGGTGGCAGATAATTACCAGGCCCAGCATGCGAACTGGATGGAGACCGTCTCTCCCATCTATAATTATACAACAGGCACCGGGATCCCATTGTATGTAATGAGGGGTAACCACGATGATGGCCCTCCCCGGAACGTTACTCCCCTTCTCGACAGTTTTCTTGCCACCGTGGCAACAGGCATGCCAACGAACGGACCACCGGATGAAAAGAAACTGACGTATTCTTTCACGCACAAAGGGGCAAAATTCATTGTCACCGACGATTACATTGCGCACAATGGTCTCAAGGAAACGGTGAACCAGAGCTGGGTCGATAAAGAACTCGCAGAGGATACCCGGCCATTTATGTTTGTCTTCGGGCATTCTCCCGCATTTATGGTGGAAGACGACCCGGAAGACAATGATTTCGCCCTCGCGGTACATCCCGCCCAGCGCGATGTGTTCTGGAAAAGCCTCGTAGACAACCATGTTGCTGCCTATTTCAGCGGGCACACCCACATGTATGTCCGGGGCGAGGCACAGGGTGTCCAGCAGATCGTCAACGGAAATGCCGGGGCAAAAATGCCGGCTTTTGATCCTGCAAACGTTAGCCCGGCACTGAAGTTAGAATACCCGCTTGGAAAGATCGAACAGAAGGACCAGAAAGTTGGCTACATCGTCATTACGGTCCATGAAGACAGCAGGACATTTTCCGGGGTACAAAAAGGGTATAATGCGGAGACCGGGACCTGGATAACAGGCGATACATTCTCGTTTCCTTCCCGTTAGGGGACGTGACAGCCCCGGGAAGAAGGGTACAGGAACCGGGAATGGCCCAGGGGGTCCTTCCGGCCTTTTTTTCAGCCACCCCATCCGACGGTGGGCTGTCATGAATGGTACCGTCATATTCTCTTTGGTCACCGGAAACTTGCAGGGGTGTTCAAAGCAGTGCCTCCCATGAGATATGGATGGATTTGCTGTTGTTAGAGAGAACGCCAGTCACGGGGTTTTTTTTACTCAAATTCAACGGGCCCGTTTCCTGCCAGTCCGAACTGTCGCCGGGGAAGGTACATATAGTCATATTCTATATACCAGATGTATAATTCCTTTAACAGAGGGAGAGATTGAAGAAGAATACATTTTACCTCATCACCGGTTGTATCGCCATCGCACTGGTCGGACTATTCTGGTATTCTGATGTAATCCGGATGCCACTCCTGATCGAGCTCGCATTCATCGTTGCCGTTGCCGCAATTTACCTGATACGCCGCCAGGTAACTGACTTAAAAGAGGACGAACGGGATGTAAAAATTACTGAACAGGCGGTCCTCCGGACGATGCAGGTGTTCTGGGTAGTATTTTGTGCCTTTTCAATCGGAGCGGTAATGCAGTTGCTCAGGGCACCCGCGTTTCCCAGGGGGTTTCAAACTGAGCATCCGCCAATTCTTCCGGAGCTGCTTTCACCACGGCTGATCGGTTTTGTCCAGCTCGGCCTGCTCTGCCTGATGATCTTCCTGTACGTCGGGTTCCGGATTTATTATGCGGGTAAATACGGGGACTGGGAGACCGATGAAGAATAAAATCAAGGTATTCCGGGCAATGCACGACCTTACCCAGGAGCACCTGGCCCAGGTGATCGGGGTCAACCGGCAGACAATCCTTGCCATCGAGAAAGGGAAGTATGTACCTTCACTGGACCTCGCCTTCCGGATAGCACGATACTTCGGTGTTTCTATTGAAGAGGTCTTCACGTACGAGGACGAAGAAAACACCGGCACGGTCCAATAACACGCTTTTTTATCGCATTTCAACAGTTGCCCTTGTGTCACCCCCTGGTTCACGAGGATGCCCGTACCACCCGATGCATATCCGCATGGTATGAGAGGTCAGGTGGTTGAACTTATCGATTATAACTCACATATAGTATGTTATACACATTATTAGGAAATGTTTATATTACATAATGTATGATATTCTATACAGGTGAGTGCAGGGTACTGCACCAGCACCGAAACGATACAGGAGAAATATCATGAAAAAACAAGGAATATTTATCGGGGCTCTCGGAGTCTGCGTAGTTGTTGCGCTGGTCGTAGGATTTGCCGGAGCAGCAGTTGTTACCCCGCATCTCTTCGGGAAAACCGCCAGAAATGAAACTACCCCGGGGCAGGGACATGGAATACCGGGAGATTTCATAGAAAAACTAGAACAGCAGGGGGTCGATGTTTCGGCAGCAAAAACCGCTATCCAGAACGGGGACACGGCTGCACTGAAGTCATGGCTCAATGCATACAGGGACGCCAACCCAAGTAACCAGACCGGCAACCTGGACAGGCCGGGTCCGGAAAAAATCATTGATACCCTTGAGCAGCAGGGGGTCGATGTTTCCGCAGCAAAAACCGCTATCCAGAACGGGGACACAGCTGCGCTGAAGTCATGGATTGATGCAGCCAGGTCATCGCATGCCAGCGGGGCCGGTGGGAACAAAACAGGAGGAAGGCTCTGGTAACAACGAGGCACCTCTTCCGGGAAGGAACACCCCCACAATCATAATTATGTTCCCTTTTTTGGGAAAACGAACAGGTGAAACAATAAGAAAGTCCATTGAATACAGGAAAAAGGTCAATCATGAACATACAACACGAGATTGGAATATCATCCGGGCAGATGACGGAGGGAGAAGAACCTCATGATGCTCCGATGAAACTGGGCCCGGTCATTACCAATATCTGTATATCGCTACTGGTAGTGGCTCTCCTCGCGGTCTGTTTCCGTATCTGACCCCTATAATCCGGGCTCACGAGGGCCCGGGCACCCCCTTACTCTTACTATCGTTTTTTTATTACCGCCTCATCCAGGGGTGTTACGGGGGACCAAAAAGGATACCAATCCCGGGAAAATGCGCCCATTCAGCATTCCCGGGCAGTAAAGAAAAATGTCATTTTCGATACTTCTATAGTCAGGCAGGACAGGATTATATTCTATGCCGCTCGGAACAAGGCGTGGAATGTTCATTATCGCACTACTAACAGTTCTTTTTATACTGGTTTGTTCACCAGGGTGCATCCAGCCGACCAATGTGAAATCCGGGCCCGAGACGTCCTATACACAACAAACCACGCCTGCACCTGCAGGCCAGGGGTCAGCTACCACGGACCCAGCCACGGGAACCCAGGTGACCACGCAAATCGAAGGCCCCCTGACAGAGGCCAATAACCAGACCACCGCGAATACATCCATTGAAGCAAAATATCCTGTCGGAGCATCGATCCAGAAAGATCCCGCGGACTCCAGTTACGACAAGGACCGTGCCTGGGTCATTGTGAAAGTCAATAATGATGGCACCTATACGGTGGGGCAGATTTACTTCGACCCGAAAGTGAGCGTCTGGTTTAAGGTGAACGAAGAGTTGCTGGTCACCCGGGTGGTCCACGCGGTGGAACGGGACTACCCCGTCCGCAAGGGTACTGTTGACTGGAATTCATTCCCCTCGAAACACGGGGTTGTTGACCAGTATGGTGTAACGAGACTCGAGTGGTAATTTTCATCCCGACAACTATCCCAGGAAATTTAACCCCCAGCCTTAATTTTCAAAGGTGCCTCGTGCCCTCTTCAACTGCGGGGAGACACCGGTGCGTTTGTGCTCCGGTGTGCATCCTCCAATGAATTAAACCCCCGTGTACCGTCCCGTTATACGAATGCCCATTTAAACCAGATTCCCACCCGCATATCCAACCGGATATCTGATAACCGGGTACAGGGGGGAATAGTGTCACATAACGAATGACTTTAATGTATGAGGTTACTATCACCTATTGTACAAGGGCATGAAGAAACAGGCAACGGAGCTGAAAAACCAGGGGAATGACTTTTTTAAAGGGGGGGATTACGATAAGGCTCTTCAATGCTATGGTAAAGCAGTAGAATTAGCCCCTGATTACCGCGATGCCTGGTATAATATTTACCTCACCCTCCAAAAGCAGCAAAGGACAGAAGAAGCGGCAAAATGCAGGGAGATTCTTGATACATTATCACATGACCCTAAAACCCAGTCAAAATCCGTGGGGTTGAAACATTTTTCCCCTGTTCAGAAGGCCTTCATTGTGATTATTACCATCCTGCTTGTTATCGCGGTGGTTGTCGCAACAGAGGCACTTATGGGAGTGGGAGTTAAACAATCCGGGCCTGCACCCATTGAAAATACCCTGAAGTCCCTGGGAGCGTTAAGCCCGGTGGCCATCAATATGACGGGCAGCAACTCATCGGGTATCGCAATCCCCAGTTCGGTTGATATGGTCTCTGGTTCGCTCGAAACGGTACAGAATTCGCTGGTGGCGATTAGCCCGATTGGCATCGATATGGGGGTAAATAATTCACCAGGAACCGGTAGCCCGCTGCCGTCCTAAAAAAAACGGTTTCAAGGGGGAAACGGGGAGATTCTGATTTTTTCATCCGATCTTCGTCCTCTTTTAAACTGGTCCAAAAAATGAGGGTAATTAGCTATTCTCCTTAGATATTTTTGAGATCAACTCCCCACACTTTCATCCCGCACACACCTTGCACTTATCAACCTGTATCATAAACCCAGTAGCACCTCTTATGGACCTCGAATGGCCAGGTGATATCTGCATCCCGGAACGGACAATAACCGTAATCATTGGCCCCACCAGTATCCTCGAAACAGGACTTAACAGTTGTAGCGGCACGATGCGACGGTATCCCTTCCTCTATGTTTGCAGCAATTATTCGGGAGTACTCCCGAACCTGCATAGAACCTCGTTTGAGTTTTCTGTCAGACGAGGCTTCACATCCGACCAGATGGCCACGATCATCAACGAATGCGATGCAACCTACCTCGTTATCGAGCATGACCCTTCGCTCTACGCGGATGATACAACGTTGATCCCGGGTGTCATTGACCGGTTGAAAACATTTGCCCGTAACGAAGGCACGGTGGTTGTATATTCCCGATATCCCGATAGATTTATGCGAACTCTTCTCCGGGCATCAGGCAGGTCGTACCTCTATGCAGACTGGACAAACGTAATCAGGAATAGTCAGGCAAAGAGACAGCAAAATAATGGGTCGACCAGGAGAATTGTATCCAGGCAGGCCAGGCTGGATCAATAGTACATACCAGAGACAAGATCAAAGTGTCTTGTAATTGAGTTGGAAAGCAGATTTTGGTCTGTCATGGGAACCCTATAGAAATCACGATACATCAGCAGATTTTTTGAAAAAAAAATTAATCTCCGTGTTTGCTGAGGAAATACACTCCAATGCAGATCAAACATATTGACACGGCCAGGGCTAGCATATCGATGAACGTAGCGAATTCCATAGATAGAATCTCCTGAAAAAATGTCACAATCAGTACCATGATGATGACTTTGATGATCTTGTTCTTGAGATCGTCCAGGTTCTCTATATCAAGGATGTTCCCGAATCCTCCCTGTATTCGTGCGACATCAATATCAGAAATAAAGAGTTCGTAGATACCGAAACTGAATATGATTAGGACAAGCCCAATGAGGTAAAAATCCACAGCTCCGATAATTCCAATTAGGATCTGCTCGTGTGTAAGGGGATGTTCCGTGACCTGAATAAATCCCACAAGAATGTGGTATATTTCTAAAGAGCCTGCAATGAACAGGACGATTGCGGAGAGTGCGCCGAAAATCACACCAAGCAGTACAATAAACCGCAGGTTCCAGAGACCATGTTCAAAGATTTTCTCAAAAATTCCCTGGTCTGCAAGAGATTTTCCCCCATCTGTTGAAGGTTCGGATGTGTCGGTTTTTTCCATAAATGTTCCTTTGCCCGAATAAACAGTGTCAACAAATAAGATAACCATTATTATTGCAAAAGGTGATAACCGCTCATCTGTCAGCGGGTACTGCGTTTTTTTTGAATTTCCGTTAGTACCTGAACGGCCGAATTATAATGGCCCTCCTGCTATTTTCTTATCCCTTGAAGACATTCCCATTCCGGGGTAATAATGGTCCGGTCTTTTTAAACCTAATCCTTGAGAATAACCACTTTTTTCCATCCCACGCGAATAACCGCACATATCACCAGTCGGAGACGGCGCCGGGGCCGGAATACCGGTACAGTTCTGCCAGCGTCAACGAAAATCGCCTGATTATAATGGATAATGATTGGGATCCCCATGGACCCGGGGGTTCCGGTTATACAGGATCGAGCGATTTATCGTATCAGACACACTATCTCCGCCTTACAGCGCTCATCACACAGGTACCTGATAATTGCCCGGGGATCCCTCTTTTTTTCCCGGCGGTGGGAAGGACAGGGGAGGTGAACAGGAATGAAACCCGACAACAAGCGGTCACAACAAAAAGAGAACCCAATTCCTGGGGATATCCACGTTGCAGAAGGCAGGTGTGAGCAGCGACATTCAGAAGGGACAGAGACGGGTACACCATGTGACGATAGCGAACTGAAATTCAGGGCTTTGTTTGAAAACATGGACCCGGGGGTCTTTTACCAGCGCAATGACGGCACCCTTACCGATGCAAACCCGGCAGCGCTGAAGATGTTCGGAATCACACATGAGCAGTTCATTGGTAAGGACTCGTATGCCCCTCAATGGAAGGTAATTTCAGAAACCGGCGAAGTCCTGGCTCCCGGACAACACCCGTCGATGATTGCATTACAGACAGGAAAACCGGTGAGGGACCTGGTTGTCGGGGTTTTTAACCCTGAACGGGACGCTGTTACGTGGGTGAGGACCAACGCAACCCCGCTGTTCAGGCCAGGTGAGGTGGTCCCGTACCAGGTATTCGTCACGATGGATGACATCACTGACCTGAAACGTACCCGCGCATCACTTGTTGATAACGAGGAGAGATTCAGGGAATTGTTCACCCGTATGCCAGCTGCGGTTGCGATATATGAGGCATCCGGGAATGGTGAGGATTTTATTTTCAAGGATTTCAACGCGGCGGCAGAAGCAATCGAGGGAATTAAAAAAAGTGACCTGGTCGGAAAACGTGTATCGCAGGTGTTTCCCGGGGTTACTGAATTTGGTCTCTTTGAAGTCTTTAAGAGAGTATGGAAGACAGGGGAGGCTGAGTACTACCCAACTGCACTCTACAGGGATGAGCGTGACCCGGGCACCTGGAGGGAAAACTGGGTATACAGGCTGGAAAGTGGCGAAATTATCGCCATTTACCATGACATAACAAAACGGGTGCAGGCGGAGGAAGCACTCCAACAGACCGCCGAACGCTTGGTAATGGCCACGCAGGCAGGAGGTGTAGGCATATGGGAGCTGGACCTCGTCAATAACCTTCTAATATGGGATGACCAGATGTTTCAGCTCTACGGGATCACGCCGGATACATTCAGTGGCACATACGAGGCCTGGCGTGCGGGATTGCACCCGGACGATCTCGCTCAGGGCGAAGCAGATCTTCAGAGGGCAATACGTGGAGAAAAGAAATTTGACACTCAGTTCCGCGTTGTCTGGCCGGATGGGTCCATTCATTATCTTCACGCCAACGCCCGCGTAGATCGCGATGCCGTGGGCAGACCGAAAAGCTTGATTGGTACGAATTATGACATCACCGAGCGCAAGCGGGCAGAAGATGCCCTCAAAGAAAGCGAAGAACGACTTCGCCAGATCGCTGAAAATAGTCCCGCCGTATTTTACGTCCATGACCGGGTGTCGAACCAGTTTATCTATGTCAGCCCCGCCTACAAAAAGGTCTGGGGAAAGCCCGGCCAGGAGCTCATTGATGACCCGTATTCCTTCCTTCAGGCAGTCCACCCGGAAGACCTGCCTTCCGTGCAGGAAGCCATCCGGATGGAGCTAGAGGAAGGGGCATACTTTGATCGTGAATACCGGATTATTCAGCCGGGTGGTACTATCCGCTGGATTCACTCCCGGAATTTCCCGGTAATAAATGAACAGGGAACAGTATACCGGGTTATCGGGACGGCAGAAGACATCACCCTGCGAAAAGAAGCGGAAGATGCATTGTTGGAGAGCGAAGGGAAACTCAATGCCATGCTGCAATCGATCGGGGACCCAATGAGTATGATGGATATGGATCTGAACATTATATGGGCCAATGAAACTGCCGAGCGGTATTTCGGCAAAGAACTCGCTGGCAGAAAATGTTACGAAGTATACCATCAGCGGCAAGATCCCTGCAAACCATATCCGTGTATCGCACTCAAGGCATTTCAGGATGGAGAAATCCACCGGCACGAGACGATCGTGATTGACTCACAGGGTCAGACAAAATTCTTTGAGTGTTCGGCAAATGTAGCATTGAAGAACGAAAACGGGAAACCGGTTACCGTTTTAGAGATCTCCCGTGACATCACCGAACGCAAGCTGGCAGAAGCCGCACTCATAGAGAGCGAAGATCGGTTCCGTAAGATCTTCGAAAACAGCCCGGCGGGTATGGCCCTTATCACGCCGGATTTCAGATTTTTTTCTGTCAACCCATCCTTTTTATCTATGACCCGATATTCGGAAGAGGAATTACGGAAGATGTCCTTTAAGGATATCACGCATCCGGATCATCTTGCCATCGACCTGGAACATATTCAGGAGCAGGTGGAAGGATCAATTCCGGTATACAGGACAGAAAAACAGTATATCAGGAAAGACGGCAGTATCCTTTGGGGATCACTCAGGGTGATAACTATCCGGGATAAACAAGGTTCCCTGCTCTTTTTCACAGCCCAGGTAGAGGACATCACCGGGCGGAAGCTGGCAGAAGATGCACTCAGGGCAAGCGAAGAGAAACTGGCAATGGTAATAGACGGAGTCCCGATCCTCATTGCCTATGTTGATACGGAACTCCGCTTTGTTTACATGAACAAGGCATATGCAGACTGGTATGGCCGGACCAGGGAGGAACTCGTCGGAAACCGGGTCGAGGACCTGCTGGACAAGGACGTTTTCGAAAGGGCACTGCCGGCATACCGTGCTGCATTGGGCGGCAAAGCGGTATCCATGGAGAACCACGTCCGGGATACCAGGGGAAACGAGCGTTTTGTCAGTGTCAGGCTTGCCCCGCATTTCAGCGGTAAAGAGGTCAGCGGCTTTTTTGCCACGATTATGGACATCACTGATCGCAGGGTGGCAGAAAACGCACTCGCAGAGAGCGAAGTGAAATTCCGTACCATGGTGGAGGCATCGCCGGATATGATCTGGGAAATTGACCTGCAGGGGAACTTCACCTATATCAGCTCCCAGAGCATTGTGCAGATGGGATATGAACCCGGAGAACTCATAGGGGGATCCTTTTTTTCCCTTATAAGACCGGAGTCCGTTTCATCTGTTAAAACAGCTTTCCTTGAACATATTCAGGAAAAAAGTTCTTTATCCCCGCTCGAAGTCCCCGCACATGACAAGAAGGGTAACCAGATCTTCATTGAGATCCGGTCCGCCCCCATAATCGGATCTGAAGGAAAACTCGTGGGTTTCCGTGGAATAGCCCGCGATATCACCTCCCGGAAAGTTTCAGAAGAGGTATTGACTGCACTGAACGCCTATAACCGCAGCCTTATTGAGGCGAGCCTCGATCCGCTTGTTACAATCAGCCATGACGGTAAGATCAGGGATTTGAATGCTGCAACAGAAAAGGTGACCGGTTATTCCCGATCTGAGTTGATTGGTACCGATTTCTCAGACTATTTCGTCGATACGGTCAAGGCAAAGGAAGGTTACCAGGAGGTGTTCAGGAAAGGCATCGTCAGGGATTACCCGCTGGAAATCAGGCATCGTGACGGATCGATAACATCGGTCCTGTACAATGCAACGCTCTATCGTGATCCCCAGGGGAAACCCTTAGGGATCTTTGCTGCCGCCCGTGATATTTCCGAACTGAAAGCAGCTCAGGAAGAACTGCACTATAGCGAACAGAAATATCGTGACCTTGCCGAGCTGATGCCCCAGACTATCTTTGAGACAGACCTTTCAGGACGATTTACCTATGCCAACAGGTTCGCTCTCACCCTTTTTGGGTATGACCATAGCGATCTTAAGAGAGGGCTTGACATCTCACAGATGGTAGTTCCGGAGGATGTTGACCGGGCAGGACGTAACCTTGAGGATATAGTTCGTGGGGGGAAAAGTGGAAACGAGTACCGGTTCCGCTTAAGGAACGGAGATACGTTTACCGGAATTACGTATATCTCGGTAATCGAAAAAGGAGGCCTCCCTGTTGGGCTCCGGGGCATTATTGCAGATATTTCTGAACGTAAACATATCGAGGATGTCCTCCGCCTCTCCCATACCCTGCTCGACTGCGCTAACCGGACACTGGAGTTACCGGCACTCCTGCACGAGTATGTCCATATTATACAGGACTATACAGGGTGCGAAGCGGTAGGGATAAGGCTCCTCGATGAACAGGGTAATATACCCTACCAGGCATATACCGGTTTCTCACATGAGTTTTATTCAACCGAGAGCCCGCTCTCGATCAAGTCCGACGAATGCATGTGCATCTATGTAATCAGGGGTACCACCGATCCCACCCAGCCTTTTTTCACGGACGGCGGCTCGTTTTATATGAACGGTACCACGAAATTCCTTTCCACCGTTTCAGAAGAGGATAAGGGCAGGACCCGGAATGTCTGCAATAAGACGGGGTATGAATCAGTTGCCCTTGTTCCTCTCCGGCAGGGGGACAGGATCACCGGCCTCATCCACCTTGCCGACCGACGCGAGAACCTGGTCCCGCTCAAAACCGTGCAGGTGATAGAGGAGATTGCAGGCCCGATTGGTTCAGCCATACAGCGTGTCACTGCAGAAACACAAGTCAGAGAGTCTCTCGCCGAGAAAGAAATCCTGCTCCGGGAGATCCATCACCGTGTAAAAAATAACCTTGCAAGGGTAATTTCACTCATCGGGCTCCAGAAGGCGCAGTTGTCAGACCCTGATAATATTGCCCGGTTCAGGGACCTCGAGTCCCGCATCAGGAGCATGTCCCTTGTGCATGAATCGCTGTACCATTCTGATTCCCTCTCCCGCATCAACGCCCAAGAATATGCAGAGGACCTGGTCCAGCACCTCATCCAGTCGTACGGACCAAGGGCAGACATCAGGTGGAATATTAGGATGGGTGATACTCACCTCCCCATCGATACCGCAGTCCATTGCGGCCTGATTATTACCGAGATCGTAACAAACTCGCTCAAGTATGCGTTTCCTGAGGGATGGTCGTGCCAGGAAGAGCGGGGAATGGCATGCGAAATTTCCCTGTCCATGGAAGAAAAGGATGGCTTTATCATCCTGAACGCTTCAGACAACGGTAGAGGCATACCCCCAGGCAATATCACACCATCACCCCGCTCGCTGGGACTTTCACTCATACGGATCCTCGCAAAGAACCAGCTCCATGGGGACCTGAAGATGGACACGACACGGGGGACATCCTTTGAAGTACGGTTTGTTCGGGAACAGGAATAAAAATTAGGTGATTTTTGATGCCGGCTGAAAAAATTCTGATTGTCGAGGACGATGCACTCATCTCCGCAAACCTGGAACGGGTACTGAACGGCCTTGGGTATACCGTTCTCCCAACGGTTTCAAGCGGGGAAGATGCAGTTTCGCAGGCCATTTCCGGGCAGCCGGATGTCATCCTGATGGATATTCAGCTTGCCGGAAGGATGAACGGGATTGAAACTGCAGAAAAGATCCATGCAACATCAGACATCCCGGTGATCTACACAACCGCCTACGCAGATGACGAACGGCTCAGCCATGCGGAACTCACAGGGCCATACGGCTACCTGGTCAAACCGGTGCAGAACCGCGAGCTGAACGCAACAATCCGGATGGCACTCTACAAGCACACGCTCGACCGGTTGCTGAAGGAGAGCGAAGCGCGGTACCGTGCGTTATTTGAGCAGGCAACCGAGGCCATTGTCCTTTTTGATGCCCATACTAAAAAAATACTTGAAGTGAACCCTGCATTTCTCCACCTGTTCGGTTACCGGAGCAACGAGGTAAAAGGGCTTTCATTTGTGGATATCGTTGCTGACGGACCTCATTTCGCGGACACCTGTTGTGAAAAGATCCTTGCCGGAACGGGTTGTGTTCTCGGGGAGCAGCGGTTTCGCACCAAAAACAGGGATATCCTGTATGTTGAAGTGAATGCCAGTGTTATCCGGGTCGGGGGAAGAGAGGCCATCTTCAGCATTATCGCCCATGATATCACCGAACGAAAGAGGGCTGAAGACGCCCTGTCTATCTCCAATAAAAAACTAAACCTGCTCGGCAGCATTACCAGGCATGATATCCTGAACAACCTTACCGTGCTGCTCGGGTACCTCTCCATAATCCGGAACAAAAATACCGATCAAACACTCGGAAACTATCTTCAGCGTTCATACGACGCGGCAGGCCAGATCCAGAAACATATCGAGTTCACCAGGACATACCAGGACCTCGGTTTGAAAGTCCCGGCCTGGCAGAATGTAGGGACGATCGTTTCAGGCCTGCCGGGGAAAGATACCAGGGTCATATCAGACATTAAAGGGCTCGAGGTCTATGCAGATCCCCTGCTGGAAAAAGTTTTTTACAACCTCTATGACAATTCGTTGCGCCACGGGAAAACGGTAACAGAAATCCGTGTGCATTATGCCCTTATTCCGGACGGGCTTTTCCTGTTCTGGGAGGATAATGGTACCGGGGTACCGGAGGATATGAAGGAGGAGATTTTTGAGCGCGGTGTTGGAGAAAATACAGGGATGGGGCTCTTTCTCGTCCGGGAGATACTCAGTATCACCGATATTTCAATCGCGGAAACCGGTGAGGGGGGAATGGGTGCAAGGTTCGAGATACGGGTACCAAAAGAAGCATACCGGTTTGTGAAGGGCACGTGAACAGGTAAGACCTCGTACGAGCAGGTGGACCCAGGGTTTAAAGGTCCTGTGCGGCAGAAAATATAAAGATTATACCGGGTCCCTCCGGAGGGGGCAGGTCATGCAGTGGCCTCCGCCACGTCCCCTGCCAAGTTCTGACCCTGGGACCGTAATGACCTCGACTCCTTGTTTCCTGAGTTTTGTATTCGTGTGGACATTCCGGTCATAACTGACGACCACCCCGGGCTCAAGTGCCACGACGTTATTACCGTCATCCCATTGCTCACGTTCCTGTTCAAACCAGTTACCCCCGGTGGTAACAGCACGCAGCCGGGACAGGTCCAGCGCTCCGGCGACCACATCAAGGAAGGGTTGTTTTTCGGGGACGAATTGAAGTAATCCAGGTCCTTCACCGGGGTAGAGGCTGAAACACCGGATTTCCCGCACGACCTTCTCGTACACATTGGCAAGGTCTGAATCACACAAGGTAAAGACCGTATCAAGGTGCATGACTGACCGGCCCTTTGGCATTGCACAGGCTATAACCCGGTCTGCCGCTTTTTGTTCGAACAAGGCAATGGCAATCTGCATAATTGCCCTTGCCGTTGTCCGTTCCCCCATACCGATGAGGACGACGCCGTTTCCGACCGGCATCACGTCTCCACCCTCGACCGTCGCCGGGCCGTAACTGAGGTCCGGGTTTCCAAACCATGTCCGAAAACCCGCATCCCGGAAGTCGGGGTGGAACTTGTAAATCGCCGTTGTAAGCAGGGTTTCCTGGCAGCGGGCAGGCCAGTACATGGGGTTTAAGGTCACACCCCCGTAAATCCAGCTGGTCGTATCACGGGTATACAGCGTGTTCGGGAGGGGCGGGATCCACAGGCCATGGGGGTCGTAGTCTGAAAAGTCAGCAAATGGCGGGAAGGGGATCTCCCCGGCAGCAATACCCCCGATAAGCAGCCCGGCAAGCTCACTGGCAGGCATCTCATCGAGCCACGTTCGTACTGCATCGAGTCCCATCGGCCCGATCGTATTCACCGTGATTTTCCGGTCAAGTACCCACCGGCGACCTTCCTTCTGTTCCAGGGCCAGTGCGAGCAGGTCGTGCATTTCCAGTACCTCAACGCCACGTTCCCGCATTACCTGCACGAAGTTATAATGTTCTACCTTGGCTTTCGCAACCCATATTACATCATCAAATAGCAAATCGTGGCAGTTTTCAGGGGTTAATCTCATATGTGCAAGACCGGGCCGGCAGACCATCACCGTGCGGAGTTTTCCCACCTCTGAATATACACCGTAGTGTGTCATCTCACATGCTCCATGGAACTGGAAACAGGTTTTATTCCCGCTCCGGGCCCGACAATTGTCCCCGCTTCACCGGTACAGATCTTTCCTATATCTGAAATCGCCCCGATAGCTGCTGTTTTTCCTGTCGCCTCAACGAAGGCACACGCGGCCTCGACTTTCGGCCCCATGGACCCGGGTGGGAACTGGTCCCTGTTCAGCCGGAGCTCCGCCGGGGTTGTCTGCCGAATCAACATCGCATCCGGCTTGTTATAATTGAGGTACACCCCGGGCGTATCGGTCACCATAATGAACATGTCAGCACCAAGGTCCCGCGCCAGCAGCCCGCTGGCAAGGTCTTTGTCAATGACACCTTCCACCCCGGTAAACCCCTGTTCGATACCATCCCCGGGAATCACCGGAATTCCACCCCCTCCGGCACAGATGACAATGGAACCCCGTTCCAGCAGCCATGTAATCGGCCGAATCTCACGGATCCTGACAGGTTTTGGGGAAGGTACAACCCGTCGCCATTGTTCACCATCCCGTTTAAAAGTCCAGCCTTTCGACGCAATAATCCTTTTTGCGTCCTTCTCAACGTAGATCGGGCCTATAAATTTTGCAGGGTCCATAAAGGCAGGATCGCCGGGATCAACCTCAACCATCGTTAGGATCGTGGCAATCGGTACCGTATCCGGGAGCAGGTTACCGAGTTCCTGCTCGATCATGTACCCGATCATACCCTCAGTCTCGGCTCCCAGCAGGTCAAACGGGTATGATTCGAAGGATTCGTGCGATGTCTCGTGAAGTACATGCTGGTAGGCCACCTGCTGGAGTGAGAGCAGCCCGACCTGGGGACCATTGCCATGGGAGAGGATGAGCTGGTGGGACATCGCGATCGGGGCGATTGCCGCTGCCGCTTTCCGGATATTCTGCCGCTGGACCTGGGCGGTCATCGGCTGGCCCCGTTGCAGCAGCGCATTTCCCCCAAGTGCGATGACGAACCGCACCGCATCCCGGTGCGGGAGATGCGAATTGCGGTCCGTCCAGCCTGGTATCCCCGGTACCTTCATGCCCGGCGGGTTGTCACTCATGTTGTAATTGTTCCCGGGCGGATTCAACTGCTTTCATCTGGTCTGCCGATAGCACCGGGTACTCCAGGCCAAGTGACTGTATCCGCGTGGAGATGATATCCGCCACCAGGGCCCTTGCCACCCACTTGTAATCTGCTGGAATAATATACCAGGGAGCATCATCCGTGCTTGTTTTGGCAAACATTGTTTCATACACCTTCTGGTATTCGTCCCAGTATGCCCGTTCAGCAAGGTCTGACAGGGAAAATTTCCAGTACTTTTCCTCGGTTTCAAGACGTCCCGTGATACGCTTTTTCTGCTCGTCTTTTGAAATATGAAGGAAAAATTTCAGGATAATCGTACCGTTTCGCCCGAGATGTTGTTCGAATGCGTTGATATCCTCGTACCTGCCGTTCCAGAATTTTTCACCCCGCTTTCCGGGCGGGAGCTGCTGGAGGTCAAGCAGTTCCGGGTGTACTTTCACGACAAGGACATCTTCGTAATATGAACGGTTGAATACCCCGATCTCACCCCGGCGGGGAAGATCACGGTTATACCGCCATAGAAAATTATGTTCTGTCTCGTCCGTGGTAGGGACCTTAAAACTACAGACCCTGCAGCCCTGGGGGTTCATCCCCGACATGACATGCCGGATCGTTCCATCCTTGCCCGCCGTGTCCATGCCTTGTAGCACTATCAGCACAGAACGGGTATTATCAGCCCAGAGCAGTTCCTGTGACGAAGCAAGGTTGGCCCGGCCTGACTCGAGAATCTCTGCTGCCCGGTCCTTAACCGGACCCTTCTCATATGCCTTCAACTCCTCGTTCTGTGCCCAGCCTGTTTCAAAGCTTTTCAGTTTAATTCTCTTTCCCGGTACAACACGAAGTTTCCTGATGATTTTTTCCTTGATCATTCCGATGTTCACCTCTTTTGTTAATTCCCGGCGCCAGCCTATACCGGAATAATTTCTGCAATCCTTCCCTTGAACTGGCTCATGTAAAGGTCGTAATAGAACCCCTTCGCCTTCATCATCTCGTCATGAGTGCCACGCTCAACAATTTCCCCGTTATTGATCACGAGGATCTGTTGTGCCGGGCGGATCGTGCTGAGCCGGTGCGCAATCACGAAACTGGTCCGGCCCTCCTGCAGCTTCCTGATGGCAGCCTGGATGTTCCGTTCAGTCCTTGTATCCACGTTACTCGTTGCTTCATCGAGGATGAGGATCCGCGGGTTGGCAACCATCGCCCTCGCTATAGTCAGCAGTTGCCGCTGTCCCTGGGAGAGGTTACTGCCCCCATCGGTGAGCACCGTGTTGTAACCGTCCGGTAACCGGGTGATGAACTCATCACAGTTCGCATCTTTTGCAGCGGCAATACATTCCCCGTCCGTTGCCCCCTCCCGGCCGTATTTTAAGTTGTTCATTACCGTGTCCGAGAAGAGGAAGGGCTCCTGGAGTACGACCCCGATCTGCTTACGCAGGCTTGCCTGGGTAACGGTGTAGATGTCCTGTCCGTCGATCTCGATCAGCCCTGAGTCGATGTCATAGTAACGGGTCAGGATATTGATGATGGTGCTCTTTCCCGCCCCGGTAGGTCCGCAAAGCCCGATCATCTGGCCGGGCATTGCCTCGAAACTGTTGTGTTTCAGGACCTGCCTGCCGGGGACGTAACTGAAATTGACGTCCTTAAACACGACATGCCCGAGGACGGGTTTCAGCTCGACGGCACCGGGCTGGTCGATGACATCCGGTTGTTCATCCATTATCGAGAAGATCCTCCCGGCACTCACAGCAGCCGAGAGGATGAAATTGTAATTCGCAAATATCGTGACCAGCGGGAGGACGAACATCAGGGTCAGCGAGAGGAACGTGGTCAGGACCCCGACAGATAATGTTCCATGGATGATCATGACCGACCCCACAAGGGCCACGAGTGCGATATTGATATTGGTGACCAGCACCGTAAGCGGGTTCATCATGAGGGAGAGGACCTGTGCCCTGCTTGCCGTATCCCGAGCCCCCTCGCTCACCTCTTCCTGTTTTCCGCTGACCTGGGCCTGCTGCCGGTACGCGATAATGGTCTTTTCCCCGGCGATGGTCTCTTCCATCAGCCCGTTCAAGTCCGCAAGCTTCTCCTGCAGCAGTGCAAAGGACGGTCCTGCCGTCCGTGAGAGCAGCCATACGAGCCCCATAAGCAGTGGGATGGCAATCGCCGCGATCGTGGCAAGCCGGGCATCAAGGAGGAGCATCGCGACCAGGGTCGTGACCAGCATGAATATGCCCATGATCAGGGTCCCGAGCGGCTGCTGGAAAAAGGCGGTAACGACATCGATATCGTTGGTGACCCGGCTCATCAGTTCCCCGATTGGCTGCCGGTCAAAGAACCGTAACGACAACTCCTGCGTGTGTTCAAAGAGGTCCTGCCTGAGCAGGAACAGGGCAGTCTGCGTAACATCCGCAAATATCCGGAACCCGAGGTAATACGTGATAAAGGCAACAAACGCCAACCCGGCCATAACCGCAACGAGCCGGTAGAGCTGCCCCGGATCTGTCGTCGCAGACAATGAATTGACGGCAATCCCGAGCATCACTGACAGGGAGATGAAGGCGATGGTGCCCACGAGGAACAGGAAAATGACCGATATAAACCGTGCCTTTCGTGAACCTAGATATCGCATCGCCCGGAGCAGGGACTTAATTTTTCCCGGTCCGGCCGGCACTGCCGGCTTCGCAAGAGTATCCGTAGTAGTTGCAGTCATGAGAGGTCCTCCCTCCTGATACCACCCAGTTGCGACTCAAAAATTTCCTTGTACAGGGGGCTCCGGGCCAGTAGGTCTGTGTGGTTTCCTTTTTCGACGATCTCCCCCTTGTCGAGGAGGATAATCGTATCAGCCATCAGGACGGTGCTGATCCGCTGGGCGACAATAAACCGGGTCGTCCCGGGGATCACCTCGTTCAGGGCCGCCTGGATACGGCTTTCCGTGGCGACATCAACAGCACTCGTGCTGTCGTCAAGGATAAGGATGCGGGGTTTTTGTGCGATCGCCCTGGCAATTGAGAGCCGCTGTTTCTGGCCTCCTGAAAAATTCGCACCCCGGCGGGCCACGTGGGAATCATAGCCGGCGGGGATCACCGAGATAAAACCATCTGCATCGGCTGCCTTTGATGCTTCCACCACCAGGTCATAGGGCATATCGGTCTTCGCAAAGGCGATATTGTCCCGTATAGTCCCTGAAAACAGCACGCTTTCCTGGAGGGCAATATCGACCATACCGCGGAGATGGTCCTGCGGGATCTCGCGGATATCGGTCCCGTCAATCGTGATCCTGCCTGATGTAACGTCATAAAACCTCGGAATAAGGTTGACAAGGGTAGATTTTCCCGAACCGGTAGGGCCGAGAAATGCGGTCGTCTGGCCAGGTTCTGCGACAAACGAAATATTTTTTATCGCATTTTTCCCATCCGTTCCCTCGTAGCTGAACGATACGTCCTCAAATACAACTCTTCCCTGCACACCGGCAGGGTCAGGGATAATCCCCCGTGGTGAATCAGTCACCAGGGGCTGTGTATCAATAAGCACGGCCAGTCGCCCTGCAGACGCTTCCGCGGAAATAATCTGCGGAAGGACGAACGAGAGGATCCATAACTGTCCCAGGATAAAGAAAAAATACTGGGTGAATGCGATGATCTGCCCGACCTGCATCGTCCCGGCAATGACCTGCATACCCCCGAACCAGATAACGAGGGCGTTGGAGCACCCAAGGATCAGGAAGATGGCAGGGAGAATGATGGCACTGGTATGGAGGGGTGAAAGCGATGCCGCCCTGAATTTTTCATTTACCCCTTTGAAACGGTTGTTTTCGTAGTCCTTCCTGACGAATGCCTTGATTACCCGCACCCCCGAAAAGTCCTCCTGGAGCACGTTATTTACCTTGTCAAGGTCCTGCTGCCGGGCCCGGTACTGGTCCTGGAGCAGCCACGAGATGATCCCAAACATGGCCGCAGTGATCAGGATAACAACCACAAAAATCCAGACCAGTCCGGGGCTGCTGATGTATACCAGGACAAGGGCGACTAAAATCATAAACGGGGCATACAGGGCGAACCGGATAGAATAGCTGGCCGCCATGTTGATCTGGTAGATATCACTCGTGAGGCGGACGAGGAGTTCCCCGACAGGGTTCCGGTCAAGGTTCCCGAATGAAAACGTCTGGATTTTTTTGTATACCTCTTTTCTCAGGTAATGGGCGGTTCCTTCTCCCACTTTGGCCGCGATGTAAAGGTTCGCCAGTGAAAATGCCCCGGCAAGGACCGCGAACAGGAGCATGGCGAGGGACCTGTCAACCACGACACTGATATCTCCGGCAAGGACACCTTTGTCAATAAGGGCTGAGATCTGCAGCGGGATGAGCAGCATGAAGATCGCCCCGAAAAGAATGAAGACCTGGGATAAGGCAATCCAGCCCCATGCACCCTTGTAGATGACCAGCATCCTCCGAAGATTAGGGAGGATCACCTGCATATCACAATCTCCTCCGGTACATCATGCCATACCGGGGACTGGCACGCCATGCAGGGATACATAACAATCGTATGGTTCATTGTTTTAGTCCGCCTCCTGATGAACTGATAAAGGAGGTGGCATGACATGAACCTTTTCATCTCCGGGCGGTATTGGATTCCGGGATGATGCAAAATTATACCAAATAAAAAATCATATGTTCCCTGTTTCGAACCGGCAAATTCAGCAATTGCACACCGGGTTATGCCCGTGGCCTGATATGGGGGTCTGATATAGGTTCCAATGAAGTCAGCGGACACAAATTGCAGAATTTTCAAAATTGTCCGTTGAATCAAGCAATAAAAAATGAAAAATAGAATGAAATAATTGGTGAAGCTGAATATTTTTCAACGGGCTTTTGCCACCTTATATACCTCTTCAGGTGTCAGGGCTGTCATAGTTTCGGTACTGACAGTCCCCCATTTACCGATCTCGAGAAGCACGTTAACAAGAGCATCGTTCGAGGGTAATTCTGCAATGACAACAAAATCATAATGACCAATGGTATAGTAATGTGCGATCAGTTCTCCTCCGGCCGCCTTTATGATTTTTTCCCCTTCAATATCCCGATCTTTTGCGTTTTCCATTGCCTCGAGGGCCTTGAAGGTCAATTTTCCTAATAGTACAAAACGTGGCATAACAAGTTCACTATTACATTAAAGCACTATAACGATTCCCTAAAAAAGAGAATGGTTTAATCTTTCTACGGAATCGATGAGCATGTTAGGTTTTATCTTCTCTTCCATAGAATCCTAAATCATGAAGATCACATTGACTATTCTTATCGTCATCATTCTTGCAGTGCTTGCATGCGGTTGCACGGCCATTACCCCGCCCACAACTCAGTCAGCGACATTACCACAGGTATCCCATACTACAGCTATACCCAACATCACCGGCACCTGGAGCGGCCCAATGCAGGGATACGATCAAAATACCGGCTTTTCGGACTATCATAACCAGACGATGACGATGATCGTAACAGGGCAACAGGGCCGGATCTTCTCAGGCCATTATATATGGGTGTCGAACGGCACTGCGGTAACTGAAGGTTTCGCCGGCGTCATCGGAGCCGAAGGTACGACATTGTCTACGGCAGAACAAGATGAGGGGTATTCATCCGGGATTATATTGTCGGGTAATGAAATCGAACTTACCTGGCACCATGCCGGCGCGCAGTACGGTGTTGCAATAGACTCCCTGACCAGAGTATAAGACCGGAACGTGCCTATCCAATCAAGTATCGGGGATCCCGGTCAACCGACAGAAATGACGGCCGGCCCGGGACTTGGACCTCCCAAAATACTAATTATAATTTTGTAAATTTTTAACAGCCAACAGTGTATTATTTAAAAAAAAGCATTAAACCGGGGAATTTCCCCTGGTTATGATACGTCGGGAAAAAATTTTTCTTTCAAAGCACGGCAGACCGGGCACCGCCAGTCATCAGGCAGGCAGGAAAATTCCGTGCCAGGACTGATATTCTCGTAGGGGTCGCCTTTTGCAGGGTCATAGACCCTCCCGCAAACCGAGCACTTGTATCTCTCACTCATAGGTATACATCTGCCTTTTTTTTCTTATTAAGGTCGCTGAAACTGCAACCTGATGGATTGTGCATCAGGTAGTGGTGATGACCGGGGTTTTCATCAGAAAATGTCTAGCCGTTTTCATCAGGGTGATGACGAAAAACCACCCTGTTGCCGGAATTTCTCACATGGGGCCATGGTAGTAACAAATAAAAAAGTAAACCCGATAAAAAATTCATCCAGCCCGTGTTTATTTCCTGAAACGGTATGCTTCTTTTGGTACCTTCATCCCGAACCGTGCACCCTGCCCGGGGGTCCCGGTCTCGCTGATGGTGATATCGGTCAAGTTTAGTACCTCGCGGACAAGAAACATGCCAAACCCGGTGTTTTTCCCGTACCCTCGTTCGAAGATCTTCTCTTTCTCCGACTCGGGAATACCGGTACCGTTATCCTCCCAGAACACGGTCACAGGGTCCTCCTGTTTCGATGAATATACCCTGACCCGTGTAACATTCCCGCCATGGCGCACCGAATTATCGAGGAGGTTGTAGAAGACCTTTTCCAGCATGGGGTCCGCCAGTATCTCAATATCCTGTAGTTCCACCGAACACGAAATATTCGCCGGGACCTGCAGCCGCTGAACAAGGTCACCGGGGTCCTGCCATGCAGGCTCACGGGCACCAAGCTCCTGGTATGTCCGGGTGAACACGATCTGGGCCCTTATCGCTTCCGTAGCAGATTCCACCTTGTCCAGGTGTGAACGCATCACCGGGTCTGTCGTCTTTGACCTTAAAAGGCTCACATATCCCAGGACTACCAGGATCTTGTTAAGAATATCATGCCGCGTGATGTTCGTCATCAGGTTGAGCTGCAGGTTACTCTCCATCAGTAACTCTTCTGCCCGCTTCAACTCTGTAACGTCGTAAAAATTCCATACACGCCCTGAAACTGCACCGTTGTGGACCAGTGGAAGGGACTCCCGCTCAAAAATGCGGCCGTCGAGGAATTCCACACAATCACTCACGTGTTCAGCGGACCCGTACAATTCATGAATTTTTGAAAGGAAGGCACCGGGATCTGCGAGTTGCCCGATGATATAGTCCGTGATCTGGTGGTCGTCACGGCTGGCGAGGATATCATCGGGAATACCCCACATTACGCCGAACCGTGTATTGTAATGGGTGACGTTCCCCTTCGCATCAACCACAAGAATGCCGGCATTGGTGGACTCGATGGTCGCATGCAGTAATTCCTGTTCGCCTTTCAGTGCGACCTCGTGTTTCCGGAGCTCATCATAATTCTGCCTGAGCTCCTCTTCAACAACCGAGAGCTGTTCATATGAAACGGACAGGGCATCAGTCTTCTGTTTCAGTTGCTCTTCCGCAAGCTTCCGCCCGGTGACATCTTCAGTGGTCCCTTCATAATAGAGGATCATTCCTTCCCCGTCATATACCGGCACGACATTGACAGAAAGCCAGATCTGGTGTCCGTCCCGGTGGTGAAATTCTGCAAGGAAATTTCTGACATACCCGTCTTTTTCGACCAGTTCACGGATCCTGTCCCGGTCCCCGGGGTGGACATAGACCTGCTGCCGGATATCACTGATTGCGGCCTTCATATCGGCCGGAGATTCGTACCCGAATATACGGGCAAATGCCGGGTTGACTTCCGTGTAGGAGCCTTCCGGTGTCGAACGGTAGATCCCGGAGATGGCATTATCAACGAGTTTCCGGTAACTTGTCTCGCTTTCGTGCAGCATCTGCTGGCTCATCGCCAGTTCCTCGTAGTTCTGCCGTAATTCCTCCTCGGTTACCGTAAGCTCCTCGTAGGAAGCAGAGAGTTCTTCGTTTTTCCGGAGCAGTTCAGCTTCTGCCCGTTTCTGAACAGAGATGTCCTGCAGGGTCTCAACCGCCCCGATGATCTTCCCTTCAGAATTTAAAACAGGGGCTGCCGTGAAAAAGAGCCATGTCCCACCTTTCATCGATGGGAAATAACCGGTCGCTTCATATGCCCCCCCGATGAGCGGGGAGGGTGCAGCGTTATCACCGTACCACTTCGGGATCCCGGCGACGTCTGCGGTCACGATCATATCCGCAAGGGAGGGGCGGTCTGACTTGTAAAATGCCTGGCCTGCAAGAGGCTTTCCAAGTACGTGCTCTGCTTTAATCCCGGTATAGTCCTCAATCGCACGGTTCCATGACACCAGGCAACGGTCGCTGTCGATAACGAACGTTGGGATCGGGGTGCCCTGGAGGACCGCCTCGAGGTGTTCACGATTTTCAGCCAGCTGCCTCTCCGCCTCGTGCTGCCGGGTGATATCACGGAAAATACCTTCAACCCCGAGGACTTCCCCGGAGTCTCCGTAATACAGATGGCTGCTCGTGGCAACAATTACCGGGCTCCCGTCCTTCCGTTTCATGGTGATCGGGTAATTTTCTACGAACCCACGGCTGTTGACCTCGTTGAGGAAGGCCTCCCGCTGCAATGGGTCGAAATAGAATGCTTCAGCGATATTTTTCCCGATACATTCACCGAATGATTCGTACCCGAGAAGTTTCACCCAGCTCGGGCTGACCATGGTAACCGTCCCCTGGTTATTACACTGGTATATCGTGTCCTGCACCGTCTCGATCACGGTACGGTACCGTTTTTCGCTTTCCTGTAACTGGACCTCGACCTGCCTCCGCCTGACAGACTGGTTAATTTTAAGCGAAAGCTCTGCAAACAACGCTTTCGGGTCCCCACCCTTCTGGAGGTAGAAATCAGCCCCGTGGTTGATTGCCTCAATAACTATTTCCTCGCGTCCTTTCCCGGTAAAAAGCCCGAACGGGATATCGCTTTCTGCCCGAACATGTTTTAAGAATTCTATCCCGTCCATCTCCGGCATCTGGTAATCTGAAATGATGGCATCATAGCGGGTGTCCTTCATTTTGGTAATAGATTCGGCCGCAGAAGAGGCGGTATCTACTTTAAAGAGCTTATTATCTTCGAGGAACAACCGTGCGACATCAAGGAGATCAGGTTCATCATCGACGTACAGAAGTGAGATCATAGGGCACCGGAACAGAAAGATGACGATTTTTTAGGTATTCATTATACTATACGGTTCATCACGCCAATAATCTATTCCCGGAGTGAACTGTTTCGACCCGTTTCACCGGTGCACCTGCCTCGGCACTACATAATTGAGAGAAAATTTGGTTTGCCGGATTTCCTGCCAGTACGGGTTTTAACACCTTTCCCATTGATTTTCCTGCAGGTTTGGTATAACGACCGCATGTTCCGGCCGGGGCGTTTCCCCGAAAAAAAGGAATTGATTATCCTGATACGGTAATGAAGCCTTTTTGGACCGAAGAATTGCTGAGGGTTATTCCCGTGGCCGGATCTACCCTGATGAGGGTCTCAGTGACGTTATATACACCTGGGCTCCGGTATGTGTGGACAGGGTTTCCGCCTGTTGCGTTTATCCCGTCACCGAAATCATAGGTGATCATCGACGGGTTCCCACCGGACTCGTCATGGAAGGCAACCTTTAACGGGGCGGTCCCGTTAACCGGGGACGCGGTAAATTTTGCCACGAACGGAACGACCGGTACAATGGTCACATTGATCACATCTTTTTTAGCCGCGGAGCTGCTTTGCAGGGAACTGGTCGTGGCATTATACTTCGTTATCGTCAGGATTATCGTGTAGGTACCGGGATACCGGTAGGTATGAACCGGGTTTGTTCCGGTCACATTTGAGCCGTCCCCGAAATTGTAATAGAAACGGGTAGGGTTGCCAACGGACTGGTCCAGGCAATGGACGGTCAGTGGTGCAGTCCCGTTTACTGGTGAGACCGTGAAATCCGCGTAGAATGTTGGTTTAGGTGTGTAGGTATGCAAGGGTAGATAATCGGTGTTCCGGTCATCAAAGACGTATGGTTCATTACAGAACCCGTCGCCCCGGTCAGGATGGGTCTCTGAAAAACCCGTGCCATCAGGTGATGCCCAGTAGTTGCCACCAAGGAACGGTCCTTCAACGATATTCGTTCCGGCAGTCTTCGTTACATTCCAGTAATTGAACTGGCTTGTGGGGCGTTCCCCGATCATGCCTACGGATGCCTTTATCTCATCGAAAGCGGGTAAATCTTTCAATTCGTCATCAGGAAGGCTTCCCTTCGGGTCTTCTGGTGAGATAATGATCACCTGGTTGAAATTATTGAAGTAATTGTCCACGAAGGTATTGTTTCCAGTCACGAGATCCCCGAACGGGCGGTTCATGATTTCCATGCCGACAGAGTTATTCCGGACCTGGTTCTGGCTGAACCTGGCATCTCTTGCATACTGGACCAGGATGCCCGTTCCTGTTGAATCACCAATGATGTTCTTCGTTATCGTAACGCCTTTCGTTCCGCGAATGGCTAATCCCCTCGAATTTCCAAGAATTTCATTCCCGTCAAGGACAATACCGTAATTTTGTGCAATGAAGGGATTTATGCTCACCATGATACCCAGGTAATTATCCCGAACGTTATTATTGGCAACCCTGAGGTCATGGTTGATACCGGTAACCAGTATCCCGGTTTCAGTGGTATTTAACACCTCGTTTCGCCAGACCATGGAATTGTTAAACCCTGACATCCGGATGCCACCCATATTATCCGCCAGCCTGTTGGTGAATACCATGCAGTCAGATGACAGGAGGAGCGAAATTCCCGACACGCAATGTTCCACGTTTGAATGGGTGAGGCTGCCATTCTGGCAGTTAATGAACATGATCCCTTCATACATGTGGGATGGGGCAAGCCTGGCAGCGGAGAAGTCCCGGCAGTTTACGAAATAGTACGCTGCCCCGTTTGCCTCGTTTCCGTCGACGGAAAAGTGGTCCATTCCCTCGTAATACCGGATCGGGCGCCCGTCGGCGAGGTTTGTCCCGTCAATATCCATCATAGGGGTTTGGTTTTCGCCCGTTACGTAACGGAAATTATACGTGTTCCGGTCCATCCGGTTCCCGGATACCTTTGACGAGGTCACACCCCAGAGAGATAGCCCGATCATGTCATCCCCAGTACAGTCTGAAATCGTGTTGCCCAGGACACTGAACCTGGTTAAGGTATCGAGTCCTATACCAGCCTCATATTCCTTCTGATTTTTCACGGTATTCCCGGAAATCAGTCCGTCAGAAGCCATACCAACAAAAATCCCGGTTCCGTCTTGAGAATCAGAAATCCTGTTATCCAGAATGGCAATATCCGACATGCGGTAGATGTTCCCCCCGGTTCCGGTGTATTCAGGTAAGGATTCCAAAAAAATTCCGGAACCTGGACTTTCAGAGACCGTATTATTCCGGATAAGGAGATCGTGGATAGAGGGGGTTTTGGTTTCTTCTTCAGGCCAGGTTACAGAAGACTCGATCGGCCCCCCGTTGACGGTATTATTCTCAAATCTGAAACCAGAGTAATCAGCTTCAGACGGTGAGAACATTGCGGCAATCGCTTTCGGGCGGACATCCGTGCTCTGGTTGTTCACCATGACAACATTACGCTCTATGATGAGACCCTGGGTGTCCTGGAAATAGATACCGTAGCCCCCGGTGGACTGCATCATGCAGTCTGCAATGGTGACATCCGATAGCCCGGTCCCCTCGATAATGGCATCCCCCTCATACACCGGGCGGTGAATACCCATTATCACATTCCTGACCGAAACATGACTGGCAGTGATTTCTATCTCGTGTTCACCGGCACCATGGATATCAAACCCGTCAAAGGTGACACCGGGTGCGCTTATGGTGACCGCAACCGGCATCGTGTACCTGCCGACATGGGGAATTTCCCCGGAGCTGTTAATCCCGACGAGCGTCACCGAACGGTTGATAGTAATGACCTCGTTATACGAACCACTCATAACCTGGATGGTATCCCCGTCTGCAGCGTGGTTAATCGCGTCCTGAATACTCGTGAAATTACACCCTGCCGGGCAGACAGTAATAATTTCTGCCTGTGCATTGACAGGAAGAGCCGAAATACAAATGAGAAGAAACAGGATAGCTATGGCATAAGCTGGTTGTAAGCACTTTTTCATCAAATCCACCTTGAGTAACAAGGGGATAGTAGCAGAATAGTATAAGTAGGTTGTGCAGGTCCGAATGCAGGCACACCTGGCCACGGTCTATTCCATGACCAGGAGATTTTTATCATCGATGCTCCATAGCAGGGCAGCCCTGGAAAAAATGCAAGAAATTTATATATTTACGGTAATTTCAGGGTGTATCGGGTATATTCAGAAGGGACGTGCAACCGGTGAAAGAGAGCCCGGCCCGACACCCGGACTGTTAGTCCGGGTGGACATGGGACGGGATTTTTAATCATCCCGTCCTTTTTGCGGCGGGGGCAGATCTCTGACTCCGGGTCGGTATCAGGTAAGGTTTATTTTTCGTGTGGTTAAATTCCAAAGGGTTTGAAAGGAGTGAAGGGAGGAGTTGGATTCATAAACTGGTATGCCAGGTATCGGAAAACCACCTCCATTGTTTGTTCTTGGAACGAACACCAGGGTCCTAAAATGACCCGGGCGTAATAATCCAATTCCCCATCAGAAGGGTTGCGACAGATAGTGGGGGAGTCGAATGCCTGATGAAGTCTTGGATATACTCATAATCCCAAGCCAGCAAAATATACCTATGGTATTGCCAGGCAGAGTTGCATTGCGAATACCGGGCCATTACCAGCCAGGACTTTCCTCGCCCAAATAATTCTGTACAGGGGTATACATAGTGCATTTGTTAATTTCCAGGCTATTTTTGAAACCTTTTCTAATCTGATAGGTAATAATCTTTTTAAATCTCTGAAATTTTCCTGAATGCCCCAATAGAACCATCCCAGATAAATATAGTACCGTGGGTGGAGCAGGGAGGGGTGAAATCCCCTCCTGTCAACCTCTTCCCTCTTTTATTAAATATGCGGGATTTCCACTATACATGAGAGAACGAACCCCAATATGAAGTGATTTTGAAAAGGTATTTTCAAGGGTCCGGGTGTGAACGCCTCGTTTGTGTATTTCAATAAAGATAATGTTCCTCCTGGCTGCGGAGGACCTGGTTACAATCCTTTCAGAATTCGATTAAAGGGTTCTGCAACATAGTCACACTGAAACAATTGTTATGAATGAAAGAAACGACACGCCCTTTGCGTTCAAAACCGGGTCGTGAGGAAAGGGATAGGACGGATAACAAAAAATGGGTACGGGATCCGCACCCCTTACCCCGGAGCGGACCCGTGGGAGATACGACCTTGTAACACCCGGTTTTTCCGGGGAGTAACAAACCTCACACCTTGAACTTGGCCATCTCTCTCGAAACACTATCGACGATGGTGTTCACGTTGCCCACCACTTTGGTGATCTGGTCGATGGAGGCCGAGGCCTCCTCTGCGGCGGCAGCTGCATCCATTGCGTCTTTTGCAGTCCCATGTACCAGCTGCTGCACTTCGTTGACACTGGCAGTCACTTCTTCGACTGTAGCAGCCTGCTCCTCACTCACGCTTGCGACTTCCACTACATTCTTGCTGATGTCCTCGATTGAATGGACGATCTCCTTGAATGAACGGAGCGTCTGACTGAGTGCCTCGCTCCCGGCTTTTACTTCCCGGTTCGATGATGCCACTGCCTCTCCGGCAGCCATGGACTTCTTCTGGAGCGTCCCGATCATGTCCGCAATATTCTCGGCAGAGGCACGGGACTCCTGGGCGAGTGATTTTACTTCCGTGGCGACCACGGCAAAACCCCTGCCGGCTTCTCCCGCACGTGCGGCTTCAATTGCAGCATTGAGGGCGAGGAGGTTGGTCTGGTTCGCAAGGTCACTGATAAGGCCGACGATCTTTCCGATCTTGTCCATTTCCGCCTTTATATCGACAATAATCTTATCGACTTCATTGGACGAGCTGGTAATACTTACCATCCCACGTTCGGCCTGCTCTGCAAGTTCGGTCCCGTTCATGCTCAGCGTGTTCGCGTTCTCGGTGAGCCGGGAAACCTTTTCAGCCTTCTGGGCAACTTCAGTCACGGTCTGGTTGAGGTCTTCCATCGCCCGTAATACCTGGCCGATCCCGTCATTACTCCGTTCTGCATTTTCACTGACACCCTGTGCGTTCTTTGCAATGTGCTCCGCACCGGACGCTACCTCTTCGATACTGGCATTTGCTTCCTCTGCACTCGATGCGAGTTCCATGACCTGGCTATTGATCATGTTCACGGCCTTTGAAACCTCGATACCAGTGTTATTGAGTGCCTCTTTGAACCTGATGAAATCGCCTTCCACATGGAGGTTTTCGTCAACACGGGCTGAGAAATTGCATTTTGCAAACTCGTTTGCCATCCGCATCGCTTCGTTGACGGGGTTGATGACAGAGTCCAGCGTGCTGTTGACCCCTTCGACGATCTTCCGGTAATCGCCCTGGTGTTTTGTGGCGTCCGCACGAGTCTTTAATCTCCCTTCCACGGCGGCCTTTGCAAGCAGGTTGGCATCGGCAACGAGGGCATTGATATTATCGATACAGTTGTTCAGGTTGTTTTTAATCTCGTTGAAATCCCCGTTATATTTGTCGGAGATCTTTTGGGGGAGGTCCCCTTTGCTGATACGGTCTACATATTCAGCTGCGACATTCAAAGGTCCGATGACTGCATCAAGGGTATCGTTAATCCCTTTCATCAGATTCTTATATTCTCCCTGGTGCTTGGAAAGGTCAGCCCGGGTATCGAGTTTTCCTTCGACTGCGGCTTTCGTGAGCATTTTGGAGTCCTCAAGCATCCGGTCGACGGTCTCAAAACAGTTGATAATTGCGGGCAGCAGGTGGTCCTGCTCGCTTCTCCTGCCAACCCGTTTGAGTTCTGCCAGGTGCTGGGTGTCACCCAGGGCAATCTCGTTTATCTGCCGGGTCACGGTACGGAGCCGCTCCCGAACGGTGTTTGTCGATTCACCCATGCTGGCAAAAATACCGACATATTTTCCCTCTACACTCAGGGTATGATCGTTCATCGCCATATGGTGCAGGACCTTGTCACATTCCACGAGGCCCTGGAGCCCGTCTATACAGGCATTCAGGTTATTTTTGATCTCATTGAAGTCACCGTTGTACTTGTCGGTGATCTTCTGCGGGATCTCGCCCTTGCTGATACGGTCGACATATTCTGCCGCTACATTCAGGGGCCCGATGACTGCGTCGAGGGTAGCATTCACACCTTCAACAATCTTCCGGTAATCTCCCTGGTGTTTCGTAGCGTCGGCACGTGCATCAAGTTTTCCTTCTACCGCAGCCTTAGCAAGCATGTTGGAATCAGTAACAAGCGCACTGATATTTTCGATGCAGTTGTTCAGGTTATTCTTGATCTCGTTAAAATCCCCGTTGTATTTGTCAGTAATCTTCGCCGGGATCTCGCCCTTGCTGATACGGTCGACATACTCTGCCGCCACATTCAGGGGCCCGATAACTGCGTCGAGGGTCGCATTTACACCCTCAACGATCTTCCGGTAATCTCCCTGGTGTTTCGATGTATCGGCCCGGGTGTCAAGCTTTCCATCAACTGCGGCCTTTGCAAGCATGTTGGCATCAGCAACAAGTCCGTTGATAGCGTCAATGCAGGCATTCAGGGTGTTCTTGATCTCGTTAAAGTCCCCGTTGTACTTGTCAGTAATCTTCGCCGGGATCTCGCCCTTGCTGATACGGTCGACATACTCTGCCGCCACATTCAGGGGTCCGATAACTGCATCGAGGGTCGCATTTACACCTTCAACAATCGTGCGGAATTCTCCGATATGCCGGGTAGCATCGGCCCGGGTGTCAAGCTTTCCATCAACAGCAGCCTTTGCAAGCATGTTGGCATCATTGATCATGTGGGTAAGGGCACCCTGGACATCACTCAGGTTATTATTGATCCCGGCAAAATTGGTGTGCGCTTCGCTTGTATTTTCAGTGGGGGGTGCAAGATTGAGATCAAATGCGAGATTTCCAGTTGCAAGCATCCCGAGGTTCGAGGAGAGAGTGGCGAGATAGACATCGGTGAAATCTGCGAGTTCTTTTTTTGCCAGATCCATCTTGCGTTTTTCGGTATTATCCTGGTACGTCGCCATCATGCTGACGATCTCTCCCTCTTTATCGAGGAGGGGGATGGAGTGCTGCTCGAGATACTTAATCCCGGTAGGGAACTCGACCACTACGTCCCCGATAACACCTTTCTTTGTCTGGATTGCTTCCTTGATCCCGTGCCCACTCTTTTCCAGGACCTTGAACTCCTTCATGCTCATCTTCTGGAGACGTTCTTCGGACCACCCGCAAAGTGTGAGGAAGGATTCATTTGCAAGTTTGATGTCCAGGTTTGTCGAGAAGATGATCAACGGCATGGGGTTCTGCATGATCATCGTAAATGCGAGCTGCTTCTGTTTCTTCGCCTCCTCGACAGCCTTCCTGCGCACCACGTACTCTTCCATTTCACGTTCTATCGCTGGTACCAGGCGGGTGTAGTTGCCCTTGGTGATGAAATCATGGGCACCTGATTTCATCACGGAAATGGCCGTTTTCTCACCCATTACACCTGAAATAACGATGAACGGGATCCTGATTTTCATCTCCTTCACGAGTTTTAATGCGGGCAGCGCCCCGAAGTTTGGGATTGAATAGTCACAGAGAATGACATCCCACGTCCCCTTTTCCAGGGCAGCACGCATCTGGCGCTCGGAATCCACCCGTTCATGCCGGACTTTCAGGCCTGCCACGGTCATTTCATTCACAAGCAGGTGCACATCGTCTGGCGAATCGTCAACAATCAGTATATTAATTTCCGCATCCATCTCCTCACCGTTCCATATTGGTTGTCACCCTTCCGGGTTTTCATCTAATTTAATTCTATTCCCCCATAGGTAATAAGGCATCAGCCCGTATCCGTTGGCGAACCCTTCATTGGACCCGGGAGGGTGAACAGTACCGTTGTCCCCTTTCCAACTTCACTTTCTATGGTAATAAGCCCCCCGTGACGCTGGATAATCCGTTTTACAGTCGCAAGCCCGATACCGTTCCCGGGAAATTCTGATTCCGTGTGGAACCTGGAGAAGGGCAAAAACAGGGTCCCCGCATTTTTTGCATCAAACCCTGCGCCGTTGTCCCGTATGAAATACCACGTCTCTCCTTCCTTCCGTACTGAACCGAAGGTAATCCTCGTCTCGCTGTTATTTCCGGTATATTTCCACGAATTATCAAGCATATTTTCGAGTGCGCCCTGGATAAGGGTACGGTCACAGCTGGCAATGAGCCCCTCCGATACCTGGAACACTTTTTTTCTCCCCGGCTGCTGGCCTGACAGGTTATTGAGAATAGTCATGACAAGCGAAGAGAGGTTCACCTCCCCCATGACCAGCGCAGTCCTTCCTGCCCGGGAAAGCCGCAGGAGGTCATCAATAATGCGGTCCATACGTTTCCCGGCCACCTTGATCCGCTCGATCGCCTGCCTTGATTCGGATGGCATGGTGCTTCCGGATTGCCGTTTGATGATCTCCGTATACCCGTTTATGATACGGAGCGGGGCACGAAGGTCGTGGGATACAGAGTAACAGAAGGATTCAAGCTCCTTGTTCTTCTCAAGGAGTTCATCTCCCTTGTCCTTAAGGAGAATAATATTCCGGCGTTCATCCGTAATATCCCGCACGATGCCGAGTTCCCCCGTGACAGTGCCCGACGACACAAGCGGCGTGGTAACAAACGCCCCGATAAAATATCCCCCCTGGTTTGTCCTGATCCGCAGCTCACCATAATGGGGCGCGCCTGCACCGGGACCTGCATGCATCATTTCCCTGATGAGATGACGGTCATCCGGGTGAATAAGAGAGCATAGTGATTTCTCCCTGCTTTCCGTGCAGGACCAGCCGGTCATGGTTTCAAATACAGGGTTTAATGAAGTGAGAAACAGGTCATCACCGCTGTACCTGGCAGTATAAATGATCATCGGGGCATGTTCAACGATCATCCGGTTCCGCTCTTCACTCTCCCTGAGTGCATGCTCTGCCCGTTTCCGCTCGGTGACCTGGACAATCATGTTCCGGAGCTCGGTAAACTGGACTTCGATATTAATTCCTTTCTGGAGATAGAAGGCTGCACCGTTATTCAGGGCCTCCATGGCGACCTCTTCCCGGCCCCTTCCGGTGAAAATGATGAACGGGACACTGTTCCCTTCGGTCCTTAATTTTTTCAGGAGTTCGATGCTGTTCATACCAGGAGGCATCTGGTAATCAGAAATTACAACATCGATGGTATCCTCCTTCAACCTGCTCAGTGCCTGGCTGGCAGATTCAGCAGTCGTTACCTTGATATCCCCATCAGATTCCAGGAAGTCCCGCGCAATTTCAAGAATTCCCGGTTCATCATCCACCATGAGAACACGTGTTATTGGTTTCACGGCAGACTAACCTCCAGGGGTGGATAAAGCGTACGAGAAAACCCGGCCCTTGGTCACGGGCAGGGTACGTTCATCAACGGTTATACGATCAGGGCGGGCATGCAGGTTCCTCCCGGTGGAACTACCAGCGGGGTTACCTGCAGCAGGTACATAAGCGGTTACGGGTACAACTGGAACATGGATCACGGGACTCGCCAGAACCTTTCGTAATTTCCTTTATCAATATATCCATATAAAAGGGTTATTTCTTGTCATTTCCGCTATCGGGATGTAGCCGGGGATCATGGCTGTTCTGCTCGCCTAAAAAACTGAGCCTGGCCGGGGTATTGCTATTACAAAAGTCTAAAATTACTCCATTCCAAGACCCGCAGTGTTGTGATGCCCGGTTATTTTTGGTACTGGCAATCCAGGATTATACTATCCAGGTCGACTCCCACCTGCAGGTGGTCTCCCCTTCCTACCAAAAAAAAACGCAGGGTTTCCGATATTTTGTTTTCTATTGCAAATCAGAATCTTTTTCTATATTCCGGGCCTAAACCGGCATAGGTATTGCGGGGGCCCGGGACGATACATGGAAAATTTACAGGATTCTGATTTCTGGAGAGACCAGGGTAACATATATTACAAAACCGGCAATTATATCGATGCGATCATCTGCTACAAAAGAGCCCTGGAGATCAACCCCGGTTCTGACAAGGCATGGTATAACCTGGGCATGGCCTACAACAGGATGAATAATAAAAACGACAGCAGGGCATGTTTTGAAAAATCCCAGGAGCTATCCGGAGCCAGGATACGAAATCCCCAGATATCCCGGAGCCCCCCCATTTCTGAACATGGAGGTTATGCTACCGCAGGAATCCCGTCAGCAGATAATACAGGGAGATCCGGGCCGGATGACTCCGTGGACGGGACGGACTGGCGTGGACTGCTCTACCCTGGTGAATGGAGCATCTGGTTTGTCCTGGTAGGGTTGCTGACGTCGGTCTCTGATAAACCGGTTTTCATGTTCATGTATTACACCAGTGCCATTGCAGCCCTGGTCGCACTTGGTTTCCTCCTCCTCGGACTTGTAAAACATGCCAGGGAGCGGCCATCCCGGGAACCAGCCCCTTCAAAATCAACACGATCATGGAAGAGTCCCAACCCGCTTTCTTCTTCTTCGATGAACGTAAGGACATGGGCAATTTTTTTCCTGATCTGCTTTGTTGCCTTACTCTGGGCAGTATTCCTGAGTAACCAGGGGATGATGCTCTGGGTGAGCTTCGCACTCGTGATGATTGTGGTAGGATTTAACCTCATTTTTATATTCAGAAGTTAGCGTTAGATACGAGGGGTACAGAGCGATATCCCGGGTTTAATATAACCCTGCGGAGTTAAAAAAAAGGGAAACCGGGTTGCCATCACCGGGTTAATGTTACGGAAACTGTGGTGGTCGTCCCGGAACTCACCATCACACTCTGGGTATAGTCTTTGTACCCGTATTTCGTAAGCCGGATAGTATGAGTCCCGGCAGCTACTTTATTGATTATCGTCGGTGAGTATACACCCAGGTATTTGCCATCCAGGTATACTAATGCCTTTGATGGCAGCGAGGTAACATAAATCGAACCGGTAGTCGTACCGGTTGCCTGCAGATTCAGCACCACATCAACGGTCTGGCCGGCAGTCACCGTGACGCCCTGGGACGCATCGGTATACCCGCTCATGCTGCAGCTGACCGTGTGGCCTCCCGCTGATATCCCGGTCAGTGTCGCAGGTGACTTCAAACCTGTACTCTTCCCATCGAGGTAGACTGCTGCACCTGACGGCCCCGAACTCACGGAGATTGACCCCGTGGTCTGCTGGGCCGTCAGGGTTGCCGATATACTCGACGTCTGCCCGGAAGTTATGGTAACACTTGC
>JBAXJR010000012.1:0-59320 GCA_037137755.1 Methanomicrobiales archaeon | reverse complement strand
AATCGGTTTATGATGTGATGAAACCATATATACGAGTGGCATTGAGCCGGGAAAAGGGCGGTACCATGATATTTGATGGGACCCGTCGCCGACGATACCTTCTTGGGCTGAAGCCCTATGGGGTGCAGTGCGGAAGTGCAGATACCTCGTTATAAGTGTTCAAAAGCCCAGGAAACCTTATGGAGCATAATGCGGTGTTCCGCTTCACCGGACCTGATATCGGGCATGTTTACCAGGCGATTGCGCCCGAAATGGCCGGGGAAGTCAATGAGAGGTCACAGGCATGGTGCTGGATAAAAGCCCCTGATACCCTTGTCCTCAGTATACGTGCATCGGATACCGGGGCACTCAGGGCATCGCTGAACATGTGGCTCCGGCTCGTGAATGTTGCAAAGGAAATGCAGGAAATTATATCGAACCATGGTGGTTACAAAGTATGAACCAGATCTCACCAAAAGTCCAGAACCAGCTCGCGATGCTGCAACAGATCCAGCAGCAGATGCAGAATGTCATGGCACAGAAAACCCAGTACGAAATGGCGCTCCGGGAAGCGAAACGAGCCGTTGAAGAGCTTGCAGACGTTCCGGAGGACGGGAACATATACATGAGCGTCGGGACCGTGATGATGCAGAAGAAAAAGGAGCATGTTATCCTGAACCTGACGGAAAAACAGGAAACCCTTGACCTTCGGATAAAATCACTTGAAAAGCAGGAAAAGATGCTCCAGGGAAAATTCGAGCAGCTCCAGGCCCAGATAAAACAGGCTATCGAAGGTCCCGGTACCCCGTCTGCAGCATAACCGGGGCATCGACTTTTCTTTAAGAATTACAAGGGATCAAACTCTCATCAGGGCTCTTTTTCATCCACGGCCTGTCGACTCCCGGCCAATATTGCCTGTTGGCAACGCTTTTTGTCGCCGACTCAAGAGGTGAATTTTTCCAGTTCCATCAGCAATTAGTAATTGTGCTGAAATAAGCGAGAAAAGGGGATTAAATCCGCTTCCCGAACTTACTGTTTCACATGGTGCAGGAGATTGATCGCATTGATCATCGCCTCCGCGGAAGCAATTACGATGTCATCACCTGATGCACTCGCATCAAATATGCGCCCGTGTTCATCCTCTACGGCGATGGTGACATGGCCGATTGCATCAGAACCCCCTGAAATCGCCTCTATGTTGAACTCCTTCAGGGTGATCCGGGCGGAAACGATACCGAGAATTGCATTCAGGGCGGCATCAACGGGCCCGCTCCCGACACTCGAGAAAACATGCTCCACTCCTTTTACTTTTGCCCGGATGCTTGCGGTAGGGATTGCATGATTGCCGGTCATTATCGCGAGGTCATCGAGTTCAATCAGCTTCTCGCCGTTTACGGAACCCGTCACGCTGCCTGCAATCTCATAGAGGTCACCATCTGTTACCCGTTTTCCTTTTGCTGAGATGAACTTGACCCGCTCTACAATCTCATCCAGCTGGTCATCAGTCGGGTTCACGTGCGCATCGGTCAGCATCTGCCGGACTGCGTGGCGGCCCACATGTTTCCCTAGTGTAAGCCTCCGCCGGTGGCCTACCATCTCGGGTGTCATGATGCCGGGTTCAAAGGTAGCGGAACACGCGATAACCCCGTGGGAGTGAATACCACTCTCGTGCGAGAATGCATTATCCCCCACCACCGGTTGGGTGGGTGGGACGCCGAAACCCCCGTAGCGGGATACGAGTCTGGACGTCTCAACCAGTTTTTCCAGTTTTATCCCGGTGCCGATACCATAGATTGCCTCAAGGACCATGACGGTCTGCGCGAGGTCTGCATTACCGGCCCGTTCACCGAGCCCGTTCACCGTCACCTGTACCTGGGACGCCCCGGACTCCACCGCAGCAATGGTATTCCCCACTGCAAGACCGAAATCGTTGTGGCAATGCACATCAATCGGGCAGGAAACTTCGGATGCAATTTTTCCCACAAGGACCTTCATTGCAGAAGGGGTGATCACCCCTACGGTATCGGGGACGTTGATCACCGTTGCTCCCGCCTCTGCTGCCACCTGGAACACCTGTACGAGATAGTCCCAGTCAGTCCTCGTTGCATCCATTGCAGAGAACATGCAGAGGTCACTGTGGTCTCTTACGTAACCGACGATATCTCTCGTGATATCCAGCACTTCTTCGGCGCTTTTATGGATCGTGTGGGTACGCTGGACTTCAGAAGTCGGGATGAAGACATGGACCATGTCCACATCACAATCAAGACAGATATCCACATCCTCTTTCTTTGACCGCGCAAGGCCGCATATCCTGGAATCCAGTCCCAGCGCAGCAATTGCCTTCACGGTCTCCCGTTCGGCTTCTGAAGAGGCAGGAAATCCTGCTTCAATTGTATGGACCCCGATTGAGGAGAGCTGCCGGGCTATCTCGAGTTTCTGATCAAACTTGAAAGAGATACCGGGCGTCTGTTCACCATCGCGTAGCGTGGTATCGAAAACAGCTATTTTTTTTGGCGCATGGCTAGCGACAAAGAAGACAATTCCCCGCAGGGACCGTTCGTTCTGACATACTTCAGTATTAGGTTATCCCTGATATAAAATGAATCCTCAATATACTCTAAAATTTGCTCTCTATATCGATACGTTTAATACGATTATTTCCCCTATATTATGAGCGCAAGACCCCGCCTTAACTCAGCCTGGTAGAGTGCGCGGCTGTAGTATGGTTTGCCGATTGAGGCAACTGCGCGGCTACCGCGATGTCCCCGGTTCGACTCCGGGAGGCGGGATAATTTGTGCGAAAGAGAGCCCAGGTAGTGTAGCGGCCCATCATGTCTGCCTGTCACGCAGACGACTCGGATTCGAATTCCGACCTGGGCGTCCTTATTTTACGGTTATTTCTTCTCATATCTTGTATATTGACACCCCGGGGTTTCTGGCTGGCCCAGGACAACGTTTTGCCCCCTCACGTAACAATCCCGGAGTTGTGCTCATGGAATTATATAAACCGATGCCCACCTAATCACTGGGATAGGAAGAGTACATAATGATGCCCGGGCACAACGTTCGAATAATTCAGGGAATGGCGATTTTTTTCATTACATGCAGTTTCATTGCGGTAACCGTGAGCGCGGGTTGTTCCAGCCAATTATTTTTAGGACTGGGTGGCTGCAGTTCCGACCCCTGCTGTGAACAAAACCAGTCTCTTTGTGCATTTGGAGGACCCTGCAATGAAAGGGTGACGATGGTCACGCTTGGTATGACCGGCGCCCGGTTCTCCGGAACGCCCACATCAGGGCCGTCTCCTTTGCAGGTACAATTCACGGCTAATTCAGGACCGGAAATTGTCTCATGGTCCTGGGATTTCGGAGACGGGTCTTATGGTTCAGGAATGAACCCGGTCCATATCTATACTGCACCGGGTACCTATACCGTGAAGCTTACTGTACGGCAGGGCCAGGCAAATGTGAATTACCAGACTTCGACGTCTTTCTCGTGGGGCCAGGAGAGCACCTGGCAGAAAGAGGCCATGATCCAGGTAACCGGGCCGGTCAGTACCGGCAACCTGGTGTCATCAGACCAGAAAGGGGCGCTTACGCCTGCAACCGGGATCATCCAGGCAGGTAACCCTGACCAGCCCGGTCAATTCATTCAGTACCAGCCTGGAATGTACCAGACGACTAACCCCTGGAAGGCCCAGACTCTTACGTATCAGCGAGGAAAAATATCCCCGAGGGCATCGGGGCTGACATCATGGAAGACCGGAGTCGTTTGAGACTGAAGGGAATGGTGGATAGTGCCTGCCCGGGTTTGGGGTATGAAAGCCGCTGTTGACAGGATTGAGGGTGGTATTGCTGTCCTGGTCCTCTGTGAAGACGGTGGAACTTTAATCCGGCTGCCACATTTTTTATTACCTGATGCAGGAGAAGGGGACCTCGTGGACCTGGTGGTCACGAGAGATGAGGCAGGAACGGCGGCTGCAAAGGAAAAAAGCATGGATATGGTCGTGAAATTACATAAAAAATCTGTTCGGTAAATATGGCGGGAAAAATTTTTCTTTTCAATCAGCATCCCCATAACAAGATATATGCAGTTTGCGTTTGCATCTTAACTACAGAAATGTGTACCGGGTTTAGCCACAACAGGATGATCCGTTGATCCCGTATGCAGGCTCCATGCTATACCAGGGGTATAATGCCTGGGAACTGGAAAAAACCAAGAGAACGAGATGATGTGAATGAGAGGTACGAAAAAATCAGTCATATGTGTGTCATTAATGGTCCTCATATGTGTGTCATTGATGGCGACGGTATCCGCAACAACCATTGACTTTGGAAAAAGTAACCAGTTTTTTATCCAGAAGCCGGGTTTAAACCCGGTCCTGGGAAATGCTGGCAGTAACGATCTGTTGAAGGCAATGCCCCACCCGGTGTACCCTGTATCATTTGCCATTATTAAACCGCAGGCAAATGCCCCGTATATTCGTAAAATCGGTTCATACAACCCTGTTCCCTATTATGGGTACCAGGTGACACTGCCCGTCTCTTATCCGACGATTACGCCAGTACCAGAACAGAGTAGTTCGAATTCGAAGCTTGGGGGCCTTATTATCCGCGGTCAATCTGACGGGGATTTGATTAACATAAGGTCTAATTTCTTTGATGCAAGCACCGGGCCAACTGGTATTTATAATGGAAAATGGCATTATAACTATTGGAGCGTCCCAGTTTATTGGGAAAACCAAGTATTACCCGGCTCGTATACAATCCAGATAGCCAATAAAACTAGTGGTGTTGTATATTATAGTCAAACAGTTACGGTATTGCCAGGACAAACAACTGTGATCCCGGCGGATGGCCTTGGCCTATGCCCATTTTGCTCAAGTTACTAAACCGGAAACAAGATATTTTTTCCTTCCTTTTTTGTTTAACCCTGCTATCAAACCTTAATTTTAATGAAATTCGGATGGTGCACTACCTAAATACTGGTGAGAGCTACACCTATCCTTGGCCCCTGCATTATGGTAAGTAACCCATTGATGCAGGGTTTTATCCAGAATTAAACGAATACGTCGAAGCTATTAACCCCTTTGACTATTGGTATTATCGGCAGGCTTGACTGTTATTGGAAGATCCGGATGATATTATACGTAATTTCCCTGTCCTCCAGAAGATAACTGCCGTGGTAAACCATAGTCAGGGGTATCAGGATGTTTATTACAGTAAGTTCGGGGAGGAATTCCTGAACAATCAACCATTTTCTTTCCAATTCATTAGGCCGGTTTATCCTGATTTTAAAACGTTTTCTGCCTTTTTTATTGCATTGATGATAAGGTTCCATGTGATCAGGTTCTCCAACGCTAATCACCTTGCTATCTCTCTGAATTCCTCCATAGGGTTTGTTGGGCCTTTTGTATTAGATATCGTGGTAGAACGCCCTCCAGTAGACCATAAACTACATAATGCTATACCTAACCTGCCTGTTTTCTAAAGACTGAATATTGTTTCAGATCTCAAATTTGCAGTATTCTTTTCAAATAATCACGTTCTTTAGCCCGTTTTATCTCAAAGAACCACAAAGACACAGGTTAGGTTTCCTGTGGATTCCAACTCATTCCCCTTCCAGGTGGATCCCTGATATCGATTAGAAGCACCATAACCGGGGTGGAGATACAAACCGGGTGCAATTGTATCTGGTTCTGGTTGTCCCTGGTGAGGGTCTTGGGGGAGGTAACCATAATATCCCATGAAATACCGGATGACCTGAAAAAAATCATCATCTTCTGAAGAAGAGTACCTTCAATGTACCCGACGGGCCTCAAAGGGCCCGTGTATGTAACCCGGGAAGAAAATTATCCCGGTTTTCATAAGAACACCCGTGAATGTGTCCTTTAAGGTGAATTGTTAACACCATGTCCTGTTGTATCCTCATCAGTGTCCCCTTGTATGGCGAAAATCGTTTGATTTATCTTCCTGCCATAACCAATTAGCTAAAAAGTATTACAGGGAAGTCCTGGAGGATTTGAAACGGTATGACAGGGAAAACAGGAGATAGTGCTAATCAATCAGGGGAAGAAAATATTGAGAATGCACGGGTCGGAATCGCCAGGAGTATGGAAGCGGGGAATGACCCCCAGGTCCGGCAGTATGCAGCCATGCTCCTTGGACAATTAGGTGAATCTGAAGGGATAGACCCCCTGCTCCGTGCCCTCCGGGACCCTGATAAAAAGGTACGGGCCCAGGCCGCAACAGCTCTCGGTGAGATAGGAGATCCATCTATTGACTCCCTGACCCATCTCATGAATGACCCTGACTGGAAAGTACGATATCGTGCCGCAGAAGCGCTTGGAATAATCGGGTCGAAAAAGGCGGTCCCGTTTCTGATTATTTCGCTTGATGACCAGAAAGATCATGTCCGGTACATGGCCGCGAAGGCGCTTGGTACAATAGGATCCCGGGATGCCGAAAAAGCACTCATCGCCAGGCTCATGGATGAAAATGAATTTGTTCGCAGGAGTGCGGCAACGGCACTTGGAAAAACCGGTGGCATTGCCGCGAAGGAGGCGTTAAAGAAATCGCTGGCCCGGGAACCCTCTGAAGAGAACCGCAAGGTTTTTGGATCTACGCTGCAACTTCTCGAAAAAAAAGCTGTGTGAGGTTTTTTTAACCTTGTGTTCCAAGAAAACCGGGTAAAAAATGGGATTACCTGATTTTTGTACCGGCTTCAACCGGGGTTTCCGGTTTCAGGAGGGATGCATGGTCCCCGGCGGCAAGGACCATCCCCCTGCTTTCAATGCCAAAAATCTTTGCTGTTTTCAGGTTAACAAGCACGACCACGGTTTTTCCCACCAGTTCCGCAGGGTTGTAAAACTGGGAAATGCCGCTTACTATCTGCCGTGTCTCGGTGCCGAGATCCACCTGGAGTTTGAGTAATTTACTTGATTTCGGGACGGCCTCTGCCGAGATAATTGTTCCAGTCCTGATATCCAGCTTAGAGAAATCGTCGATGCTGATCTCGGGTATCTTTTCCTGCGGTTTTCCGGCGGCAAGGACCCGGCTGGCCAGGAGGGTATCAAGTTCGTTCAGTAACGTATCATCGATCTTCTCAAACAATGGCTTTGGTGGTTCCAGCTTTCCGGGAGTCAGGCCAAGGACCGACTCGTGAACCGGGTGATCCGCCAGGTTGTCCTGGTACCCGAGCATTGCCCAGATAGCACCCGCCTTGTCAGGCATTACCGGTTCGATGATCAGTGCGAGTGCTTTCACGATCTGGAGGCAGTTCCTGATGACCTTCCTTGCATCATCCCTGTCGGTCTTAATTAATTTCCACGGGGCATTTGTCTGGATATAGTTGTTACCCTGTGCAGCAAGCCCCATCATTGAATCGACAGCATTTTTAAATTCATACTGGCGGATTGCCGCATCGACGGTAGTAAGGCATTTATTAATCTCGTCGGTTATCCGGGTATCTGCCTCCCCTTCGGGAATTCCCCCGTACTCCTTGTGGGCAAAATACAGTGTCCTGTAGACAAAATTTCCAAGGGCATTGACAAGTTCGTTATTTACACGTTCCTGGAACACCTTCCATGAAAAATTGAGTTCTTTGGTATGGTTGGTATAAGAAAGGAGGTAATACCGGAGATAATCGGGGGAAAGGCCTTTATCAAGGTAGTCCTCGTTTGTCCAGACGACGTAACCCCGTGATTTTGAGAATTTATGGTCATCTACTTTTACCATGCCGCTTGCCACGATGGAATGGGGAATGCCGTATCCTGCTCCCTTAAGCAGGGCCGGCCAGAAGATACAGTGGTGGTAGATGATGTCTCCGCCGATGAAATGGGTAACCCGCGTATCACCGCACCAGTAGTTTTTCCAGTCTTTCCCCTGTTTCTTCGCCCATTCTTCGGTAAACGAGATATACCCGATCGGGGCATCGACCCAGACATAGACCACGAGGTCCTCCCTCCCCGGGAATTTTACCCCCCAGTCAAGCGTCCGGGTCACACACCAGTCGTGGAGTTCATCCGTTACCCAGCCAAGGGCATAATTGCGGGCATTCGAGGTCCCGTCGAGGGTACCGAGGTACTCGAGGAGGAATTCCTTAAACTCGCTCAGCTTGAAGAAATAATGTTCCTGGTCCCGGAATTCAGCCCTTGTCCCGCACACGGTGCAGGTCGGCTCTTTTATTTCCCCGGGCTCAAGGTGGCGGCCACATCCCTGGTCACATTCGTCTCCCCGTGCGGGAGTGTTGCAGTGGGGACAGAGGCCTTCAACATACCGGTCCGGAAGGAACCGTTTACATTTCGTGCAATAACTCTGGTGGACTATTTTTGAATAAATATAGCCCTTATCGATTAATGTACCCATTATTGACCGGGTCCGCTCATGGTTCGTCGGATCATCAGTCATACCGAAATGATCAAAAATGACATTAACACGCCTGAATGTTTCAAAGAAATGCAGGTGATATTTTTCGGCGAGGCTTCGCGGTGAAACGCCTGCCTCTTCAGCACTAACTACGACCGGCGTCCCGTGGTTGTCGGACCCGCAGACGAATACGACCTCCTCGCCCGCCCTTCTCAGGTACCGGACGTAAAAATCAGCCGGAACATAGGTACGAAGATGCCCGAGGTGGCAGGGACCGTTGGTATACGGGAGTCCGCATGTCACCAGTATTGGTTTCCTGATCATCACACTATTTCTTGAAGTGATGATATAAATAAGATGATACGATGAGTAAAAAGATAAAATTCCAGACTAAATCTCTCGGATCAGAGCCAGATCCACACCTGGATAAAGAGGAACTGGTCAGCTGGATCCGGTCAAGGGCCGGACTGGGTGGAGACATGGCCCGGTACTGGTTTCAAAAACCCTTACGTTATCAGCGGGAGGCAGAAGTCGATGTTCCCTGTGCGGGGGGAATGTTCTACCGTGAACGACTGCTGGAATGTCTCGCAGGGATAGATAAGGGGGAAATTACCGGGGAGCTGGGACTTGATCCCGGCCTGTTGAAAACGGATATCGGGGAGGTAATCAAAAAACCCGGCCCCCTATGGGTCTCAATGCCCAGCCCCGGACAGCTTGGAATTACCGATACCTATTATGGGGACCCGGAGGAGGCATCAAGAAACCTGTATTTCTGGTTCCGGCGGCTGATGCGTGAAATGCGGGATTCGGGGGCCGATGGTCATGTGCTGATCTGCGATCATGTCGTTCAGGAGGAGCTTGAATCCCTGTGCGGGAAAAAAATTCTCTTTTATTTATCAGACCCTGACCAGGAAGGCCTTGAAATGCTCCTAGAACACCAGAGGACGATAGCAGTTACATCTGCTGCTATCGACCTTGTTGTGAGCCTCAAAGAGGAATATCCTGTCGATAACATGGTACTCATTGATCCCACGAATGCCGGGTTGGAAAAAATATTGGCACACTGGGAGACCGGCCAGGTTAAGGCAGGCGGGTACTGCCGTGACAATTGTCCTGAATACTGGAAAAATATTGTTAATAAGACTTTATTTCAGACCCTGTCAGAATGACTCGGCAATTTGTGTAAATGTCTCAAAATGATGATTTTTCCCGAATAGTAAGAATAAAATCCTGTCTTTCCAATTAAAATCGAAGTTACCACCGGCCGCATGCGGGTGGCCACCTCCCCGGTACTCCCTCGTGATGAGGTGACTTATCGGCGGAACAGACCGCAGGGAAAATCTCCCGCCCCGGGAAATTATTACCTCGATGTCGGTGTGAAGGGTTTTCCTTATATACGCTGCGGTCTCACTCGGGTATCCACAGAGGGGGGCAAATGCAATCTTATATTTTGTCCCCATTATCACCGCTTTCCGCCTGCTTTTTTCCATCATCTGTTCCATTTCCTGCCTGATATCGTTGTATTCTCTCTCTATCAGGGGATCGGAAAAAACACCGTTTTCAAGGCAGTCCCGCACGTGGGTAAGATTCTGCCGTCTCTGGAGGACCTGGCCCAGTACTGCCGCTCGCGGGTCTTCATTCTTCCACAGGTCGTAGTCGCATACCACCCTTGCAACTTCCTGCGCAACAGGGTTGTCCGGTTGCAGGTCTGCCGCACAGATCCCGCACCCGCACCGGTTCGTATCAATATGGAGGAGGTCAACATTTTTTTCAACAATTGCGACCTCTTCATCTGTCCATCGGTGATGATCACGCCATTCGACTTTCCAATTGTTATTCTTCAGCTTTTTAACCGCTCTCTCAGCACCCCGCGGAAAGCCGAGATCGCTGATACTGACCAGATCACCATTGCCAGGAAGATCTGCGATTGCGCTCAACAGGAGTGGAAATTTTCCAACCGAGGAAAAAATGGAGACCACTTCTCCAAATTTCATGCGGTGAATCGCATCGGCACCGGCGGCATCAAGGTCGTTATGTGTCAGGTGGATTACAGGGAATGTCCTGTCCCTGACAAGGCCGATCTCCGGCATCTCCTCTGCTTTACCCTTCAGCAACCTGATACCCATCCTCAAAGGATCCACCACGCAGATATAAAAATGGATAGGATCTCACGCTCGTTTGTCAGAAAACAGATCATTTAATAATCTTTACGTCAAATATATAGTTCCGCGCCTTAGTAGCTCAGTTTGGGAGAGCGCCAGACTGAAGATCTGGTTGTCCCCGGTTCAAATCCGGGCTGAGGCACTTTTGTCTATTTTACGATGATTTAGAGTTATTTTAACAATTAAGGTTCAAAATAAGGTTATTTCATTGTTATTTTTCCAACTTATACTATTGCAATTGACCCTCCTGTCCAAATACTGGGTTGGTCTCTAATTACCCGTTAGTCCAAGATTGCATCAATTAGCCCCGATTTCAAATCCCTTATACTAACCATATTTACTTGGCGGGTACCATCCGGGCAAGGTCGGCTTCGACGGTCGTGTTGGGTTTGAGATCGAAATTTTTTACGAGCACATCGAGCACGACGGGAGAGACAAACGCCGGGAGTTTTGGACCGAGCGTGATATCTTTTACGCCGAGTGACAGCAATGACAGCAGGACAAGGACCGCTTTCTGCTCGTACCATGCGATATTGTACGAGACCGGCAATTCGTTGATGCCGACGCCGAATGCCTTGGCGAGCGCCTGGGCAATCACGACCAGAGAGTAGCAGTCATTACACTGCCCTGCATCAAGAACTCTGGGAATCCCGCCGATGGTGCCGAGATCGAGAGAGTTGTACCGGTACTTGGCACACCCTGCTGTGAGGATCACCGTATCCTTTGGAAGTGCCTGGGCAAAATTCGTGTAATATTCCCGCTCTTTTTGCCTGCCATCGCATCCGGCCATGACAATGAACCGTTTGATATCCCCGCTCTTTACCGCTGCGACAACCTTGTCTGCAATCGCAAGTACCGCACCATGGGCACAACCGGTGATGAGGTCATTCCCGCTTCCCGGGAGGGCTTTGGGTGGCTGGCAGGTCTTTGCGTACGTAATGATCGATGAGAAGTCCTTGTTCCCGTCTTTGGACGCGGTGATGTGTTTGGTGTCTGAAAACCCGACAAGTCCGGTCGTAAAGACACGGTCCTTGTAGGTATCCTTCGGGGGAACAAGGCAGTTGGTCGTGAACAGGACCGGGCCGTTAAACTGCTCGAACTCCTCCTTCTGGTGCCACCACGAGCTTCCGTAGTTGCCATACAGGTGAGTATATTTTTTGAACGCGGGATACGCATGTGCCGGGAGCATCTCCCCATGAGTGTATACGTCAACACCGGCATTTTTCGACTGCTCAAGCAGCATCTCAAGGTCTTTTAAGTCATGACCGGTGATCAGGATCCCCGGGCGTGATCCTACCGTTGTTTTAACACTCGTGATCTGCGGATTTCCGTAAGCGGTGGTATTGGCTGAATCGAGAAGGGCGAGGACTTTCACCCCGTTTTCCCCGCATTCCATTACGAGAGCAATCATGTCGGGAACCGCCAGATCGTTCAGGGTGGATGCAAGCCCTTTCTGGAGAAATGCTGTGATGGAATCATCAGTTTTACCGAGCACTGCAGCGTGTGTGTAGTAGGCTGCAATACCTTTGAGCCCGAAGAGGAGAGTAGAGCGAAGCGAGCGTACATCTTCATTGGTTGTCGCCAGAATCCCCACGGTTTTTGCCTTCTCCAGTATGTCGCTGTCACTTTTCGGCTTCCAGGTACAGGCATCCGGTTCTGCACTACCAGCTGCAGGGAGGGCATCCCGGAGCGCAACCGCATGGTTAATCATGTCAAAAAATCGTGCTTTATCAAAATTTACATTGGTCAGCGTGGAAAAAAGTGCGTCAGCGATGAACAATCCCAACGTAGGATCTATTTTGCCCTTCGCCATTGCCGCAAGGTTCCTGACCGAGATCCCCTTGCAGACATAGATAAGCACATCCTGGTATGCAGCGATCTCGTCTTCCTTACCGCAGATACCTTTTACCGTACATCCCGTCCCCTTAACTGTCTCTTCGCATTGGTAGCAGAACATCATCGAACTCCATTATTTCTTTTTGATACAAGATATCAATTGTATACCTTATTATAAATACTCGGGAGTTTCCAAATACATACTATGCAGGATGCGTGCACGGTCAACCAGACCGTGAAATATCTGACAAAGAAATGGACATTGCTGATCATCCTTGAGCTCTACAAAGGCCAGGGGTATACCCGCAGGTTTTCCGAGCTCCGTGATGCTCTTGATGGTATTACCCCAAAAATCCTCTCGGAACGGCTGAAGGAACTTGAAGAAGAAGGAATTCTCACCCGGAATGTGGACGCAACCGCATTCCCGGTAAAAACGGAGTATACGCTGACGGAAAGCGGGCTTGAGATTGTGGGTGTGATCCGGATCATCAAGCAGTGGGCGTTGAAATGGAAGATCGACAACATTCCCTGTGGTGAACAGGACTGCAAGGTCTGCGTGCTATAAGCTGCAATTCAGGTTATGAAAAGGCATACCGGGATAGTTGGCGTTTCATGAAAACTACCGGTGTTTCACCGTTACTTCGAGTCCAATGACCAAAAACAGTCGTGTTCAGAAATTATTATTCGGACCATGAAATCGATGTGAGAAACACCATTGCATCCTGATACTACATTACGTCCCGATGAAAAAGAGCGAGGGCAGGTCGTGATCAATGGTGACCGCACCCGGCTTTCTCCTCATGATTCTCGCCATGCACGGCAGTAGTTGTCACCGACTGCCAGAGATGGTGGCAGCAATCGCGAATTACTCCAGGCGGCCATTTTCGGTCCGAAAATTTCACCAGATGCGGTGAACGTTCTTCATCCCTCTTTCTTTTCGACAAGTTTCCGGTACATCTCCTCACCTACGCATTCTTTTGCATATTTGCACCACTGGACACACGATGCTACATCATTGTAGATAACAAAACCGCAGTTGCTGCATGCCACTTTAATGTCGTTTGAGAAGATTTCCACCTCCTCGCCGCACTGTGGGCATTTTTTTATCGCGAGTGTCGGGGTCCTGAGGTTCGCAGAACCGGGGCAATGGTCAAGCACCGGTTATTCCCCCGGATTTTTTATATTCCATCAGTAGCGCCTCACCATATTCCTTAGCCTTTTTGGTGGGAACGTAGTTGAGTGCCAACGTTCGTTTTAAGAGCTCTTCGGTAATGACCGTGTCATCGGAAATTTTCAGTTTCCTAACCTCTGCGATAATCCAGTCCAGTTTATCAATCCCGGTCTCTTTGCCATCTACGAGAATCTGCCTGATGTTAATTTTGTCCGGAGGGATACCTCCACAGATTGTGCAATAGTATCCATCCTGATCATTCCCGCCCATGGGTTTACTCCCGGATCATGGTCAGCGTCATCTTGAATCTGGTGATGGCACTGAGGGCGTGGGGAACATTGGCCGGAAAGATAATGGTCTGCCCCTCTTTCATCTGGAACGTCTGGCCGGCAACCCACACTTCACACTCACCATCTATGATAGAAACCACGGCGTCATAGGGTGCGGTATGTTCAGAAAGTCCCTCGTTTTCATCGAATGAAAAGATAGTGATACTTCCTGCCTTTTTGTTGACAAGCATCCGGCTCGCAACCGTCCCGTCCTGATAGGAGACGGTGTCTTTGAGGATGATGACTTTTGCATACAGTTCCTCTCTTTTCTTGTTGTCAGGTTTTTCAAGTTTAAAATCTGCCATAATATCCTCCAGGCAAGGATATTTTTAATTCAGTCCTCATTTGTTTCATTCACCATCCACGTTTATATTGCAGGGCCCCGGTAACCGGGCAGACATCTGTGCACCGCCCGCAGAGATAACATTCCGCTTTTCCATCATCACGTTTTGCTTCATCCGTCGGGCACACCTTTTCGCATTTTTTACATTCGATACAGGTACTGGTCCGGCGAATTTTGAACACGGCCTTCCATGCACCGAGCGATAACAGCACTCCATAAGGACAAATAAGACGGCAGAACGGACGATACAGGGTCATAGACAGCAACAATATGATAATGAACACGAATGTCCCTGCAGTCACTGACAGGTAAAAGAAATCCTGTATGCCAAAAAAGGCCAGCAGTGAGGCAGAAAATACGAATGCCATAACGAGAAACAGAACAAAGAACCCCGCTCTTATTCCCATGAACACGTTCTTCGGCCGCAGGCTGACCTTGGGGACCGGTGCATGGGAGGCAATCTCCTGGATGGTGCCGACAGGGCTGATATATCCACAGAAGAACCTTCCAAAAACGAAGGTAATCAATAAAAAAATAGCGAGCCCGATAACACCAACAATGAGCGGTCCTCCCAGTCCCTCCACATCACCCAGTACCAGCTGCTGGAACTGCCAGGGTAGTACCGGTGAGAATATGAGAAAACCCAGGGCAACTGAAATAACAAGAAGCAGCCAGGCGATCTTCTGTCGCCATCGTCCGGAGTACCAGAGGTAGGAAATAACACCAATCATAACCAGGGCGTAGATAAACCCTATTGCTTTCGGAATCTGTGAAAAAACCATGAAACTTCGCCCTCCATTTTTCCCGATTATGCCGGGACCGGCAAAATACCCAGCTGCTGCATCAGTCCCATCAGATTTACCTCTCCCCACAACTCGGCGATCTTCCCTTCCTTTACCCGGAAAATCTCAATCCCTGTCATGGAGATTGCCTTTCCTGTTGGAGGAAGGCCCATAAATTCCCCTTTGTGTATACCTCGTGCCGTAAAGCGGGCCGTAACCTTATCCCCATCAGCCATAATGTCATCAATAGTCACATGCAGATCGTGAAATGCAGCCCGGCAGGTGATAATGACGTTATTCATCGCCTCGATCCCGGGCCCCGGGGTCGGCAGAGGAGTATGCAGGGAAAATTCATGGGCCAGAATTGCGTCGGCTGCTGCAAGGTCACCCTTTGAGGGGCCAACCTCAAAAAATTTGCGGACAACTGCGATATTCTCACTTTCGGTGGATGTTTGTGTCATACACTATGCTTGACAGATAACTATTTAATTATGTTGTCACTTACAGAGTAACAAATGGATCAAGCAATTGAAAACCTTGTCCAGCTTGGACTCAAAGAATACGAAGCAAAAATTTACGTGGCCCTTGTCGGACTCGGTGAAGCAAATGTCCGCAGTATCCATGAAGTCAGCGGAGTCCCACGTCCGCGGGTATATGATGTCCTTAATGCACTTGATGCAAAGGGATTCATCGAGATACGACAGGGAAGTCCTCTGATGTACCAGGCAGTCCGGCCGGACATAGTTGTAGCCTTCTTAAAAAAAGATCTCGAAACAGCGGCTTATGAAAGTGTAACGGCCCTCGAAGCGTTGTCGGTGAATGCCCGGCAGAATTATTCGCCGATCTGGTACGTTCATAGTGACTGGACGATCCAGCGGAACCTTGAGAGATTAGTTGAGGGGGTTACCCGTTCACTCATTGTTCTCTGTTTCAATAGGGAGACCCTTGAAAAATTCCAGGGGCCGATGCTATCAATCGCAAAGGGCCGGGAGATAAGAATCCTGTTCCCAAAAGGTGGTGCAGAAGGGGTTTTCATACAAGATGGAATCAGATATTTTGAAGCAGGGCAAGTCAGAGACTTTTTCGGCGAGAATGTTTTTGACAAAGTGTTTTCCGTACCAATCAACCGCGAAGGTGCTATCTTCAGACTTGAATGTATCCTTATTGCCGATGACGAGGAATCCATGCTCATCTACACGCAGGATGGAAACCGGATGGCGGTCATTATCACGCTTCCTTTTATCACCTGTGTCCAGAGCAGGTTGTTTTCAGAGATGCTTGAGCATGCCCATGAACTATCGCATGAAGGGAAGCACATCAGCGATGGCAGGTCCATTACCATGAAGAAGACTACGAAAAAACAAAATCAACGGAGTCGTGAAGCACTATGACAAATTCCACCGAAGGAGCGATTCTTCAGCGGGACGGGAAGACCTACGCGGTCACTACCCGGATACCCGCCGGTATTATCACTCCCGAACAGCTCGAAACAATTGCAAGAGTCGGGCGAAAGTACCATGTGCCCGTCCTGAAGGTCACATCAGGCCTGAGGGTACTACTCGCCGGGATTCAGCCCGAAGATGTTTCACGGGTCTTTGCTGACCTTGGCCCGCTCGCAAAACCAGAGACCTCCCCCTGCGTCAAGTTTGTCCATGCCTGTATCGGCACCGATATGTGCAGATACGGAAAACAGGACTCGATTGGACTTGCCAGGACTATTGACACTCAGTTCAAAGACCAGTCCTTTCCGGCAAAGATCAAGATCGGGGTCTCCGGATGTCCCCGTTGTTGCAGTGAGAGCCACACGCGGGACATCGGGATAATTGGAACCACAAAGGGTTGGATGGTCTTTTTTGGTGGTAACGGTGGCACACGACCACGGTTAGGCGATCTTGTTGCATGGGACCTTACTGCAAGTGAAGCGGTGAATTGTGCACAACGTCTGTCTGAGTATTACAGGAGCCATGCAAATAAGCATGAGCGGACTGCCCGGTTCATGGAACGAATTGGCATGGAAACGTTGAAATCGGAATTACTTACGTTAATTCCGTATATTCCAATAGAAAAGGTGAATTAAACATGAAAATTACTGAAGTCGCAAAACTCACATCGATCAAAAACCCGCACAATGTGGATGTTCGTAAGATTTTCGAATCGCCGGATACATCTGCTGTTGTTATTACACTCAAACCCGGTGAATCTCTCAAGAAACATGTTACGCCCGTCGATGTATTTTTTTATGTACTTGAAGGGACCGGAATTATCGAAATCGGTGACGAACGGCAGAGTGTGGGCAAGGACACCGTGGTAGAGAGTCCTGCTATGATTGCACACACCTGGATAAATGAAAGTAATGCGGTGTTCCGTGTGATCGTGGTAAAGATGTTAACAACCGGTAAGGGTAAAGACAGCCGGCTGCTCTGATTTACTAAGAATGGGGATTAGATATTTTCAACGGCCAGAAACAAGCGGAAAGCGTCACCCGTTGAAATTATGGTAGTCGTAACAGTTCTGGATAAACTCCTGCTTCCGGTGTTGACTTGCGTTCAGCGGCGGTTTGAGGTACCCGATCTCCGGGGTCTGCAGGGCCGGGCAGAACGGACAGAGGGCAGCATCGACATCGTTTGCCTTCTCCCTGACCGGGCAGTAGTACACCCCGTCAATGATCTCTACCTTGTCCCCACCGGGGAACGGCATCCCGACTGGGTGGCCAGGGAATCCCTGAACGAACATGCAGAAACCTGCAAGCAGGAATTTTAAGAACCTCAGCTGGACGGTCTGTTCATCACCCGCCGAAGAGCACTGCGCCGCAACCATATTCCAGTAATCGCTCGCATCTGTCGAAAGGGACATCCTCATATGGTTAAAATTTTTAAGCTCATGCATTTGCCGAAGGGTCTGGTAGGTCCCATGAAGGTAGCCGGTGATTGTCTCCTCCAGCTTTTCCCGGTACTCCTGGTTGATGTCCTGGATCTTATCAGAGAAATTCCCCCGCATCTGCTGCAGGTCACGGGGCGAGTATGTTAGGACGATAGCCGTAATGGCCTGACCAAGCTCACCCCTGGTATTCTTCGAACTGAGTGTTGAACATTCACCTGGGATCTGTTTGAAGTCCATAGTTGGGGGCTCTCTAGGTGGGGAAGAGGTTTAATTATATCAGTCATATCAGCCAGCCAGATATTTAATAATTGAACCTGGCAGGTTTTTATCGGCGAAGAAAATTCCACAATCTGGATAGAGACGAGGAAAAAAAATGTGATTTGAAAATCGATGTTATGAATACCGGCTGGATAATTGACAACAAGCCCCATATCACAACCAGCGCGGGCGATCAACAATACCACGGTATGTTTTATCCTTGAAAAAGACGAAAAGGGAGACGTATCGAAAATAACCTCGAATTAAAGGATTTGTTATGTTGAGGCATTGAACCAGACATGCCCCCAATCCGGGCTGAGGCATCAGCACCTCAAATTCAAAGCCTAGGTATAATCTTTTTATATTACCTTTCTGATCGATCAATTCAGGGATGCTTTATGAAATATGCCGATCTCGCCGGGAATCAGATAGACCAGGAGATGAGGTGGATCTACCTCGTGGAAGGTCCTGGGGATGAAAAGAACCGGGTAGTCCTGAAGCTAAGGGTTCGGGCCCGAACTGCCATATGATCATGCCCGCTGTCGCTGACTATTGTACCGGATGCAGGGCCCCTTGGTAATGTGATTCATGCGAATGAAGGCGGGGATCCGGGCTTTCGTACTGAAACATGGTCAGGAACTGATAGTGTAGCTGTTGAATAACAAAAGAAGTGGGAAAAATGTACTGGCCTCGCAATCATACCTTGCGCTGCAGGCCCCTAAGATCTAATGCCTACAATCCCTCTATTTTTATACAACCACGTGTGTATCCTAACCTATGAAAATTATAACTGCGTGCGTAGTTACCTGTGTCTTTCTTCTCGTCCTGATGGCAGGGTGTACAAGCCAGCCTATCTCGAAACCGGTTACCTCGGCACCCACAGCAGTACCCGCCACAATTAATCCAACTCCTGAGCCTACCCGGATTCCTGATCCCTCCCTGGTTGGAACATGGTACCTTAAAATGATGGCAGAGCAGGGCGGTTCAGCTCTCATTGATACGATGAGCATTCAAATTACCGCTGTTTTCACCAATCAATCCAATGTCATAGGTTTCGCGGGCTGCAATAATTACAATGGACACTATACCCTGTCTGGCCAGGTACTCCCCAATGGGAACGGGATCATTATCGGCCCTCTCGCATCTACGACGATGTATTGCGCGAACGGCACGAATACCGAGACTACGTATCTCCAGATCCTGCAGGCTGCAAAAACCTATTCCGTGAATGGAAAGCAGGAATTGACTATCATGGATAATTCGGGCAATACCCTAGTTTATCAGAAAACCCCGTATAGTTCTACATTCGTGCCAAAGGGCATCTGATTAATCTATTTTTTAAACAACTCCCGTGTTTGATCCATACCTGAAGACATGGATCAAAAGCGACCTTGAATAACGGGACCGTCGTGTATTGAAGTTCAAAAACCTGGAGGTTTCCCACCGTTATATTTTACAGTCACGTTTATCCGTGCCGTTTATTTCCAAACCATTTCTCATTCATCCTTATATCCTGAAGTAGTCCACGTTCTCCTGCATGGGGCAGATGCCCATGCAGGAAGATAAAAATGATTGAACAACTCGTGGTCACATCTGAATCAACCGAGGCATTCTACCACCGGATCGGTTTTGTGGGTACCGGAGAGAAAACACGGTTTTAACATCCCCGTGATATTTGTGACTTCACATTCTGATAGTAACACGCATGAGCGTGCTAAAGCAACGAATCCTGATGGATTCATTATCAAGCCGTTCGTTGATAACGACCTCCGCGTTGCAATTGAACTTTACCTGAAAGAATAATGGGCCCTGAAAACCGGCCCGTATACCGGAATATACGGGGTAATGCAATGACTCCCTGAATAGATTGAAGCTAAAAATAAGCCCAATTGTTGGCCTAATCCATATAAAACTGCTTTAAATGGCTATATTCGGTATCGATGGGAAAATATGCCAAATCCGGGCGATTTAAACAAACACGAACGGGGTTAACCGGAGTGTGGGTGATGGAATATAAGGTATTTTTGGGGCGTTGCGGGAAATCTGGCACAAAATCAAGGAATTTATTGCTTGCTTATACACCCGGTTTCAGTGATATTCACCGGGATATACGGGACTTGTTTTGCTGAATATGTTCCGGTGTATATAAATCAGTGATACCGAGACTGGGAAATCCGCACAGTTTTGAGATTGTATTTCCGAAAGGTGGGTTCCGATTCCTGAATAAAAAATAAGGAGATCCACCTGTCCCAGGATATGGTCCAATTTTTCATATCGCACTTTTAGAACCCTTTCGGATTTCCTAATTCACATACACCGGGGATATCAGACGTCGAGGAACTCCATCTTCGAACGATACTAAATTTCCCAAAACCGGGTTCGGGAATGGAACGAACATTATTGCAGCTTTCCTGTATTGTGAACCATTTCGAAGTCCCTTATTTGATCTATGGCGTCAGAATGAAAAACTAAAACAATGGTGTCCGTTAATGCAAATCGTCTTGTTTCATCGCATCGCGGAGGTCCGCGGATCTTCAATTCTGGATCCGGGTGACTTATAGCCGCGAACAAAAATATTCCATTAATTATGATGAGAGTCCATGTAATCTGCTAGTCATGAGAGGGAGTATCCAGTGGATAACCAGGTGAAAATCTCAATTGTAGAAGGCGACCCGATCTACACGAATCTTGTGGAGGCGCGGCTTCAAAAAATAGGGTATACAGTAGTTTCAAAGTTCACCTCGGGGCAGGAGGCGATAAAAAAACTACCTGGTGCATTACCGCATATGCTTGTACTGGCGGTCAATATCCCGGGGGAAGTCGATGGGATCGTAACCGCACAGGAGGTACTTTCAAGATACAATATACCTTCCGTCTTCCTGACGATTTCTGCAGATGAAGAGACATTGGAGCGGGTGAAAAGGGTACCCGGTGCCGGGTATGTACTGAAACCGTTCAGTGATAACGACTTGCGTATTGCAATCGGACTCGGGCTTGCCAATTTCGGGTTCACCCGTTCGGTCAGGGAAGAAAATGCGCAACTTCAGCGGCTGGTCGAAGAAATCCCTGCAGGAATTATTGTCACGAATTCCAATGGTCTGATCACCAGTGTGAACGAAACTGCAAAATCGATGCTGAAATGGAAGAACCCGGCCCTCAATACCAATATTTTTAACGAAATAGTCACGATAGTCGATAATCGGGAGGGTAGGCCTATTGAGGACCCCTTTGCCAAAATCATGGGGCAGAAAGCGGTATGGTGGCTCCCCCAACATGCAGTACTGGTCTCCCATGATACCACAAAAGTTCCCGTTGCCGGGAATTTCAGCCCGGTATGCGATCATGAGGGAAGGGTGACCGGTATGATAGCAATCCTGTTCCCGGTTGCAGAAACAAATTATCTGAAGTACCGGGGTAAAGCCCAGTTCTGACATCCAAACCCTGCTTTGTGTAGCGGTGCAACCGTTGGGATCTCCCAAGTCCCCAAAAAAGACCAGAGTTCCGGTGCTGATGACGCGGTTCCGGTTGTGGCATTCTTTTTTTCTTTACACACCGGGAAACCGGGTTCCTAAAAAATGTAAGACTGGAAATGATGCATTTTTTCCTGCAAATGGTAGTACCAGATCCCCTGTATTTTGGTCCCGGAAAAGGAACCCTACAATATGAACGTGATTATTGCAATGATAATGAAGATTATTACAAGCCATTTCGCGATTTCTATAGAGAAACCGGCGATCCCTTTTGCTCCCGTATAAAGAATACCAGGGCCAGCACAAGGAAAATTACCGCAAGATAGATTAAATCTGCCATTGTTCACCTCACCTCTTCTTCAATTCGGCTCCGGCCTCATGTGCTGCGATTTTTGCATCATCCACTAGATTCCGCGCTTTCACATCTTTGAGGGTGTTATGGACTGCCACCGATGCATCATCCACTGCTTTAATGGCCTTTAATTTTGCATTGTCCGTCATGTTTTTATTTCCAACTCCTGGGTCCCCGATATGGTAAAAAAATTATCCTTGTATTAATCATATCATACCACATCAGAGGCACCCTTCCATAGAGCGGAACAGTAATTATAAATTACCCGTCATTGCAAAATTTGGATCGATCATTTTGGTTTTCGGGGATTGTAGTCGATTTCCTGTCATTTTACCTTTTGTACTTCAAAAACCGTTGTAAGAACAGGAATAGGTGGATTTTTTACAGGTTCAATACGTGGTTCCCGGTTGTCGATTTGGAATTCACTACAACCTGCCACTCCCGGTACTGTTATGGTTTACTCCTTAATTCCTGGTAAGGAAAAGTTGTTTCTGTCAGAAATCCATGACAATATGACAAAAATGACGATTGGGATCACGTAGAGTTCGGTAATAGGAATACTCCCATAAGATCCGTCATATCCGTCAATGATCAGTCCGGCAAGGGCGGTTGCAGGGAAAAGGAGCAGTCGCAACGTAACATTCGAAACCTTTTCCCCGCTTATTCCCGGAAGAATGAGTTGCTGGTTACGAGAGGCATATCTCCAGAGGATATACAATATAAGCCCGCAACACAGGATATTCACATGGAAAAGAACTCCATACGGCATGGGTTCATCTGAATATGTCCAGAGGAGTGAAGTTAACGGGATAAATATAATCGAAAGGATGAAACCGAATGATATATAGACAAAATAACGGTCCAGTAGCCTGATACTTCGCATAATCTCGAAAAACAGGATGTAAAAGACTGCAAGAAGGGCGAATGTGAAAATGAAATTTGTCGCTTCGGAATAGATCTGTCCGACATATATGGCAACGAATTCCAAATCTTCAGCATTGATCGTTGAGGGCAGCGGGATGTTATTCTTCACAATCAGGGTCATAACAAAGGCAAATACCCCGTTCATCAGGATTTCAAACATGTCCTGCGGGACGGCCCCTTTGCAACAACTCCCAGTGCCGGATTCGTTCAAAGTTTCTAATGCATCCTGAGATCTGGTGGTCAAGGCGTTTCACCACCGTGTATTTTCTCCCTGTTCCGGGAATACAGGGATGTAAGTAAAAATGCGAGCATGGTGACAAGGTATACACTCTGGGTATACCTTAGATCGAACATCGAGAGGATTACCCCGAAAACTGCCGTTACCGGGATATAGAGCATTTTCATTCCGATACAATGCATCTGAAAGGAATTGATCCCCGGGTTACGGATGGCCGGTGTACGGGAAATATGCCACCATTCAAGAGCAAGCAGCAGGCCTATTGCAAGCATGTTGAGGTTGAAAAGGACTGGAAAATCGGACTTTCCTGGGTAAACCACGTTCAGGTGGCTGGATATAGGGATGAAAATTATCATCATGAGTGTTGTGAAATGGATGTACAGGTAGGTACGGTCAACCTTCTGCAACTGGTTAAAGACATGAAACAGGACCACCCAGAGCATGGCGAGAATGACAAAAGCGTTCAGGAAACTCAGTATATCCGCAATTTGCACCTGCATGAAATTATCCATCGTTACAATACCATAATCCCCGAAAGTAGGTGTCCTGACATTCTTGAACAACAAGAGGAGAGTGAAAACAAAGATGGCATTTGTCAGCCTCCCGGCATTGACCTTGGTCACAGGTCCTTCTGAACGTATCCCTTCCATCATACGGTTCTCTATAACTTGATCTGATTAAACAAAGATAAGGATCACGAATTCAACCTGGATGCCCATGAATCATTCTTTAATAACAAACAGCCCGTTAAGATTCTTATTCGCTACCACTGGCTTGACCTGCGCTGATCACCATTTAATATCTGACTGACAAATGTGACATAAGGAGAGAAACGAATGAAAAGGCCAGCACTTCTGATTATCGATATGCAGAATGATTTTGTCCGGGCGGGTGCACCCATGCAGATGCCCGGGGCTGAGAGCATCATCGCCAATGTAAGGGATGTACTAGAGGCATTCCGTAACCAGGGACTCCCCATATTTCACGTGGTCCGGGTCCATCGCCGTGATGGTTCCGATGTGGAGATATTCCGTCGCGAGATCTTTACATCTGTTCCTTTTGCCGTCGAGGGGACACCTGGTTCAGAGATTATTGATGAACTCAGGCCTGTGCAAGGGGAATATCTTATCCGGAAAAACCGTATGAGTGCTTTTATGAACACCGATCTCGATCTGCTATTGCGATCGCTCGGGATTGACACGGTGGTTATCACCGGTATCCAGACCCCGAACTGCATCAGGACCACCGTGTTCGATGCGGCGGCCTTCGGGTATCACACATTCCTGGTTGAGGATGCTGTAGCCGCCCGGAACTCCGCGGTCCACCAGGCCAACCTCTTTGACATGGCTAATATCGGGACCGTTATCGTTAAGAGAGAACGCATCGGGGACCTTATTCGTTGTTGATACCCGGGTGTAAACGTGCAGGGCTGACCATTTCACGGAAATGATATCCGGGTGGTCACACCCGTTCCATCTGCTGCCCCATTAACCCATAATTTCGCTCTCCATTGCCGCGGCTTGCCCGGGTGTTAAAAGACAGGGGCAATAAATAAAAAAGCACGCCCTGCAAAAAGAGGACCCTCGGGTCTTATAGGGAATCGCAGGAATTCTAATGGAGTTTTTCTGCTACTTTTATTAACGGGATGTTCTCCGGGCCCGCAATGTCTCGTCATACATAATAACGAGGGACAGGCTGATCAGGTTCAATGTGGTCGCTGCATACCAGAGAAATGCTTCAAACGGCGTAAGCCGGGTAATCCATCCTGACCAGAGCGTGATGCAGATAATTGAAAAAGAAAGCAGGGTATCAAACGCAAGAAAAGCTCCAGGTGCATGAAAGTACCTGCCAATCTGCGCGATAGTGCAGTACTCAATTGCATTGCTCCGCCCGAAAAGTCCGAGGGCTGCCCTCGTAACATTCATGGCCAGGTCAAGCGATGCCCAGATGATTATAAGCCATCCGAACAGGTAAAGAACCTGTACCCCCTCAATGCCATTCCGGATAGCAAGAGACCCGAATATGAATTTGTAGATACAGAACGGTATCCCGATGGTAATGCTCAAAAATAAAGGTGACTGAAAGAAACGTGATATCCTGTCATCAGGTGCCGCCTGGGATGATGCACCGGGTTCGGTCGGGGACATAAGTTCTCTATACGGTTGATCGGGTATGATAATGAATAACCCGCTGCCAGTATTGACATAAATCCTGTTAAGAACAGGTGGTCCGAATCGGTTATTGCATAACTCTAAAGGAACTGTTGGTCGATTTCAGTATTTCACCTGGTATCCTACGGGATACCCTGCCCGGTAAATGTTGTGATGCACTTATTTTCAACGATTCCCAGCAGGGATCCGAGGTTCGTGGTCGTTCCTCAAAATAAACTAATAGGACGATATCGAACTGTTATATATGCGCCCACATGTGACCGTCAATGTTGCCATGAGTGCGGACGGCAAACTCTCGACAAAGGAGCGTCGGCAGGTAAAAATTTCCGGGATCGCTGATTTCACGCGGGTTGACCAGCTGAAAGCCGGGAGTGATGCGATCATGGTCGGTATAGGCACCGTTATTTCAGATGATCCATCACTTACCGTTAAATCAGTAGAACTGAAGCAGGCACGGGTCTCCCGGGGGTTCGATGAAAATCCCGTCAGGGTGGTGGTGGATAGCAGGGGGCGCATTCCGGTTAATGCTGCGGTCCTGTGCAAGGGGCCCGGTAAGAGAGTGATCGGTTGTTCAGAAGCCATAGATCCCGCGACCCTCCATACCCTGGAATCACATGCAACGGTGATTATCGCAGGAAAGGAAGAGGTCGACCTTAAAAAATTACTCTGCCAGTTGTTCGACATGGGTATCCGGAACCTCATGGTTGAAGGAGGCGGGACCCTGCTCTGGTCGATGTTCGAGCTTGGACTTGTGGATGAGATGTTCCAGTATGTCGGCAACATGGTCATCGGTGGCAGGGATGCACCCACTCCCGCCGATGGCGGGGGATTTTGCATCAGTGATCCATTTATCAGAATGGACTTTCTCGAATGTGTCCGGATCGATGAAGGGGTACTGCTTCACTGGCGCATGAGATCAGCTCACCAGGTTTCTTAAATTCTTCCTTCAAAATGATGGGTTCCGGGAAACTACAAAGGTGGTCCCTGGACCTCATCGTGCCCTGTCTGCAGGGGTCATCTGTGGAGAACAAAAAAAATCCCGGTAATAACAATGGAACTGTCACTCATTATTCTCCTGGCCGTATTTTTGCTGATAGCAGTCCGCCAGGTAGGGCAGTTCCGGTTCCGTATCTGGCAGGTAATGGGTGCAGGTGCTGTTGCCGTACTTATTACAGGCCAGATATCAATGCCTGATGCGGCCCGGTCTGTCAATATTGACGTAATGGTCTTCCTGTTCGGGATGTTTATTGTCGGCGAGGCCCTTGCAGAGAGCGGCTACCTGTTTACCATTTCCCAACACCTGGTATCACACTGTAAAAACTCCTGGCAGTTCATTTTGCTTTTTATTTTCTCGATGGCGTTTCTTTCTGCCTTTCTCATGAACGACACCCTTGCGATTATCGGGACGCCACTCGCCCTGTACCTGGGCCGTCGCCTGGGATTGAGCATTAAAATGCTCCTTCTCTCCCTCTGTTTTGCCATTACCACCGGGAGCGTGCTGAGCCCGATTGGTAACCCCCAGAACCTCCTGATTGCGACAGAGTGTGGGTATTCAAATCCATTCGGGATATTTTTGCTGTACCTGGGTATCCCGACGATAATTTCTCTTGTGGTCCTTGTCCTCTTTATCCGGTTCTTCTACCCAGAGGATACCGGGAAAAATATCTGTATAACCGGAGACGTGCAACCTGCAGACCCGGAACTTACCCGGGTCCTGAAAATTTCTCTCACTCTTATCATATGCTGCATCATCCTGCAGGTCATCCTCAGCCTGCATCCTTTTGGGGTAGTATATACGGTACCATTACTCGCGATTGCAATTGCGGGAGCTGCCCCGGTTATTCTGTTTTCCCGAAAAAGAGTGGAAATAATCCAAAAAATTGACTGGCCGACGCTGGTTTTCTTCATATCGATGTTCGTCCTGATGGCTGCGGTGTTTACAACGGGTTTCTTCCAGGCTGCAGTCCCGGTAGCAGCAACCTCGTCTGTTTTTCTCCTGTATTCAACAAGTCTTCTCATCAGCCAGTTCATCTCCAATGTCCCGTTTGTTGCACTGTTTACCCCCATGTTCCAGCAGGCAGGGATGTCTGTGAATGAGACGATGGCGCTTGCATCCGGGAGCACGCTTGCTGGTAACCTGACAATTCTCGGGGCTGCAAGTAATATTATCGTGATCCAGAATGCGGAACGACAGGGTGAAACAATAACGTTTATCGAGTTCCTCAGGCTTGGTATCCCCTTTACCCTTGTAACCGGCGTGATATTCGTGGCGTGGCTCACATTTGTGTGAGTGACCGGACAAACGGGACTGCCGCAAAAGATACCACGTCATAAAAACCAGATACCGAAAATACAGGTGTAATTTAAATAACCGGAATGTTTTAGTTCTACCATATGCCCGGGGAACAAAAGAAAAAAGCAGAACTGAAGATTTCAGGGATGCATTGCGCGACCTGTGCAATCAATATCGAAGAGTCCCTTTCAAAGGTGGAAAGCGTTTCAAATGCCCAGGTGAACTTTGGGACCGATACGGCGCATGTCGAGTTTGACCCTGCTAAAGTATCAGTTAAAGACCTTGAAAAGGCGGTTACCGATGCCGGGTACGAAGTAGTGAACCGTGAAGCTGTGATCAAGGTGGGGGGAATGGTCTGTGCCACCTGTGTCCAGACTATCGAAGCGGCATTGCGGGCACTTCCGGGCGTGGCATCGGCAACGGTCAACCTTGGTACTGAAAAGGCCTACGTGATCTATAACCCGTCAGTAACCGGGGTTCCCGAAATGAAATTCGCGATCGAAGATGCGGGGTACCAGTACCTGGGCCTTGCCGGGGAGATCAGCGAGGAGGCTGAAAAAAAGGCACGGGAAAAGGACCTTCACGATAAGCTCGTACGCTTCTCAATCGGGTTTGCGGTAAGCATTCCCCTGATGCTCATGATGTGGGTCCCCCTGCCAGTTACCATGCAGAACATGGCGTATTTCATGTTCATCATAGGGACCCCGGTTTTCGTGTATGTTGCCTACCCGATCTTCCGGGCAGCGCATATGGCACTCCGGAACCGTTCGCTCAACATGGACGTAATGTATGCCATGGGTACCGGGATCGCCTACGGCTCAAGTGTCCTCGGGACTTTTAATATCGTCCTTGACCCCGGGTTCATGTTTTACGATGCGGCAATAATGCTGGCATCGTTCCTGATACTTGGTCGTTACCTTGAGGCAAAGGCGAAGGGAAGGACGTCCGATGCGATTAAAAAGCTCGCGGGGCTTGGGGCTAAAAGTGCGATTGTCCTTCGTGACGGTGTGGAGGAGGAGATCCCTGTCGAAGACGTGGTGCCCGGGGATATCGTTGTCGTCAAACCCGGGGCGAAAGTACCGGTAGACGGAGAAGTGGCTGCAGGGGAGAGCTACGTCAACGAGGCGATGATCACGGGAGAGCCGGTTCCACCGCTTAAACGTACCGGGGACCGGGTTGTCGGTGGCACGATAAACCAGAACAGTGTCCTTAATGTGAAGGTTGTGAAGGTGGGAAAAGAGACTGTCCTCGCACAGATTATCCAGCTGGTCGAGGATGCACAGGGGTCGAAACCTCCGGTGCAGAGAATTGCCGACATCGCGGTTACCTACTTTATCCCGGTGGTATTGCTAATCGCCGCCATTACATTCGTCTCATGGTATTATCTCCTCGGGGGCAGCCTGCTTTTCGCTCTTACGGCGATGATCTCCGTGCTTGTGGTTGCCTGCCCGTGCGCACTGGGACTGGCAACACCGACTGCGGTGACCGTAGGGGTGGGACGGGGTGCAGAACTTGGAATTTTAATAAAAAACGGTGAAGCCCTTGAAGTTGCAGAAAAAATTACCACCATGGTCTTTGACAAGACGGGCACCCTCACAAAAGGACAACCTGAGGTAACCGATATCATCAGGTTTGGTATTCCAGAAGCGACGTTACTTTCCATTACTGCTGCAGTGGAAAACGGTTCACAACATCCCCTTGCACAGGCGATAGTCAGGGAAGCAAAGCGAAGGGGAGTTTTGAAGGAAACGGCAGAAAAATTTGACACGATAAATGGAAAGGGTGTCGTCGGCCTGGTCCTCGGGGAAGAAGTGCTGGCAGGGAACCGGGCATTGATGCAGGACAGGGGTGTACCCGTGGATAACGAGACCGAATCCAGGATCACCCTGATCGAACAGGAAGGGAAGACTGCGGTCCTTGTTGCTGCCGGAGGAAGTATGGCGGGTGTAATCGGAATAGCAGACACCTTAAAAGAGTCTGCATACCGGGCGGTTTCGAGCCTCGGTGAGATGGGTGTGAAGGTGGTGATGATAACCGGTGATAACCGTCGCACCGCTGAAGCGATCGCGGGTAAGGTTGGAATTTCAGAGGTGGTTGCGGAAGTGCTCCCCCGGGACAAGGCGTCCCGGGTCCAGGCCATGCAGGAAAAGGGGGAAATTGTGGCATTTGTCGGTGACGGGATTAACGATGCCCCGGCGCTTGCACGTGCAGATGTGGGAATCGCCATCGGCAGCGGTACAGATATAGCAATCGAGAGCGGGGACATTGTACTGATCCGGGATGACCTGGCAGATTCTGTGGCTGCAATCCAGCTGTCGAAGAAAGTTATGGGCAGGATAAGGGGCAACATTTTCTGGGCCTTTGCGTACAATGCGGCGCTTATCCCGGTTGCTGCAGGGGTACTTTATCCATCTTTTGGCATTATGTTCAGGCCGGAGCTCGCTGCGCTTGCCATGGCACTGAGTTCCGTCACCGTCGTGAGCCTGTCCCTCCTGTTAAAAACATATATTCCTGAGGTGGAACAAAGAAAGCGGATCCAGGTAACATAATGGCTGCCGGAACATCGATTAGTCCGGATGAATGAATGTGGTAAAATAACCGCGAAATGCAGGCCGGGGAATATCGTTCCCCGACACCAGGGTCATTTTTTTTAAGATATTTATTTTCCAGGGTGTGGGAATGCTCTAATGACTGGCCGATAGGAATGAGCGAGTTCTCATGGGTAGTGCAGCGGGTGTTTTTCGGAGTCTGCTTGGTTTTTTTGTCAGTTTTATCAATTGGAAAGTGTTTTATTCATCGTGCTGATTATTGATCAATAATATCCGGCACCCGGGATAACAAAAATACCTGTTCATTATGGTGTGTTGCCATGTCAAAACAAAAAGTCTATTTCGCAAATATGAGGGCAAGGGACCCGCGGGATAACACGGTCTCGAAGATTAACCGCCTGTTCGAATCAGCCGGGTTTGGGGAGACTATACGTAAAAATGGGCTGACTGCTATAAAATTACATTTTGGCGAACTCGGGAATGATTCCTATATCAGCCCGGTATTCGTCCGCCAGGTCGTCGATAAAGTCAGGGCATACGGGGGGAAGCCTTTTGTTACTGATTCAAATACCCTGTACCTCGGGAGCCGGTCAAATGCTGCAGACCATATTGAAACAGCAATCCTCCACGGGTTTGATTATTCTGTAGTCGGTGCCCCGGTCATCATCGCAGACGGGCTTTCCGGGGGTAACACAAAATCCGTTGAGATTCAGAAAAAGCACTTCAAAAATGTAATAATTTCAGGAGATATCGCTGCAGCGGAGAGTATGGTCGTCCTTTCACACTTCAAAGGCCACGAGGTTGCAGGATTTGGCGGGGCGATAAAAAACCTGGGTATGGGTTGTGCATCTACATCCGGAAAACAGGCACAGCATTCGGCCCGGCCGCTTAGTATCGAAGGGGCCTGTACCGGGTGCGGTAAATGTGTACAGGTCTGCCCGAAAATTGCAATCACGATCATAAATGAGAAATCATCAATTGACAGGTCAGCATGCATCGGGTGCTTTGAATGTATGACTATCTGTCCCGAAGGGGCAATCGATATTGACTGGGAGACCGAGATCCCGCAATTTATAGAGCGCATTGTTGAGTATGCTGCCGGGGCCGTCAAGGGCAAGGAATCGCGTACAGGTTACATGAATTTCCTGACCCATATTACTCCGGACTGTGACTGTGTCCCATGGAGTGATGCCCCCGTCGTCCCTGATATCGGGATCCTCGCGTCGAGAGACCCCGTGGCGATCGATGCTGCAAGCTTCGACCTTGTGAATGGCCAGCTGGGAAATCCCGGGTCACTGCTTCTGCACAATCACCACAAGGGAGAGGATAAATTCAAAGGACTCAGGGCAAATACCGATGCCTACCTGCAGATCAGGTATGGAGAGGAGATTGGTCTCGGTTCATCGGCATACGAACTGGTCCCATTGAAATGATCGACCTGCATAGAGCTTCCACCGGGTGTGACCCGAATTTATATTGTTAAGGATGATCAACCAGGGCATCGGGTAAAAGCAGATATTTCAACGTTTTTTTATTCAAATTTCCGTTATTCTTCAATTCTACGACCAAATAACCATAAACTATATATGTGCAACAGAAGGCAAGTGCTTATATCGGTATAAAAACCAAACTCTTTTGTTTGAGCATTGTCGCTCGGACAACCCTTGATTGTTCAAGGCCATTTATAGAGAGCATCAGGAGAGAGTTAATGAATCTTAGACGACCGAACGCAAACGAAGCGACCGGAACGGTAAACCGCTCCCGGGACGTATCGCCCATGTCAGGGATCTGTACCCGTTGCATCGATGGATGTAAAGGAGGCTGCGAGACCTGGTTATCATCATTCCGCGGACGTGAAGTCCTGTACCCCGGACCTTTTGGAGAGATCACTGCGGGTGCGGACAAAAACTACCCTGTTGATTATTCACACCTGAATATCCAGGGATACGCGGTTGGCGCAAAAGGCCTGCCAGAAGGGACAGATATCGGCCCGGATAGTGCCGTATTCTCATCAGTTGACACCGAAACCGAGTACGGGTGGGATAAGAAAGTCAAGATGCGCCTGCCGATTTTTACCGGAGCACTGGGATCCACAGATATTGCACGGATCAATTGGGAACATTTTGCCATTGGTGCAGCAATTTCCGGTATTACCATCGTCTGCGGAGAGAATGTTTGTGGGATTGATCCAGGCCTTAAACTCGATAGCAAAGGCAAAGTGTCAGAGTCCCCTGAAATGGACCGCAGGATTGGTATTTACAAGAAGTTCTACGACGGGTATGGAGAGATGCTAGTCCAGATGAATGTCGAGGACACCCGACTCGGGACAGCCGAATATGTTTCTTCAAAGCATAACCTCGACACCATCGAACTGAAATGGGGCCAGGGCGCCAAGTGCATAGGCGGAGAGATCAAGGTAAAGTCCCTGGAACGGGCAATTGAACTGAAAAAGCGTGGATATATTGTTCTGCCTGACCCGACACTTCCAGAGATCAGGAAGGCCTTTGAGGCGGGAGCAATCAAGGAGTTCGAGCGACATTCCCGTCTCGGGTTTGTGACAAAAGAAGGCTTCCTCGAAGAGGTAGACCGTCTCCGTGATATCGGTTTCAAACGGGTTACGTTGAAGACCGGGGCATATTCCGCAGTAGAACTTGCAATGGCAATTCGCTTCTCGGCAGATGCAAAGATTGACCTCCTTACCATCGATGGTGCTTCCGGAGGTACCGGTATGAGCCCGTGGCCGATGATGAACGAGTGGGGAATCCCGACGTTCTACCTGCAGGCACTGGCAAACCAGTACTGCGAGAAGCTGAAAAAGAGAGGTATCAGGGTACCTGATATTGCGATCGCCGGTGGATTCTCCGATGAACCGAATGTCTTCAAATCACTCGCAATGGGTAGCCCCTATGTCAAGGCAGTCTGCATGGGCCGGGCTCTCATGATCCCCGGGATGACAGGAAAGAACATCGAAAAGTGGATAAAAGACGGCGACCTCCCGAAATCAGTCTCGAAGTTTGGGACAAAGCCGGAGGAAATATTTGTCGCGTATGAAGAGCTCAAAGAAAAGTACGGCGCAAGGTTTAAAGAGATCCCGATGGGTGCGATTGGTATCTACACCTACGCACAGAAATTCAGGACCGGCCTCCAGCAGCTGATGGCAGGAAGCAGGAATTTCAATCTCAAGACAATATCCAGAAATGATGTGATGGCATTAACAGAGGAATCAAGCCGCATATCTGGCATCCCGTATGTTATGGATGCATACAAGGACAAGGCAAACAGCATCCTCCTTGACTAAATCAAAAAAGGACTAAAAAATCACTGGACCTCCCCAGGGTCCGTGATTTCTTTTTTTCCCTGCAGAAATGCATGAATACGTTCATATCAGTTTGGGGTTGTTCTAACATTTCCCCACGCTCCCTGGGCTCCGCCCTGCCTCCGTGGTGACCCCGGTTGGGATAGGGAATAAATCTTTAATCTCCGTAATTTTCAGGAATTCTACTGTTGAACCCTGCCCGAAAGTTTATCTCACCTGTGGTGGGACAGGGAGGAGGTAAACCCCCCTCCGCCTCAGTACCAGTGGTGGCAACAGAGCAGTTTTTTATGAAGAAGTCCTTCCAAAGGCAGTGAAATATATTATTTTACACAATTGAAGAAATTCTGGCAGACATTAGCCTGCCATTAAGGGTTAAGAAAAAAAAAATCTGGTATTTGTGGTACCCCTGGAAGCTTCAGACCGGTGTTTCCGGGATGATCACCCAGGAGGCTTCCTCGTTGCCGAACCGGTAGTGAAATACAAGACCTGGGAGGGCCTGGTCCGGGACATTTGATATTTCAACGGTACCGCTTCGTATCTCTCCGGGTTTAAGCCCTATCAGGGCTACATGCGTGGGTACACTATAGTGCCTTCCCGATCGATCGGTCGCATATAATTCAGATAATTTTTTCTGGAGATCCTCGACAGTCCCGTTACCCACATTTTTTATCGTCAGTTCAAAACTTACTGTCTGCTTTATCGGATCCCGGCTCTTGTCCCTGACAGAAAAGACGAGCGACAAATTTCCTGCATGCAATTCGGCGTTTTCCTGCACCGTAAGGTTATGTGGCTGTTTAGTGAACTGCATGACGCTGGGTGTAACGATAGTCACCGGGATAACCGGTGATGCAGGACCTGCCTTTCCCTGGCCCGATACGCACCCTGCAACCAGGCAGGCAGAGGCAATAATAATGGAGCAGAAAAAAAATGTAGAGAGTGCCCTTTGTAACATGATAAGTTCCCGGGGAGTACTATGCTATCCTGATAGGTTTCTCTACCGGCGGTTTATTATACCTTTTGAAAGGGCAAGCAATCTTCAATTCTGGCGGTTCATTACCTCTAGCAGAGGTTTTTCACCTTTCCCGCTCCCATTTGCCGGCGAAAATGCATCAAGGATCTGGTGGGTGATCCTCGTCCCAAGTGTGGGTGGAAGGGACTCGAGCCAGAGGAAGAAACCGACTTTTGGTGGGGTCCGGCGTTCATACTTGAAATTCCCCTCTTTATCCTGGACCATCTTCAGGTACTCCCGTTTTTGCTTGGGCCGAAGGTACATGAGAGGATCATACCCGGGAAGATCAGTTGCAAGAATTACCTTGGAAAAATTATGCATGACGTCATTGAAATCCAGTTTCTCACCCCTGATACTGATCTCATGCTCTTTGCACAGGGATTTTATTGCAGAAGGATAGAGCCCGCCATAGAGAATTTTTTTAACAAGTACTGCAGTTTCCTCCGGATTTGGTGTATTCCTGACATTGACATGGTTGCTTACCTGTGAAAAGACCTTGTTTCTCTCCCAGTCATGATAACGAAGGTAGTCAAACGGCTTCTTCTGGACGAGGTCTGTTGCAAGGAAGGTTTTTTTATGGTTCCGGGTATGTTTGTACTCTTTTCCCGGTGCACCCCGGTTTACCAGGGCTTTTATCTGTTCACAGGTAATTGTCTGGATATTGATGTTATCCCTTGATTTCATCAACCGGCGTACTACGGAAAAGTGGGAAATATCAAATGATGAGACCAGCAGGAATGGCACGCTCGGCTGGGCAAAAAGATATCCAAGAAGCCGTTTCTTATATTCGATCTCCTTTTCGAACTCTTTCAAATCTGATGGAGAAGTCACGACCTCTCCAAAAGCGATCCGCTTGTCCCGGTCGAGCAGGAGAAGGTCAAATTCTGCGAGGTCCTGGCCATTACCCCGGATGGTAATATCCCCGTTCCGGGAATAAAAAAATCCGTTCTGGCCGAGGTGGATATTTCTCCTTCCTTTTGGAGCATCTGCTCCCTTCACTGCCACCCCCCCTATTTCGTCCGTAATCTCTCCTGCGTCCAGGAACAGCTCGTAAACGATCGCTTCAAACCACCTCCCCTCCGCAGTCCGCATATGCTCGATATCAGGTGAAAATAACTTGTTTCGTTCGACGTTACTTATATGGCGGATAGCTCGTGCCGAGAACGATTCGTCAGGTTGAAAAAAAGAGCGGTTTTTATTAAGCCAGCGAATCAGGTCAGTCATTACGTAGCTGTTATTTATTATTTGTGGTTTAAAAATACTCTCTTTCTTCTGCAGATCCTGCATTTCCGGGCCCTAGTCACACGGATGGAATTATCCGGGAAAAATTTCAGACCCGTTTTTTTCAGCGGCCCGCTCCTGGTAGCATGGTAACAACCAGGCCCCGCGCTCTCTGGTGATACCAGGAACCGGGTAACAAAATTAACGCGCACATTTACGCTTCATAAACAATTGTAAATCAAAATCCATCTGCAGGATATGGTTCCCCTTTCGGCAAAGAAGCAAATAAAATAGAATTCGTCTGTGCGAACTAGTTATATTTTGTGGGAATGTTTATATAGTTTTCTTACCTTGTTTTAATGCTGTGTGGCATGTACCCGTGGGTTCGTAGCTCAGTTAGGTAGAGCGCCTGGCTTTTAACCAGGTGGTCGGGGGTTCAAATCCCTCCGGGCCCGCTGCCACGGTACAGCCTGTGGGTTTTTATTTGGTGATGCATCTGGAGGAGACGCAATTTATGAAAGAGGGGGTTTTTTAATGAGCACCAAGCTGAATGTGCTTGAACATGTGATGGTGCCGGACCATAAAATCATGAGTGAGGAGGAGGTTAGCACATTATTCTCCACCTACAAAATCACGAGCGAGCACCTGCCAAAAATATATCATGACGAACCAGCGGTAAAAATCATCGGAGCAAAAGTAGGGGAAGTGGTACGGACCATCAGGACCAGCCACACTGCCGGTATAGCAGAGTCATACCGGCTTGTCGTAAAAAGACCCAAAAAATAAGAGGGAGCTGATATTTCTGATCGACAGAAGCATTTTATCAAGGGCATATTTTTCACGGGAGCATGTGGCGCGCCACCAACTTGACTCCTACAACAATTTTCTTCTTCGCAACCTCCAGAAAGTTGTGAACGAGCAGCGGGTAATCGAGACCGACATCGAGATCCGTGGCAAAAGTAATATACCGGTATGGGTTGAATTAGGGAAAATCGAGGTGCGAAAACCGCTCGTCAGGGAAGCTGACGGATCGCAGGGGGACTTGTTTCCAAGCGAAGCGAGACTCCGTAACCTGACATATGCAGCCCCAATTCAGCTTGAACTAACCCTTGTCCAGGGTGAAGACCGGCAGGAGCCGATTATGACCACGATCGGGCAGTTACCGATCATGATCGGTTCAACGGCCTGCAACCTCTTTGGAATGAGTGATGATGAACGGGTAATTCATGGTGAAGACCCCTACGACCCGGGTGGCTTTTTCATAGTCAACGGGACCGAAAGGGTCCTCATGACCCTGGAAGACCTTGCATCAAACAAGATCATGACGGAGTTCACCGAGCGGTATAACGAGCGGATCTATGTCGCGAAGGTGTTCTCACAGTACCGCGGGTATCGTGCTCTTGTTGTCGTTGAACGGAACAGGAAGAACCTGCTTGAAGTATCGTTCCCGTCAGTCGCAGGACACCTCAAGTTCGTCGACCTTATGAGGGCACTCGGGATGGTGAGTGATCATGATGTTGTTAATGCGGTATCGACCGACGAAGACATCCTGACGTTCATGATGCAGAACCTCGAGGAAAGCGAGTGCGACAGCGTTGAGAGCGGCGTCATGTATGTCGGTAAGAAACTTGCACCGAACCAGACGAGAGATTACCAGCGGAAACGTGCTGAATTCGTGCTTGATAACTACCTGCTCCCGCATCTTAACTACCTCATGCCATTTGGCATGAAGGAAGAAGACGAGGGGTACCGTGATACGGTAGAGAGTGTACGCCTTGCAAAGGGACATTTCCTCGGAAGGATGGCAGAGGCCTGTTTTGACCTTGTGCTGAACAAGCGCAGGATTGATGACAAGGACCATTACTCGAACAAACGCCTGAAACTCGCAGGCGACCTCATGGAGGACCTGTTCCGTATTTCCCTCAACCGGCTGACAAGGGATATAAAGTACCAGCTTGAGCGGGCAAGTATGAGGCACCGCGATCTCTCCATCGGCACAGCAGTACGTGCTGATGTTCTTACTGAGCGTTTGTTACACCCCCTCGCTACCGGAAATTGGGTGGGAGGCAGGACCGGTGTTTCCCAGCTGCTTGATCGTGTCGATCACATGAGCGTGCTATCGCACCTGCGTCGTGTCATCTCCCCGCTCTCCCGTTCCCAGCCTCATTTCGAGGCGCGTGACCTTCACCCGACACAATGGGGCAGGATCTGCCCAAGTGAGACTCCGGAAGGCCCAAATTGTGGTCTTGTCAAGAATTTCGCCCAGATGGTTGAAGTAAGTAAAGGGGTTGTTGATGAGGAAGAAGTGATCAGGATCCTCTACAGCCTCGGAGTAGACCAGATTAAGGGGGATGTGAGATGAAGAAATCGAGAGTATTTGTTGATGGTGCATTGATCGGGCTCGCCGATGATCCCCAGGCACTGGTTGCCCAGACCCGGGCAATGCGGCGCCAGGGTGCGTTGTCAACCGAAGTGAACGTCTCCTACAAGGAATTTAATAACGACGTCGTGATCCATACCGACCGGGGCCGGGCACGAAGGCCGCTGATTGTCCTCCACAACGGGAAACCCCTAATAACCCCGGATGATATCGAAAAACTGCGTAAGAACGAGATAAATTTCAACTATTTCGTCCAGAAAGGGTTCATTGAGCTGATTGATGCTGAGGAAGAGGAGGACCTTTTCATTGCGATCAACCCGGAAGATATCACGGTTGAGCACACCCACCTCGAGATAGACCCTTCCCTGATTCTTGGTATCGGGGCAGCACATGTCCCTTTCCCGGAACACAACGCAAGTCCGCGTGTCACCATGGGTGCAGGGATGGTCAAGCAGGCGCTCGGGTTCGCCGATGCAAATATGAAGCTCCGGCCTGATACCCGGGGTCATCTTCTCCATTATACCCAGAAACCCCTCACGCACACCCAGGCCTCAGAACTGATCGGTTCCGATGACCGCCCGGCCGGGCAGAACTTCGTCGTTGCCGTTCTGAGTTACGAAGGGTTCAATATTGAAGATGCGTTGATTTTCAACAAGGCGTCGATTGACCGGGGCCTTGGCAGATCTCATTTCTTCAGGACCTATGAAGGCGAAGAACGCCGTTATCCCGGTGGGCAGATTGACCGTATCGAAGTGCCAGATGAGGAAGTGACCGGAGCCCACGGGGCTGACTCCTATAAGAATCTCGATGAAGACGGTGTGATCAACCCGGAGACGGTAGTCGCTGAAAAGGATGTCCTGATCGGGAAGACCTCTCCGCCAAGATTCCTGGAAGAGCCGACCAGTGACCTGATTACTGTCGAAAAGCGGCGTGATACCTCGGTTACCATGCGAAGCAACGAGCATGGGATTGTTGACACGGTGATCATAACCGAGGGTGAAAACAGCTCCCGCCTGGTCAAGGTACGTACAAGGGATTTAAGGATCCCCGAGGTAGGAGACAAGTTCGCATCCAGGCACGGGCAGAAAGGTGTAATCGGGCTTATTGCATCCCAGGAAGACATGCCATTCACCGAGGCAGGAGTTGCACCTGACCTGGTCATCAACCCGCATGCTATCCCGAGCCGGATGACTGTCGGCCACATGCTTGAGATGATTGGAGGAAAAGTCGGGGCACTTGAAGGACGCCGCATTAACGGTACCGCTTTTAGTGGTGAGCTCGAGGCAGATATACGTGGTTCACTGAAAAAACTCGGTTTCTCCCATAACGGTCGTGAGATAATGCACGATGGTATCACCGGGAAACAGTTCAACGCCGATATCTACGTCGGTGTGATCTATTACCAGAAGCTCTACCACATGGTCTCTTCAAAGATGCATGCCCGTTCCCGCGGGCCGGTACAGGTCCTTACGCGCCAGCCTACTGAAGGAAGGGCCCGTGAAGGTGGTCTCCGGTTTGGTGAGATGGAACGTGATGTGATGATCGGGCATGGTGCCGCGATGGCGTTGAAAGAGCGCCTTCTCGATGAGTCCGATAAAGTACAGGAATACGTCTGTGCTCATTGCGGTATGATTGCGATGCTCGACCGTAAGTCCAATTCGACGCGATGTCTGGCTTGCGGGAGTGAGACCGATATCTACCCTGTCGAGATGAGCTACGCGTTCAAGCTGCTCCTCGATGAGATGAAGAGTATGGGTATTGCGCCCAGACTGAAATTAGAGGACGTGGTGTAGGAGGGGAATCATGCCAAGCCCAAAAAGAATAGGAAAAATTGAATTCGGCCTGCTATCCCCGAAAGAGATCAGGACGATGAGTGTACGGAAGATCATATGGGCTGATACCTACGATGATGATGGTTTTCCCTATCCGCAGGGACTTATGGACCTGAACCTCGGGGTAATTGACCCAGGCCTGCGATGCAAGACCTGTGACCAGAAGGCAAGCGAATGTCCAGGGCATTTCGGGCATATCGAACTTGCAAAACCGGTCATCCATGTCGGGTATACGCGCCTGATCAGGAAACTCCTCCGTGTGACGTGCAAGAGCTGTTCACGGCTCCTTCTTTCCCCCGAGGAGATTGAAAAAGTCGTCGGGACCGAGGAAGATGCGACAGGTGACGTGCTGTCGGAAAAAGACATCAAGAAAGAAAGAGTCTGCCCGCACTGCGGGGAACAGCAGCTGAAGATCAACTTCGAGAAGCCTACGACATTTTCAGAGGTTCAGGTTGAGGAAGGCAAAAAGATCGAGCACAAGCTGACACCCGCTGACATCAGGTCCCGCCTTGAGAAGATCCCCGACGAGGACCTGCGGCACCTTGGTATCAACCCCGATGTGGCACGACCTGAATGGACAATTCTTACTGTGCTGCCGGTGCCGCCCGTTACGATGCGACCCTCTATCATCCTTGAGAACGGTCAGAGGTCAGAAGATGACCTGACCCATAAACTGGTCGACATCATCAGGATCAACCAGAGGTTCAAGGAAAACCAGGACGCAGGAGCCCCCCAGCTGATCATTGAAGACCTCTGGGAACTGCTGCAGTACCATGTAACGACCTACATGGATAACGAAGTGGCAGGGTGCCCCCCGGCACGCCACCGCAGTGGCAGGCCATTAAAGACCCTCTCTCAAAGACTCAAGGGAAAAGACGGGCGTTTCCGTGGATCGCTCTCCGGTAAGAGGGTGAATTTCTCCGCACGTACTGTGATCTCCCCTGACCCGAATTTGAGCGTGGTGCAGGTCGGGATACCGCTGGCAATTGCGAACGAGATGTCTATCCCGGTGCATGCAGCGCCGAATAATATTGATGAACTCAAGGCGATGGCCAGGAACGGACCTAACCGCCCCACCCTTAACCACCCCTGCGGGGCCAACTATGTTATCAGGCCGGATAAACGCAGGCTCCGCCTCGCGGAAGGAAACCTCGATACCGTTGCTGATATGATTGAGCCGGGTTGGACCGTGGAGCGGCAGCTCCGGGATGGAGATATTGTCCTGTTTAACCGGCAGCCATCCCTTCACCGTATGAGCATCATGTCCCACCGTGTGAAAGTAATGGATGGGAAGACGTTCAGGCTGAACCCCGCAGTATGTCCGCCATACAATGCGGATTTTGACGGGGATGAAATGAACCTCCATATCCCCCAGACCCAAGAGGCGAGGGCAGAAGCCGCAATACTTGTTGCAGTGCAGGAAAATATCCTCTCGCCCCGTTTCGGTGGTCCGATTATCGGGGGAATTCACGACCATATATCTGGGGTCTTCATGCTCACCAACCAGCTCCGCTGGTTCACAAGGGAAGATTTCCTCTACCTGCTGAAGTCTACAACCATTGAGCATCTCCCGCCACCCGTTAAGGAAGAGGACGGGGTCCCGATGTGGACCAACAAGCAGGCCTTCTCCGTTATTTTACCAGACGGTCTGAACATGGTCTTCAAGGCAAGTTCATGTGCAAATTGTGATACCTGTAAACGGGACGATTGTGAACGGGATGCGTATGTGCAGATTATCGATGGACAACTAAAATCCGGCACAATTGATAAGAAGGCAATCGGTGCATTTGACGGCCAGATCGTCCAGCGCATCATCCGGCAGAACGGGATGAAACGTGCCGCAGATTTCATCGACGATATGACGAAGCTCTCCATCCGCTCGATCATGCTGGACGGGTTCTCGTTTGGTATCGATGATGAAGACCTCTCGAAGACCGAATACGGGCAGATTGCCGAGGTCCTTGACGGTGCCGTGATGGATGTACAAAAACGGATACGCATCTACGAAGACGGTCAGCTTGAACCTATGCCCGGCCGTACTCCAGAAGAGACCCTTGAAATGCAGATCATGCAGGTCCTTGGGAAAGCCCGTGACCGGACTGGTGAGATTGCCGGCCGTCACCTCGGGCTGGGGAACAGCGCCGTGGTGATGGCGGTGAGTGGTGCAAGAGGTTCGATGCTTAACCTGACCCAGATGGCCGGCTGTGTCGGCCAGCAGTCCGTTCGTGGAGAGCGTATTATGCGAGGGTACGATGACCGGACGCTCCCCCATTTCAAGAAGGGGGACCGGGGGTCTGATGCCCACGGGTTTATTAAACACAGTTACAAGGGAGGGCTCAATGCCACCGAGTTCTTCTTCCACGCAATTGGTGGTCGTGAAGGGCTTGTGGACACTGCGGTCAGGACCTCCCAGAGCGGGTACCTGCAGCGGCGGATGATCAATGCATTACAGGACCTGAAAGTGGCATATGATGGGACGGTGAGGACGACCGGCGGTCGTATCATCCAGTTCACGTATGGTGAAGACGGGACCGACCCCATGAAGAGCTGCTTTGGTGATCCGGTGGACGTAAAAGGGATCGTAGAAAGTGTCCTGAAGGAGGAGGTATAGATGACGCCCGAACAGGAACTGGTCATTGACAACGAGTCACTTCCGGTCAAGACGAAGGATCAGCTGAAAAAGTTCCTCGCAGAGAAAAACATCAGCGATGACCAGTTCACAGAAATTATTGAGCGGGTCAACTCTGAATACAAGAGCACAAGGATTGAGGCATGCGAGGCAGTTGGTGTCATTGCTGCACAATCAATCGGAGAACCCGGCACACAGATGACGATGCGTACCTTTCACTACGCGGGTGTGGCAGAGATCAACGTTACCCTCGGGCTCCCGAGACTGATCGAGATCATGGATGCAAGGAAAGAACCGAGCACACCCACGATGACCATCTATCTTGAGCCAGATTTCGGTGCAGACCGTGACCGTGCCCGGGAGGTAAGCTGGCAGATTGAAGCCGCGACCCTCCAGGAATTCGGGGACATAACGATTGACATGGAAGACATGCAGGTCGTGGTCCACCTGAACAGCGCGGTCTGTGAGAAACGAAAAATCCCTGTCAGCACGATCATTGAGACCGCACCGCGGAAAATCCGTGAAAGACGCCATTACCGTGATTTTGAACATGAGTCCGATGAAGCCGATGCGATCCTTAAATTCATGCCAAAAAACCGTGAGAGCTACCAGAATCTCTTCCAGCTTGCGGAGCACGTGCGGAATGTGATCGTACAGGGTATCGATGATATCGAGCGAGTTGTCGTCCGTAAGGAGAGCGGGGAGTATATACTTTATACTGAAGGCTCAAATCTAAAGGATGTATTCGATGTCGAAGGTGTTGATACCAGGCGTACCCGCACCAACAACATCAATGAGATTTCCCAGGTCCTTGGTATTGAGGCTGCCCGGAACGCGATTATCCATGAAGCTGTTTCCACGCTCAATGAGCAGGGTATCCTCGTTGACGTCCGGCACATTATGCTCGTCGCCGATATGATGTGTCTTGAAGGCGAGGTCAAGCAGATCGGAAGGCATGGAATTGCGGGCGAAAAGGAGAGCGTGCTCTCTCGAGCTGCATTTGAAGTTACCGTCAACCACCTGCTCGATGCAGCAGTGGCAAACGAAGTGGATGAATTATCCGGAGTCACTGAAAATGTGATTGTAGGCCAGCCGATACAGCTGGGGACCGGAGATGTAAAACTAATCGCGAAACCTATGAATTAGGAGAATTGCAATGGATTTTAATGCTTCATTAAGAAGGGCGATCAAGACTGGCGATGTCCTTCTCGGTCAGAATAAAACAGAAAAATGTATTGAGTCAGGAAAAGCGCAGATCGTGGTAGTGGCAGCAAATTGCCCGCCCACGTTCCTGCAGTCCATAACGACAAAAGAAGGTCTGTTTATCCATACATTTGAAGGCTCAAGCGTTGCGCTTGGCAAGGCCTGTGGGAAACCGTTCATGGTCAGTGCTCTTGCGGTAATCGATCCCGGCGAGTCAGATATTCTTTCCCTTAAGAGGGCATGATAATGGTCGAAGTCAAACTGACTGAAGACTGCATGGGTCTGATCTCCCAGTTTGAACGCCTTACTGGTGCAGGGAGCCGTGACTGTATCATTGACGACCGGAATAACAGGATTATTTTTGTCGTTAACCCAGGGGAAATGGGCCTTGCAATTGGCAAAAAAGGGGCCAGCATTAAAAAGGCATCAGAAGTCATGGGGAGAAAGATCGAAGTCGTAGAGTATTCCACGGATGCGACACAGTTCCTGAAAAACTGTTTCCTCCCGGCACAGGTGATCTCTGTCGAATTCGAAAATGATGAAACGGGTGAACCGGTTGCACATATTGAGGTACGGGATGAAGACCGGGGTATTGCAATCGGAAAGGAAGGCAAAAATATTTTCAAGGCGAAAAAACTCTCGCAAAGACAGCATAATATAGGGGATGTACAGCTGGTCTCCCATGAGAACGAATAAATCCGTTCTCTTCCAAAACACATTTTTTTCTTTTCCGCGTTTTTATTGACCACCACCTCTCAACATCCATCGTATCTATCTCAAGGATGCCCTGTAATGTACTCACACTCCAGCAGCCCCTCCCGCCATGTGGGCTGTCCAGGGTGGGATTAAAGGTCCTCAAATCTCTGAAAATTTCAGGGAGTTAACTCTGCCCGCAGACTGTCTTTTCCGGGGATCTCATAACCTACCGTTACGATAACGAGGGATGAGGCATGGAATGAAATTTTACCGGGGTTAACCGGTGAATCTCCTCATTAAAAAAATCAGAATGGTTCAAAAGCGGGCCTGGAGGGATTCGAACCCTCGACATCCGGGTTAGAAGCCCGGCGCTATGTCCAAGCTAAGCCACAAGCCCAATTGGCTCTGTAATATTTGTCAGGCTATCCTATGTAACTATCGTCGTTTGAACTATACTCTCGCGGGGTTACTACCCCGGATGAGAAAAAAAAGGAATAATAAATGGGAGTTCTGCTGCTATCCTGCATGGTAACTGCAGCACTTTACCACCTCAACAAGGGCAGGTGAAAACATGGTGTCCTGGGTAACTGTTTTCACTACAGAGTTGCAGCAAAATTTCACCTTGACCCGTGCTGACAAGCGTTCCCGTTCTTCATATACAACTCCCGGTGAGTACTCGATCAACCGTTTCATCGTAATGGTGATCCCGATGATGTCTGCGACAATCCCCTGGTCTCCAATTCCAAGGTCTTCCCTGTTTATTGATGTCAGGAAAATTGGTGTACCGGGCTCAACACCGTTGAGCGTGATGACATTATGAGTACTATGAAGCTCAAGTGTCCGTGCCTTTCCCAGCCTGAGATCCTTGATCACCTCGGGAGAAATTCCTGTTAGTGCTGTGCATTCCATGTCGTTCACCCATACATCGGAAGGTTCTCTTTCTTAGGTATTGTTTCCTGGGATTGGACTTCTTCCGCAAGTTTATGCATCGTGGCCTCAATTTCTTCGGCCTGTTCAAGCAGTGGCTTGACATCGAGATTAATTTCGAACATTTTGTTGAGGACTTCGATTGTTGAAGCCGACGCCCGTGGATCAGGTGCATTAATTGTTTCCCCCAGGAGACCATAGGCAGAAATCCCCCTGATCTTACACTCCGTAAGCAGGCTGCTCGCAATGCCTGATATACTTCCCATCGGAAGAATTATTGTGCTTTCCTGGATACGTGGCAGGTCTGCCTCTGTTGTGGCAACTCCAAATACACGTTTTTCTGTTTCATTCGTGATTATTCCGGCAATGGTGACAATCTCCTTGATTTTGAATGGCATAAGCCAGTCCATGATCCCGTTTGAGACCTCGTAGCATATCATGGGGTGGATTGGAATATCGGCAACGATGACCACAAGTTTTTCCTTTTCATATATCCGGACCGGGACATTAATGACACCTTTGTTCATCATGGCTAGCGGTGGAAAGAATTTGCTTGTCATGCTGCCGATCTGCTGGAATTCCAGTTGATCGACCATGTACTGAAGGGCAATACTTCCCACAAGTCCGCTCCCGGGAAATCCCATGAGGACAGACGCTCCTTCTGTGCTCAGGGGTTTTGAAAAAATCTTTATATCAAATCCAGCTTCTGGTGACATTAGATTAACATATACGACCTTACTAAAAAGTATTATGCAAGAGTACCCAGTGAAGAGGGGATTTTCCAAGAATTTACCGGCAACAATGGTTGAACAACTGAAGGAATGCTTCGGTGTAGAGCCAGAGAACAAGGATGGGCATTACCAGATCAGGTACGGGGCACTCAAGGTCCTCGATGCCTCGCTTGGGGCTGAGGGGAAATCCGTTATTATCCGGACCGAGTCAGACCTCACGGTATCTGACGAGGCAATCCTTGATACGAACAGGAAGTTTCGAAAATACCTTGATGCCATTACGGGCTATTCAACAAAAGAAAGGGTTAAAAAAGCAAAAACGGTAGAATAACCAGCATCTACATTTTTTCCGGACACCGATAATCATCTTCCCGGACTGGGAGATTTCCCCTCCTTTTGTGCATCAGGCTCCTTGTTGTATCCCTGATCAATTATGTGAGAACATTCAAACGTTCGTATTACAAAAATCAGTCTTTGATTACATCTTCCCAATCTGTCCTGGTGAAGGGGTGATTTCCAAAATTTAGTTACGCTCCCCGGGGCTCCACCCCGACACTTAGGCTGCCCTGGTTGGTTGATAGTTCTATGATTGCAGAACCGTTCATGGATCGCATCCTACACCGCAGGTTTCTTCCATTTCCTGGAGGGGTTTTGTCTTAACCGCTGTCATAGGGTGTATTCTGATCAAACACCCGGGTCTATGAGAGGGAAGATAAAGGGGTAAAAAAAGGCAGGGTGGGTTGTTCACTCGATAATTATCGCTGGTTTAAATGGCAATGCAGCCGCAGCCTTCGCATACGTCCCGGGATCTGCAGGGACTACCGAAACCGGTATACCGAATTCCTTTTCAAGGAATGACCTGGCCTTGTTAAAAATATTCTCCTCGTCCAGTCCCTCTTTGGAAATGGCCTCCACGATTTGGGGGGGAAGACGGTGGATCAGGGTGGTGCACTGCTTTACAGCATCGGTGGCATCCTTGCCATGCATCCGCATCGTCTCATCCTTCATAATCTCCTTGATTACCTGGCTGCGGTCATCCGAGCAGGCAATCGTTTTGAATATATCGTGTTTCCAGCCGGGAGCAATACAGAGTGTTAGCGAGGCCGGGGTTATCTGGATCAGTTTCATGATCGTCTCAATATCTTCCACCGTCCGCGACAACAATTCTTCTGCAAGCTCGATGGTTGGACAAATACGGGAGTCATCCACTTCCGGCCACGCTGCAAAGGAGGCCAGTCCCATTTCACCGGTTTCAGACCAGAGTTGTTCTGAGGTGAATGGGATAATGGGGGTCATCAGCCTGATCCACACGGAACAGAGTTCTTTTAATGATGCGTGGCCCTTCGATCCATCAGAAAGCCTGCGGCGGTACCATTTCAGGTCTCCCTCGATACCAAAGAACGCTTCCTGTAAGGCCTGCCGGGTCTGGAATTTCATCAGAGACTCAGTTGTTCTGCCGATATGGTGCTGGAGCCTCGATATCAGCCACGAATCAATTTCGCAGTCCGCCTCGTCAGCCAGGGAAGATTCAATAATGGTATACCAGAACCTCTCGATCTGTTTTTTGGTCGAACTTACGAGTTCGTTTCTCCAGTCGAAATCCTGCCAGGGCTCAGCGCTTCCAACAAGGAACATCCTCACCGTGTCAGCCCCGAACTCCTGGACTGCATCCTCGAGCAGGAAGACATTTCCTTTACTCGATGACATCTTCGCCCCGTTCAGGAGTCCCATTCCAAAGACAACCATCCCTTTTGGAAGTAATGGTTTTGGGAATATAGCAACATGGTGGAATATCTGGAAGGTCAGGTGGTTGGAGATTAAGTCTTTTGCCGAGAACCGGTAATTGTAGGGATACCAGTACAGAAATTCTTCTCTTATTTTCGCGAGTTTTTCCCGTTCCGGGAGATTTGGAGATTCTTTTCCAAGGAAAATGTACTCGAAGACTTCAGGGGTGAGGATTTCGGGAGCAAATTCACGGATCCGGTGAGCAATTGTGTAATAGGCCATGTAAATGGTCGAATCTGAGAGCGGTTCAATAAGCCATGCCGGGTCCCATGGGAGATGTGTGCCAAGACCTACCCGCCGTGTGCATGCCCAGTCTTTAAGCCAGTCAACAGTCCGGTCAAATTCCACGCGGACTTCCGGGGGTACGAGCGCCATATCTTTCAGGTGCCCGGATACCTGTGCCTTCCATGCCGGATCGCTGTACTGGAGGAACCACTGGTCATGCAGGATCTTCACGTATACACGACTCCCGCACCGGCATACCACCGAACGGTTATCAAACTCGTACATAACGGTAGACCCGTATTGTTCAATCATCAGGACCGCAACATCGTCGCGGGCAATCCTGACGGGTTTACCGCCATAGGTATCAAAGAGTTTACCCGATGAGAATTCTGCGGCATAGACCTCCTGGGTCAGGGTTTCCATCCTTGAATCAAGCTGGTTTTCAATCCCTTCACGTTCTACCGCGTCTTTAGCCGGGATCTGACCATACCCCGGCACGGTGATGAGAGGGACAGGCTGGATATCAGTGTATTTTCCTTCCTTCTGGAGGTCCCTCAATGCGATATAATCGAACGGCGCATGTGCCGGGACACTCATTACCACGCCGCTCGCCATATCGGGATCGACAAATTCTGCAGGTAGTACCGGCACTTCCCCGCATAACGGGTGTAAGACTGTCTTATCAATGAGTGAGGTGCCCGGAATCCGTTCAATAACCTCGACCGTGTGGTCCTGCAGGAGTATCTTATCTGCGGCCTCCTGGCTGACGATCCATGTGCTGCCGTCTACTTTAACCTTAACATACGTAACGGCAGGGTTTACCCAGAGGTTCGTGACCCCGTAGATTGTTTCTGGCCTAAGTGTTGCGGTGGGGATAAGTGAGTCCCCGTACTGGAACATCACAAGGGTGAACTTCAGTATCTCGGCCTTGTCACCTTCGAGGAGGTCATGGTCTCCCACCGGGTTCTCGCACTGCGGGCAATAGCGGACAGGATGGGCACCTTTTACGACATGGTTTCCTTCCCCGAGGTGCTTCCATTGCCATTCAATAAATTTGCTATAGGTAGGATCTACCGTGGTAAATCTACGCCGCCAGTCAATGGAGAGCCCACAGCTCTTCATGACACGCATGTACTCCTCGCTGAAATGCCGGACTATTTCAAGAGGATTGGTAAATTGTGCCAGCACATCAGGTGGGACCTTGTAAAGGTCACGGTACAGGCGGATTGCCTTCTCATCACCGCGCGCTATGCGCTTGGATATACCAATGACCGGTGCACCGGTCACGTGGAACGCCATCGGGTACAGCACTTCAAACCCCCGCATTCTCCAGAAACGAGCAATTACATCGGGAACGATGTAGGTCCTCCCATGGCCGACGTGCATTGCGCCGCTTGGATAGGGGTATGCCACCGTAATGTAAAATTTTGGGCGGTCAGAAGGGTTTGCCTCGAATACCTGCTCCCATTTCTCTCCCGCCGTGGCCTCGAACTGTTGCATATTAAATTCGCTCACAATATCACCCAATTTATGTTAGAATTTTTCCGGGGTGTGTTACCCTCTTATACAGGCCTGAGTTTAATCAGGTCCCCCTGGTTGTACCGTTTCAGCATTTCCTGTGCAATGGTACTGTTTTTGCCAAGGTGGATCTCCCCTGTCTCGTTGACCGTCGCCGTGAAAAGGTACTCTTTACCAGCGAATACGTCAACAATTTTACCCGCCTGTTCGGGAGATATGATGGCCAGCTGCTTTTTGTCGACACGGATTTTTATCCCGCCGCCAAGCTGGAGTTCCTCTTCCCCCTGTGCCTGTGCAGGCTGGGGCTTTTCTGCCTCGCTTTTTGGCCGTATATCAATTCCTATGCCTACCTTGTTTACAATTGCTGCAATATTTTTCCCGCCTTTTCCGATCGCGGCAGGGACATCCTTGTCATCTATGTAGACCACAGCTTTCGAGTCTGAAAGCATCCGTACATCGACGGAGCCATCTGTATATCTCCCTATCTCCCTCTGTATCTCGCGTTCCGCGATCTTCCAGCCCGTGTTCTCATCCACTTTCTCGTCTGTAGGAACTTTCAACGGGGCTGCTATCGCAGCCTGCTGGGCTGGTGCCGAGATAACGATGGTTTCACCCTCGTATTTGAATATCTCAAACGCAAGGTCCCCTGTTTCGTAGTTGCGGACCATGGTGACGGGACGAAGGTGCATCTCGCCAGCCATTCCTTCAGGTACTTTTATGGTGAATTCAACATCGTATACCTTCAGGATTTCGCCTTTATCGACAAAAATAATGGTATTGACTATCTGCGGGAGGACCCCGAAATCAACCCTGTCTGAAAAGCGCTGGAGTGCGTCGTGGGCTCCGATTGCATGGACTACCCCGACCATGCCGATACCTGCAAGGCGCATATCGGCGAATACCCGGAAGTCCTCATTTTTCCGGAGTTCGTCAAACACCACATAATCCGGCCGGACAAGCATCAGCACATCAGCAGTGTTTTCCATGCTTCCTTCAAGCATGGTATACTGCGTAATATGGTCAGGTACCTGTAATTCTCTTGGTGCCTCCATGGTTTTTACAATAAAACCATTATCAGCAAGATATGTCGCAACACTCTGTGCAAGGGTTGTTTTTCCTGCACCTGGTGGCCCGGCAATTAACAGTCCCCTCTTCTCGCCGGTGAGCCTGTTCTTGATAACGTTCGCTTTCCGGTAATTATCAATTGTCATATCTACAATTGGCCGGACTGCCGTGATCTCCATCCCGTCACTAAACGGTCTCCGGGCGATCGCAATCCTCATGGAGCCAATCTGGACGACGGTGATCCCGCGCTTCTCTACCTCGATAAATCCGTCCGGGTCACGTTTTGCCCGTTCAAGGATTTCCTGGGCAAGCGATTTTAATTCGTAATCTGAAGAGGGCTGTTCACGGATACGGACGAGTTTCATCTCGTTGATCGTTCCTTTCTTCGCCACCGGTGGCACGCGCTCCTTCAGGTACACTGCAACGGTATGCTCATCAAAGAACTGGTCAATTCCGAGGGGTGTGAAATCCCCGATCTGTGGCTTTAAGTAGATAACATCGAGGCCTTTTGCCTTGGCTACTTCAGCCTGGACAATATCGCTCGTAATAAACCGTGCGCTGTGTTCTATTGCAACATTCCGGATGAGTGCATCAATCTCCCCTCCGCTGGCGAGCTTGACCTGTTCAAGGGTAGGTCGTACACCGACGAATTTTAGTTCAATAGTGCCTTCTTCAGCTAGTTTGCAGAGCGCCTGAAGTTCCGTAAGGCCTGAAAATCCTATTTCCCGTCCCTGATTTGCCTGGGCCTCCAGTTCCGCTATTACTGCTTCTGGTATAATTATTGTCGCGCCATTATATTCACCGGTCTTTATCATTGAGGTGATGCGACCATCTATGACGACACTAGTATCTGGTACTAATTTCAAAAAATATCACCGCTTATATATTTGATCATTGATCTTTATTAGCATATACCTTAGCGGGATCAAAGACCTGCCCTGATATCTCTTCTCCATCAAGTGTTCGGAAAAAGCAGGCCATATGGCCTGTATGGCAGGCTGCACCTTCCTGGATGACTTCGTAGAGGAGACAGTCCTCGTCACAATCCACGAGTATCCTTGATACCCGCTGTACATGCCCGCTTTCCTCCCCCTTTTTCCAGATCTTTTTCCGGCTCCTGCTATAGAAATGGGAAAATCCGGTGCTGTCAGTGAGTCCGACTGCCTCACTGTTGGCATAAGCGACCATCAACACCTCACGGGTTGCCTGGTCCTGAACAACGACGGGGATAAGACCGTCCTGGTAACGTAATGGTAACATAATTTTCAGATACCTCCTAAGAGGTTAAGGCAGATTGTAAGGATATCCCCTATAAAAAGCCCAAATATCACACCGGTGGTAATGGGGACAATAAATGGGACACCATATGATATCCAGACCTTTCCCGCCCTTTTGTACAACGAAATTTCACGGGAATATTGTTCCGGGTGTAATCTGAGGTCTTTCGTATAAATACGCTTCCCACCCTTCACAAGAGATCCCAGGGCCTCCCCGAGCCCGAGAAATCTCCGATGAACGGTTCCATCAGTTTCACTGATATCTTCAATGATATAGCCGAATGAATTCTGTACCTTATCTCCATCAACCGGGTACCCGAGGAACAGGTAACGTAATGGTGCCCTGTTTCCCCGGTACAGGTTGTGGATAAAGAGTGCAATGGGTGCAATGAGGTTGAATATGACCGCATTGACAAGGACGGTGAATGGGAAAAATGCAAGGGGTGGGTAACCTGCAAGAGGTGTGAAGGGAAAGAGCGGGATTGTAAGCGCTATAAACATCAGTGCCCAGGCATCAGCCCCGCCAAAAAGATTGAGAATCGCAAATAAGTAAAAAATAAGGCAGAAAAATGCGATCATCCCGAGGTACGCGTATGAAACCTGTGATGCGACTGCAACGGCATAGTAAAACCATGAAAACGCAGCAACCAGGAAATATAGTATCGGCCAGGTATCGGTGAATAGGTTCTCTCTCCCCCGGAACTCGAGCACCGTCGCGCAGGAAAAAATAAGTGCTGCGGCCATCGAGAGAAAAAAAATGCTTGTCATCCCACTATAGAGAAAAAAAATGCCTGTGCAGACCTGGAGGGCAATTATCATTCCCGGCCAGATCACCTGTTTTGGGGTACTGATATCACGGTTATTAAAATACGCAAGTAACAGGATTGCACCGGTAATCCCTGCGTATCCTGCGAGGAGCACAATTCCATTATTAAGTGAGAGGAGTGCCATTCCCGCTAACGGTATACCGACAAGAAGGAGAGGTACCCACGTGATAAACGGTACCCTCCGATCAATAATATCCAGGTATGATGCATAACAGAGTGTTATCACCACTACAATGGCACCGATTACAAGCGGGACGATGATCATGATAGCATGTGCATATCTGTATTCGGGACTTTTAATAATGGCGTTTTTGGGAGAGTAACTGCCAGGACCTCTCCTCATTCCGGTGCATTTTATTGTAGCGGGGTGCACATCCCGGTACCAGACGGTACCTGGCTTCCTATTATTTTTCGCCTGGCAGACCCTGGTCCCGGGACAACCCGGGGGGTACATCCATATAATAAACTAATATAGTACGAAAAGACAGAAAGTATGCTACACAAAGAACCAGGTACCCGGTATCAGCAGTCCATCGTGATGGCACTCCTGTTTTTTCAAGGAACCCGGGTTATTCCCACGGATTGAAAAAGGGGTGAATTCTGAAATGGAGATCAACGAGTTTCTCAACGAGCAGATGAATGCGACCACGTCAGAATACTCTTCAAAATTAACCGACCTGAAAATATTTGCAGCTGAAGGAAAAAAAAGCGGTATCGGAGTCGCCGATATCGGGATCGGAACACTGTATTTACTGTTTAAAAACGGCGAACCTGAAGGTGCCGTAGAGATAGAAAAAAATGGTATTCTGCTTGGTGATAAGGCCATTTATCTTTTAAAAGGTACCGAGACATTCTCGTTTCACCCGGTTGAGCACGACGTCATCGAAACCTACATCCTCTTGTGTCGTATCTTTGACCGGAGTCACCTGACCAGTAATATGTCTATGGCAATGCCAACTATTGAAAGAAGAAATGAAGGGACTGGTTCATTCACGGTAAAAATTGTAAAAGGACAGGTACCACAGTCAGGTGTTCATGTCTCCATCAGGAAACTGGGCCGGGTGATAGGGAGCGATGTTACCACACCCGAAGGGAAGGCATACTTCAAAGTACTCTTCGGTGAATATGATTGCGTGGTAATGGACCGTGACCGTAAAATCAGGATATTTCCCGTTACCGTGCGTTCGGGCGGACGCGAAGAGACGATAGAGCTCGGGTGAACGTACCTTCAACATTTATCCGGTGACCCCTTCCGGGTGGCACAGGAAGTCCTGGTATTTCATTGGAATGAGATATTTCAATAGAGAACACGTTTTCCGATCTTTTTTTTTTGAATGCCATTCGTATTCATATCAACCTTTATTTTTAAAATAACTCATAATTAATGCTTTTATTTTCCACCCGCCTCATATGGTATTATTTAAATAAATGGAATCAAGAGGTATATTCTATGGAGAGGAAGAAGATTGACCGGAATGATATCGAGGCTGTTATCAGAGGAGATAAAGATATCACCCAGTTCCTCGAGATACACCCCGGCGAAGGAATTATGTCTGCATTCGGCGTCCGTACGAGCAGCAATCCGAATTATCTCCTCCGGGCAATGTACGAAATGTATGAGCGGTCGCTGAACCGGAAGCTTGCAGTTCAGATGATGAGGAAACTATACCGGTCCGTTGGTATGGGTGCAACCGGTCTCAATATATTCCTTAAAAAACAGGGCCTTGAACTGAAACCACACGAATTTCTCATGTTCGCATTCAAGTTGCAGCACCAGCAGGGTTGGGGCTCACCCCTGGAACTGGTCTCACAGAGTGACAGTAAAATTGTTGTGAAAACAAAGTACACCTTTGAATCGGACGTGATGAAAGATTGGGCAATGCCCGTCTGTGGCGTTCATGTCGGATGGATGGAAGGTGTCCTCGATGCAGTCACCGGTAAGAACTGGGTTGGGGAAGAAGTAACGTGCCATGCTGCAGGAGGGGATGCATGTGAATTTGTCTTCACACAGCGTGCGGTAACCTGGAATGAGAGGGCAGAGGGGATCAGGAAAGGAGAACGGTCCCTGACTGAATTCCTGGAACTCAAACCACTTGAAGGCAAGATCACCCTGATAGAGGAACCCGTTATTATGGTACCAAGAATGCTGTTTAATTCGATGATGGGGTCGATGAGCAAGATTGTCGGGGAAGCAGCAGCCGGTGGTGTGATCAATTACCGGGCATACATGGAACTTGGTACCCAGAATATCGCATTTTTCAAGAAAATGGGTATCAATGATCCAAATACTCTCATTGATATGGCGCTTGCTTTCTATGGGCAGATGGGGTGGTTCAAAGTGATAAAAATGGACTGGAACGAAGCAAAGAAAGAAAAGATCCTCACCCTTGATAACAGCGCGGAGGCCGAGTCTCTTGGAAACAAAGACAAGCCCTCCTGCCATTGTACATCCGGTCTCCTCGCGGGTATCGTATCAAGTGCCTTTAACGTACGTGTCCAGGGAAAAGAGATAAAATGCAAATGTAAAGGCGACCAGTACTGCGAATTTACCGTGACAAATAAAACAGAATAATCCGGGTCTGTTGATCTCCTCTCAACAATATCTTTTTTTTTTGCTTTTTGGGAATTTCAAAATTTTATCCCGCTTCAGAGGCTCCGCCACGCCGCTTTGGCGACCCCGGTGGGATAGGGAATGCCTTAAGAATCTCTTAAATATTCAAGGGGTCCGGTAGTTGGACCCTGCCCGAAGAATATCTTATAGGCGGTGAGGTTGGGTGGAGGTGTAACCCCGGGCTCCCTGTTACAAACCCTTTGGACACCAGGTTCACAAAATGTTTCAGGGTCTCATTCTATGGAAAAGAATGTTTCATGTAAAGTTCATGATTTCCCCCTGATCGCCACTGCAGCCTGGCAGAAACCCGGTGAGGAACATTACGTTTTTTAAGAAACATTAGTAAGGGAACGGGAAATATTTCCCCCACTTTTACTGCGTGAGAACAATAATTCGCCGGTTTCCACCCCTGGTACATCAGGGACTCACGAAAAAGCCATTAAAAGCCGTAAATTTAAAAATCCATTACATCTGGTGCCGTTTGTATTCTTCGGCGGTCCTTGTAATTTCTTCAATTTCGCTATCAGAGAAATCAATCGCAAACCCGGCTTTATCACGTTCGTCAAGAAGTTGCTGGATCCGCCTTGACATGACATACATGAAAAAACACTGGATAATAATTATCAGCCCGAAGAGGATGATCAGGGTTTCCTCAATGCTCATCGTTTCCCTCTAAAAAGGACCTTCGCAAAGCGGTCAACAAACCCGTCTTTTGCCTCCTGTGGGGTTTCCTTGAATGGGATACCTGCCATATTTGCGGCGATCCTTCTTAAAGCGATGGATGCCCCGGAATCCGGATATTTTATCACCACCGGTGTTTTAAATGATGCTGCTTTCCTGATATTCGGGTCTTCAGGGATCGTCCCGATCACTTTTACACCGAGGACCTTCTCCATCTTCTGGCTGACAAAATCCGTCTTTTCAACCCCGGCCCTGTTAAGGATGGCACCCATCACATGACCCCCCACGACTTCTGTGAGGATCTTGGTTTTCAGGGCATCAACGATTGAAGAAAGTTCAGGATTAACGACAAGAATAACTTCATCCGCAATTGCAAGGGGGATGACACCGTCCCGGCTGATACCAGCAGGTGCATCGATTAAAAGATAATCACAAAGGTTTACCAGTTCTTTCAGGGCGTCTTTCAGCTTTTCAGGGTCGGCCTGCTGGAACCCCTGGAGGGAAATCCCGCTTGGAACCACCTTTAAACCTGCAGGGCCCTCGTAAATCGCATCTTTTATGTTTGCTTTCCCCGCGAGGACCTCATGAAGCGTTATCGGAACATCCTCAAGACCCAGTACCAGGCCCAGGTTCGCCATCCCGATGTCAGCATCCATTATAAAGGTCTCTTTTCCCAGTTGGGCGAGGCAGGTCCCTAGATTCACGGTCACCGTGGTCTTTCCTGTTCCACCTTTTCCGGAAGCCAACGTGTAGACCCTGACCATTAAACACCTTCACAAGAGTTGCTTAATGTAAATTTATATGCTGGTAATTAAATCCTCTCCCTCTTTGGTACATTATATCCACCAGTTCATGATTATTTCAGTGTCATTCCTGATACTTCCCAATAACGTGTCTGGTATCAGGCGGCCGGACCGTAAGATCCCGATTACCGATGATCCCTTATGTATAAGATAAAATAACCTCATGCCTGGTACAGAAGGTTCCTCACCCTGTTTTAAGACCTGGCCATAGTGGGCCGCATCATCCTGCCCGCTTTCACTGGTTGTTGCAATCATCAGCCCATCTGTTGTAGACAAGGTGATTGAATCGAGATGGTATTTCGATGTGAGTGCATGGAGATTTTTTGTGATATCCCCAAGGTCCGTTAGTGGTTCATCCTCTACCGGTTGTTTTTTTTCTGATATTTCCTCATGTTTTTTTTCCGGAATGTAAGGTTTCGGTGTAATAATATCTGCCGGAGGTTTGATGTCCCATATTTCAGGACGATCTTTTTTTCCAGCTCCATGTTTTACCTGATAAACCTTCATAAATAACAGGATTAGGAGAATTGCTACTATTGCAATGATTAATACAATAACGGGTATGAATGATATCTGTCCTGGTATTATTGACTGCATGGTGTCTTCCTGCATTAGCGCTTGTTTTTCTGGAATTTATTCTTAATCTTCCTTTTTCTCTATCAGGTGATCGAGATCAAGGTTTTCAATGGTTACCTTACAGTTCTCCCGGATTCTTTTTGTCATTTCATCGATGTCCATATTATCAAGAGCTTCAAGGTCACGACCAATACAGGAACCCTCCTCTTCCTGCACATTTTCATTTGCCTGTTGCTTATCGGGAGATTGTACGGTACCGGGGGAAGAGACCTGCTTCGCCGGTTGTTTATCAGCCAATACCTTTTCCGGTTCAGGGTGAAGGCCCTGGTTGTTCTGGTGCTCCAGACGGGCATCCGGTGCCGCGTTTCCCGGAATATCGTCCTTTCTCCTGATCCCCAAATTGGGTATTCCTGTCCTGACCTGCCTTGTGGGGGATTTCCTGACAAAGCTCGGGAGTGTTGCATGCGGGTTAAATTCCCTTGCCAGCTGGAGTTGAATGGTATCTAATGTCGTAATGCCTGCATCAACTTTCATGTCCAGCAGCTTTTGCATCTTCTGCCAGGCAGGATCCCCTTCAAGTTTATCGTAATCTGCAAGTATATATATCCCGGAATTCAGCACCAGAGTGCAGGTCTCGATCCCATAACTTATCGTGCAATACCCGGTTAACCTTGTTTTCTCTATTTCATCAAGGAGCGAGCGAAATAGTATTCCTTTCTTAATGGAATGAAATGTGCCCCTCGGGAGTTTCATAAATAAGAGATATATAACACTATATTTAATAGTCCTTCTTAATACAAGGGTGTTTTGGGGTAGTTAATCATGGGGAAAAAGAAAAGCTTCTCCTGTACCTTTCATACCTGCGAATTGATGATAAAACGACCCTGAATAGAATTATATTAGGAAACATATTTATCATCGTATACCAGAAATTCAGTTTATATAGTGATAGTGTGTATCGGGGAGATTCGGAATGTTAAAGCAGATACTGGGTGAATTCCTTAAAGTTGAAGGTGTTTCCGCAGCGGTCGTAGTCGGAAGAGACGGGTTTGTGATAGAGAGTGCCATATCCGGGAAGATTGATATTGATGCATTAGGTGCAATGGCATCCACCGGCATGGGGACCTCGGAAGCCATGGGGAACGAGCTCGGTAAAGGGAATCTTGATCAGATGCTTGTGGAACTGGAAAAAGGGCCCATAATATTGTCACCTCTATCATCAGACGAACTAATAGCAATAGTAGCAGATTCGACTGCTAATGTGGGCAGGATCCGGTACGAGCTGAAGAAAAACAAAGAACGGCTGATAGCTGCTTTATAATAATATGAACCTGCCGGAAGGAACTCCCCTCGGTTATATCAACAATCCGCTTCATGAAAAGGATGTTCAACGGATAATCGGTCACGTGGGGCTGATAAAGATAACCGCTCAACAGGGTCTGGGGGCCATCCTGATAGACAAGGGTAAAATTGTTGCTGCGTCTTTTACCTCCGGGGATAAACTATATTCCGGTAACGGAGCGCTTGAAATTATTAATGCAACCTCACCGGAAAAGATGGAGCTCTGCAGCTATACACCCGACGAGTACCAGTCTGCAGTAGAGATCTGCAGTAAGGATAACTTCCTGCTTCAGGATGAAACCAATATACCCGCACTCCCGGACCTTCTCGACGAAAGTATTCTGAGAAAAGTACTGGTGCAGCCGGGAGTGATTGCCGTTTCCGCATTTTCCGAGGGTTTTTCAGTCCAGTCTCTTGGTCAGGCAGATTTTGATCAGGTTGCCGCGATGGCTGAGGACCTGCTCAGGGCGGGAATAAAAATTGCAAAGGATATGAAAATTGGTCTTATTGATCAGATTATCCTCGAAACAAATTCGGGAAAAATAATTATCGCACCGTATG
>JBAXJR010000011.1:0-60813 GCA_037137755.1 Methanomicrobiales archaeon | reverse complement strand
ATCTTCCCGTTGGATTCCTCCGGGCTGAGGCCGAATGGCTCCAGCCACCAGACCAGGAACCCCCGATCAGTGTCCGGATCTCTGCCTGGGTTTCGGTCTTTGCTGATGTTGGGAAATCAGCAAATGAGTGTGTCCAGGAACAGATCCGCGACGGCACGATCGGGATCGAGGACCTCGACTCGATCGAAGTGGACGAGATTGACGGCCAGTGGCCATCCGATGGGAGTGAGTGGTGATGGAATACAAAATTTTTGTCAATAGAGGGACCGGCCCGCATCTCATCGCGGAATGCGTCGATCATGGTGCTGCGGTTGATTTCGCTGCTGTGTATGCACATAATCACAATATGGGCTGGATATGGTCGAAAGTGGCTTCCAATGAGATCGTTATCAGGCCAGGCTTTACGAACGGGAAACCGCGTCTCCGTGGTGGTCGGGTATGACCACCTCGACCCCCCTCCCATTCTGGACCGAGGAGGACATCATCAGCAGGTACACCCGGGCCGATGCCCTGAATGACGGTGAATTAATAGCGGCACCCGAAGCACTCACCCGGCAGGCCGGGATCTCTGTTCCGGTTGCATTCACCCGGGCCGCCTGGTATCAGTACATCGAACCCTCGTATCTTCCCGAGATGCCCGACCAGGACCTGACCGGCAGGTTGTGGGACCTGCTCTGGATGCTGCGAATGTCTGCGAACAGATCACGCAGCAGCAGTGTTATCATATTCCGCGTGGCCTTTGAACTTCTGCGGGAGAGGGCCAGGTCCACCGGGATTATCCATCACCGGGGCGGCGAAACCGTCGAACTTAAAGCGGTCTGCGGACCTGGTGACGAAGGCGAGCCGGTCATAACCGTTATGCTGCCAGGGGAGGACTAAGTAATAATGGCTAAAACCCCACCTCATCAATTTTATACGACAGAGGAAGTAGCCGCGATGCTGCATCTCCATGCCCAGACCGTCAGGACACTAATTTTAAAAAAGCGAATGGGCGCCATAAAGATCGGTATGGAGTGGCGGGTCAGTGAAGAGGACCTCACTGAATTTATCCGGGAGAACCGGAACAAGTAGTCACGACCGGGGAAAGTGCGACAAACAAAATCAACCGGTCGCAACCGATAATCTATTGCATCCATTTTCTTATCAGATTATCTACCTGGAGTAAATTTTTCCCTGCGGGTCATCCCACGGCCGAGGCCACTGGGCCTCGTCTTCGAGGTCTGCCCCTTCGGGTCCTAGATCTGCTGACACGATATCGCTCCTCGACACCGCGACGGCCTGCCAGCCGTTACCGGGTGTCTTCGTCGCTGGTTGTTCTTGTTGCCCCGGTGTCGGGTGGAATATTGCAGGGTACACAACGATATCGCTCCTCGGCACCTCGACCTCGCTCCGCTCGGTAACCGGGTGCCTCGTCGCTGGGTCTGGTGTTCCCACATCTCACCTATATCCTATTTTGTCAGCCCGTCGCAGGTGGCGCCATGCGCCTCGGGCATGGAGAACCGGCAAGTGATAGCGAAAAGCATGTTGTGGGGGCATATCAATGGCCCCACTTTGTCACAACGGATCGGAATCGGTTGGGACAAAGTGAATAACAGCAGCAGACAAGGAGTAAGCGACGAAGTCTGTGCGTCACCGAGCCAACGATCAACTTATATGAACCAGGGCGTGATGTGCTGACGACGCGGCCCGGAGCCTGAGCAAAGCGAGTGAGGACACAAGGAGGCAAACATGCCGCCCGTCTGCGTATATCCAAGTAAACATGGGACCACGACACACCCAGGCAGCATGTTCGGTTGCTTTTGACCGGCTGGGGTTCAGTGGCCCAAAGAGGTTATGCCGCTGTACAAAATTTTATTGTCTACAGCTTCATATTTATCATGCCCGAAAATGAATTGGATAAATTATTTAACGCATCGATGGTTGAATTAAAACAAATAAAGTAATATTGTAATGGTAGACCAGTCAGACAACTTTACCATATTATAGCTGATGAACATACCATTCTGATATTTAAGAGGTGGAGATGGGATATTCCCGGGACATCCTCACGATTGCAAAATGGGAGGTAAAACGGTCTGTCGGGACCATGGGGAAGAACGTACTTCCGGTTGCGCTTATCCTGATTATCCTTCTTATTGCCGTGACCGGGTTTACCGCAAAGAGCGGTCTCCACCTCCAGGACGGAATTTACAAGGTCGGTACCGACGACCCGGACTTCGCCGCATTGTTCTCCGGTGATGCCCGCTTTTCTGTTGACCTCGCTGATCCAGGGACCATACAAAGAAATCAGGACTATTACGACCTGATGATTTTCAACCGTGTGGTCTACGTCCATGATACCGACCGGGGGAAAGCCGCTGCAAAGACGATGGAGCGGGACTATACGAAGTACCGGTCAAACGTGTATAACCAGCAGTCTGACCTGTTTGCGGCCTACCCGCTTTGGATCGATGTCCAGGAGGTTGTGTCGGAACTGGACTTTACCGCGACGCAATCAGGCCAGCAGGTATCATTGCGGCCGAGATCAAGCCAGCCCCCGGTACCGACGGGCCCTGTTGAACCTGTCGCCCTCCCTGAGGCCTCCATCGGCATATCGAGCGAGGAGCTCAGGAGCAGTCTGCAGCAGTCAACGACACAGAACAGCCAGGTCTCGCGTTATACCGATATGTTTTCAGGCTCGGAAAGCCCGCTCGGTACTTACAAGACCCCTGACCAGCTCTCGCCGCCGTTGCCCTTCGATTCGATTATCCTTGTCTTCCTGTTCATTTTCCCACTCTACTTCATGTCACAGTTTTACATGATGAGTATCATGAACGAACGTGTAGGCCGCCGCGGGGAGCTCCTGCTCTCAACCCCGGCCAGGCCGTCCGCGATTATCCTCGGAAAGGCCCTCCCGTATTTCGTGGGAATGGTCGGGATATCGGCATTACTCACGCTATGGATCAAGGCCTCCCCCTTCATTGTCCTCCCGCTTATCCCGGTCATTCTCTTCTTCCTCGCCGTGGCACTCCTTATTGGCATGATTTCGAGAAGTTTCAAGGAACTCTCGTTCATCTCGATTTTTTTCTCGACTATTGCCACATCGTACCTGTTCTTCCCGAGCATTTTTGCAAATATCCACGTTGTAAGCATGATATCCCCGCTTACCCTGGTAGTCCTCACCCTCCAGGGAACCGCCATTACGGCGACTGACTACCTTTATTCGACCTCCCTGTTCTGGCTTTCAGCGCTTGTCCTTTTTTATGTAGGGGTGGTAAATTTCAGGGAAGAACGGCTCTTTTCGCAGTCTGACCTGTTCGCGAAGACCAGTGACTTTATTGCTTCCACCCTATCGTTAAAGCGGCCATACATCTCACTTTTCCTGTTTAACGCCTTCCTGATCCCGTTTGTGTTTATGGTCCAGCTGATGCTGCTGGTACTCTTCTTCAACCTCCCTATGCCACTCTCCCTGATACTTCTCCTGATAGGTGCGGCGTTTGTCGAAGAGATTGCAAAATCGCTTGGGATCTATTCGCTGATAAGAAAAGCCCCTGAATTTTTTACCTGGCCGGTGATCGTGGGAGCATCCTTCGCCACGGCACTTGGATTTCTCTTCGGTGAAAAACTCCTCCTGTTTGTAACACTCTCGCAGATCACCGAATCTGTCTTTGGAAGCATCCTTTTCACCAGTATCGGGGTCTTATGGATGCCGTTCCTCCTCCATTTCTCCTGTGTGCTCATTATCGCCGCGTCTATCAAAAAAGGGGGAGAGATCGGCTATGGCCTCGGCCTCCTTGCGGCGGTTGCCGTCCACTGTCTCTATAACATGTACCTGATCCTCGGGTGGTTCTCATGAAGGCAAAAAATATCGGCCTGGTAATGAAAAAAGACATAAAAGGGCTTGGGCATGAACGAACGATCCTGCTCGCTATCCTCCTCCAGCTGTTTATCGCGTTGTTCTCGTCATTTCTCATGGTCGGGCTGACCTCAATGTACGATCCGACCGCACTTCAGAAAAATTCAACAATCCGGTATCCTGTCGCATATGTAGGCACCGATTCCGATCTCCGGGACCTGATGGCATCAGACAGGGGGCTAAGGGTGTATGATATGGAACTGGCCCCGGCAATCCAGTCCCTTAAGGAACGGAAACTTGCTGCAGTTGTATATGTACCGGATACTAAGTCCGATGCCGTGGATCCCGTCAAGATCACCCTTTACACCATAAAAAATGATATCCAGGCCGCCGTGGTGAATGTAAAACTGAAGGATTCATTTGTAAAGTATGAAGCAGAGCTCAGGCAGATCAGGACAGAACGGATTGACGAAGAGCCAATACCCCTTGATATACCGAAAAGTACCGGAGGGAGCGACTTCTATGAATTTGTTTACGGGCTCCTGATCCCGCTCCTCGTCATTATGCCCGCGATCATTTCATCTGCGCTGGTCATCGACCTGATTACCGAGGAATACCAGAACAACACCCTTGAAACACTGTTGTCAACTCCAATCAGGGCAAACGAAATCTTCTGGGGGAAAGTTGCGGCAGCACTCATCATCGTGCCGCTACAGGCGGGGTTCTGGCTGTTCCTCCTTATGCTGAATGGGATAATGATAGTGAATGCGCCCCAGATCCTTGCCTACGTAACGCTGGCGGCGATGGTGCTCATCCTGGTTGCCTCGATAACCGCACTGTATTACCGTGAACGAACTGCAGCCCAGTTTGTCTATTCGACTGCAATAGTTGTCCTGATGCTATTCTCCCTGGCATTACCCGACAACCCTATGAATATCATCGCGAAGCTTGCGACCGGGTCGGCAGGGGTTGAACAATGGGTGGTGTTAGGCCTGATGATCGCGGTTGTAATGATCCTTTCTGTATTGACGAACCTCTACGCAGCGAAGTCCATGAGAAGTAATCTGGCGCCACGGTAACCTGCCGGTTCTGCATTCATTTCACATGGCAATAAAACAGGGAAAATCTTTCTTTTATAGACGGATTCAATAAAGCCCGATATTGAGATTACAGCCCGTTAATAACGGGCATAAACCATGTTTTCATCTTTTACCTTGTACGTTATACCTCCAAGTGTCGCAAATACCTCAACCCTGTCTGACCCCTGGGTCCCTTTGATATCAACAAATGCCCCTCTCGCGACCTGGTTCCCGACCGGGATGTTGTTCTCTTCAACCGTTCCGTCCGATTTTGTAACCCTGACAAGAATATCCTTTACAAGGACCTGCCCATGGCCCCCAATAAACGTCACGGTTATGGTATTATAAACACGGTCTTTTTCGATCCCGATATCAACTGCATACGCGGGAGGCAGGGTGGTCAGATCCTGCGGAAGGGAGTCATTTATCGCTTGTTGTGCGGTTGGTCCGATTGTGGTCACGGTTAGTACCGGCTGGGTCGCAGGGAGTGAAGTGATGGTGGTGACCGGGGTTGCCGGTACGGTAACCTGCTGCGTTGCTGGTGCCAATGTTGCCTGCTGGCTGGTACAGCCTGAGCAGAAAATCAGGGTTATAAAAGCCGCAATTACGATTATACAAGAAATTTCTTTCATGATCTTGCTAATAGTAGAGATGATAGTGTCGAGTATTAGGTTTTTTGATCATGGGCCGGGCGGTGTGATATTGTCACATCCAGGTCTAGACCCGGGTTTTGCCAGTTGGGTGATACACCGAAACATAAAAACCATTCGATACATTGAAGAATAAGATTGACAATGTTTTACGTAAAGCAGGAGAAAGAGTAATGTTTTGTTCGAAGTGCGGTAAAAAAACCGACGATTCCGGAAAATACTGCCAGTGGTGCGGGGCAGAAGTGAAGGTTGCGCCACCGGCACCGGCACCAAAACTTCTTCTTAAAAAGAAGTCTTATGGGATTTGCACCGAAAATTACGCGGGGTTTGGACAGCGGTTCCTAGCGTGGATCATTGATATTGTCTTCATCCTGGTCCTTGATATCTTTATTATGGGGCTTACCGGGCTCAATGAAGGGGTAAGGATGATTTACCAGTTCCTGCGCGGTTACCCGATGACCGATCGGTATGGCGATGTTGTGTACTCCATGGTGCCGACGCAGGCTATCTATGCGATTACGATACTCCTGATCCTTGTACCATGGCTCTATTATGCACTTCTCGAGAGCTCGAAAAACCAGGCCACCCTTGGCAAAATTGCAGTACGCATTGCCGTAACCGACCTCCACGGCCAGCGGATCACATTTTCAAGGGCAACCCTCCGCTTTTTCGCAAAAGTGCTTTCAATCATCACCTTCTGTATCGGTTTCATCATTATTGCATTTACCCGGCAGAAGCAGGGCCTGCATGACATTATCGCCGGGTGCCTGATGTACCAGCAATAAAAAACCATTCCTCTTTCTCCCTTTTCCTTCGATATTTTCATTTTTCCGGCTTTATCGTCTCATTATTTGATCACCAGGATAACAGATGTATCCCGGTAATTTCTCGGTACTCACACCCTGATTCATCCACTCAATGATGTGAAAACCAGGTATCCGGGGATCATAGTACCGGGTATCCCTTTTCCATTGCGTAACACAGATGAAGCGAAAACCTAACGCACAATAAACGATAGTTTTTAGCAATGGTTTTCCAACATTGACCCTATGAAAGCCGGAATAAGTGTGCCCCTTTCCATCCTGCTGATAATTATTATTGTCGTGTGTGGATGTACCGGGCAGGCCCCCCCGGTGAAAGAAAATCCCCGGACAACCGTTGGACCCGGCACTGATGCCATCCCCACGGGGAGAGGGCAGTTCGTGTTCAGCGATTCGCTCGGAAACGTGGATCGTCCGATAACCGTCTACACCTATCGTCCGACTGGATGGAACCAGTTCGGCCGGGTACTGGTCGTCATGCCCGGGGCAGGCCGCGATGGGCAACCGTCACGGGAGACCTGGATCCCCTATGCTGACCGGTACTCCTGCCTCCTGATAGTCCCGGAATTTTCCCTGGTGTATTATCCCACTGACTATTGGTACAATCTCGGGAATACGTACGATTCCGTGAACTGGAAGCCGAAAGCGAACTGGACGTACATGGCAATCGAGCACCTTTTCGATTATACCCGTGAAAAGAGCGGTGCAACCCGGAATACATACCTCCTCTTCGGACACAGTGCAGGCGCCCAGTTTGTCCACCGGATGGTAGTCCTCCTCCCCGAAGCCAGGTACAGCCGTGCCGTCGCTGCCAATTCAGGAGTATACCTCCTGCCGGAATATTTGCACCCCTACCCGTTTGGCCTGAAGGATTCGCCACTTCCTGAAAGCAACCTTCCGAAGGTTTTTGCCCGGAAACTCATTGTCATGTCCGGCGGAAGCGATACGGACCCGAACGACAGCGCCCTTGCAAATTTCCCCGAGGCCGAGGCGCAGGGTGCTACGCGATTTGAGCGGGCAAAGTTCTATGTTAACACGGCAAAGTCGGAGGCAGAACGTTTCCATACCCCTTTTAACTGGGAATACCACGTTGTCCCGGGGGTAGGACACAGTGAATCAGGGATCGCCGGACCATCAGCAGCTCAGCTTTTTACCGGGACATGATTAAAGGCATGATGAGACCCTGCATATAGTTCAAGAAGAGGAAATTCGGAGACAGGGGGGGGTTTCACCCCCTCCCTGCCCCAGCCCCGACAAGATATTTATTGGGCAGGGTTTAATTGGGGCATCCAAGAAAATTTCAGAGTCTTTGGGATAATTCCCTATCCAACCGGGGTCGCCACAGCGGTGAACCATGAGCCCCGGGAATGTGACTAAATTTTGGAATAGGCCGAATTTAAATTACAGATTTGGGGGCATTTCAACAAAAGGCCGGAATAAATCATAAACAGTTAATCGAACCTGAACTTGAGGATTACAATCACCAGCACAAGGATAAAGGTTGCACCGTTTGCGATTATTATGGGCAGTTCCTGGATCAGGATCCCGTATATGAGCCACAGCAGGATTCCTGCGGCAAATAACAGGAGCATACCCGGTGAGAGGTCCTTACACGATTTCGTCCGCCATGCCCTGTACACCTGGGGGAGGAAAGCAACCGTTGTGCAGAACCCTGCGATATAACCAAGTACCGGAATAAAATCCATCTGGTGTTCACCGGTATCCGCATGACCTTGGATCAGTCATATTTTCCTTTCAGGCCGGCCCATCCCGTGAAGCCGCAATAAATGCACCCGTCCCCTTCACAGTGTCTGCACCTGCATGCAGGCTCTTTTACGAGTAAGTGCCCGGTCTTGTTACAATAAATACAACCTGTACCTTCGCAGTGCGAGCATAGTACGCTGCAATACATCGTGGTGGAATTTGACATGGAGGACACCGGATTTTTAATATCTGTTAAATTTCTGTCAGGGAGACAATAATAAAACTGGTATTATGGTTACCAGCTGACCATTCTGGATTCAGGGTTTCTGTACGGCACCCAGGTTCGCCTGGCCAACACTTGCTGCATAACGGGAGAGCACGCCTGTCAGTGGTTTTACCGGGGATTTCCACCCGCTTTTCCGGGTGGCCAGTTCCACGTCCGGCACCTGAAGGTCAAGCGTCTTCTTAAACAGGTCCAATGCTATCATATCCCCGTTTCTGACGAGTGCGATCGGTCCTCCAATAGCCGCTTCCGGCGCAATATGCCCTATACACGGGCCGCGGGTACCTCCCGAGAAACGACCGTCGGTGACAAGTGCTACCCTGGTATACCCCAGTCCCATCAGCGCAGATGTGGGAGAAAGCATCTCGGGCATACCCGGGGCACCACGCGGCCCCTCGTACCGGATAACGACAACATCCCCCTCCTTAACCTCCCTGGCAAGGATCGCCTTCATTGCAGCCGTTTCTCCATCAAATACCCTCGCCGGACCCTGGTGGACCCACATCTCCTTTGGGACTGCCGCGCATTTTACCACACCCCCGTCAGGGGCCAGCGACCCCTTGAGAATTTTCAGGCCACCTGCCGGGCTGACTGGAGAATTTATGCTCTTTATAACGTTTGCATCACGAACAACTGCTGATTTTGCAATCTGCCGGACGCTCATTCCCGAGACCGTCGGGGTATCGGCAAGCAATGCTGAAAGCTCTTTGAAAACTGCCGGGATCCCTCCTGCCCGGTAGAGTGTCTGCATTGAATGAGGCCCGCTTGGCTGCATGTGACATATATGAGGTGTTTTTTCACCAATTTCGTTGAAGTGGCCGAGGTCTAGGGGTACCCCTGCTTCAACGGCGATTGCCATCAGGTGAAGAACCGTATTGGTGGAGCCCCCTAAGGCCATATCGACCCTGATCGCATTTGAGAGGCTGTCGATGGTGATAATATCCCGGGGCCGGATGTTCCCTCTCACGAGGTCAAGGACCCGCTCTCCGCTTTCACGGGCTATTCTGAGTTTTGCGGCATCGACTGCAGGGATCGCGGCGCAACCCGGGAGCGACATCCCCATTGCCTCGGTCATGCACGCCATCGTATTTGCCGTATAAAGCCCCTGGCAGCTCCCGCAACCGGGCATTGCACAACATTCGAGCTCCTGCAGGGCAGATTCGCTCATTGTTCCGGCAGCTACTTTTCCGACCCCCTCAAAAATATCGATAAGGGACAATTCCTTCCCGGCGAGGTAACCGGAGAGCATTGGTCCACCTGTTAACACAATCGAGGGAATGTTACAGCGTGCGGCTGCCATCAGCATCCCGGGAACGATTTTATCGCAGGTACCTACGCAGACGAGCCCGTCAAACCTGTGGGCTTCCGTCATCAGCTCTATCGAATCCGCGATGTTCTCTCTCGAAGGGAGCGAATACCGCATCCCCTCGTGGCCCATTGCAATCCCGTCGCAGATCCCAATCACGCCAAATTCGAACGGCACTCCCCCGGCTGCAATGATCCCTTCTTTGACCTTTTCGGTAAGGGTCCGGAGGTGGACGTGCCCGGGGACAATCGTGTTGTAAGCATTGGCAATCCCGATGAAAGGAAGCCCCATCTCCCGGTCAGTCACTCCGAGCGACCTGAGAAGCGAACGGTTCGGTGCCCGCTGGTACCCTGATTTAACCTCGTCACTCCGCATGAGAAAAACCTCTTTCCTACCGGTGATTATATGCCCTGAAGTTTTATATCCCTTCGTTGTCCTTTGCTGCCGCTACTGCTTCTTAAATCTGCGTGCTGCGTTGACAAACGAATCCGAAAACTCACGTGTAAAGTAACTGTGGGTGTAACTCCCGGTGGTTTCATGTTCCGATAGCCCGTCCCTGCTGCCGGAAATCCCCTTGCCACGCGAAAGTTCAATAATAAACCGTGCGTCCGGCATGCACTCAATGCGGGAATAATGGAATTCATGCCCTCTTATTTTCATTCCAGGGCTGATATACGAATTTTTCCCGCTACCCCGGCCATCAGAGTACCCGAGTGCCTGGACTGAACCGGTCATCTCCGCGCATGCGGGAAGGACCCCGGCCATCCGGTACTCCCTGTCTGTCTGTATTCCCCGGGTGAGATACAGCAGCCCGCCGCATTCCGCATAAATGGGCATACCCCGGTCTCCAGCCGCTGCAACCGCTTTCGTGGCGGGTGATGCTTCAAGTGCCCCGGCATGGAGTTCCGGATATCCTCCGCCGAGGTATATTGCATCTGTTTCGGGGAGTGGGTCACGTAAGGGGCTGAAAAAGACCAGTTCAGCGCCAGAAGCTACAAGCCGGTCAAGGTTATCCTGGTAATAAAAACAGAAGGCCTCGTCGTGTGCGATCCCGATGACCGGCCTGTCCCCGGTACCTTCAGGCAGCGGTTCCTGAACAGCGAACGGGCTGGTATTGCGTGCGATCTCAAGGATGGCCCGGGTATCACAGTCCTCGCAGACCGCTTCTCCTGCTGCCGAATCATTGTCGACCTCCGATGCCATGACCAGCCCGAGGTGCCGGCTCTTTACCTCAAGCCCCGGTCTCCTTTTCATCCACCCGAGTATGTTCCTGCCAGCTGACCGTTCGATCAGTGTCCTGTGGCGTTCGCTGCCCAACCGGTTGAAGATCACCCCTGCAACCCGTTCGCCACCCTGGGAACCGGTAAACCCGCGGACAATAGCATTTGCACTCCGTGACATCCCTTTCACGTCCACAACGAGGATAACAGGTGTGTCCAGGAGATCGGCAACGTGGGCTGTACTTGATTCCAGTGTCCCGTCGAGCCCGTCGAACATACCCATGACTCCTTCAATAACGGCAATGTCAGCGCCCCGGGTGGCATGAACAAAGGTCTCCCTGACCCCTCCTTCGCCCATCATAAAGGGGTCAAGGTTCCTCGAGTTCCTCCCGCAGATGGTGGTATGGTGGGTCGGGTCAATGAAATCAGGGCCCACTTTGAACGGCTGCACTACGAACCCCTGCGAGGTGAATGCCTGCATCAGGCCACGTGCAATGGTTGTTTTACCGCATCCGCTATGTGTCCCTGCGATAAGGATCCTTGGAATGGGGCGGTTACTGCTCATGAAACGTTCTCACCTGGTCAGAAGGGTTACCGGAAATCCCCGGGTAGTGGGTCCCGGGTTGGATAACGAATGTATGGTACCAGATGGTTTGGTGCCCTCTTACATAAATCCATGAGGGGGCGCCCCGGGACATTGCCAATCTTATTGAAATGTTTCACTCTGCCTGGTCGGGCCACTCCTGGTTATGATTGTGACACGGACCATTCGAAAGATGGATAAATCCGGTTAAGTCTTTTAATTCCCCGGTATACCTATAAGCTAACATTACGGAGCCTTGCTAATGGAAAAAGAACAGGGAATCTTTATCGGTATCGTAGCGGTCATCGTCGCTGTCACACTCGGGCTTTTCTATATGAATGGCATGATTCTACCCGGGTCACTGCAGACTGGCGGGCAGGCAGTCGGGTCAAACCTCACGTTCACGGCACAGGTGGTATCTGATGAGAACTACCTGACATTCCGCTATATTCCTGCAGTGATTATGACCGGACCTGTCACGGCAACCTACCAGGTACAAAAAGATGGCAAGGTACTCTTCAGCGATAAAAAAATCTTTGATTCCGTGACGCCCGATAACCCTATTGAAATTGCCATGAAAAGGTCAGATAATGGCACCTATACCATGATCATGCTGATTTCCGGTAAGGGGAAAAATCTCCTTCATCACAGTACCACGTCGTGGTATGGATCAAATGCAACTTCTTCAACAAACCCGGCAGCATCCGGCGTAGTATCCACTGCGTGAAGATTTCGGATAACCTCCCCATACATTCTTTTTGGCTTTATTGACCGGGATATTTCAGGGGAATTCTGCCCGAATGTTTATCGTATTGGGTTAGGGCATAACCTTTAAGCAGAATATTTTTCAAAAAAGGCTGTAACGAAAAGAGTGGGTTCATGATCTCGATCGGCGTCGTTATGGCGGAAAAAATAATGAACCGGTTCCGTTGGGCGGCTCATCCCAGCCCGAACTGTGCAAGGGTAGTCCTTGACGGGTCAATACTTGCCCAGTTCCACCCAAGGGCTTCAATGATACGCGAGATCGGCTGCTTGATCGTCTTGTCAAGCATCATCTCGTAATCTATGGTAAATTCGGGAGGTACCTGGTCACCGTATTCGAAACAGAGGACATCGGTCCGTTGGTACTTTGATTTTACCCCCTTGATATAGACCCGTTTCGGTTTACTGCCTTTTGAAAATTCCATGCCAAGGAACTCATTCGAGTATTTTGCACCCCGTATATGTGCGTCGTCAATATCGTAATCGGCGAGTTGCTTGCCAATACCACCAGGGATCCCTATCTCGTCAAGAGAATATCGGGCGCCACGGTAGTCCTTGATAATCGTCCCGAGATAGTTCCTGATCACGTCAAAGGGCTCCCCGTGAAGGATCATCTCCATCACCTTCATCTGGACCCTTTTTGTGATTTGTGGGTAATCACTTCTCCTGATCTCGAAACCGACGATGTCGATCTCATCGACAATCTTCCCCTCCTTCCACGTAAGGTGGCCGGCATACCGTTTTTTCTTCCCTGCCTGGAAGAAACTGCCATAGATCTTTTCGAATTTGATAGAAAAGAAGTGTGTGCCGGCGTTCAGTTCCCGTTTCGCAAAATCTCCGTAACTTTCGTTCAGCTCCTTTTCGATCAGCCGGGCGTTCGCTATCGTTTCATCAATACCCATGGCTGGTAACTGGACCATGCAGGAATCGGTATCCCCATAAATCACGCGGTATCCTGCCCTTTCAATCACATTTCTCGTATGTTCAATAATCGCCCGGCCTACCGATGTGACTGCTGAACCTATCTCCCTGTCATAGAGCCTGAACCTCGTATACCCGCTCACCCCGTAATAGGTATTCATTATTACCTTCAGGACATTCTGCTGGAGGTCAAGGAGCACGTATTCCGGAGAACCAAATGCATGGAGGTTGCGCTGGCGTTTTTTCTCGTCCCGTTCTCCCAGGAGCTCTGCAATAATACTCCGCGTCAGCCCGTCCGGCTCCTTGCGGAACCGAACCCCGTTCGGTGCCCGGAGTTCCCCGTCCGGGTCTTTCGTCTCAGGGGATGCATTGATCGTCATCATCGCCATCGGATAGAGCGATTTCAGGTCGAGGACCACGACGTTTGAACGCAGGCCTCGGCTCGGGTCGAAAACGGTGGCCCCTTCAAACTCGTTGGCTGCAGCGAAACCCTTAGAGGGAAGCACATAGCGGCCGTGTGCCTTCCTGAGAATATAAATGTCGATGACATTCGAGGAATTCAGGGTCCGGTCAAGTGGACAGCCGACATACCGCGCGATCTCACGATAAAATTCAATGATGTTGTTTTTCTGGTTGATTCGGACGCATAGTTCCACGTCCTTGAAGTTATATTCCACCAGGAGCTCTGGATCGCTCTTCCAGAGGTCACTCACCCCGCCTTTATAGCGGACCTTTGCATCACCCAGTTCAGCCTGGGCAATTGCATCGAGCCGGTAGGACTCCTGCTCGGACAGTTGCATCTTTTTATATCCCGACAGCAGGTCGAAGAGCGCACGCCCGCGGACTGCATTTCGTTCGCTCTGGCCTAGCAGCCTTGACAAAAGGGTTGGATTAAGACCGATGGCCTCCATCCTTCCGGTGATATAGGGCATATCGAAATCGACGAAATTCCAACCTGAAAGAATGTCAGGGTCCATGTTCCTGATATAGTCAGTAAACCCCCCGAGCATCGCCTTTTCACCGGCATACGTGCAGATCGTATGCTTCCCGTGTGCAAAACAGCCGTTTTTCAGGCCACCGGTTGCCATCCGGGAGGAAAAATCGTAGGCGTCCCCGGAGGGACTTGAGACAAACGATGTGTAATGGTCCAGGAACGAGTCCCAGGCAGTCAGGCAGATGATCCTGTCGCGTTCGGGTTCCGGGAACCCGCGCTCGTCCTCGCACTCGATATCCAGCATGCAGACGCGGGCCGGGGAAGACACCCCTGACTTTTTCAGGTCCCGATAGTCAGCGATCGGGGTGGGGGCCTCCACACCCCCGGTGAGGCCGGTATCGATCAGGAAACGGGTCGCAAATGGGATATCTGCCTCGCAATGGTGGTATTTTTCACGCAGTTCCCGCACATCACCAGGGCGCTGAGTATAGAGCCGCCTCAACGGTTCGCGGTGTATCGAATAATAGGTGTTCTCCGTATCAGCGGTGATCGATTGTGCAAGCGGTTTTCCATCTGCTTCCCCAGCCGGGACGTAAAAATATGGTTTAAAACCTGTTACCTGGAGGTGCTGCGCCTGCCCCTGCCCGTCCCGGCCGAATATATGGATGAGTGGTCCATCCGGGGTATTGCTGTATTCCACCTGGATTATTCCGACGTTCAGGGTACATGGTACCCCGGGTTGTCCCGGCGGGATGGTTGTCTGCGGACCTGATGCCACCGGTTCAGTCATCCGCGTTCCTGCAGAGTTCCCTGGTTGTTTCCGCTGCTGCCTGTAAATGGGACTGCTCCCAATCGTCTAGCTTCCATTCCTCTATTTTGTGAATTCCGTTTCGTCCAACCCGTGCGGGTACACCGAGTGAGCAGTCCTCTATCCCGTATTCTCCGGTGAGGACACACGAGCAGGTGATGAGTGAACGGCTGTCCCTGCTGATCATCCTGATGAGGTCAGTAATATGCCAGGCAGGCCCGAATACGGTACCCCCTTTCCCCTCAATAACCTCCATGCTTGCACTCCTCATTTCGGCAAGCACCTCTTCCCTGGTGTCGATTGACACCACTTCCGGGAGGGTCGAAAAGACGGGCACCTGGTGTTCCCCATGGTCCCCAATTACCCATGCCTGCCCCCTGATCTCTCTCTTCCTCAGTGCGATTGCATACCGGGCACTATCAAGTTGTCCGCCGAAGCCGATGCACTGCCTTGGATCAATCCCGGTCTCTTTAGCGAAGAAATAGTTATTCACGTCCATAGGGTTTGTCACGGTGATAAGGACCCCGTCATAATCATGGAGTGGCCTGCTGCACTGCGCCGCGACAGGCAGGTTCACGCGGAGGAGGTCAGCCCTCGTTTTTACCGTGGGGTCCCTTGGAAAACCTGCAGCAAACACGCAGATATCAGATTCCTTGGCAGTCCAGGGATCAGTACTGATCTCAATATCGAGACCGGCATGCATAAGGTCCAGCACCTGGGCGCGGAGAAACGGTTTATTTACATCATAGATGATCAGTTTTTCGATGATACCGAGCACGGATGCGAGGTACGCCACTTCGCCCCCGATCTTTCCTGCCCCCAGTACCGAAAGGCATGTCATGACTTCTAGTATTGGTTTTCACGAGAATAAATAATTACAATTGAAACTATCTTTCTTCTGGATGATCAGGCTGAAAACTGGCAGTGTCACGGCAGGTGGTGTCCCAATGGAGAACCATCTTATCCTCGCCGCAGGGGTACTCGGGACAACCGGTGCATCACTTGCCCGTGTTCTTTCATCGGGGGCAGGAGCGGTGGTCACCAAATCGATCGGGCCGTTCCCGCATGAAGGGCATCCCGGCCCCTGTTTTGCCGAGGTCAATGGCGGCCTGATCAATGCGATGGGCCTTCCCAACCCATCGAAGGACTTTTTAACTGAACTGGCCCCCCTCAGTGGAAAACCTGTTGTTACAAGCGTTTTTGGTGGGAATCCGGAGGAATTCCGCGAAGTAGCCTCGTGGTTCAGGGGCAGGGTTTCCGGGATCGAGCTGAACCTGAGCTGCCCGCATGCTGAAGGGTACGGTGCTGCGATCGGTAGTGATCCGTGCATGGTAGAGGCATGTACAAAGGCGGTCAAATCCCTCGGGGTACCTGTGTGGGTAAAACTGACCCCGAATGTCACTGATATCACTGCCTGCGGGCTAGCTGCCGAACGGGGTGGTGCCGATGGGATCGTTGCCATCAATACTGTTAAAGCGATGCGGATTTCTACCGATCTCAGGCGCCCGGTCCTTGGTAACAGGTTTGGCGGATTATCGGGCCCTGCGATATTCCCCATCGCTGTCAGATGTGTCTACGAGCTCTACGAGGCATGCAGCATCCCGGTTATCGGTTGTGGCGGTGTCTCGTCTGCACACGATGTGGTGGAGATGATGATGGCCGGGGCTTCAGCAGTCCAGATCGGCAGCGCTGTTATTAATGACCCTGATATATTCGGCTCGATTCGTGACACGCTCTATTCACCAGAGGGTATACCTCCAAAAGAGATTGTAGGGTGTGCACATGGGTGATCACCTTTCGGCAGGGGTCCGGATTACGGAAGTCACCAGGGAGACCCCATCCGTCTCCACCCTCTGGTTTGATCACCGGTTCTCATTCAATCCCGGGCAGTTTGTCATGGTCTGGGTCCCGGGTGTTGACGAGGTCCCGATGGCACTGTCCTCACCGTCTTCCATTACCGTGCAGAAGGCAGGCGATGCGACCACTGCCCTGCTGTCAATGAAAAAGGGTGATACCATAGGGATCAGGGGCCCTTTTGGCAACGGGTTTGCATTGAAGGATGATACGCTCGCAATTGCGGGCGGCGTGGGTGCTGCACCCCTCCTGCCCCTTGCGATGACGGGGGTAGTATCGACATTTATCATGGGAGCGCGTAATGCGGATGAACTCCTCTTCCGGAAAAACCTGGAAACGGTGACAGAACTAAAAATCATGACCGATGATGGTTCTGCCGGTACAAAGGGTTTTTCAGTGCAGGGGATGGATGACCTCTCCCTTGACCGGTATTCGCAGGTGTGTGTTTGCGGGCCGGAAAAGATGATGTCCGCAGTTCTCATCCGCCTTCGCGAGCAAGGGCTTGAGGAGCGCGGAAAATTCAGCCTCCACCGGTACATGAAGTGCGGTTGTGGTGTCTGCGGTTCCTGCTGCATCGACCCCTCCGGGCTCCGCGTATGCAGCGACGGACCGGTATTTTCGGGTGAAAAGCTGCTGGATAGTGAATTCGGGAACTATTCGCGCGACGGATCTGGAAGAAGGAGACCTGTGTAAAAAATCCTTAATGAAGTCTGGTTGACTATTTCCAAAGTTTACTGGTATGGGTAACTAAAAAAGGCCCACATCTACGTAATTTGATTCATTTTATTCAATTTAAGCCCGAATAACAAAAAGAAAGTTATTAATAAAACCACAAAGGATTTTAATCTGAACCTATACGAAAGACGAATTCCATAAGGGAGTATAGGTATGACAAACGGAGAGGTGTAAAAAAATGGTATTTCATCCCCCAGTAGCCATCGTTGCGAAAGCCGGTGACGCTGGTAAGTACAAGGTAAGCCTTCCGGCATGGAACATGGTAATGCGTGGTTTCATGTCAGGGGCTTACATCGCCATGGGTGCAGCCCTAGCAACGGTCTGTTCAACTGGTATTATGGCAACTGATGTTGCGCTGCGCTACGGTACGGCTAGTGCAGGGTTCTCGCAGCTCATTCTTGGTGCGGTGTTCCCTGTCGGACTTATCATCACCGTGTTAACTGGTGCAGAACTCTTCACTGGTGACGCAATGCTCGCCCCGATGGCAGCATTTATTCACAAGGTCAGCTGGATGCAGGTCCTCAACCTGTGGGTCTGGGTCTATATCGGGAACCTTATCGGCTCTCTGGTATTTGCTTACATCATGGCATACGGCCCCTTCACTACCTGGGACGCAGCCGGAGCTGCAACAGTAACAGCGTTCGGTACGAGGGCGATAGCTATCGCGTCGGCGAAGGTAAGTTATGTGGGTGTCGCGGGTATGTGGTCCGCATTCCTCAAGGGAATCGCCTGTAACTGGCTTGTCAACCTCGCTATCCTGCTCGGAATTTGTTCTGACGACATGGTCGGGAAGTTCTTTGGGATCTGGTTCCCGATCATGGCCTTCGTTTCCAGCGGTTTCGAACACTCTGTCGCGAACATGTATTTCATCCCCGCAGGGATCATGACACAGGGATTCATCACTGACCCGACCAAGATAAATGCCGGGCTCAACTGGGTCACTATGTGGACGAATAATATCATTATCGTCACCATCGGTAATATCGTCGGGGCGTTATTCTTCGTCGGTGTGATCTACTGGGTCGCGTTCAGAAAAGAGATCGCCGCGCTAAAGTAGAGTAAACCCGGATGAAAATCGGAAATATAACTGTGAGGATATCGATCGTCGCGCTTGCGGTGGTCGTTCTCTTCACAATTCTTTTATCTTTTGCCTATTCCAGTTCAGGCGATACGATGCTGCTGTTATTTGGCATTCCCGCGGTGGTTCTCCTCCTCGTGATACCAATGGCGCTCAATTACATGAGCCAGAAGCAGTATATCGAACTCGTCCCTGAATATGAACGGGAGGCAAGACCGGTCCGGATTAAGATGATCAACAAGGGTATGATGGGACAGGTCATCAGGATCGAAGGTGTTGTGGAACGTACCTATTTCCAGTTCCTCAATCGGCCGCAATTCCTTGTCGCTGACAGGACTGGTGAGATATCTGTAAAGATGTTCACAAGTCCTCAGGAAACGATCAAAAAGGATGATGTCGTTGAGGTACTCGGGACTATTATTCAACGATACATATTCACCGGAGAAGCCGTGGTGAACTGTGTCTCTATCAGAAAGATACCCAAAAAGATCGAGATTAAGAAGGATTCTTCAAAAAAGGAATAATCCTTTCTCGAGTCTGATTTTAGTAGATTTATTTTTTTTAGAACCCGGTGTCGAGCCCGTCGGTTATCTTCTGTTTCTTTTCCTGGTTGAGTTCCGCGATGTAGTCCTCGAACCGGTGGATCCGGGTGCTGACCGGGAACGGGATGCCGATCGTGCTGATGATCGCTTCGCCCCGGTCAAGGGTCTGGATCTCGATCTCCATTCTCGAGAGGTCCTGTTTGGCACTGCCCATGATGATATCGCGGTCGCCACGGTCACCGAGGCCCATGACGACGAAGGTGTTAATCTGGGCGAGTACCTTGGGGTCGATGTTTTTCGGCTGCTGGGTCACGACGCAGAGCCCGACACCGAATTTCCGACCTTCCATTGCACATTCCCGGAATACCTGCGTGGAAGACCCCCCGCTTGCGAGTACCCGCTGTGCTTCCTCGATCGTGATCAGGACCTGGTGGGAGGCTCCGTGCCGGTCGTCGATCCCGAAGCTCCGCGCCTCGGAGCGGTGTTTCTCCATGATCATCCGTGTGATTATCGAGAGGACGAACAATTCGCTCCGCTCGCTCATGTCGGGGATATCGATTAGGACAACACGGTTATCATGGAGGTTTAAGAGGATATCGGGGACCGATGACCCCTGCGGGCGGAAAAAGGCCTTGTTGCCGTTGACGAGGTTGTCGATGTACCGTTTTATCACCATCACCGGTCCACCCATGGAGTTTCGTATCTTCCATGACATGCTCCCCTCTTTCACACCCGCAGCAAGAATATCTTTTATTGGGAAGATCGCCGGGTCGACCCCCTGGAAGTATTCAATGATATCTTTTCCTTTTACGTCGGCGAATGCCTCGACGATGTCGTGCTGAGGCCCGGTAAGGTCGTGGAGGATGGAGAGGTCGCTGATCCGGAAATCGTCGTATTCAAGGAAGAGCGTGTTCATCCCGTACCGCTTGCGGTCGTTCTCGCCACGGATTGTGAATATAGCGAGCCCGTCCCTCCCTTCTGTATAATGGACAAGTCCCTTGGTCGGTTCCCCTGTCGATGACTTCCCGCCGCGTACATATTCCCCGTGCGGGTCTACGATCAGGAGCCCGAATTTCTGGTGTTTCATGCACGAGGCACAGAAGGTTTTCATAAAATTGCTCTTGCCCATGCCGGTCGTCGCGAAGACACCCATGTGCTGGGGAAGGACTTTTGCCGGGATACGGACTGCCACTTCCCTGATAATATCCTGGCCGCTCCGCATGTAGCCGACTTCGATCTCACCCATTTGTCTGGTGAGGAACCCGAAGTCCTCTGCATTCGGGTCATCAACCGTTGAGAATTTGGATGGGATCGTCCTTGGCTTGTGGAAATTACCCGTACTATCGACGAACCCGAGTGGGACCGCATCGACCCCGATGAACACGTCCTCGCCCAGGCCGTAGAACTTCTCAGCATAGACCCTGGTGTCCCAGCGGTTGTCGGCGAAGTTGCTGTCATGGGAAAGATCGGTGATTTTTGCAAAGAACGTGACGTTCTTGGTTTTGTCGGTGATCTTCTTGATGTCCCCTATATAGAGGGTTGCGTCATAGGGTGCTATGAAACGGTAGCCGAGGACGCTTTTCCCAACCAGCCGGTATTTTGAAGGGTCTGTGGTATCAGTATCGTGCAAATTCATCATGGTAATCTCCGAACAGGATATCAAAAGTATGTCGTTCTATGCCAGTATCCGCGATCCGGCGCATCAGGTCAGACCTGACCTGCTCTACGATCTCCTCGGTGAGGACAACGGTGCGGTGGGCATCAAAGAGGGGGTACGGGTACCCGGGTATCCGACCGTCACCAGAGCAGGCAGCGAGCCGGTCCATAACCTTCCGGACAGAAGATGCTGAGGTCTCCACCGGGAGGTCAATTTTCAACGGGGATTTTGCCCGCGGGTGCAGGCAGGCGATGTACATCTGGCCATGCTGCCACTGGGGGAACTGGGCATGGTCGAGCATTTCAGTATCGACCCAGATCCACCAGGGAGCTTTCACCCCGAGCTCTTTTGCAAGCCCATTCACCGAAGGGAGGATAGGATGGCCGCCGCCCCAGGTTGCAGTTGTCCGCTTGGAGACCCCTGCAAGGCCGATATCCCTGAGCCTGCAGGTATTCTCTATCCTCGTAAGGACCGGGTCGTGGCTTGCGTGGGAGACACGGAGGGGGCCGTCCCGCAGGAGCAGTGCGCCGGAACCAAGCGACCCCGCCATGGTCTCCGTGACCCAGTATTCGACCGTATCCCGGAGGATGGAGGCGGCCCGGGTCCGGTCCTCGTTTTCCACCGGGGTCCCGGGGACCACGCTGAAACAGTCCTTGTAGAGACGAGGGAAGTCCTGGTTTTCCACGCCGGGACCGATCATGGAAAATGTTAACGGAGTTAACGATCTCCGGGTACGTTCGAGGTTCATGAACGTGCTCTGGGCGGCCCGGAAGAGGACGAGGGCCATGCTTCCCGATTCGAGGAGCATGACATTGCTCCCGTCGATGGCACATATCTCTCCACAGTCGCCCGGGTTACAGGCCTGGAAATCGCCCCGGGTGATCTTGCTTTCTGCCCTGAATTTCTGTACAAGATTTTTTGGAATCGTTGCCTGGATCTTGTCAATAGCGGTGTTCACTGCGGCATCGTATTCGGGATCGTGCGGCATTTATGCCAGCTCCTTAACATTGCTCGACTGGTCAGTTCCCATCTCCACGACAAGGGTATTCGTGAATTCGCCCTGCATTTCAGAGATGTGTGAGATCAGGAGGATCTGCGGGAACCTGGACTCCTGTGTCCTCAACGCGGTCAGGAGTTTTGTCCTGCGTTCCTCGTCCTGACTCCCGAAGATCTCGTCAAAGATCAGGAGCGTGCTCTCGTGCACCTGGTGGAGCTCGGCAAGGTAGCGGGAAAGGGCGATGCGGAGTGCAACCGCAATATCGTCCTGTTCCCCACCGCTGAACCGATCGATCCCGTAATCGTTGTCGATATCCCGGACGAGGAGGTTGAAGTCCTCGTCGAGCAGCACCTGTTCGTACCGTCCGCTGGTGATCTCGCTGATGATCCGGCTGACTTCCCCTTCGATCCGGCTTCTGACGACCTGCATGAGGTAGATGACGTAATCGCCGATCACCGTCCGGGTCAGTCTGAGGAGGTTGATCTCTTCTTTTAAGGTCGCGACCTGTTGCCGGAGACCCTCGATTGCTGCCATCTCTTTCTCGTGTCTTGCGATTTTTTCATTGGCATAGGTAAGACGTTCAGAAGTTCTCGCGAGCTCGGTCTCTGCATTGCGAATGGCGGACTCGGCCCCGGCAAGTGCCTGGTCAAGAGTTATACCAATCCCGGGGTCAAATGCTGCCAGGTTGATGGCGGTTTTAAGAACTTCCAGTTCCTTTTGTTTATCTGCCACCTTGGTTTCAAGCTCGGTCACCTGCTGCCTGAGTACTGCACCCTGGGCGATCTTCTTCCCGAGATCGACATAACGAAGGTGGACTTGTTCAAGGTCTTTCACGTCCTTTTCAGCCTTTGCGAATGCAGACTCGTCGTACCCGTGCGACGTAATCCTGGCGATGAGCGTTCGAAGGGCAATCTCTTTGGCCTCCAATTGTGCAACCCGTTCCTGTAGATCGGTTTCGGTTGCTTCCCGTGCCTTCAATTTATCAGAGATTGACCGTATCTCGTGGAGGGCCGGTTTCTGGTCCGCGATCCTGTTTTTCTCCACCGCAATCCTGGCCTGCTCCTCCCGTACCTGCAATTCTTCCTGTTCGATCTGTTCAAGCCGGGTCGTGAACTCATCATCAATACTGGCGTAGTGCTTCCCTAATGTTTGCCGGCAGAGCGGGCACACGCCATCTGTACCGGCATTTTTTATCGTATTCCAGTCTGCATTGAGTTTTTTCTTCCTGGTTTCGATATTCGCTACCCGGGCCGAAAGAGTCCCAACCGTATGGATTAACACGGCTTCCCATTGCGTGATCACCTTTTCCAGGTCGCTGTCGGGAATATCCGGTCCGATTTGCATCAGCGACCTGATACCGTTCCGGAGCGATGCGAGCCGTTTTGCGTCCTCGTCAAACACCGCGATCTTCACCCGGGTATTATCAACTATGGCCTTGAAATTCGCAGAATCCGTTTCCAGAAACCTCAGTTCCGCCTTGAGCTGATCAGATTCAGCCTTCTGTTTCCGGACTGATTCGAGCTGTTTTCTTTTCTCATCGAGAAGGCTGACACGCTGCTCCAGCTGTACATATTCCAGTTCGAGTCCCGCGAGCGTGGAGAACTGAGCCTTGACCTGGTCCCTCTGTCGTTCGAGTCCAAGGGTCTCATTGACGAGGGACTTCTGTTGTTCAACCAGGCGGGTATATTGTGTTTTTTTCTCGGAGAATAGGGCCAGTTTTGCCGAGACCTCTGACTTCTTCCGGAGGTGGCATTCACGTTGCTTGTACATTTCCCCGATCGCAGCCTGGAACGTGACGACCGATGACCGGAGCGTGTTCAGTTCTTCAGGGTCCTGTCTCCCCTCAAGACCCCCCAGCTCCCCCTCTTTCGTCCGGAGCTCGTTCTCTTTTTTATCGATCCGCTCCTTGAGAAGTTTCTCGCTCGCGGTCTTCAGGAAATCGATGCCGAGCGCCTTGAGGAACCATTCCTTACGCTTTCCGGGTGTGTTTTCGAGTAGTGTCAAGAGGTCTTTCTGGGCGGCATAGATAGTATTCCTGAAATCGACCGGTCCCATGCCGAGCGTCCGCCGGACTTCGGTCTCGACCTGGCTCACCCCTGCCGCCCGGAGTGATGTCCCCCGGTAGAACCGTGCATCGTGCTGCACCGCCTTTCCTTTTTTAAAGCTGCGGATGACTGTGTAGCTGTCACCGCCGATCCGGAATTCCAGCCTGACTTCACAGTTTTCCTTCGAGGACGCAAAAGATGAGACGATATAGTCCGCTGAAATTCCTGTTGCCTGCACACCGTAGAGGGCGAACAGGATGGCTTCGACGATGCTGCTTTTTCCTGTCCCGTTGTTGCCGACAATACCGGTGATCCCGTCTTTGAACCGGATTTCCTCGTCCCGGAACCGTTTGAAGTTTTTCAGGATGATACGGTCGATGATCAATCCGAATCCCCCTTGTGATCTTCCATGACGGTCCGCAACAGGTCAAGACCGCACTCGGCGACATATTCCCTCTGTCGGGCACTCATCTGTTGTTTGCCGACGAATGAAGAGAATTCCTGCAGGTAATCGATCGCTTTTACATCCTGCTGCAGCGGGGAGATCTCTCCCTGGTCTTTCGTCGCTGACCGGATTTTCAGGTCGAGCAGTTTCTCCTTCACCCCGGCAAGTTCCTTCAGATCGATCCCTTTCCCATGTTCGCGGGACATGCCATCAAGGGTCACCTGCACCATCGATAACGGCGGGATGCACCGGTCGGTTATCCGGGCGATAATCTCGGATGTGATATCTCCGACATGCACACCTTCGCACGGGATCGTCCCGAGGTCGACCATCGGTGTCTTCGGGAGTGCAAAATGGCTGACCGCAGCGGAAACTGCCTTATCCGACTGATGATCCAGGTCAACAAGGAGCCCTCCTTTCGTATCGGCAATTTCACCGTATGCCATGAATTCCGGCGATCCCGAGTACCACCCATTGTCGGTAATCTGCACCTGCCGGTGATAGTGGCCGAGAGCGATATAGTCGAACCGGTCAGAAAGGATCGTGCTGTCCAGCTCGTGTTCTGCGACGGTCGCAAGCCGCTTGTCCTTGATGGCCGACGCAAGACCGTGGGTCACCAGAACATTGTGGTGGTCTTTCGCGATCTCGACCTGGTCATACGCAACCCGGTAGTCCTCGGGCCTGAGCATGTTCGGGATCAGGTGGAAGACCGTGTCACCGATCTCTACATGCTCGTACCGGAAGCGGTAGGCAGTCTTGATCCTCGAATGGTGGTACGAGAGGACTTCAAAAGGTGATGCCGTATAGCGGGTCTTCACCATGCTGTGGTTCCCCGCGATGACGATAAACGGGATCCCTGCGCAATGGAGCCGCTCCAGAGCTTCGAGCACGGTCGTGTAGGCCCGGGTCTTCGGTTTCACCGTGTCAAAAAGGTCACCAGCATGGACGAGGACATCGGGTTTTGCTTCGATTATTTTGTCCACTGCCGACAGGAAATTATCATAGATCTGCTTCTCGCGGAGGTTCATCCCGCTCTCCGGGTCGAGGCGGTTGAAGGCGGCGAGACCAAGGTGGGTATCGGCGATGTGGACGATCTTCATCTACCATTCTTTTGGACTTGTGCGGGATATAAGCTGGTGGGGGATGCGGGGTGAAAGTGAGGGATGTAGCTTTTTCATTAATCCCTTTCTATCATTCCTTGACCAGTATCGAAATCTGAAGTAATCTCTCGCGGAATACACCGGTGCTCCAGATATCATGGCCTTCGGAAGATCGCATGCAATACAGGTATCTCCCCCCCGACGCGAAGGTCGGTTTTTTTAACCGGTGCTGTGTACCCTTTTGGCCCCACCAGCGTCCCATTAAGGCCGGGTCGGTGAATGCTTTCCAGACGAACCCCCGGGGAGCATCAAAGGTGCGGGTGATGATTATCAGACCTATTTTATCTTTGTTTCAGATTTTGGCATTTTTTCACCTGCTGTTCCCCGTTCCTTCATTTCAGATATTTAACAACATATCCCGGTGTTTCAAAATATGGATGTCCGGGGTCCGGCATTGGTTTCAAGCTGGTGTCTGACCATCCAGGTTTCAATTTGTAGCAGATTCCAGGCGACGGCTGCCTGGCACTACTATTATCTATTTCGTGTCGATCAGTAAGAGTATGAAATATGACGTCGACAGGCTCTACCAGACTACCCCGCTTGATACAATTCCCTGGAACTGTGAGACCCCGCCGTATGCCCTTGCCAGTCTCGTAAAGAGCGGGAAAGTCAGTCCCTGCAAGACCATTGACCTCGGTTGTGGGACTGGCAACTATGCCATGTACCTGGCCGGTCTTGGATTTGACGTCACAGGGATCGATAGTTCACCGACGGCGATTTCGATCGCAAGAGAAAACGCGGAAAAACGGGGTGTCCTGTGCATGTTTGTTACCGGGGATCTCCTTGGGGACCTGCATGAGATACGGGGAAAATTTGACTTCGGCTTCGACTGGGAAGTTTTGCACACGATATATCCCGAAGACCGTGCGACCTATGTCCGGAACCTCTGCAGGCTCCTCAACACGGGAGCACGCTACCTTTCTGTTTGCTTTTCCGAACTGGACCCACAGTTCGGCGGCAGCGGAAAATATCGTCCCACACCGGCGGGAACGACCCTCTACTTCTCGTCTGAAGAAGAAATCCGGGACCTGTTTTCCCCGGAATTTATCATAAAGGACCAAAAAACGATTGATGTCCCCGGGAAGCCCTACCCGCACAAGGCGGTTTATCTGCTTGCCGAACGTCGATGATATAAATTTTGGGGGATTTGGACGTTATCCGTCTAATCACCTTTTTTGAAATTTCCGCATTCCCCCGTGTGTTATTTAAAAAAAATTCATACGAGAAGTTTTCCTGAGAAGACATGGACCGCGTGGCCCTCGAGGATAACGCGGCCTCCTTTCAGTATCATGCGGACCGACCCTCCCCGGGCCGAGCACTGGAACCCGACCATCTCCGTCTTTTTTAATTTCTCTCCCCAGTAAGGCGCAAGGCAGCAGTGGGCTGAGCCGGTCACCGGATCTTCGGGCACGCCAACGGATGGTGCAAAGAACCGGGAGACGAAGTCGATATGCGGGAGATCTGAAACAGCCGTAACGATGATTCCCCGGGCCCGGATAGCGGTGAGGGCGTTTATATCGGGTTCGAGACTACAGACATCATCCGCGAGTGGCAGTTCCACCAGGATATCGAACCGGTTCCGGCCGGTATACAACGGCTCGATCCCAAGCGCCTGGTCAAGACCTGGCACTGGCATGGATGCGACTGCCGGTTCTGCCGGGAAGTCCATGCTGATCCAGTCTTCGTCCTGCCGGATAACCAGGTCACCGGAGAGAGTCTCAAAGGTGATAGGGCTCTCCCGGGAAACTCGACCGGTCTCCCAGAGCACCGATGCAGCGGCGAGTGTAGCATGTCCGCATAATTCCACTTCCTTCCCGGGAGTGAACCACCGAAGGTTCCAGTTCGCACCTTCAGGGAAGAGGAACGCGGTCTCGGAATGCTTCAGCTCAGCTGCCACCTGCTGCATCCATGCCGCATCGGCCGGACCATCCGGGATACAGACGCCTGCCGTGTTGCCGCTGAACGCGGAGCGGGTGAAGGCATCAACGAGGTGCAGTTCTGCTTGCATGGATGAGAGATTTAGGTGCCGGTGCGTATAAAAATTATGGCGTAAATCCAATCGTCGTATAAGCAGGGCGATATTTCTATTGGTATGATCTATCCCCGGATTGCATGTTGGAGGGAACTTACTGGAACCGTGAACTGCCAGGGTTTGTCGAATGAAAAGAGAATTACCGTGCTCTTACGTGCCTCGTCCCGTGCATTCTCATAACTCGACCTGATATAGGGGATACAGGTTTCAATGACTGATGGTGAAGAAACCGGGATGTGGGCCGATTTTTTCATTACACGGCCGTGCCATTCGAAATATCCCACGCCGGACTCATTGTGTAACCGTTCCTTCTCTTGTCCTGTGAGCCGGGTAAGGATAATCCCCCTGCCACCTGCATTGTGAAATAGGTTTTTCCAGTGACATAGGCCGGAGAGCCGAAAATCATTTTCTTTGAAACGCCGGGCCATTCCAGCACAATCTCCTCGACTTTCAACCTCAGTTCGTGCGAATCGGTCTCTGAATAGCAAGGCATCCTCTCTCCCCTGTTGCAGGATGGGGTTGGATGGGTTATGAGCGTTTATCAGGCAAACCCGGTCAACGGGCATCGAAATGGACAATTTTCCAGGGCAAGATTTTCCCCCTGATAATTATTTCCGGACGCAACCGGTGACCGCTACGTTGGCATATCATCTGGCAGGGGTATTTCCTCTTCATACATGTTATATGAGGTTCCATTACTGTAGTTATCAAATTCGTTAATAACGGTGTTGAGTTTCAAAACAGGCACTAACGGTACTCCTTCATAAACCCGGATTTCCTCTTCTATGAGGGTGACAACGACGGGAATCACATTCTCATTGGTAATACTTTCATAAAACGCGGTTCTTTCTTTATGTTGTTCAACTGCCTTTTTTAATGCAGACAACCGGTAGCGGTTGCCGGCCCATTTCTTACATTCTACCAGAAACGTCTGGTTGCCCTTCCTGGCGATAACATCAAATTGCCTTCGTTTTTTGTTCAATATTTTTACCGTGTTTACGGTAACCCGGAAATCATTTTTTTCGAAGATGAACGCCGTTAACCGTTCAAAATTTTGCCAGATCACTTCCTCTGATACTGTCTCCAAATCCTCGATACTTTCTATATCTTCGAAATTCATGACGTGCGTGTTTTATTTTATGGACCTTCTGCATTATGAAATCTGGCAATAAGGCATAGCCATTGCTCCCCCATTACCGGCGACAACTGACGATCTCTCCCCTGCCACGTCAGAAATACAAGTGAAGAGGATCACCTGGCAGGATATGGCATCTGGCGGGTTCCGGTAAAGCCCGGGGATAAATTAAAAAGGAAAAAACCGGTCAGCGTCTGACACAACAATATCCACCGCGGATATGGTGCTTTGTAAAGAGCTCGCAGGCCGGGCAGAAGCAACCTATTTCTTTCATTGACGGGGCTGAGGATGTTCCTCGTGCACAGAAGAGTTCCCCCGGCTGATATTGGTCCAGTGAATGGTGCTTGTAGTTCTCGCAAATCGTGCAGTACTTCCTGCAGATCTGGCGGTTCTCTTCCGTATCCGGTACACTGTCTTTACCTGGGTTAAACATGCGCAACAAGGTGAGCGATTATGGATAATAGGTTTTTTTATTGTGTTTTAATAGGATTTACCCCGGAAAGAAACAGCCATGCTCATATAACTCCAAAAACGCCCCAAATGCTCTTTAAAACGGGTCAATTTCGCCATCTTTACTCTTCATCAACAAATCCTGCCGATAGCAAAGGATGTATCATAATAAAATGTTCATTTTCCAGGACTCCGCATCTCAAATATCCCGGGCCATCAGCCAGATTCCCCCTTCACATTCCGAAAAATAACGGTCGCCGTCCAGGCTGAACTCTTCATAGGAGGAAAATCCAACTTCATGAAACCCGCACCGTTCAAAAGACCGGCGGGAAGCAGGGTTGGTACAGTCCGCGAAGGCCTTTCTGAACCCATTTTCCTGTGCATTGGCAAGCGCCCTGTGGATCAGGAGTTGTGCAATCCCATGGCCACGGTACTTCCGGCCGAGACCTACCTGGAATATATGCAGCACCGATCCCGGGGAGATATCTGCCAGGTTGATGTACCTGTTTTCCAGTTCATTGATCATGGTCATCGCTTCCCTGAAATCCTCAACTATTAATGTGGTCCATTCACCGGCACTTTCAAGAGACTCTTTCATATCAACACAGAAAATGAACCCGGCAAGAGTTTGTGCCCGTTCATCCCGGGCCATGAAACTGAGATTTTTTCCGGCAAGAAACCGGGTATATAGTTTTGCGTAGTGAAGGAACCGTTCCGGGTCCGGGGATCTGGTATGTGTCGTTGGTTCATCTGCAAGGAACACTTCCCTGTAGAGCCGGGCTGCCTTGTCCGAATTTGATCCCGTCAGGGGTATACAGGCCGGATTCCCGGAGGGGGACTCACCCGGACTGGAATTGGCGGGGACACGTTTGTAGCCGGGGTTCTTGGTAGGTTCCATTGTAACAGGATTGGTTTTCTTTCCTGACATGAATTCCGGTGATTCAGATTAAAATCGCTCATGCCCGGAAGCGTCCCGGTATCAGGGTACCCCCGGATCCCCTTTATAGTGGTATCCGGTCGGGTAACAAACGCCCAGTCGTCCGTTTCTCACTAGTCCTCCATGAGACATACCTTTAAAATTCCACAGCCCGGATATCAGATGGAAGAATATGGATACGTTTGTCGGTTATTGTTCAGTCGATCTCGTTGATGAGCACAATGACGTGACATTTCCAATGGCGGTCATGTATCCGACATTTATGCACGGGAAATCAGAAAATCTGGGCCGGTATATCATGGATCTCGCGAAGGACGCCGAACCCAAAGAAGGTATATATCCGTTGGTAATAATCTCTCACGGAAGCGGAGGGTCACATCTCGCGTACTGGACGCTTGCTCATCACCTGGCACGCAACGGTTTTATCGTCGGGATGCCGGAGCACCCGGGTAATAACCGGAACGACAATTCACTGATGAATAAGGTCGACAATCTGGTCAAAAGGCCGTGGCATGTCACCGTGGCGATAAACTGGTTTTTCACGAGCAGGAAATTTGCGGGATTACAAAAGCCGGACTCAGTTGCAATCATTGGTCATTCCATGGGTGGATATACGGCATTAGCCGTAGCAGGCGGCGTGCCGGCTTCGTTTCCCCGCGAGTCAACTGATGGAAATTCCCGGCAGATTAACGTAACACCTGATCGCCGGGTAATGGCACTGGTCCTGCTGGCACCTGCATCCTATTGGTTCAGGGAAGAGGGGGCCTTGAAAGGGGTCGACGTCCCCATCCTGATGCTTACCGGGGAAAAAGACGAATATATGCCTTACCCTTATAATCACGCCCGGATTATCCTGGATGGCGTCCCTGACAGGACAAAGGTCAGGTGCAGGATTGTCAAAAATGCCGGGCATTTTTCATTCCTGAGCCCGTTCCCTGAATCTATGACGGATGCGGATTTTCCGCCCTCACAAGACCCGCCCGGCTTTAATCGTGAAAAATTTCTGCATGAAATGAATGGGGAGGTCCTGGATTTTTTGTTGTATGAAACACAGGTGAACAATTGAGGCCCTCTCCAGCGACAGATTCCATTTTTTACCCGTCCATCTGAATGAAAAAAGGCGGAATACGAAACAAATCGGAAAAGGGAGGTATTCCCCCATGATATCAAAATCCCTGCAGATCATAGTAACATATACTTACAACGCGGCATCATCCTGTTCGTATTATTCACGTCGGTTAACCGGGAGAAATTTGTTTTTTTTGGTTGGTAATTTTCCGAAACTTGGGGGCCCCCAACATGGGGGATTCTCCATTCCTTAATAAGAAGGAGATTCCAATTGTAAACCAACCTGACCATGCGAATCGTCACTAAAAAATCAATCCTCCGCGACTGGACTATTGATGATGCCGAATCCCTTGTAAAACATGCGGACAACCCCCGTATTGCAGGGAGGATGAGAAATTCATTCCCTTGTCCCTACACAATGGATGACGCAGAACGCTTCATCGCCCTAGCAACAAGCCCCGGGCCAAACCTCTTTCTTGTGATAGAAATAGACGGGGTGGCAGTTGGCGGGACCGGGATTCACCTGCTGGATGATGTCCGGCGCAGATCGGCTGAAATTGGTTACTGGCTTTCGGAGTCCTATTGGGGGAATGGAATCGTAACTGACGCCGTATCCTCGCTTATACCGGTGGCCTTTGAACAGTTTGATATCGTCCGACTCCAGGCAGGGATTTTTTCAAACAACCAGGGCTCGATGCGGGTACTGGAGAAATGCGGGTTTTTTCGTGAAGCAGTTCATAAACACGCCATCTGGAAAAATGGGGACCTCCTTCATGAAGTGATGTACGTGCATTTTGGAAAGAACAGGATAGATCCTATTCTTTAACCCGGGCTCTAATGAACAGCAGACTAAAAAACCCGTTACTCCAACTCTCCACTGATCGTTATCGTGAAATCTTTCACCGGGATTGTCTTCCCCGATTTCTCCAGTGCCTGGTCAACCACGTATCGTACCCCGCTGCAGCATGGTACCTCCATGTGGACAACAGTGATCGACTTGATCGTGTGAAGGACCAGGATATTTACGAGTTTCGTGATATACTCATCGATATCGGAATCCAGTTTCGGGCAGAATATTATCAGGATTTTTCCCTGCAGAATATCCTGGTGAAACCCGGCGTAAGCGAACGGGACGCAGTCAACGGAGACCAGCAGGTCGGCATTTTCAAAATACGTGGCTGCCGGATTCAGGAGTTTCAGCTGGACCGGCCACTGTCTCAGTTCCGAGCTGGTTGTCCCGGAAGGTTGTCGAGGACCCGTCCGGGTATCCCGGGCGATGCTCCGGGAAGCACTTCCCGGGCAGCTGCCAAAATCCGGCTTACTTTGCCCGGCCGGCTTCCGGATACCCTCCGTTGTTGTATGGTCCGGGATAGCAAGACTGTGTTCCTTAAGGTAATCGATTGCCTGGCGATACAGGTCCTTCTGCCCGTGGCCGGCAAGGTGTTCAAGATGGGCCCGGATCACCGGCTCACCCTGCCGAACGATTGTCTCCATCACTGTTTTTTCGTCGTACGCGTCCGCTTCCCGTTCGATCACCGAGATTGCTCCCTCCGGGCAGGTGCCGATGCAGGCACCGAGGCCGTCGCAGAAAAGGTCGCTTACGAGCCGTGCCTTCCCGTCGATGATCTGGAGTGCCCCTTCCGGGCAGTCGGGGATGCACCGCCCGCATCCCGTGCACTTGTTCACATCGATGCTGATGATGTTACGTTTCATATCCTTTGCTCCCTGCGGTATATGCAGGTTACCGGTACATAGATTTTCTGTTTGTGGCCACTGGTATCATATATCCGAAAATGCCCGGCTTTTATCGGATAAGCCCCCGGTAATACGCCAGCCGTTCTGCATACGGGCGGACTGATCCAACCATTTCTGCCTGCTCCTCCTCATTCATCCGGGTAAACACTTTTTCCTGCCTTGCGAGAAATTCCACTTCACCCGGGGTTGAGCATCCTGCGATCACCAGGTCGACGTCCTGGGAAAGGGCAAACCGGATCAGGTTTTCCGGAGAAAACCCCCCATCCTGGGAGATATAATTTCCTCCTCCCATTACTTTCATACCAATCACTCCGATACCACGCTCCCGGGCTGCCGGTATTACCCTGTCGGAAAATCCTCCGATAGCAACTTCCACCGGGCTGATGGGCAGGAGGACAGAATCGATATCCCAGTTTGTGACCGCATGCAGCAGGATCGAGGGGTCGTGGTGACCGGTGACCCCGATACCCCCGACTGCTCCTGTCTCGCGGGCCTGGTAAAACGCATCGAGTGCTCCCCCCGGTGCCTCAACCTGGCGGATATCGGCATCATCCCGTATGTCGTGGATCTGCCAGAGGCCGAGATGGTCACGTCCCATGCGGGAGAGCGTCCGCATCAGGTCCTGGTTCGCACCTTCTTCATCCCTCCGGGCGGATTTGCTTGTCTGAAATGTGAGTGCCTTCCACTCCGGGTGCTGATCCCAGAAATGCCCGTAATACTGCTCGCTTCCTGCGTATGCCGGTGCAGAATCGTAATACCGGATCCCGTTCCTGTATGCCGCCTCGAGCATCGCACGTGCTTCCCGCTCCCTCCTGGTCGTCCTGAGCACACCTTCTCCCCCGAGTCCGATCCGGAGCGGACTGCCAACCAGTTTCCTGAGCCTGCTGTTTCCTGCCATGAATGATTATCATCTCTGGTGCAGGCGATAAAACATCTCATGGGACAGGTCACCCGCTGTCTGATCCAAAGTGAAGGACCCCGTCAACCTGTAATGGTTGGTATCTCTCAAGGAGACACGGGTTCATTCTGAATGCCGGGCGGGAATGGGCGATTTGTTTTCCTGATGAATACAGGCCGCACAAACAGCCCGGAACCTGATTTTCCTAAGAGGTCTCCTAATATCTGGTCAGGTTCTGCATTTTTTTTATTTTGCGGCAAATTCCACTATATGCTTATGCAGGGAATCCCTGTACTGCTACCCGTGCATGATTATGTTGTCAGGCCGTGCTTCATATTACCAGTCTTTCTTCATCGCTTCTGCCTTCATCTCTTTCGGCATCAGCTCGATGGCATACCGCAATGCAGTCCGGGGCATCGCTTTTTTGTTCCGGATGACAAATGCGAAAACTTCCTGCTGGTTCTTCCGGCTTGCTTCCTTAAGGAGCCAGCCGTAACCTTTCTGCACCATGTCATCGGTATCGGTAAGGAGCAGGCCTGCGATTTCGATTACGTCTTCGAGGAATTTCCCGTTTTTTGCCGGGATAATCAGCGATACCGCTGATGCCCGCCTGACCCACCGGTTCCCTGACTTCGTCCAGGGTTTCAGATCGTCGATAAATTCCGGGTATTTTTCAATAAAATCGCCCATCGAATGGTTGCAGAAACCGTCACACATGGCCCAGTTTGAGATATAGGTATTAATCCAGTGTGAAAAAACCAGGAAGTCATCCCGCTCGAACCGGTCTTTTAATTTTGGGACCCAGTTGGAGACGATGAATGCTTCCTCGGTGATATGCGATACATAGAGTTCCTCGCAAAGCTGGAAAATCTCCTGCTTGTCCCGGAGTTTTATCTCTTTCCAGTATTTTTTAGCAATGGTACCGACTGTCGCGGTTTTAACGCCATAATACTGCACATCCTCTTTAAAAAACCTCTGGAAACTCTTTTTCGTGCCGGGATCTGCGCTGTTTTCAAGGTCCTGCCGGATTCGTGATATGACCGGGTCCATAGATGACAGTTGGGCGTGGTGAGCGGATAAGCGATGTGGTGACCAATCTTAAAAGATCGACAGATCCCGTCCAGATAAGTGAGATGCGGGAAATCCCGCCAACAAAGGGGTTACCTGGTTTTACTCTTTCCCGTACACAATGGCTCCGTTTACCGGGCAGACTTCTGTACAACGCCCGCAGAGGTAGCACTCCCGCTTGGAAGAACCAGCCTCTGCAACATGGACCGGGCAGGCCTTTTCACATTTCCTGCATTTGATACACGCATCTGTCCGTCTCAACTGGTACCTGCTCACGTGGGATGTGAGGGAGAACAGCACGCCGTACGGGCAGAGGTACCTGCATACCGGGCGATAGATGAATGCCGAGAGCAGGAGGATTGCGGCAAAGACAAAAAACCCTGCGGTCAGGGCCAGGCTGAAGAAATCATAAACACCTGTGTACGACATCAGGTCGATGAGGTACAAACCTCCGGCGACAACCGCGATAAACACCGTAAACCTGATTAATTCAGGGATTATTGTATTTCCGGTATCGATTTTTTTCAGGGGGACACGTGACGCGAGTTCCTGGATAGTGCCCACCGGGCAGATATGGCCGCAGAACATCCTGCCAACCAGGAGCGAAATGGCAAGCACGACCAGGATGCCGATAATCCCCGGGACCAGCAGGCCGCTTCCGGTAGTAAGCCGGATAAGCCCGATGAATTCCATGGGCATAATAGGGGAGACGAATACGAAACCGGTGATTATGCTGAGTACGAGTACCAGCAATGCAATTGACCTGCCCATATTCCCCGTCTTCCACAGGTATGCAACGAGTGGCACTCCTGCGAGCATGTAGATGAGTGCAAATGGCACGCCTGATACCGTACCCCCCTGGAGCAGGTAGGTGACAATTTCTGATATCCCGAGTGCGAAAAGGAATATGGCCGCCAGGAGAGGCCCTTTGGTGAGTGATTTCATCCCCCGCCTGCCCGACTTGAAAACCAGGAAAAGAATTGCACTTGTCAGGAGAAAGAGGAGGACCCCGACTACAACCGGGCTTACATGTGCGAAGTCAAAAAAAACGGGTGTACCCTGGTTCGTGACAACCAGGCCCGCATGTACTGTATCCACTAGCGGGGTAACAGGTGGTGCGGTTATTACCGGGGTTGGTGTATGAGTGGCCTGGGCTATAGCGGTGCGGGTATAATCGCAGAGTGAATTGCCATCCACGTCGGTGAAGAGGAAGCACCTGCCCGGGTAGACACAGCCACCTATACCTCGTGGGCAGACTGCAGCACATACCGGTTGTACAATCATGGCTGTGCCAACAACTCCTGATAGGGCCAATCCGCTCAGTTTATTCCTGGACATCATTTTCGGACCTGTTCGATACTCTCTCTGTACAAATCAGTAGGTGATGTAATTTAAACATTACATTATGGCAAGTATAACATACATAATCAGCCGGGTATGATAAAAAAATGGGGAATTATATTACCATAGATCCAGAAAATGACCGTGATTTAGAGGTATAATGTCATTTCACTGGTCCTCATGATTGTTAGAAATCTGGACAACTTTTTTCGTGATTTCAAATCGGGTTAACCCCCTGTAGTTGTTCAGGAAAAAGCTCAGGCCTGTGATGTGTTTGCCTGCCGGGCATACCCATAATTATTACCGTGCCGTCACCCGTTGCTCCTGTTGCGATACCTATTTTGTAATTTAGGATCCACTAAGTTACGTAATGGCCCCCTGCGTCCACCGGATTGAAGTCCGCTATACCAAGGACCCCCGTCTTAAGACCCGGACCGACCGGATACTGTCGCTGGGTTTTCCAATCGACGAGTTGAACCTTGTCGAGGTCTATACAATCGCAACGAACTTGGGTGATTTTTCGGCATCAGAACTTGAACAGATCGGCCTACAGCTGATCAACCCGGTGGTGCAGGAATTTCTGGTCGATACACCCACCATGGCGGATTTCGATTATGCCATCGAAGTCGGTTTTCTTCCGGGTGTTACGGATAACGTGGGCACGACGGCACGGCAGACGATCAGGGACTTTTTCCCTGGTGCAGAGGTTGCGGTCTATACTTCCCAGCTTTTTTTTGTGTCCGGGAAACTGTCCCCCGAACTTCTGCAGAAACTTGCAGCTACTCTTGCAAACCCCCTCGTGAACCGTGTACACGTAAAGACCCGGCAAGAGTACGGTATATCCGGGATGGACAGGGTCGTCCCGCTTGTCCAGCTGCACGAGTTGCTCACTGCCGGGGACGTAAATCTCAACCTCGATGACCGGGAACTCTCACGGCTTGGGAAAGAGGGAATTAAAGATCCCCTGACACACATGAGGAGGGGACCTCTTGCACTTGACCTCGGACAGTTACACGCGATTCGTGATTACTTCAACAGGAAGGGAAGAAATCCCAGGGATATAGAGCTGGAATCCCTTGCCCAGACCTGGAGCGAACACTGCAAACACACGATCTTTGCCTCGGCGATGGATGATGATGTGCCGAACGGGTTATACAAGACGTATATCCAGGCTGCCACCAACAAAATCCGGAAAGACAAAGGTGAGAAGGATATCTGCCTGACGGTATTTACCGACAACTCGGGTGCAATTATCTTTGACGACCATTACCTCGTGACCCACAAGGTCGAGACCCACAACTCTCCCTCTGCTCTCGACCCGTTTGGCGGGGCACTTACCGGAATTGTCGGTGTGAACCGCGACACGATTGGTTTTGGGCTCGGGGCAAAGCCCTGCATCAATGTGTACGGGTACTGTGTAGGCGACCCTGAGTCTGACCCTGCGCTGTTCCGCGGAAGGGACAGGACAAACCCGATCCTCTCCCCGAGGAGGGTCCTTGACGGGGTTGTCCATGGCGTGGGTGTCGGCGGCAACTGCTCAGGTATCCCTACCCCGCAGGGATGGGTATATTTCGACAACCGCTACGTGGGAAAACCCCTTGTATTCGCAGGTACGGTCGGCGTTATGCCACGAGAACATGCGGGCAGGAAGCTCTACGAGAAACAGGCAGAGGCCGGAGACCTCATCGTTGTTGCCGGTGGAAGGGTTGGAAAAGATGGTATTCACGGCGCCACCTTCTCATCAGAGGCCCTTGACCCCGGAAGCCCGGTGACGGCGGTGCAGATCGGCGACCCGATTACCCAGAAGAAGTTATCTGATGTGATCGTGAAGGAGGCCCGGGACCTCGGCCTCTACCGCAGCATCACAGATAACGGTGCAGGAGGCATTTCCTGTTCGGTTGCCGAGATGGCAAAGGAATGCAACGGTTGCCGGGTATCGCTTGAAAAAGTCCCGCTGAAGTACCCCGGGATGGCCCCGTGGGAGATCTGGATCTCCGAGTCGCAGGAGCGTATGACTCTAGCCGTTCCGCCTGAAAAGCTTGACGCCTTCATGGAACTGATGGAACGGCGTGAAGTCGAGGCCGTGGTCATCGGGGAATTTTCGGACACCGGCAGGTGTGTAGTGGAATTCCATGGCGATGTTGTGATGGACATCGAGCTTGCGTTTCTTCACGACGGCCTGCCCAAAAAGCACCTGAAGACCTCCTATACCAAAAAGGCCTGGAACGAACCTGATTCTCCCTGCCCTGACCGCCTGGACGCTACGTTGCTGGCAATGCTGCGGCGGAAAAATATCTGCTCGAAGGAGTTCATATCCGTCCAGTACGATCATACGGTGCAGGGTGGCCACGTGCTCGGGCCTTTACAGGGAAAGGGTCGGGTTCAGGCAATGGCGACCCTGACAAAAGTCGTCCCGGGTTCAAAGAAGGGGGTCGGGTTGTCGCAGGGGATGTTCCCCTCGTACTCCGAGATAGACCCGTACCGGATGGCAGCCGCCGGGATAGATACGGCGATCCGGGGACTTATCGCGTTAGGAATATCGCTTGAAGCGATTGCAATTCTCGATAATTTCTGCTGGTGCTCATCAGACGACCCTGAACGCCTCGGGCAATTGAAACGTGCTGCAAAGGGGTGCTACGATGTTGCGACTTCATTCGGCACGCCCTTCATCTCGGGCAAAGACAGCATGTACAACGATTTCTCCGGGTATGATGCGGATAATAACCCCGTCAAGGTCTCGGTCCCGCCAACCCTCCTCATTTCATCCATCGGTATCCACCAGGACGTAGTAAAATCCGTTTCCCTCGATTCGAAGATTGAAGGCGACCTGGTCTACGTGATTGGGGGAACAAAGGAAGAACTCGGGGGATCGGAATATTTTGCATATCTCGGCAGCGTGGGGAACATCGTCCCTGCACTTGACCCCGTACAGGTAAAAGTACGCTACGAGCGGCTGACAAAAGCCATCCTTCATGACCTTGTGGCATCGGCCTGCCCGGTTGCCCGTGGAGGCCTCGGGGTCACCCTTGGCATGGTTGCCATTGCCGGTCGGCTTGGCATGGACCTGTCTGTTCCCCCCGGAATGCGGCCTGATTATTTCCTTTTTTCCGAATCCCTCGGCCGCTTCGTCGTAACGGTGTCCCCTGATAACCGGCAGGCATTCGTGCAGACGCTTGGTGAAGATGCGGTGCTGCTTGGAACGGTAACCGGAACCAATTTGAGGATCACCGGAAAAGGCATCCTGCTTGATATACCCGTCAGCGAGCTTGAGAATGCCTATAAAGCACCGTTTAAGGAGTACTGAAAGCATGACCGATGCACATGCCCTGTCAAAAACATCACCGGGAAAGCATACTTCACCAGGCCCTGAGCTGATAGCGGAAAAAGCTCTCATAATGAGCGGATTTGGGATTAACTCGGAGATGGAGACGCAGGAGGTATTGTTACGAGCCGGGATGGCGTCGGACATCGTCCATATCAATGACCTTATAGACGGGAGAACCACGCTCGGGCAGTACCGCCTGCTGGTTTTTCCCGGGGGCTTCTCCTATGGTGATGATACCGGGGCCGGTAACGCGTTTGCCAACCGGGTCCGGAACAACCTCTGGAAGGACGTTGAGGAGTTCCTGGACGGCGACAACCTCGTCCTCGGGATCTGTAACGGGTTCCAGATCCTCGCAAACCTCGGGCTGGTCCCGGCGTTTGACCATCACCTTGCACGGGATATCGCACTGATGCCCAACCGGAAAGGTGTGCTCGAATGTCGTTTTGTATCACTGAAACCCGTCACGGAAAACCTGTGGACAAAAGGGATCGAGCGAATATACTGCCCGGTCGCCCATGGGGAAGGTAACTTCTCCTGCTCACCGGATACCCTTCGGCGCCTTAAAGAACAAAACATGATCGCATTCACCTATTGTCGTGAGGATTTATCCCCTGCAAACGGTGAGTATCCGTACAATCCCAACGGTTCGATCGAAGATATTGCGGGCATCACGTCTGCAGATGACAAAGTACTCGGCTTGATGCCACATCCTGAACGGGCAATGGAATTCGTCAACCTTTACGACTGGCCGCTCAGGAAAGAACAGATGAAGCGGAATGGTTTGGTTATTCCTGATGAGTCTTTGAATATGCAACTGTTCAGGAATATTGTGGACTATTTCCGGTGACTGGGATTCCGGCTGAATGATAGGCTGGGGGGCCAGACGTACTCAGGACTTCTCCACAAGTGTCCGGCTATCAGCATCACCGGCCGGAGTGTGCGGCGGAGGTCCCATGCGTACCAGTTCAATTTCGATGTATATCGCCTCTGGGCGGCAGGCGGGGCCGTATGGCTGAGACCTGACGATGACCAGGACGGTGACGACACTGACAACATTTCAGCAACTTTCAGCACGTTTTCAGCAGGTGCTGAAAATGGAGGAAATGAGGATTCGGTTACTGAAAATCAAAATGACCCTTGTATAATAAATAAAAAATTTACTAAGGGTACTACTTTCAGCAAAGTGAAAAACACACAGCACCCGGTACCATCCCAGGATTCAAGCTCTGATCGCATGTGTGAAATGGAAAATGCTGAAAGAGTTATGGACAACCAAGTGGTCCGCCCTCTGATTTCAAAACCGCCGGTGAAAAGTGCCGGCAACACTGACAGCAGCAAATCGGAAGCTGCTGAATGTGGTGAAAAAGTAAATGGCCCGTTGGAGGTCTCTTCCCGGGATTACAAACCGCTCGACTATGCTGAACACCGGGCCCACTGTGCAACCTGTGGCCGGAAGGGTGTGGACTATATCGAAAAGCTTACCCCGGAACGGAAGGCACGGAAGGACAAGGTGGCCCTTCGGATCTGCAAAAAGTGTTACCTGGCCTCGAAGAGACGGGAGCAGGCAGAGGCCCCACCCCTGCCCGGGACAATTATCCTTAACCGGATGGTGAGGACCACGAACGATATCGGCCGCTGCTCGGTATGTAATCTCGGAAAGGCGGTTTTCACCGACAAGGAAGCACAGACACATCTTTGCCAGCAATGTTACGACCGGGAAGCAAGGGCTTCCGGCTCAGCAGAGGGAGGTGCCGGCCAATGACCGACCGGTACCACCGGGAGATTGACTGCGTGGCCTGTCGGGGGACCGGGCGGTTTCACCGGAAACGCAGACTTTCCGAACCATGCCTGGTATGCAGCGGAACGGGCAGGAAAGGGACGGTCCCATGATCCCGGAAGATATCAAACTACACCTCCCGGTGTTTCTCGCGGGTAAAACATTCGCAGCCCGTGATGATATCCTATGGGGAATTATGGCCCTTGCGGGTATTCAAATCACAGCCCGGGAAGTGAACGGCAGGGTGTACAGCAAAGAAAAATTCTGGATTACCCGGCTCATGAACCATGACGAGTTATGGGAAAATACCGGGTCTGAGTCATGCCCGAGGTGGAAGAGGAAATGACAACGGTGACGGTAACTATCAGGACTGCGATTCAGATCATACAAGCCAGAAAAGCCGGTATTCCGAGGTGGAAAGCATGGAGGGAGCGGAACCATGCAGCAGATCTGCTCCGAAAAATGGCCTATAGAGCCCGGAATCTTGAAATTATCCTTCAAAAAGACCGGGAAAGGAAACGGCAGCAAAAGAAGGCTAAATCAGGCTCAATAAACGCACGAAGACGGAAGAAGTCTGGTAGGGAGGGGTAATATTACCCCTATTTGGGGGGCTTTTTGGGGTTTTTCTGATGATTCCGTCCCTGTTGCCTGGGATAATATTTTGTTTTCTGGTTGCCTTTAACTAATCTGAAGGGATTTTTTAGTAATGGAAATTATTATCGATCATCCGAACATCGGAGTGTACGAAAGATGTGAAGATCATGAAAAAAATAACTACGATACTGATCATCGCACTATGTTTTTTGTTCTTAGTGCTACCGGTGATCGCAGCAAGTGAAGGGCAGCGGATGATAAAGGCCAGTCTCACGGTGACCCGCAGCATGATAACAAGGGTAACGCAAACGGGCCGGGGGACAATAAATCCTCCACCACGCGAACCACTGAAATCCCCCGTGATGGGAACGGTAATAGTCCTAAAGATAAGCCACGCAATATCTCACAAAATCCCGGGTTGAAGAACCAGAGTGAAGAAGATCACGGAGCCACTCCTCGTAATACAGGCACGGTAGCACCGGGTTGGGAGAAGAACCCGAATGAGGTCCGGGATGCGGTTCATTCATTGCTTGCCATAGAAAATCATACAGGAGGCATAGGTCAGCAGGTCTCGGTAATTGCACGGGAGTTCAACAACTCTGCAAATACAAGCCAGCAGTACAAAAACCAGATCAAGAACCGGGATACTATCAGCAGGTTCTTCTTTGGGGGTGACTGGCAGGCTGCTACCGAACTGGCAAACCTGGCGGCACAAAACCAGGGCCGAATTAACGAGATCGAAAGTCTCATGAATTCCACATCTATTGATGCAGAGACACGCTCTATGATGGAGGAGCAACTGGATTTACTACAGAAGAATGTTGATTTGGATCAGCAGCTTTCCACACTGGAGAAACAAGATCGCGGAATCTTTGGCTGGTTTAGGTAAAAATATAGGAGTGATGCCTGGGACGCATTTTCAGTGAATGGCTCAGTCAGAATTGTCAGGCATTATTGACATACAATACATCATTTCAAGAATACCATTGGGAACTAATCAGAACATGATCGTATGCAAGGCAATTGCAAAACCCTTTCTATTCCCAGACATTATGTTGAATTGAAATGTCAGATGCTCCCCGGGTGCTTTGCATCGACGATGAATCCGAACTTCTAAAAATTGCCAGGCAATTCCTGGAGAAGGGGGGGGCGTTTTCTGTCGATACGCTTACATCAGCAACAGTAGCACTGGTGCAGTTGAAAACAAACCATTATGACGCCATTGTCGCCGACTACGCAATGCCGGAAATAGACGGGATCGCGTTCCTCAAGGCACTCAAAGAGATGGGAAATACAACACCCGTCATCATTTTTACCGGACGAGGGCGTGAAGATGTTGTCATTGAAGCGCTCAATAATGGCGCTGATTTTTACCTGCAGAAAGGTGGGAATCCCCTGGCACAGTTTACCGAACTATCGAAGATGATTCACCATGCTGTATCGCGAAAGCGTGCTGAAGAAGCACTGCAGGAAGCGTACGACAATCTTGAAATACAGGTCAATGAACGGACGATTCAATTAGCTGAGACTAACAGGGGCCTGCGTGAAGAGATCGAAGAGCGGGAGAAAACCGAAGAAAAAATTCGCGAAACCGAAGCAACTATCCGGGCACTCATGGACTCACCGGTAGACTCCATGATGATCCTTGATCCCAACGGGGTCCTCATTGACGCAAATCCGACCTTCGCGACCAGGGTGGGCAGAGGGATTGATGAATTAATTGGAACGAATACCTACGACTTGTTTTCTCCTGCCCTGGCAAAAAGCCGGCGGGCCCAGGTTGAAGAAGTAGTACGCCTGGGAGTCCCTATCCGGTTTGAAGATAAGCGAGGCGATATGTGGCTGGACCAGTCAATCCACCCGATTTTCGATGCAAAGAATAATGTTGTTAAAATTGCGGTTGTCGCCCGCGATATCACCGAACGTAAGCAGATGGAAGAAGCACTGCGGGAGAGCGAGGAGAAATATAGGACACTTATCGAAACACTCAACGAGGGGATCTGGGTCATAGATAACGAGGCAGTCACAACGTTTGTGAACCCTAAAATGGCGGAGATCCTCGGGTATAACGAGAAGGACATGATCGGACGCAGTCTCTTTTCATTCATGGATGACGAAGGTCGGCGGATCGCTGAGTGGAATATCGAACGCAGGAAAAATGGGATCAAGGAGCAACATTACTTCGAGTTTTTACAAAAGGATGGGACACGGATTTATGCATCCCTTGAAGCTACCCCGTTTATCGGAAAGGATGGAGAGTATCTCGGGGCGATTGCCGGTGTAGCGGATATCACTGAGCGTAGACTGTCAGAAAATATGTTGAGAGATATGAGTACGTATAATCGCGAGCTCATTGAGGCGAGTCTCGACCCTCTTGTAACCATAAGCAGGGAGGGGAAAATCCAGGACGTGAATTCATCTACAGAAACGATCACCGGTGTTGACAGGAATGAACTAATCGGCACCAATTTCCATGAATACTTCACCGAGCCGGAGAAAGCACGTGAAGGGTACAAGCGGGTTTTTTCTGAGGGAAAGGTAATTAATTATCCGCTTGAAATACGGCACCACGACGGGCATACAGTCCCCGTTCTCTACAACGCAACCGTGTATTATGATAACGAGGGAGAGATTAAAGGGGTTTTTGCGGCTGCAAGGGATATCACTGAGCGTAAACGAGCTGAAGAAGCACTCCGCATCGCGAACAAGAAGCTGAACCTTCTCTCATCCATAACCCGGCATGACATCAGTAACCAGCTCACCTCGCTGAGGGGTTATCTTACGCTCCTCGGAAAGAACCGGTCTGATTCACCAAAGGAGGAATATATCCAGAAGGCCTCAAAGGCTGCAGAGCGGATTTTCGCTATGATCCAGTTCTCCAAAGGGTACGAGCAGATCGGTGTCCAGGCTCCTGTCTGGGTGGAATGCCACACCCTCGTGGACAAGGCTGCGAAAGATATCCAGCCCGGGACAATCCTGGTGAAGAATGATATCCCCGTCGGGATGGAGGTATTCGCCGATCCTATGATTGCAAAGGTCTTTTACAACCTGATGGATAACGCGGTGCGGTACGGTGAGAAGATAATGTCCATCCGGTTTTTGACAACAAAACGAGACAATGACTATATTCTTATCTGCGAGGACAATGGAGTAGGTGTCCTGACCGGGTACAAGGAAAAGATCTTTGAACAGGATTTCGGGAAGAATACAGGCCTTGGGTTATTCCTGTCCAGGGAGATCCTGTCTATCACCGGCATCACCATAGCCGAAACAGGGGTACCCGGCGAAGGTGCCCGGTTCGAGATGACCGTGCCAGAGGGGCTGTGGCGGATCAAACCATTGTGAAACGGTAAGGACTTTGGTTGATGAAAACAAAAAATAATGGTACAAAGGGGCACCATGGATATCCGTAAGAAAACGCTGCTGGTACTCGGTATCGCCTTTATTGCAATCTTCTGTGTCATCGCAGGAGTCTCGATGTTCCTGTATAATGATCAACTGGGGCGTCTTGAACACCAGCAGGTCTCGAAAGATATGACAGAAGTAATCGGTGCCATATCAAACGAGCAGGATGATCTCAGTAATACTCTTCACGACTGGTCATACTGGGATGAAACGTACCAGTTCGCTCTCGATCATAATCAGGACTACATCACACAAAACCTGGATGAAATGACAATTACAGGAATCCGGGTAACTCTATTAATAGTGACCGATACCCAGGGACACATTATCTATGGAAAAGTCGTAGATCCGGTCACCGGTCATGAAAGCCCGCTGCCAGAAAATTTCAGCCAGTTGCTCCCCCGGGATCACCCCTTCCTTACCCATACCTCCCTGCCGGGGACGAATACGGGCATTCTCCTTCTCCCATCGGGACCCGTAATGATTGCATCATCACCTGTGTTAAACAACACGAGGGAAGGTCCTTCTCACGGGGTCCTTGTTATGGGACGGGCACTTGATAAGCGTGAATTTGACCGTATCTCCCGTGCCACAGGAAACCCTACATCCGCTCACTGGAATGGAGATACGAGTGCAGGCAACCTGCAGCAATCACTCCTGGAACAAATGAAACCGGATTCCGCTGCTGTCACAATCCCTCATTCAGATGGTACCATATCCGGATACGAGGTCATCAGCGATGTTAACGGACAGAAAATCCTGATTGAGACCGACCAGCCACGGGATCTCTACCAGAACGGGCTTGATATCATTAAAACATACCTGGTACTCTTCGTCCTGATATTGTTAGTCACGCTGGTGATTGTCCTTCTTGTCGTAGACCAGATCGTACTAAAACGACTGAATCGCCTGAAAGACCGCGTTGTGAAGATAGGCCAGGGGCACCATGACGATATGAAACCGGAGCTGACCGGGGACGATGAGATTACACTTCTTGAACAGGCAATCCTGACTGCAAATACCGCCCTCAAGAATAGTGAGCAGGAACTTAGGAAATTCTCAACGTCACTCGCTACCACGAACCAGAAACTCAACATCCTCTCCAGGCTGACGCGAAAAGACTTAAACAACCAGATATTTGTCCTGAACAGCTACCTTGAACTGGCAAAACACCAGTTAACCGGACCTGGTTCGATCGATAAAACGTTTGAGGGAATGGTTGTGGCTATCCGGGAAACACAGAAAATTATTGAGTATACTCAGGATTACCAGGATATGGGGGCAAAACCACCGATCTGGCAGAACGTGAAGACCACGAGTTTACTCGGGCTCTCCCATATATCTATAGGAAATATCCAACATAGCCTTGAGACCGGAGACCTCGAAATCTTTGCCGATCCCCTGCTTGAAAAGGTCTGCCAGCGTCTTTTTGAGAACTCGTTCATTCATGGGGAGCACGTCACGCTGATCCGGGTCTGGTACGCAACAACAACTGGAGGGGTCACAATCTTCTTCGAAGACGATGGTATCGGGATACCACGGGAGAAGAAGGAGAAGATCTTTTTACGTGGTGATGGTTCCCGTGCATCGCGGGGAAGTCTTATTTTTGTACGCGAAATCCTCGATATCACGGGAATTTCCATCCAAGAGACCGGCGAGCCAGGCAAAGGAGTGCGGTTCGAGATCACAGTGCCGAACGGGGCATATCGGATGACCGTGGTGAGTGACCAATGATAGCTGGAGAGAAGGAAGCACAACCCCGAAATTTTATAGAGAAGGTCCCGTATATGGCGGGTTGGATACAATGAAACGGGATATCACGTGGTGGTACTTCATCGCTGTATGCATCCTCATCGCCGGGGTAATCCTCACTATCTGGTCTGCGCAGCAGATTGACCAGACCATGCGTACCGACCTGCTGACAAAGACCAACCTTGCTATATCCGGGGTCTCTACCGAAAAAATTCAAACATTACATGGTTCCACAACTGACCTTGCCTCACCGGAATACCTGGTGCTGAAAGCACAACTCGGAAAAATGCGGGCGGCCGATCCCGATATCCGCTTTGCCTACCTGATGGGGCAGCGGGAAGACGGAACCATCATTTTCTACATCGATTCGGAACCCCCGGAATCAGCGGACTACTCTCCTCCGGGCCAGGTGTACACCGAAGCACCGGTAACTATCAGTTCGACGTTTGTAACAGGGGAAAAGGCAAATCAAGGGCCTTTTACCGACCGCTGGGGAACCTGGGTGAGTGGGTTTATCCCTATAACTGATCCTTCAACCGGTCGGGTGATCGCGGTTTTCGGCATGGATACCGATGCCAGGGGCTGGAACTCAACAGTTTTCAGAGACAGCCTGCCGTTGTTAATTGCAACACTCCTCATCGTTCTCCTTGTCCTGGCATCCGCTTTTTTCCAGCGCCGCAATGAAGAGGAGAAACGCCGCCTGGCAACTTCTGAAGAGAAATTTTCCAAGGCATTCCATGCGAATCCTGCACTTATGGTACTATCCACCATCGAGGAGGGCAGAATTCTTGACGTAAACGACACTTTTCTTGCAACGCTTGGATATTCCCGTGAAGAGGTGATCGGGAGGACAACCATGGACCTGAAACTGTATGTTGACCCTGCCCAGCGAAATACCCTCCTCAATCAGGTCAGAGAGACCGGACAGATGGGCAATATGGAGGTGAAGATTTACCGTAAGGACCGGGACCTCGTGTCTGGGTTGTTAACCTCGATTACCATTGACATTGACGGTACCCCACGTTTGTTCACGGCCATTATCAACCTGACTGATCGCAAACGGACAGAGGAGGCACTAGCCGAGAGCGAGGAACAGTTCAGGGGCATCTTTGACTCAGTAAATGACGGGATCCACATCCACGAGATTGAACCTGACGGGAAGCCCGGGAAATTCATCGAGGTGAACGAAGTTGCGTGCAGGATGCTGGGGTTTAGTCATGATGAAATGCTGGAGCATGGACCCCTCGATTTTGTCACCGGGTACCATAACCGGCCTCTCAATGATATCATCAGTGAGTTATCCTCGACCGGCCGCTCGATTTTCGAAACCGAACACCGGAAAAAGGACGGAACGATTATTCCGGTCGAGATCAACGCCCACGTGGGCAGCCTCAAGGGAAAACGAGTGATATTGGCCGTGGTCCGTGATATCACCGAGCGAAAAAGGGCGGAAGAGGCGCTACGCCAGTTATCAGACCGACTATCGCTCGCTACAAGGGCTGGCGGTGTTGGAATCTGGGATTACGATGTCGTCAATAACACGCTGGCCTGGGATGACCAGATGTTTGCCCTCTACGGGATCACGCGGGAGCAGTTCAGCGGTGCATATGATGCCTGGCAGACAGGACTTCATCCTGAAGACAAACAGCGTGGTGATGACGAAATCCAGATGGCGTTGCGCGGGGAAAAAGAATTTAATACCGTGTTCCGCGTTCTGTGGCCGGATGGCAGCATCCGTACGATACGGGCCCTGGCAATTGTGCAACGTGATACCGGGGGTAAACCCCTGCGGATGATCGGCACGAACTGGGATATCACCGAACTCAAACAGGTGGAAGAGGACCTTCGGAAGAGCGAAGAAAAAATCCGCCTCCTGCTGAATTCTGCAGCCGAAGCAATATACGGTATTGATATGGCCGGTAATTGCACGTTCTGCAATAACTCCTGTCTTCACCTGCTTGGCTATAAGCGCCAGGACGAGCTTCTCGGCAGGAACATGCATTGGCAGATCCATGGAAAGCACCCGGATGGAACGCACTTCCCTGTCGAAGAATGCCGTATTTTCCGGGCATTCCAAAAAGGCGAGGGCTCACATGTTGATGATGAAGTGCTCTGGCGTGCTGACGGTACGTCGTTTCCAGCTGAGTACTGGTCTTATCCACAATGGGATGATGGTGCGGTTATAGGGGCGGTAGTGACATTTTTAGACATTACCGAACGGAAAGAACTGGAAAATGAGATGAAGTTCCATGAGATGGAGCTCAGGCAATTCTCCAAGTCCCTCGCTACGGCGAACAAGAAACTTACCCTCCTTTCCAGCATTACCCGGCATGATATCAACAACCAGCTGACCGTTCTGATGGGATATCTTTCAATACTGCAAGATATGCCCCCCGGTCCATCCAGAGATGAGTATTTCCAGAAGGTCACAACCGCTGCAGAGCAAATTTCTGTCATGATCCGGTTCACCAAAGAGTACGAGAGCATCGGGGTAACGGCTCCTTCCTGGCAGGAATGCCGCACACTCGTGAATACTGCCGCAAAGGAAGCCCCGCTTGGAAAAGTAATGTTAAAAAACGATCTCGCTGCGGGTGCAGAAATATTCGCCGATCCGCTTATTGTAAAGGTCTGTTACAACCTGATGGACAATGCGGTGCGGTACGGTGGAAAGATCACGTTTATCCGCTTTTCAGCTGAGGAACGAGGGGATGTCAAGGTCCTCGTATGTGAAGACGATGGCGAGGGTATCTCTGCAGCGGAGAAGGAGAAAATCTTCGAACGTGGATTCGGGAAGAACACCGGGCTTGGGTTGGCCCTTGCCCGCGAGATCCTCGATATCACTGGTATTTCTATCAAAGAAACAGGAGAGCCGGGCAAAGGAGCAAGGTTTGAGATGACGGTGCCGGCTGGAGCATGGCGTATTCAGGGAGTGAAGGTATAATGCCTGAGGTTATCCGGGTACTTTGTGTCGACGATGAACCCGAACTTCTAAAAATAGCCAAACTCTTTCTTGAGCTGGACGGTGCATTTTTATCCGTACCCTCATTTTCTGTGTACCGCTATTCCGGTGACGATGAATCACCTTCATGAATCACCCGAATAATTAATCTTCAACCATAACCTTCGAACTATTACCAAACCTGGGGGCTGAATGTTTTATGATTTCAGTATTATATGTCGATGATGAGCCCGGTCTTCTCGAAATAGGGAAACTCTTTCTCGAGCAGAGTGGTCAGTTCCAGGTCGATACAACCATTTCCGCGACCGACGCACTAACGATGATACCGTCAAAGGTCTACGATGCCATAATATCAGACTACCAGATGCCCGGAATGGACGGAATTGAATTGTTAAAGACCGTCAGGTCTTCGGGAAATACCATCCCTTTTATCCTGTCTACCGGGTATTCGTCCGAAGAGATCGTCGGCCATTCGGCACGCATGATCTACCCTACCAGGAGGACTTCGATTATGTCGGCAGGGAGCTCTATCAGAAAATGCATGCCCAGGGTTCGGTTGAGACCCGCATGAGAAAAAAAGACGGGACCATTATTACTATCCTCTTCTCGACGACACCGATTGACCCTTCCAACCTGTCTGTGGGTGTGATTTTTACCGCACATGAAATCAGTGACCGGGAAGCGACACCCGGAACCTGAATAAGTTTTTTTTAATACCCCATTTAGGGTGTGTATTTTTACTACCTTACAATCTGTATACGTTTTAATTCATTTTTAAGTCTCATTCGCAGGGGGTGGTTTCTTTCCCGGTCTTCCCAGGGAGCAGTGGGACCGTGCAGATCATCTTCAGCATGCAGGTGCCGGTATTCCGGATTTGGTGAAACTCGCATGGCATGAGCAGGACTGCATCACCGGCGGTAATCTCACACTCAGTATCAGTCCCATTCCTGAGAATGCCTTCCCCTTCAAGGAAATATATTTCGTGTTCCTCCTTGTGATTGTGGAATGAACAGTGACCCCCGGGAGCAAATTCCATCAGTCGCATGGCATAACGGGGGCACCCATCATCCGCTGTGAGAAGGAAGCGGGCCTGCATGCCTGAAAAACCAGGTTTGGTCATCGGAACAGCCGGGACATCATTCGCATGTTTGAGGATCATAGTATCTGGTGTGTTTCCTGCGATGGCTCATAGTTCTACCGGCAGTTTCCCTAATCTTATGGTGTACATCCTTTTTGCTCTCTTTTTTTCTGTGAAACTGTTCAGGATGGGAGGAATAGGAAAGGGACGGTTTTTGTTGGGAAATGAGGGGAATAAAGCCTGATTGGCTAACTTACTGGATACAATACATAAGAGTATGAACAAGTTAGACTAAAGACAGTAATGGTTACTGTGCCTCCGAATATAGACAATAAGAAGTTATTCGGTCTGGCACTGATTCCGGCTTTTCTTCTTATAATAATTCTTCTTGCAAAACTGAACCTGCCACTATCCTATGAACCTGCATTTCTTCTTGGACTTCTCAATACCCTGTTCCTTGGCATCATCCCGATTATTGTCGCCTATATATCAATGAGGGTTTATACAAAAAGCGGGTCCGTCAGCGTCTTCCTTATCGGTTCAGGGATTCTCATTTTTGGACTTGGTTCGATTGCTGCTGGCTGGGTTAATCCCCTCCCTGGTGGTCCGAACATGACCGTGACCATCCATAATAGTTGTGCATTGGCAAGCTCGATTTTCATCCTTGTGGGGGCTGTACTAAGTAATACCTCCGCGATGACCGGAAGAGGGAAAGGAAATACCTGGCTAATAGCTGCCACCTATACCGCGATTTTATTTTTTGTAACCTTGTTCAGCCTTGGAACCCTGCAGGGAATTATCCCTCCGTTCTTTATTCCCGGCTCAGGTCCTACAGTACTCAGGCAGATCGTCCTGGAAAATGCCGTTGCATTCTTCATGATATCATCCGTTCTTCTCTGGTTCGCATATACCAAACGAAAGTCAGAATTTTTCTTCTGGTACACCCTCGCAATGGCTCTGGTCACGATTGGTCTCATGGCTGTTTTCTTTCAATCCTCAGTCGGCAGTGTCATCGGCTGGGTAGGGAGATCTGCCCAATATCTGGGGTGTATTTTTCTCTTGTATGCGGTGCTCATCACAAGGAAGGCGGCGGCTGCAAAAGGTCTTCCTCTTGATGAAGTTATTGCGAATTTCTTTGGGGATGCCGAGGAGAACTACAGGCAGTTGGTAGAGACGGCGACTGACGCCATTGTTACCATAGATGAGGATGACCGGATCCTTCTCTGGAATTCAGGGGCGGAAAGAATGTTCGGATACTCGCGAAGCGAACTGTCCGGGAAATCCTTCTTTAAGCTTGTCCTGGAAGGCCCACAGGGAACGTCTATAAAGAACAATGATCAGGATTCTCCTGGTGCCGGTATGGAGCGTACAGATGAGATAGTCGGAAAATGTAAAGATGGGAGGCAGTTTCCGGTTGAACTCACCCAATCCAGGCACGTGGCAAATGGCAGACTCATCCGTACTTTTATTCTTCGGGATATCACTGAGCATAAACTAGCGGAACAGGCACTCCGCAATGCACGCCACAATCTGGAAATCCAGGTCCAGGAACGGACAGTCCAGCTAACCAAGGTCAACAAGGATTTATTGGAAGAGATGGCCGAACGGAGGCAGGCTGAGGAAGCGTTGCGCGAGAGTGAAAAAAAGTACTACGACCTTTTTCAAAATTCCTTAGTAGCGTTTGCCCAGACAGCACCCGATGGCAGATTAATTACTATAAATGATGCGTTCGTCCAGATGTACGGCTATTCCCGCGTCGATGAAGCATTGAATTCCATTACTGACGTAGGCAGGCAGTATAAGAATCCGGAATGTATAAATGAGATTCGCAAAATTCTTGAGGGAAAAGGAAGTGTTCAAAATTTTGAAACCGAACACCTTAAACAAGATGGAACGCCATTCTGGGTCTCAATATCGGCAAGAATCATCAAAGACAGGAACGGGGATGTACTGTCTTATGATGGCACAATCATCGACATCACCCAACGAAAACAGGCAGAAGAGTTCATTAGTGCTACATTGAAACGCGCCCGGGATCAGCAGGGGGTATTGGGCACGATCTCGTTCTCCCCCTGCCTTTTTTCGGGAGACGTGCACGGACTATCAGCCCGCCTTACTGAAGTGTCATCAGAGGTTTTTGGTGTGGAAAGGGTCAGTGTATGGCTGTTCAATAGTGAAGGGGATGAACTGCAGTGTATTGACCTCTATGAATCCTCGCATGACCGCCACTCCTATGACCATATCCTGAAAAGAGATGAATTTGTAAACGAGTTTTTGGCGTTAAGCAATGCAAAGTACATCGATGCCCATGACCCACTTACGGATCCACGCACGGCGGGATATGTAGAAGGTTACCTCAAACCGAATCGCATTACCTCAATGCTGGATGCATTGATACGGGTATCCGGGCAGAACCTCGGTGTCCTCTGTTTCGAGCATGTTGACCGTCCGCATCACTGGGAGAACGACGAAATTTCATTTGCCTGCCAGCTCGCGGATCAGATTGCGATTACCCTGGGAAACCGGGATCGTAAACGGGCAGAAGAGGCGCTTGCAGTGAGCGAGGAAAAATACCGGGCACTCTTTGCTGCTGAATCTGATGGGATCTTTGTTGTCGATAAAGATACCGGGATAATTATCGACTGTAATGATTCGATCAGCCCGATATATGGTTATCATAAGGATGAGGTTATTGGCCAAAAAAATACGTTCATGTCTGCCGAACCGGATGCAACAACTGAAGCGACAAGGGAGGTAACAAATTACATACCTGTGCGATATCACAAAAGAAAGGATGGCAGCATCTTTCCGGTTGAAATCACGGCAAATGTCATCTCTATTAAGGGTCGCGATATGATACTTGCAGCGGTCCGCGACATCACCGAACGAAAACGGATTGAAGATGCACTAAAGTTGACAAGCAAAAAATTAAGTATCCTCTCCAGCATTACCCGGCACGACATCAACAACCAGCTGACCGTCCTGGGGGGATATCTTAGTATTTTGAAAAAGAAGCATAATGACCCTATACTTGAGAGTTATTTTGAAAAGGCCAGCACTGCCGCAGAACGTATCATCGCAATGATCCAGTTCACCAAAGAGTATGAGGAAATAGGTGTTCATACCCCTGACTGGCAAGATTGTCGAACAATTGTTAATCTCGCAGTAAAAGAAGTCACGATCGGTAAGATTACAATAATAAATGATTTTCCTTCTGGTGCAGAGGTATTCGCCGATCCATTGATAGGCAAGGTCTTTTTCAACCTGATAGATAACGCCGTGCGACATGGTGGTAAAATCGGGACCATACTATTCTCTATCGAAGACTGTAATGGCAACTATTGTCTCGTCTGCGAGGATGACGGCGATGGGGTCCCGCAGGATGAAAAGGAGAAAATCTTCGAACGGGGATACGGTAAAAACACCGGGCTCGGATTAGCCCTTGTACGGGAAATTTTGGCCATCACGGGTATCACTATTCATGAAACAGGCGAGCCGGGTAAAGGGGCCCGGTTTGAGATTTCGGTGCCGAAAGGGATGTACCGGTGATTATCCAGACAAGATAACAGGAAAAAATGCTGAAGAGTGCAATTGTCTTGTTTTTTTATCTTTTCCAGTAAATGCAGTTAAAAACAGTATCTGAAAAAGCTGGAAATTTTTTTATGTAACAGATAAATTCCGGAATTGCGAATGAGAGTATTTCAATACATTTTTATTCTGATACAGTGAGGTGTCGTCGTAACATACCATGGAAAAAAACCGGATCATCGGAATTATAATTATTGTCCTTATCCTTACCGTCGGTGGCACCTGGTACCTGCAGTCCCTTCAAGCCCAGCGTATCAAACCGATAGAGGATATAACGATTGATCCGAGTCCTACCACCGCATCTACCCTGTTACTGGTAGCCAGTGACCAGGGGTATTTTGCACAACACGGTCTTAATGTCACATTTAAACGAACTCCTTCAGGTTCGATCTCAATGCAGGACATCCTGGATCACAAAATTGATTTTGGTTATGTTAATGAGTATTCTTTATCAGAACCTGCGCTGTATAACAAACATATCCGGGTGATCGGAACGCTTTCAGAATCTGATACGATTTACCTGGTTGGTCGTAAGGACAGGGGAATAATTCAGATAAAGGACCTTGAAGGGAAAAGAATCGGGGTCTCAAAGAATTCCATCGGGGAATATTTCCTGGACCGGTTTTTAACATTAAATGGCCTTTCATCGGGCAATATTACGATAATCTATCTTCAACCTGCATCACTGGTCGATGCACTCGTAAGGGGGGATATCGATGCGGCAGTTTCCTTCGAACCTTATGTGTACCAGATGAGGCAGAATATGGGAGAAAATGCTACGATCTGGCCAGCCAACCTTGGACAACATGCATACTTTTCTCTCGTAGGAAATGAGGTCACCCTACAGGAGCACCCCGGTATCGTGGAGGCGGTACTGGCATCAGTCATCCAGGCAGAAACCTATGTCAATTTGCACCCTGAAGAAGCGAAAAAAGTTGCCCAAAGAATAACAAATTTTACTGATGATTACCGGGACCAGGAATGGCAGAACCATCATTTTGCGGTTACCCTTTCCCAATCGCTCATCACATCAATGGAAGACGAGGCACGTTGGAGAGTCCGGAAAAATCTGACGAATGCAACTGATGTACCGGATTTTTCAGAATATATCTACAGGGATACACTGGTCAGGCTGAAACCGGATGCGGTTACCCTTCTCTATTGAGTGTTGGAAAGGTCGTTTGAACAATGAAAATTAAAACACAGGTAATTGTAAGCCTCATCATCTTTGCTATCCTGTCAATTTTAATTATTTCCACACTCTTTTCCGCTAATGCACAACTCCAGGAAATACAAAAAAAACAGCAGATTATTGATAATATTGAGAAATCATCCTTTGATCTCTCGTTATTGGGGAATGATTACCTGGTACATGGCGGGACAATTCCGATCAAATACTGGAATGCAAAAAACGTTGAGTTGGCAGGTAAGATCCAGGAACTCATAGTAACAGATCCTTCGCAGAAAGCCAAACTCAAGGAAATATCCGAAAGTCGAAAGGAGTTGAATACCTCTTTTTTTAACCTGGTTGGCGTTACCAATAATGAGCCTGGGATGGAGCTTCCTGGAAAGAGCCAGGAAATAAAGGAATTTTATGAAAGTACTCTTGCAGGACAAACCCAGAGGTTAATATCCCGGTCTGCCGAGCTCCTGGAACAGGTTAAAGCCGAAACTCTTATGGTGCAGCAGTGGACTAACCTGGTTATTCTATTCTCTTTTGCCGTGCTTATGGTATTTGTCATACTCAATTACCTGTTCATCAACCGCTCAGTACTCACCTCCCTTTCTGCACTCCGGAACGGATCTGAACGTATCGGATCGGGCGACCTGGATACAAAAATTGAGATTAAAAGCAACGATGAACTAGGCGTCCTTGCCAACGCGTTCAACAATATGGCAGCCCGGTTGCGGGAGCTGATCGGTAGGCTTGAAGCCAAGGTTGCCGAACTCCAGAATACCCAGGCGGCTTTACAGGAGAGCGAGGAAAAATACCACCACTTAATCGAGAACAGCCACGATATCATTTACACGCTCAACACGGAGGGAATACTCACATTCGTCTCCCCGAGCTGGACCACGCATCTCGGTCACACGGTAACAGAGGTCGTTGGGAAATCATTCCAGCAATTCGTCCATCCGGATGATAATGCACGATGCATGGAATCTCTGCAGATTATGATCAAGACGGGGCAACGGCAAACGGGGGTTGAATACCATATACTGCATGCCGACGGGTCGTGGCGTTGGCACACTACAAATGCTGTTCCTTTACGCAACAAAGACGGTATGATCGTTGGTGGCGAGGGCAGTGCCAGCGATATCACCGATCGTAAGCAGGCTGATGAAATGCTGCTTAAAAATGCAGAAGAACTTCATGCAGCCTATGAGGAATTGACTGCTTCACAGGAGGAACTCCGGGCTAATTTAGCTGAACTGAACCGGCAGGATTTGACACTGCGGGAGAGTAATGAAAAAATTCGTCTCCTCCTGAATTCCACAGCCGAAGCGATATACGGTCTGGACATGAAAGGAAACTGTACTTTCTGCAACAATTCATGCCTCCGTCTGCTTGGATACAAGCGCCAGGACGAGTTGCTCGGCAGGAACATGCATTGGCAGATCCACGCAAAGTACCCGGATGGTACGCACTTCCCCGTCGAAGAATGCCGTATTTTTCAGGCGTTTAATAAAGGGGAAGGTACGCATGTGGATGACGAAGTGCTCTGGCGCTCTGATGATACATCATTCCCCGCTGAGTACTGGTCGTACCCACAACGCCGTGATGATGTAGTTGTAGGGGCGGTGGTGACATTCCTGGACATCACCGAGCGTAAACGGGTGGAGGAAGCATTGCAGCGGGTGAACCAGAAGCTCAATGTTCTCTCCCAACTGACACGAAAAGACCTGGTAAGCCAGACCTTTGTCCTGAGTAGCTACCTAGAACTGACAAAAAATCAACTAGCCGGACAGGACCAAATCATTGAACTCTTGCAAAAAGGCATCCAGGAGGTCCGGTTAATCAACAAGACCATTGAATATTCGAAAGATTACCAGGACATGGGTGTAAAACCCCCGAAATGGCAGAATGTGAAGATGGCATTGTTGCACGGGCTGTCCCATATATCCATCAGTGAAATTAAGCATAGTTTAAAAACAGGAGACCTCGAGATCTTTGCCGATCCCCTGCTGGAAAAGGTATGCCAGCACCTTTTCGAGAACTCGGTGAAGCATGGGGACTATGTCACAATGATCCGGGTCTGGCATACGATTACCCCTGAAGGGGCCACTATTTTCTTTGAAGATGACGGGACCGGTATATCGCAGGAGATAAAGGAACAGATCTTTTTACGTGGTGAGGGTACCAGTGCATCGCGGGGAGGTCTCATCTTTGTGCGGGAAATCCTCGATATTACCGGCATTACCATCGAAGAGACCGGGGAACCAGGCAAGGGGGCACGGTTCGAGATAACGGTGCCGAACGGGGTGTGGCGGATGGCCGGGAAGAGTGAATAATGGCAGATACACTCCGGGTCCTCTATGTCGATGATGAGCCTGAACTTCTGGAGATTGGCAAGGTGTTCCTTGAGGAATCCGGGGATTTTTCCGTAACAATTATTGGTTCGGCACCTGCTGCCTTAGACCTCCTTATCAAGGAACAATTTGACGCTATTATATCAGATTACCAGATGCCCATTTTGGATGGCATCCAGTTCCTCATCGAAGTCCGGGCAAAAATCGGGTCAATCCCGTTTATCCTGTTCACCGGCCGGGGCAGGGAAGAGGTGGTCATCCAGGCGATCAACAGCGGGGCGGACTTCTATCTCCAGAAAGGTGGCGATCCCGGCGCACAGTTCGCAGAACTGGTCCACAAGGTCAAGTCAGCGGTGGAGCGGAAAAGTGCGGAGAAGAAGTTGCGCGAGAGCGAACGCGTCCATGAGACAATGATCAGTAACCTACCCGGGTTTGTGTACCGCTGTGCCAACGATCCCGACTGGACGATGTATTATATAAGCGATGGATGCCAGGAAATAACCGGTTATGCCCCCGATGAACTCCTTAACAATACATTTCCGACTTACAACGATCTCGTTCATCCAGAGTTCCAGAAGAAGCTCTGGGATAACGTTCAGAACTTTCTGGAAAAGAGGGAGGTCATTGAAGCAGAGTATCCAGTCATTACCAAAACCGGAGAGACACGCTGGGTCTGGGAACGGGGAAGGGGTATTTTTTCAGATGACGGCCGGTTGCTCTTTCTTGAAGGATTTATTACTGATATCACCGGGCGTAAAGTGGCGGAAGCTTACCGTGATCAGCAGTTATTATTTATGAAAGCATTGAACAAAATTTCTGAAGTTATTATAAGCAATGATAATTCTGAAGACATCTTGGAATGTGCAAACCGCATTATCGGTAAAACGCTACAGCTGGACCGGGCGTTGATCTACGATGTTTCATTTGAGAAGAATCACATTTACGCGTTATGTGAATGGTTAAAACAGGGTCATCCGGATATTGAACCTACGAAAGGTGAATATCCGCTGGATATGTTTTTAAGTCCCTTTACAGAAATAAAAAGGACCCAGAAATATCTCGAAAGCCATTCCAATGCAGTAAATAAGCATTTTATACATGATGGATCAGGAAAAATTCTTCATGAGCATTTTAAGATAAAAAGTTTAATCTGGTATCCCTTTGCCTTTGATGAACATGGGTACTATGTATTTACATTGAACCAGATTTTGGAACAAAGACAATGGACTCCTGAAGACATTGCATTTCTTGAATCGGCAGCCAAGCAGATTAGTCTGGCATTGATTAAAATAAAATTGCTCGAGGAACGCAAGCGGGTTGAGGATGCTTTCCTGGAAAGCGAGGCAAGATACAGGACAATCGTAGAAAATATTCCACAAAAGATCTTCATAAAGGGCCGCGATTCCCGGTATTTCTCAATTAATGAAAATTTCGCCCGTGACCTTGGGATTTTACCTGATGAAATAGTTGGCAGATCAGATGCCGATTTATTTCCGGCAGAACTCGCAGCCATATACCACGCAAATGATGTGAAGGTATTAGAAACCGGCCAGACAGAGGAATTCGATGAGCGGTACCTTCTGGAAGGAGAAGAGACGTGGGTCCACACGATCAAGACCGTGGTAAGAGATAATACCGGGGAAATCGTTGGTCTGCTTGGCGTTTTCTGGGACATCACCGACCGCAAACGGGCGCAGGAAGAACTCATCAGGAAAAGTGAGGAACTGGCTGTAACTGGTGAAGAACTACAATATCAGCTCGATGCCCTCGCAGAGAACGAGCGGGCGCTGCACGAGAGTGAAGCACAAAAAATCGCAATTTTAAACGGCATTACCACCAACATTGCATTTGTAGACAGGGATTTGAAAATACTCTGGGCGAACAAGGTAGCAGCAGAATCTGTTAACAAAAAGCCATCTGATATGGTCGGTCATACCTGTCATTCTTTTTGGGCGGACCCGGCCAGACCCTGCGAAGACTGCCCGACATTAAGAGCATTTGAAACAAAGCGGTCAGAACATATCATTATGCAAACCCCGGATGGCAGGGTCTGGGACGAGAGGGGCGAGCCGGTATTCGACGAAACTGGAAATTTAATCGGTGTTGTGGAAATCGCCGAGGATATCACTGAACGCAAACGGGCTGAGGAAGCACTGCGGGAAAGTGAGGAGAAGTACCGCATTCTTCTTGATGAGTCTCTGGACCCGGTCTTCTCGTTCTACCCGGACGGGACCTACCGGTACGTCAACCGTGCTTTCGCGACCGGTGTGGGAAAGCCTGTTGACCAGATCACCGGAAAAAAGATCTGGGAAGTGTTCGACAAAGAGGAGGCAGAGAAACGGTTTTCCTCCCTTCGCATGGTCTTTGCCACCGGGAATGAGAAAGTCATCGAGGTCCGTGTTCCCCACCCTGGTGGCGACCGGTATTATGTGACAACCATAGTTCCGGTCAAAGATGAGAACGGATCTGTTGTTTCTGCAATCTGTTCATCCAAAGATATTACCCCTCGCAAGCAGGCGGAAGAGGCGCTCCGCCAGGCGAACAAGAAACTCAACCTGCTTTCCGGTATAACCCGGCATGACATCAACAACCAGCTTCTTGCGTTGAATGGGTTTCTTAAGTTATTACAGAATAAAGCCCATGATCCAACACTTGAGGACTATTTCACCCGGATCACGAGGTCGAGTGACCGGATCTCCAC
>JBAXJR010000010.1:0-60919 GCA_037137755.1 Methanomicrobiales archaeon | reverse complement strand
CCGCAGGCGACGCCTGCCTGAATATCGCCGTAAGATCAAGGTGGCATCAATAGAGGCGATATTGCAGGCAACCTATTGCGGGGGCGGTTGATCGGTACACCTAATTGTGATATTCTATTCTTCTTAAAAAGGTATCGTATTTTATCTGACATATGTACGACATGGGTCTGATAAATTCCTTGGTATCCCTCATGTTTTATTACAAAATATGAGTGAAAACTGGTTTATTTTAGGGATCGCTCAAATTTTCCGGCTTTTCGCTATCCTCTTACCCGTCTCATATCTTTGTTATCTTATTATTCCCTGAAATTTGGGGCTTATTCACCGGTGGTTTATATGCCGGGGATGGATTTTCCGTGCTTCAAAAGGTGAATGTGGCTGGAAGAATACGTTGATTTCTGCAGGAGGATGAGGTACCAGTTTTCACCGTGTTGGTACAGGTATCATAACAGGGATGATTGCGAGTATTTTCCTGGTTGCACTATGTGCAGGAGTGCATCGTGGGTAGGGTGTTTTTGATACCGTCAACCTTACTCTGGTTGGGACAGTCCGGCGTTTAGCGTACCGGGTACCAGCGACACCCAACTGGGGGTCAACACCGGGTAGCGCGGGTGGGGAGGCCTCTGATTCAGGTGGAAGCTCAACTACCGGGAATCCAACTATCCGGTTCCCCGGTCATCAGGTGGCAGTTTACCGGGAGTTCCGGTGGTACTGGTAGGTATAGGACGTTCATGATTACAGGCTTCCTGTCCGTTATCTTCCGGAAGCAATAGAGGCAAATACTGGTCCTCCCATGCCTCATTTTCCGCCGGATTTGATGTTTTAAGGAAATTGATATAACAAAAATTTTCAAGGGTGCCGCCATACGATCCATTTAGAATAAACCGGGGTTATGCCACCGTCCGGGGTGTCAGGGGGTCAGTCAGGGTGTCATTCAGGATTCTCGATTTCCTTAAAAAGAGACCATTCTCTCAGTACCTGCTCCTCGTCGTTCTTGTCCTTATTATCGGTGTGGTAGCTGGCATTACCGCGATCGATTATAGTAATGAACAGGCCACCTTCGAACGAAATTCCGGTCTTCTGCAGGTCCAGACAGAGGAGAACCTCGTTGAGGCCCTTCAACTTGTCGATGAAGGCTTTAAACTCTATGATAACACCCTGAACCGCCAGATGAAAGAAAATTTTCAGGTCTTTATCGAGGAGTACAACCGTTCCGGGATGGACCCCCAAAAAATGGACCTGGCAGGGATCCAACAGGAGATGGGCGATAATATTGACCTTTATATTATTAATGAGTCAGGGGTCATCCAGTTTTCAACATACAAACCTGAAATCGGCCTGGATTTCAGGACGGAGCCCTACTTTTTTGATTATCTCAACCGGATCAGGCTTTCCGGGGGTTTCTTTCCTGACCGGGTAGTGCGTGAAACAGCAACGGGAAAATTACGAAAATTTGCCTATATGCCCACTCCCGACCACCGTTATATTCTTGAACTGGGGCTAACCGGGGAAGAACTGACAAAAGAACGCGGCACTCTTCAGTATAAGGATATTATCAGCAGGATTGCTTCACATAACCCCTATATTGAAAAGATCAGGATTTTCAATTCAAAGGGACAGCCGATAGGAAATTACCCGGATATATCAGACCCTGGAGAAGCAGTTATATTTCAGAAGATCTTCCAGAATCGTAAAGATATAAAAAATGTCAATGTTTCGACCGGCTTCACGGTCAAATATCTTTTTATCGACCTGAAAGACCCTGATTACGGGTCTGATACCAGCCTGGTGGTTGAATTAACGTATAATAACCTGCTTATCCAGGATGCGTTAACCCGTCTCCTTCTCATGAGATTGTTAATTGCCCTCATTGCCCTTATGGTCGGTCTCGGTGCTGCGCTCCTGGTTTCAGAATACCTCACCAGGCCAATTCGGGGGATCGTGGAGGATGTTGACCGGATTGCACAGGGTGACCTGGACCATACCATCCGTCATTCGACAGGAATAGAGTTCCAGAAGCTTGAAAAAAGCATCAATTCGATGGTCTCCACCCTGGAAAGAACTATCCGGAGACAAAAGGAGGTCGAATCAGAGCTCAGGGTCAGTGAAGAACGGTACAAGATGATTTCCGACCTGATATCTGATTATGCGTATGCGATGAAGGTCGAACCCTCCGGAACGATCACGCTTGAATGGGCCACCGGTGCCTTTCGCAGTATTTTCGGGACGACAATAGAAGAAGTCCAGAATGAAGGGGGATGGAGCTCATTCATCCACCCGGAAGATACTGAAATCCTGGAAGAGCACCCCAGGAAATTATCTGAAAACAAGAGTCATGCCAGTGAATTCCGGGTGATCAGCAAAAACGGTGAGGTCCATTGGATAAACCACAGGACTCAGCCTGAATGGGATGAACATGAAGGGAGGCTTGTCCGTTTCTATGCCGCAGGACAGGATATCACCGGGCGGAAACACACTGAGGATGAACTATTCCGAATCCTTAAGGCCGTGGAAAGTGCCAGCGATGCAATTGGTATCTCTGACCCTTGTGGAAATCATATGTACCAGAACCATGCATTCACCAGCCTCTTTGGATACGATGTTGAAGAATTACATTCACCCTGCGGCCCCGTTATTTTGTATGATGATACGGGTGTCGGACGTGAGGTTTTCGAAACAATCATGGGTGGTTACTCCTGGAAAGGGGAGACTACCATGGTTGCGAAAGACGGCCGCCGGTTCCCGGTGGCATTGCGGGCAGACGCGATCATGGATGATACGGGGAACCTCATCGGCCTGATTGGAATTCATACGGACATTACCGCCCGGAAACAGGTTGAAGAAGAGCTCCGGCAACTCAATGAGGACCTGGAAGCCCGGGTCTCAAGCCGGACCGCCCAGCTTGAGACCATAAACAAGGAGTTGGAATCATTCAGTTACATGGTGTCCCATGACCTCCGGGCCCCGCTTCGTGCAATCGATGGATTTTCGCGCATCGTCCTTGATGACTATACCAGAGGACTACCAGATGAGGGAAAACGGTACCTTAGCCTGGTCCGGGAAAATGTATCGCAGATGAGAGGACTCATTGATAACCTGATCAATTTCTCGCATATGAGCCGGAAATCGCTTAATACTAGTATTGTTCATCCCGCTGACATTGCCCGCGAAGCATTTGAAGAACTCCGCAATGAGCAGGCGGGAAGAGAGATTGAAATCGTTATCGAAGACCTTCCCACCTGCAGGGCAGATCCGGAAATGCTCAAACTGGTCTATCTCAACCTTATCTCCAATGCCCTTAAATTTACCCGTAAATGCCCGGAAGCACGGATAATAATCGGCTCCTTAAGAAAAGACGGGCACAACGTATACGTTGTCCGGGACAACGGTATCGGGTTTGATATGCGGTACAGTCCAAAGTTATTCGTTGTATTCCAGCGCCTTCACCCGGCAAAAGAATATGAAGGTACAGGCCTCGGCCTCGCCATTGTACAGCGGATCATTCACCGTCATGGAGGGGATGTCTGGGCAGAGGCAGAAATTGACCGGGGCGCAACATTTTTCTTCACAATTGACGGAGGTACCGGTGACGAAGCATGATCTCCCCCGGTACCTGTGTGGGACCATGATGTGGTCAACGGAAATGCCTGCCATTCGCATCATACCGAAAGCCGCCTTACGTTTGCTCACAGGTTTATGTGATCCCGGACTCCATGAGCTATCAAATTTCACCAGCCTATTCGCACCATCCATACCAGGTACGCTGCCATGTCAATCCCTCTGAGAATGTTAATCCTCGAAGACCGGCCATCCGATGCAGAACTGATGCTCCATGAACTAAAGAAGGCTGACTATGACCCGATCTTCCGGCGCGTGGAGACAAGAGAAGATTTCCTTGCCTATCTCGATCCATCACTCGAGGTAATCCTGGCAGATTACTCGATGCCCCAGTTCGATGCGCTCCTTGCACTGGCCCTTCTCCAGGAGAAAGGGTTTGATATTCCGTTTATCGTAGTAACCGGGGCTATCGGTGATGAAACTGCGATCGAATGCATGAAACAGGGTGCATCCGATTACCTCCTGAAAGACCGGATGGCCCGCCTTGGGATTGCAGTTTCCCATGCAATCGAAGAAAAGCGGCTGAGGGAGGAAAAACGGCAGACGGAAGCATCGCTGATACTGTCTGAAGAAAAATTCAGGACTCTTTTTGACAATGCAAGCGACGGCATCATCATCCATGACCTTGATGCCCGGATCCTCGAGGTAAACCGGGTGACCTCTGAACGGCTCGGGTATTCACGTGACGAACTCCTGCAGATGTCCCTGATGGACATTGAATCCCCGGATTATGCAGCAATGGTGAAAGGAAAAATCCAGGAACTTCTTATTGAGAAACACCTCTTTTTTGAGGGAGCCCATATCCGCAGGGACGGGTCTGTCATTCCTATTGAGTTGTCCAGCCGGCTTATCCAGTACGAGGGTCAGCCGGCAGTCCTTTCAATTACCCGTGATATCACTATCAGGAAACGGGCGGAAGAAGCATTAAAGCGGCTTAACGAGGAACTCGAGGCCCGCGTGGATGACCGCACGAGGAACCTCCAGGAAGAGATTACCGAACGGAAAAAAACAGAGAAAGCCCTTGAGGAGAGCCGTAGAATGCTGGCAACCCTCCTCTCCAATCTTCCCGGTATGGCATACCGGTGCCAGAACAGGTCTGACTGGCCGATGGAATTTGTCAGCGATGGGTGCTTCTTACTGACCGGATATAACCCTGAGGAGTTAACCGGGTGCAACAGTTTCAGTGGAGACCTGATCCACCCGGAAGACCGTGATATGGTCTGGAGCAGCGTTCAGAAGGCAATTGAGCTGAAACGCCCCTTTACACTTACCTATCGTATTATATGCGCCGATGGTAGCGAAAAGTGGGTATGGGAGCAGGGTTGTGGTGTTTTCGATACGGAAGATAATTTTCTCGCGCTTGAAGGGTTTATCATTGATACGACCGAACGAAAACTGCGTGAATCTGAGATCAAACAGCAAGCCCACCAGCTTGCCGTGATTAATGATATCGTTACCATTATTTCGCCCACGCAGCCGTTCCCGGTTATTTTCCGGAAGAGCATGGACCGTCTTTTGAAGCACCTCGGGTTCGATCTCGCAGCCGTATTCGTGTACGATCCCCACAGGAGGGAATTTGAATGCCGGTATAGTTGCGGAAAACCCGTTCATGAATTGTTTTCCACACAATTCCATTCGATCCGAATAGATAACGAGGATTTCGCACCACTGTTATTCCATCGTCGTGCCCTCTATTTTGAAGGACCCGGTATGCTGCATGACCTGGTGGACACCGGGTTGAAATCTGCGGCTGCCGTGCCGATTCGGACCGATTCGAAGGTTGCAGGCATTATTTTTGTGGGACGGATGCAGAACGATACCCTCGATGAAACCGATAAGGCAATCCTTGAAGCGCTCGGGGAAAAAATCGGGAGGGTAATTGAAGAGGCCACACTCCACGCGGAGCTGAAACGGCTCCACGAAGAAGCCAACCTGTACCTCGATATCCTTGTCCATGATATCAACGATGCGAATACACGCTCGTTCGGGTATATTGATATCCTGACCGAGATGCTCAACGGGAAACTGAAAGAATATGCGATTACCACCCGGAAAGGGATAGAAGAGAGTATCGAGATAATCCGGAAAGTAACACTGATCCGGCGAATCAGGGAAAAAACGACTGAACTTGCCCCGGTAGACCTTGATGCCATAATAAGGACGGAATCGCTCAGAAACAGGGGTGTTGCCCTGTTTTATGAAAAAACCGGCATCCTGGTCATGGCAGATGACCTCCTGTCGGAAATTTTTGCGAACCTTATCAGCAATTCGGTGACATTCGGGGGGCCGTTTGTCACGATATGGGTCCAGGCAAAGCAAACGGGGGAAACGATAACGGTAACGGTTGCAGATAATGGCCCGGGGATCCCTGACCTGCTGAAGCCGAAATTATTTATCAATTCGTCAAAAGGCTCCTCGAGGGGAAATGCGAAGGGGCTGGGCCTGTATATTGTAAAGATGCTCCTTGACCGCTACGGTGGAAAGATCAAGGTGAACGACCGTGTGGCAAACGAACCTTCAGAGGGTGCGGTGATGATATTTACCTTAAAAGCGGTGCAGAAAGCCGACTCCCCGTAATAACCAGGCACGGTCTCTAACCCCTTCCCCGTGCGTGATTATGAACCGGAGTATCATGCTACCCGTCCAATCGCTTTTTTTAATCAGCCGGAAAGGACAGGAACAGATAAGAGAGAATAATCTCTAACACTTGGCACGAATAACGATGAGTTCTCTCAAATCCGTGATACTTGCAGGAGGAGTCGGTACAAGGCTGTGGCCTCTTTCGCGGACGTACCAGCCCAAGCAATTCCTTAAAATTGAAGGGTATTCCCTGTTCCAGGAGACGTTTCTCCGTGCCCTCCGCTTATCTGCCCCCGGTGATATCATAATCGTCACCAACGAGGTCCACCAGTTCCTCGTCCGGAACCAGATCGAGGAGCTTGGCCATGTCCTTTCGGAAGACCAGGTCCTCAAAGAACCGGTTGGTAAGAATACCCTTCCGGCGATTACCTGGGCGATGTCCGAGATCCGGAAGCGGTTTGGCGAGTCAGATGTGGTCATTTTTCCAAGCGACCACAAACTCGGGGATTCTGCAACGGATGAGATAAAAGAGGCAGCAGGAATTGCAAGTGACTACCTGGTCCTCTTTGGTATTCCCCCCACCCACCCGAATACCGGGTACGGTTACATCGCACAAGGTACCCCTCTTTCCGCAGGCTCCCGGGTTTTAGAATTCAAAGAAAAACCGGACCTCCCTACTGCTGAACAGTACCTGGCATCAGGGTATCTCTGGAATAGCGGGATGTTCTTATTTTCGACGAACCTGTTCTTCCAGGAGCTTGCGAGGTACCAGCCTGAATTTCTCACGGCATTTGAACATGACACCCCTGATTACCAGGGACTTCCCTCCCTCTCCATTGATTATGGCCTTCTTGAAAAATCCGGGCAGGTGGCAGTAGTACCGCTCAGGGCACCATGGACTGACCTCGGGACATTCCAGGCATGGTACGAGTACCGTGATCATGATGCCTGCGGGAATACCGGTGAGGCTGAATACCTCGACGCAACGGGTAATTTTGTCTCTGCTCCGGGAAGGAAAGTCGCACTCATCGGGGTGAAGGACCTCGTTGTCGTTGATACGGGGGATGCCCTCCTCGTTGCGGATACAGTACAGAGTGGCAGGGTCAACGAGATGGTTCGGCGCCTTCGGGATAAAGGTGACCCGGTAGTTGATTACCCCCTGCAGGTACAACGGCCATGGGGGTCGTATATCGAGCTTGAACGGTCCCGGTTTTTCCGGATCAAACGGCTCACCGTGAAGCCCGGTGAACAACTATCCCTCCAGAAACACCTCCACCGGAGCGAGCACTGGATTGTCGTGAGCGGGATGGCCGATGTCCATCTTGACGGGAAGGAGTACCAGTTCAAACGGGGGGAGAGCACCTATGTATCAGAAGGAACGAAACACCGGTTGGGAAATTCAGGAAAGATCCCCCTCGAGGTGATCGAAGTCCAGATCGGTGAGTACCTCGAGGAAGACGATATCATCCGGTTCAATGACCGCTACCTGCGGTCGTGACGTCATTCCCTGTATGCAGGGTCTGAAAAAAATGCGAGCTGGTCCCTGATAATATCCTCGACCGTGCAGGATGCTCCAAACCCAATCTTTTCAATTTTCCGGGTATCCGCAAGTAGGATCGGCACTTCTGCGGGCCGGAATTTCGCCGGGTCGAACACAACAGGGATGGTCCCTTTTGCGGTCCGGATCGTGATCCCGCCATCTTCAAGCAGGTATTCCACCTCCCCGGAAAGGAGCATCCTGTCTAGTTTTGTCTTCCGGAACGGGATACCAAACATGGATGTGGTATCGTTTTTTGTCGGGTCTGTAATCACCTTACCGCCATTCGATGTTTCGACCTGTTGCACCTGAAATCCTGCAGCCTCGAGACTCATGAGAAGGTACGAAAACACCGATGTCGTCCGCATTGTACCGAGGTTATAGACATCACCATATGCTCCTTTTCCTGCAAGAATACAGTAACCACGGATGACGTCGTCGATATGGGACCAGTCACGGAAGGCGTTGACATTGCCAATCGAGAGTGAACCGGTTTCTCCTGCCACCAGTCTCGCGACCTGTCGTGCGATAACTGCGGTCACAAACATTACCCCGCGGCCTGCACCTTCGTGGTTGAATGTACGTGAAACAACCGTTTTAACGCCATAACTGTGAAAATAGTTCCTTGTCAGGTGGTCCCCGAAGACCTTGCTTACCGCGTAGGGGGACATTGGCCTGAGCGGGTTTGTTTCCGAAATTGGAACTTCGGGGATTTTTGGTTCCGGGAAGATTATTCCATAGTGCTTCTTCAGTTGCTCATATTGTTGTGATGAACTCACCACCAGCCCGTATTCATCTGAAGAGCCGGCAAACACAACAACCGGGTCACCATCACCGTTCCTGACCGCTTCAAGGAGGTTATTGGTCCCGATACAATTGGTCTGCATCGTTCCGAGTGGATCGGTAAACGACTTCGCTACAGAGGACTGTGCAGCAAGGTGAAAGACTACTTCCGGGTCCGCTGTTTCAATTGCATGTTCCAGGCTCCCGGGATTACCAAGGTCACCAACGACCTGTATCATCCCGGAGGCACCAATTGACCCTGCCGTATCCGGGCGGAGGTCATCGTTAATGGGTTTTCTCACCAGACCATGGACAAGGGCACCCTGGTCGAGGAGGAAGCGGGCGAGGTACGGGCCTGCAAACCCTCCTGCCCCGGTGATCAGTACCCTTCGATCGTTCCATTCTGTCATCATAGTCTCGCAAAACCTGGGAATAAATTACTATAGTAGGTTGACCTGCATGTGATTATTGCTTTTGTTGTCGGGAATAGTACTTCCCCCCCTGACCCTTGCGGCTGATCCGGGAGGGTAATGATACAGGGAAACGAATACCTGTACAACGTCACCTGGTGGTGAACCGCAGTGCTGACAATTCCCCCTGTGATGGTCGTACACGGCCCTGACATTTTTGACCTCGGCTACGTCCGGTGGCTGATAGAGAACGTCAGGCCCGCAAGGACAATTGTTTCAGGGATCATGGCCCGGACTGCCGCCGAGGAATCTGGTCTCCCCCTTGAATTCGCCGGGCTGCCGCCTTCATATGTCCTCCGTGACCTGGAGTGTCCTGCATTTCTTGCAAACTGTGGCAAGACCCGGGAATCCGGGAGTATTTTTGGCCGGATTATTGCGGGGCGACTCCTCCCGGCAGGACTGGTCCATCTCGAATGTAGTGACCGGACGATCTATGCATGGAATAATGCAGACCTTCTGCTGGCAGGTTTTTTATCCCGTGCAACCGGCTTTCCGGTCGAGCGGTGCAATGCTATCCCGGACATGGAGGTGGCAGGTCTGCGGGAGATACGCGGGTGCATCCCCGGAGAACCGGTCTTTGTGAACGGGCTCGTAATCGGGACTGCCACCGCCGCTACGGTCGTAATCCGGGGGAGGGAAGGCGGAATCGAACCGGTATCCGGGTTGCGTCCGAAACCCCATGGATTTGAGAAACTTGCCCGTCTCGGACCGGTGTCACCTGCCAGGGCATGGTGTAAGAGCGGTGTCGTCAGGCACCGGAATCCTGGTGACCTGTTTGAGATACAAAGATGTATGGCGAAAGGCCGCGTGATTGTAATAGACCATTGCGGTCATGGACTGTACCAGGACCTGCATGACGACGTCGTGGGCGTGCTCGCCATTGGTGACGACACCACCTCGGTCTGCGGGCATATCTGTGTGCACCGGGGTGTCCCGGTGTTCGGGATTGTCGATGGTGATGCAGACGGGATAATAACCCCACTATTTGCGCCGGGCTCAGTCGTGGTAATGGTGAAGTCCGGCAGTGATGATGATCTTGGCCGTGAACTAGCCAAAAACATTCCTATGGGACCCATTCAATGGGATACATGGGTCAAAGCCCAGGTATCTGCGATTGGTGACCGCGGGACTGTTGTGTACCCGGAGGACTACCCCCGATGATGTGCGCGACCTGTAAGGGTAAGGGGATGTGTGGTCTCCCCCAGTGTCCGGTTATGAAACGGTTCCATGCCCAGGTCCGGACCGCTCCCCGGCAGGAGTTCATGGGGTCTTCACCTTCACTTTTCATCGGGTCGCACGGGTACCCGAGGGTTACCGGGGGTCCTCTCATGATAAACGATGCGGATAACCCCCCGTCATGGGTAGCATCAGGGCTTGGGATTGATGATATCGTGGATATCAGGGCCCGTACAATCAGGGGAATATCCCCGGTTATCTCTTACCTTCCGGCTCTCCAGGAACTGGCGATTTCTAGTGTCCCGCTTGATGTTGAAGTCCGGTTTACCCGCCCGGTCTCATTTGACCTGACGTTTGACGGCACGGTTGCTCCGGTCGGGCTGTCCGGCAGTCTTGAGAAGATGAAGGTGATTGATAACCCGAAAGTCGATCCTTCCGTTGACCGGGTCACCTCTGATACTGACCTCGGGGCGAATGGTGCCTGCTCCGAACTCCACCAGTCAGGGATAGATGTGTACCAGATCAGCCACCTGATGTCCGGGGGATTAATCGGCAGGCGACGGAAGGTCGTCCCGACGCGATGGTCGATCACAGCGGTTGACGACTCTGTCTCGTCTGCACTGAAACAAAAGATCGCGCGTTACACGCCAATTGATCATATCCGTGTATTCTCGCATGAACTCTATGCCAACCGGATCGTCGTGGTGTTACTGCCGGGTGACTGGCGTTACGAGATGATTGAACGGTGGGAACCGCAGAGCCTCTGGTCAGGGGAGTCGGACAGTATCACCGTTGACCGGGAAGGGATGAAGAAGAAGGGATATTCCCCGATAAGTGGTGCCTATTATTCTGCAAGGCTCGCCGTAACCGAGTACCTGGAAGCGACCAGGCAGTGTGCGAGAGTTATCGTTATCAGGAGTGTTTCAGCTGAGTACTGGGCACCGCTTGGGACCTGGGTGATCAGGGAAGCAACGAGGGGTGCCATGAAGCACCCGGGCATTCTCTGTGAGACCGTCGGCCAGGCGGTAATGATGGCGGGAATGGCATCAGGGTTTAGAGGTTGGGAAGGCTACAGCACCCTTCTACCAGAAATACGTAACCAGAGGACATTGTTTGATTTCAGGCCCTGAAATGGATCCTTTACCCCACGGAAATTCCGTGCCCTCCCCGATATAAAAAAACCCATCCTTTAACTGTTTGGCTGCCGCTGGTACCGTTCCCTTATACTTCCAAGTGATTCTATTTCCGTGATGTCTTTGTCGTCCCTGATCCGGACAAACCGGGGGAAACGCAGTGCAAATCCCGCCGGGTAGTTGGGGCTGAGCTGGAGCTCTGAATACCCGACCTCAAAGACAAGTTCAGGTTCAAAACGCACCTCTTTTCCGGACTGGGTGATGATCCGGTCATGGAGGAGGTCATATACCTCTGCAAGCTGCTCCTCAGAAAAACCGGTAGCTACTTTCGAGAGGGTGATGAGCTCACCATTCTCCTGGCATGCGAGGAGGAAGGAACCAAAATAATGGGCCCGTTTTCCCTCCCCCCATTCGGCACCGACCACGGCAAGGTCAAGGGTGTCCACTTCAGGCTTGACCTTCAGCCAGTTCTTCCCCCTCATCCCTGGAGTATACGGGGATCCCGGTGCCTTGATCATAATCCCCTCGTGTCCCGCGTCCAGGGCCGCATGGTAGAACTCTTCAACAACCACCGGGTCATCGCTTACGAGCTGCGGTGCCACATGCAGGGTGACCGCCGTTTCAAGCCGTTTCCTCCGTTCTGATAACGGGAGGTCGATCAGGGTCTCACCGTCCAGATAGAGGATATCGAATACATTCGGGATGAGCTTTACCTCCTCCTGCATTTCTGAAATCCCGTGTTTCCTGCGGAAACGGCGGAGGACTGCCTGGAACGGGAGAGGTTTTCCATCCTTTATTGCAATTACCTCCCCGTCGAGGATGATATCACCGGTCGTTGACCCGTTGAGGATGGCGATCACATCTGGAAGGGCATTTGTCACATCCTCAAGCTTCCGGGAATATAATTTTGATATCCCGCCCTGCCGGTGAAACTGGAACCTGCTCCCGTCATATTTATATTCTGCTGCGATTGTCCCGTTTTCCACGATTGCTGATACGATTGACCCCTGCTGGGCGAGCATCATCTTCACCGGGTGGAACGGGGATATATGGACGTCCCGGAGGGCTGCCTCCCCGGTCCTTGCGAGTTGCGCCACATACCCAAGGTCGTTTAAGGCCTGCACCGCATGTTCAACAATCGCGGAATCAATCCCGAATGCCCTGGCAACAGCCTCCCTGATATTTCCCTCCCCGACACCAATCCGCAGGTCTTCAAGCATGATCCGGGCCAGGTAACGACCCTCAAGGGGCGTGGCATTTGCAAGGAGCTTCCGGACGCCCAGCAGTTTTTCCCGTTGCGATTTCTTGCCCCCGGTATCCGCGATCTTTTCGAACTCATAATAGACCGTGACAAGATCGAGTTCTTCGGAAAAAAAGGACGTCTGCTCTTTCCCCGCGAGGAGGAGCTCTACTGCCTTTCCTGCTTCGCCTGTCCTGTTGATGGTCTCAATAACCGATTCCTTCTTTGTACCAACAACATACGCGACCCCTTCGTAGAGGAGGTTCGGACCAATACCAAGCTTCAGCGGGCTCCAGTCCGGGAATATGCGGCCCATGATGAACCGCACGAAGACCGGCAGTTCCTCGTCTGAAAGTGACGGGAGCCGCCGGCTGATCAGGTCGATCATCTCGAGACGACCCGAAATTCCCTCAAGTTGTTCACAGATGGCAGAAAATTCCCGGAAGAGCATGGAAAGACCCGTTTGTCTGACAAATAATTGTCGCTTGTCCCGGATAAGAGTTCCCACCGTTCCGTGGTGGAATAATATGGTGCAATCTCTGCCTGTTTGTTAAATCCCGGCCCTCTTCTAAAAATTATTATAGTCTGAAATGTTAAAAGGTACCCTATGGAAGAAGAGTGGCAGCCTGATGCGGTTCTCGACGTCAGAATTGCCCAGGTCAAGAAGGAATTATCTGAATATGTCGAGAAGAATGCCGACAAGATAGATTCGAACCTCCCGGTTTTTTACGGGCACGTCATGTCGATCATAGAGAATTCGTTCAGGGGTATCAGCGACGAAGCACACGACCGCCTGATCGATGATGTAACGATGAAAGTGCTGGAAGTGAGTAAGCGTTCGGGTGAGATCGAGTATGTCGAGCGTCTTTTTTCCCACGCAGTCCGGATGAGGAAACGGCAGACCGGCCGGATGATTTTTGATATCATTCTTGGTTTCAAATTGATCGATCTTGGAAAGTATAACCAGGCTGCGGAGGTCCTTACCAAGTACCGGACAACCGACGCGATCATCTGTACCGCGATCTCCTACTGTTATTACGCCCTCTCTGAAGAGCACCTCAAAGAAGAAGGTGTACCAGCCCACAACCGGCGGCCCAGTGAAAAAGCACTCGCTGCAAGGGAACAGATGATCGAGATGGTACGTCTCCGTCCCCCGGTGAACCGGCTGAAATTCCCCCACGTGCTCCAGGAGCTGAAAATCAACAAAATTTTCTGGTACATGCTCCGGCTTTCAGTAGACTGGTTCCCCACGGAGGTGGAGTTCTTAAAAATCGGCCTTGATAAGGCCAGGAAAGATGGCAACAGAGATATGAGGGGGGAACTCCTGAAGATCGCATCAGAACGGTACTTCAGTGATATGTTCTTCCTCCGTGACCTGTATCACTATAAAATTGAGATCCGTGATGCAAGTGGTGCCACGGCGGTAGTAAGGCAGATGATGCAGCAGCACCCGGATGAACTGGAACCTGTCTATTACGGGATGCAGCTCTCGATAATCTCCTCGCAGAACTCTGCGTACAGCAGTTTCCGGAAGATTGCTGCCGGGAAAAAAATGCCCCCCAATGTTCTCGCACTTCTTGATTTTGAATTTGAACTCGTCGCTGGAAAAAAGAACGAGACCTATGCATGTCTTGAGGAGATCAGGAACCGGGCCCTCCCGAAAAGCCATTACCTCATCCTGATAGAATATGCCACGGAAGATGCCTTTTCAGGCGAAGAAAAACGTGCAAAGGCTGCAAGAAAAGCTCTCCTTGATTCTCTTGACCTCTACTTCATGAAAATTCTGAAGATGAAAACTGATTGAAAATCCCGCATCACCCGGTTATTGGTATCCAGGCAGTCGGATCTGATTATCAGAGTGTTATTTCGTCCCCCCAGCAGGGGGAAGGCCCGACCTCTGACGCCACGGTAAGCCTGGTATCGCTGATGAATAATCCAAGGCCTGTTTTCCCGCTTTTTAAGGCAATATCTGGTGTATTATTGACCTCGCTTAAATGGGCAAGCCGGATGTGGGTTACGTCCTGTCCAAGTGCCTGGATACATTCTGATGCCTGGGCATTCGAAAGGTGGCCGTTTTTCGACCGGATCCTCCGTTTCAGCATTTCCGGGTAGGGCCCGGTGCGGAGCATTTCAGGGCAGTGGTTGCTCTCGAGAACGATTGCATCCGAACGTTTCAGGTATCCCATCATCCTGTCCGTGATGATCCCGGTATCGGTGCAGTACCCGAGCCTGGCATCCCCGGAAGTGACCAGGTAACCACACGGCTCCCGGGCATCGTGGGATGTCGGGAATGCCTCGATGGTAAATTCGTCCAAGGAAAAAGGTGAACTATAACTGACCGTGGTGTAACGAACCGGTTTCCTCTCCGGGATTTTACTCGTCAGAAACGAGTAGAGCGTCCCTTCGGTTGCATACACCGGCACATCCAGTCTCCTCGCAAGCGGGGAAAGCCCTTTCATATGGTCGCCGTGTTCGTGGGTGACGAGGATTGCCCTGATCAGGTCCTGGCTCCCACCGGCTTCGGTGAGCCTCCGGAGTGTTTCTTTTATTGAAAGTCCTGCATCGATGAGAATGGCGCCGCTCTCACCTTCGATGTACGTACAATTGCCCTTGCTGCCGCTCGCGAGAGTGATACACCGCATACTGGATAATCTTCGTTGCCAGCCCCATTAATAGGATTTGATTGGTGCAGGGAAGGGTTGGGGCCGCGTGAAACGGGGGTGGAAACAGGAAATTGCATCAACTTTTCATTACATGCACGGCTGACGCCTTGAAACAGGCCTGCATCTCCTTTCCTGGCTGGATCCTGAGGTCTTCCACCGACCTCCTGGTGACGATGACCTTCAGCGGGAACCCGCAGTCCAGGGTAACGAGGACAAAAGGTCCGCTCAGCGTGGTAACGGTGACCGTCCCCATCATACAGTTCCTGGCACTGGTTGTATTTTTCTCAATACCCTGGCTGCTGTGAAGCGTGATGTCATCCGGATGAATACTGATAAACACCCGCTTTCCAACCTCCTCTTTTGTCACAGCCTCGACATCAGTCCCGTGAATGGAAATTGCTGCCAGACCGTCCTCGGTTTTTGTTACCACCCCCCCGATAACATTTTCAAGACCGACAAACTTCGCGATCTCGCTGTTCAACGGCTTGTGAAAGACCTCCTCCGGGGACCCTGCCTGGGTGATCATGCCACCAATTACCACGGCAATCCGGTGGGCGATATGCTGGCCCTGGTCAAGGTCATGGGTCGAGATAATGATCGTGGTCCCAAACCGGGAATTGATCGCCTTGATCAGCTCCTCGATCTTTTCGGTCGAGGCCGGGTCAAGGTTTGCAGTCGGTTCGTCAAGGAGGAGCACCTCCGGGCGGGTGACCATGGACCGCGCAATTGCGACCCGTTGCATCTCCCCACCGGAAAGGGTTGGAGCATAACGGTCCTCGTAGCCGGACAAACCGACCAGGTCAATCGCTTCATATACCCTTGACTTCAGTTCGTCCCCTTTTACCCCCCGGAACCGGAGCCCGTACGAGACATTCTCAAATACCGTGGTGGAGAGGACTATCGGTTTCTGGAAGACCATCCCCATCTTCCGCCTGAGTTCAAGCTGTTGTTTCTTGTCCCTGGTTGCTGTCGTACCGTTGATTACGATCGTCCCACTTGTGGGATTATCCAACAGGTCGATCATTCTCATCAGCGTGGTCTTCCCGGACCCGCTCGGCCCGATGATCCCGAATATCATCCCGTCGGGGATGGTGACATTGATGTTCTTTACCAGTACCCGCTCGCCGACCTGTCTGCAAAGCCCGGTGATCTCGATCATGTCCTGCTCCTCTGCTGGACGACGTTTAACATCACCGTGATGACGAGGGCTATAAAGAGGAGAATGAGGCCGAGTGCGATTGAGAGTGGGAGGTTGCCCATCGAGGTCTCAAGAGCGATGCTGGTCGTAAGCACGCGGGTGTATCCCCTGATATTGCCACCTATCATCATTGCTGCCCCGACTTCGGATATTGCCCGTCCGAACCCGAGGATGACTGCTGCAAAAACGGCAAACCGGACCTCCTTGATGATCGCAATCATGGACTGGTACCCGGTTGCGCCAAGTGACGTGATGGTATCTACAACGGTCCGGTCGACACCGGAAAACGCGGTAATGGTAAGACCGATCATCATCGGGATGACGAGGAGCATCTGGGCTATTATCATCCCTGCAGGCGTGAAGAGGAGCCCGAGCATACCAAGCGGGCCTGAACTTGAGATAAGCAGGTAGACAAAGAGACCCACGAGCACGGTGGGTACGGCATACAGGGTCTGGATGAGGTTGATGACCACGCGCTTGCCTGAAAATTCATGAAAATGGATCCACCACCCGAGTGGGATCGCAACCAGCGACGCAAGGAGCGTGGCGGTGAGGGATATCATGAGGGTCCTCATCGCGATCTCCATTACCTCGGGGTTCATGGTGACGATCAGCTGGATTGCCTGGGTAAATCCATCAATAATATCGTTCATGCCAATTACCCCTCCTGGTCCGGATATGATGCGTGAGAATTACCCGGAATAATAAAAATACTCAATTCCTGCTATCTGGCATTTGTTCTGGATTGTAATGAATATTCTGGTAAATTCCGGAGATGTACATTAAACTGTATTGACAATTCGGGATTGCAGAGCTTTTGGGTATCTATGGATCCCCGTAGCGGGATAATGCATTGATAATATCATTGAACAATTCAGGTCCGAGGATTTTCTCAGCCTCCGGCCGATAATGTGTCGTCATAAGCCCGACAAGAATTTTTGTCCCTTTCATGGTAGTGAGAATCCCTACCCGTTCTGCCCGTGTGACCAGCTCTTCCTGTTCCATCATGGCAAAGTATGGTAAGACATAGTAGTGTGGCACTTCAAGGAACTCGGCAAGTCTCCGTGTGGTCGGGAATTTGACCTGGATTTGCAGTTCCGAGAACGAGATCGAAATATTCCGGTCGTGGAGTACCTGGATCCGTATGGCCGCGTCAAAAAGAATTTCGATAGAAAGCGCCTGTGCCATGGTATTCTGATCATATATTCTGATTACCTGCCATTAAGACTTGCATATCCGGATGTGACTCATGAACCTCCATGACGACATGGTCGAAAGGGGCCGGGCGATGTAGAATACCAGTACTTGACCAGGCACTGTTCTGCGCCAATTGCGTTTTCGGCGATGAAAAAAGTATTAGTGTTGGAATTTGTGCTTCTCTTCTTCGGGTACCGGTTCCATGTAGACGACCTGGGCCCCCATATCCGTTGCAATCTGCTCGATCTCGACCTTTCGGAAGTGGGTTGCCTCTATCTGTAGTTGTCCACCTGTAACCGCAACAATCCGGTATTTCGGCTGCTTTACACCTTCGCCAACCTTCTGGCGTTCCCTGACATATATTTTTAACATGTTCTGCACCTGCTGATATACCAACTGGTTTATCACTCACACTATTAACTACATGAGCATATAAACATATCGTGATTCTATGCACCGGAGATTTGAACTTGTCAATAAATTAGAAGGGGAGACCCTCTCGAGAAGAAGCCTTCTGGCCGCGTACCGTGACCGCCCGAGGCTTCGGTTAATGCCTGAACTCAACGTCGTTAAAATTGGCGGGCATGGTATCATCGACTATGGCCGGGAGGTCCTTCTTCCCCTGGTACATGAGATCGGGGGACTTTCGAAGGACAACCAGATGCTGGTTGTCACCGGCGGGGGTGTCAGGGCGCGTCATATCCTGGATATCGGTCTTGACCTCGGGATGCCAACCGGCGTGCTCGCCGAACTTGCGGGTAAAATATCCGAACAGAACGCGATCATGGTCTCGATCCTGCTGGCCCCCTGGCATGGTGTCCGTATCCACACAGGCGACCTCCTCGAATTACCGACGCAGATCTTCCTTGGGGCATTACCGGTGATGCACGGGACCCCCCCCTACGGGTTATACGAGCACCCGGGTGAACATGGAGCAATTCCACCCCACAGGACTGATACCGGTGCGTTCCTCGCTGCCGAAGTCGTGGGTGCAAAACGCTGTATCTTACTGAAGAATGTAAACGGCCTGTACAATGAGGATCCTAACAAAAACCCGGATGCAGAATTTATTGCCGATATTACTGCAAAAGAACTCCTTGCCATGGACCTTGATGACATGGTCCTTGAACCCATGATTGTAAGTCTTCTCCCTGATGCAAGGAACGTCAGAGAAGTGCATATCATCAACGGGCATGTTCCCGGGAATCTTCCGAAGCTCCTGAAGGGTGAAAAGGTGGGGACCGTGATACATGCCGAATGATCCATCCTGGTCCTCTCCTCATATTAATTAATATTAGTTAACATTATTCAATAAGAAACATTTTTATCATAACCGTCGTAACAGTACTATGCCGCATCGGGGGGGTTTTTGCGGCACAGGGTAATCCAGTCAGCATGGTCCGGCAGGCACTACAGCCAGGGCCGCCAGTGATCTTCTTAATCCCCGTTCCAGCTCGTATTTTCGGTTCCCGGAGAAATCCGCAATGGATTTTTCCGGAATATCGTTTTAATAAGAAATTGTTAAGTTTTGATAACGTTTTGGAAGGTTCAGGCCAGGTATACCGGAAGATGAAACCCTGGATCCCTGGCCGGGTCTCCACAAGACTTAACAGAACAATTGCGTCCTTTTTATCAACGGTCCGCAAACCTGCGATCTGCCCGGGACGTAGCCATGCCACCTGTTTCCGGAAGCCAGCCTGTTTTTTCACCAGGGTATGAATCAATTTCCGGGATATATGGTTTTATATCCAGGACGGGAGTCCCGTCCAGGATGTCAATGTCTGCGATTTCTATCCCTGATTCATCAACACTGAGCAGCCTCACCACGGATAACCCGATTTGGCTGGGACGTCTTGGAGCCCGTGTTGCAAATACCCCGTGGGGCCTGGTATCAAGAAACGGGGTTACCATCAGGTCGTACCCGGTTGACTGGTGAAACTGGTAGATCAGAATGATGCGTGAGAACCCTGCAAGGTCCTGGAGCCCTGGGCGGTATTCTTCGTAGATATCAACACGGCCCTTAACGCCCGTCGCTCCAGTGGGCTGAATAGGCATACCTTCAGCTGATTTCCATGGTGAACTGATTGTGCCGATAATTGTGAGTGATTCCGGTTTCAATGTTTGTTTCATGGTCAATCAGAAAAATCACGTGTTATGTAGATTCCAATCCTCCAACGAGATGATTTCCGGTTTTTTTGCCATCTGGAAGTCGGGGTTTTAGTTTTGGAATTCCGTTTTGAAAGAACATTCCCGGTCTCCTGACCTGGATGCAAAGGACATTCCGGTGATTAATGGTCTGTTGTCCACCAGATCTTTGCCCCGTACGATGAACCCCTGAGCTGAAATTCGCTTCCGATCATGGATAACTTTGTGCGGAGATAGTCCCTGATAATTCTGTCCTGGCGTTCGTCAGTGCAGTCCATCCGCCGGTGAAAATCTGCAGTTGCGTCCCCGATCGTCAGGTAGCGATGCCGGTGATCAGATTTTAAGACTTCAAAATTCGGGTATATCCCTATCTGGAGTAGGGCCATAAAAAGACAGTCTGCCTTCGGCTCGTAATAGTACGGGACGCCATGGACTTTTGGCCAGAGATAATGGAGGATCTCCGAAGATGGTGACGGTTTCAAGAACCAGAAAAGGTAGACTGTACCCGAACAAACGCTATCCATTTTAAGGACTGCCTCTTCGATATCCACCATCGAGAGCGAATATGACGCAATGACACTATCAAACGGGCCCCCCAGCTCTTCGATCGTTACATCTTCCCATTTTTTCTCAATAATGCGGATGTCCTCCACCTTCTCTGAGACCTGGTAATCCCTGAGTGCAGACACCATCGTTGGTGAAGGCTCAACCACCGTGACCTTGCAGCCCCTTCGTGCGAGCGGTACCGCAAGAGTACCCGGCCCGGCACCGATATCAAGGACTTTTGCACCCGGGTAGATCTTTATGCCACCCAGTTGCTCCATGACAAGGGTTGCTCTCCCTTTCTTGTCGTAGAGATACAGGCGCCTGACATTTTCTTCGTCAGACCAGAAATCGATACTGTTCTGGTAGTGAGGTGTCGCGAGTTGCCGGAGTTTCCTCTCCTTCCAGACGTTAATCCAGTCGATCGTATCAAAATACCTGTCGCTGGATGATTGGATTGGTAGCTCATTATCCATCTTGTCACGTCCGGTTCTTCCTCTATACTACTACTTAACCAGATAAAAATGTTAAGCGAACAATTTTTGTTATGGGGTCAGGGGTGGTGTGACATCTTTCCCCTTTTGTTTCCTCTCCGTGTTCCATTTCATCAGGTACGCGAGGACCATCCCGGCAATGAATCCCCCTACTACTGAAAGTAATGCCAGGACGCCGGTAACGATAGTGACTGGCAGGGAGTCGGTTTTTAACCCGTGCTTTCCCATTTCGATAGCGACAAAGACGAGGAGTGCACCGAAGATTCCCGGAGAGATGAGTTCCTGTATCCCTGGGCCGGCGAAAAGTACTGCAATGACGAGGAGGATCACCCCTGCAAAAATATTCGAACCGCCGGTTCTTGCCCCGAACCGGTACTGGGCCGCAAGGCCCCCTGCCCCGTGACACATGGGAAATCCACCGAACGGGGCGGAAATAATATTCATGACGCCGATGGTCTTTGAAAGTCTTTCCGGGGGTATTTCGCGGGAAAACATGTCCCTGGTAAGAAGAGAAGTGGCCAGGATCGCATTCGTAATAGTGATCACAGCCTGGGGAAGGACAAGTTCGGGGATCGATGCAATATAGTCGGCGAACGATGGGATTACCAGTCCCGGGATATTGATGATGTACATATCAGGAAATCCGTGTATGAAGATCCCAATGATAACCGCCAGCGCAAGAAGGATTAGTGCAGAGAGGTCCGGGATCTTTCCAAGGTAAGAAAGCAGGAATACGAGTACGATAACGGCAATCCCGAAGGCAAAAAATCCCGGGGCCTGGAACATAAAGACCCCGGCTGATTTAAGGAGTAACAGGGCCAGTCCGACCTGGATACCCCTGATTACCGCGTTCGGGATATATTTTCCAATATAATACATCCACTTGCCAAAACCGAGGAAGAAAAAGAGGAGGCCGAGGAGGATACCTGCGGCTGCAATTTCCGGCCCGGCGAGAACGCTTGAAATCGCTACAACCGCGATAACCTTCATCGGCTCGATGGGGATTGGCAGGCGGTAGTAGAGCCCGGTAACAACGAACCAGATGCCGAAGAAGAGAAGAATAATCCCAAGGTTGAGATGGCATACAAGGGCAACAGCAAACATCAGGGGGAGAATCGTCCCGAAATCTCCCAATGCCCCGGCAAGCTCGGACAGGTTAAACGTTAATCCGCCGTGAACCTCTTCTTCCACCAAAATAACCCCTGTATTCCCTTAATGTACTTAACTAACAGCTCATATTCAATCCATGATATTACTATTGCTGATTGTTCGTTTACTTTCAATCGCTCTGCTCAACCTTTAGATTGGTAATAAACCATCCATGTTGTGGCGGCAGACGGGTCATCCCGGTTCCGCCAGGAGAAAGAAATGCAACAAACAACAATCCAGAGGTCTGTGCGTAATGCACTTGCAAACCAGGGCAGGTCTGACAGTAAAATTATAACGGAAATCCGATTCCCGGCAACTCAGGAGGACAGGTAATTGATACAAAAAATGAGTGCCCCCGCTGCACATAAACCAACCACGGCAATGAAACAGGGGAGCACTACTAGTCTGGTAACTGGCAGGTTATCATCCTATTTATGCCGGTCCGGGTGATCTCCATGACCTGCACGGCCACAGTCCATACCGCAACCGAAGGGTGCCTTATCGTAGTAATTGGCGGTAACACCTTCACGCTCTCCCCGAAGGAGGTCCGGAGCCTGCTCTTCTGGGGCAGTACCATCCCGCTCCGGTTACCGGGCGGCATTATTGATGCCGGCTCCTTCATCACCCCTCACCGGGCCGGGAAAGCAATAGAATTCCATTGTGGTCCTTCATGCTGGCTGCTCCCACGAGGGGTATTCGTTGACGTATCAACGGGGTTACGGCCGGTCGCAGAACTGGCACGGATACCTGAGTCCTCCGGGGTGGTGGACCGATGACAGAGCCCGGGCATACGAGGCCCCATGAAGTAGATTTTATCGCGAGGAACCTGCTGCTCAGGCAGGGCTATTTTGTCGTCCGTTCCGCAGGTTCCCAGACACCGGTTGACCTTGTAGCCTGGTCCCCTGACCATGTGCTCCTCGTGAAGACCCGCCGGTGGCGGTCGAAGATCGAGTCGGCACGGACTGTAACGATTCATTTCGGGGGTGTAATCCGGCTCCTCCAGAGGACTCCGGCTCCACCTGGAACCAAGGTTCAGCTCTGGATCTATGTCGACCACGAAGGCTGGCACATGTACGATGTATTACCAGGGGGTATTATGGGAGCCGGTTGCCATGCATGAGCCCTGTCAGCCAGGTATTCCCGCAATGAAGGCGATGACGGATGCCCTCTCGGTGCTTTTCAAACCCGGGCAGCTCGTAGAAGTCCGGGCTATCACCGACGACGGGGTGGCCTCGGGGTACTTCAATGACCCGGCAGCGCTCGCAAACGCGGTTAGTCCGCTGGATACCCTGCCCGGGGTCCAGGGGATTTATGTGACCCTGAACGAGGTGAACCCGGCCCTCCTCTCACGGCGTGCAAACAGGATCAAGATGCGTCTTTCGAAAAAAGATGCGACCACGGCGGATGCCGATATCATCCGTCGTCGCTGGCTGCCGGTTGATGTCGACCCCGTACGGCCTTCCGGGGTATCTTCAACAGAGTCGGAGCATAATGCCGCGATGGCGAAAGCGGAACGGATCGCGGTTTATCTCAGTGACCTCGGGTGGCCGGCCCCGGTTGTTGCCGACAGCGGGAACGGTGCCCACCTGTTGTACCGTATCGACCTGCCGAATGACGAGGCGTCCCGGGAGCTGGTGAAGAAGTGCCTGGAGGTGCTCGCGGCGATGTTCGACGGTCCGGAGAGCACCATCGATACGACAGTCCACAACCCGTCAAGGATCTGGAAACTCTACGGTACGATGTGCAGGAAGGGTGACAATACATCCGACCGTCCGCACCGCCGGGCCCTGGTCCGTTCTCACCCGGTTGAGGCAGATGAAGCCGGGGATACATTGCTCATGAAACTGGCGGAATGCCTGCCGGCAGCCACTGCAAATTCCCGTAGCGGGACCAGCGGTGTACGAGGATACAGTAGGCCGCCCGACCTTGGGGCCTGGTTACATGAGCATAATTTTGAGGTGTCCACCGGGAAGCCCTACCAGGGTGGGACGTTGTTCACCTTTCACCAGTGCCCGTTTTCATGCGACCACCAAGATGGTGCATTTGCCATCCAGTTCGGGAACGGGGCCATCCATGCCGGGTGTCATCATGCGTCCTGCGGTGGAGGGGAGCAGCGGTGGTCGGAACTCCGGGAAATGGCTGAACCGAAGGTTGCGAGGAAAAAGGCCACTCCTGACCATCCCTCACCTCTCCCCCCTTCACCAGTCCCGGGACTTCATGACCTTCCCGGGATGCAGGAAGCAATGGCAGTACTTCAGTATGGCGATCCGCTCCAGGCGATGCTGAATACGTTTGCACTCGACCATGTCGGGGACGAGACGGTTGCAGCGTGCCTGGTCATGTCGCTTGCGAGCCGGTCGGTGATCAACACGGTCGGGCTTCATGTCTCGGTCACGGGGGAGAGCGGGAAGGGGAAGAGCCACGCATTTTCAAAAATGCTCCTGCAGGTCCCCGGGAGGTTCAGGCTCTCGGGCAGGATGAGCAACAAGGCGCTGTTCTACCTCGAAAACCTGGTCCCGGGGATGGTGATCGTGCTCGACGATACCACGCTTTCCGATGAAATGCAGGAGGTCCTCAAGGGAGTGACCACCTCGTTCAAAGAGCCGTTCGAGTACCGGACGGTGAATAAGGACAGAAAGCCCCAGGTCTGCACGATCCCGGAGCGGTGTACCTGGTGGGTGGCGAAGGTCGAAGGCAGCGGGGACGACCAGGTGTTCAACCGGATGCTGACCTGCTGGATCGATGACACGGCCGACCAGGACGACCGCGTTCTGGCCTGTATCCTGGCGAAGGACTCGGATTTTCCCGTTGCCAACGAGGTTGAACGGCCGGAACTCGCGGTCTGCCGGGCGATGTGGGAGGTGCTGGGACGCCAGCGGTTGTACGTCCGGGTGCCGTTTTCGGAACAGATCGAGTTCCAGTCGAGGAGCAACAGGCGGAATTCAGGGATGCTGCTCGACCTGATCAAGGCCCATGCCCTCCTCCGGTTCATGCAGCGCGAAGTAACGCAGGTGGGAGATGTACGCTGCATTACTGCAACCCTTGAAGATTTTAACGCTGCGGCCCGGCTGTTCGAGCTGCTCAACGGGTCAGCGGGTGGCCAGACGACGAAGCTGACGAAGAAAGAATCAGACCTCCTTACCATCATCGCCCGGCACAGCTGGACTGAGTTCACGACCTCGATGCTGCAGAAGGCGACGGGCCTCTCAAACGGGGTGGTCTACCGGACGATGCATGGCTACATCACCCGGGGGTATGCCTATTCCGGCCTGCTCGAGAAGTGCCCGGCGATTGCCTATACCGACAGGACGGTGGTATGCGATGAGAATGATACCGGGATTTCGATGCGAAGGAGGACGAATGCCTATACCTTTGATGACGTGTTGTTCAGGATTTGGTGCAGCGGCGGGAGTGTCTGGCTCCGGGATGACCCGTACGGAAAAGACGGGCAGACTACGGAAACAAGCTGCACAATAGCTGAAAGTTTCCGCGTGGATCAATTCCCACGGGATGCCCGTGATTCAGGAATTGATGACATTCCTACCCATAGCTGTACTAATGATCAGCTCTATTCTGAAAAATCAGATCTCGCGGAGACTCCCGACGGCACGTGTGACCTACACGTACCTACTCATTGTGAAGTACAGAATTCCGTACGACAAAACAGGGAGTCCTGTAACCTGCCCCCAATCTGTGAAAACGTTGATGTACAACCTGGAATATCCACGCGGAAGATTTCGCCCGATGTACAGGGACATGACCGGATTCCGCCTGCCGGGATACATCCGGGTGACTACCGGAAGGCAGACTATCCCGACAGGGTACCCTGTACCTGTTGTGGGAAGCGGGGTGATTCGTGGTTTATCGAGAAGCTTACCCCCGAACGGGCCAGCAATCCCGCTCTCCCTGCCCGGAGATTGTGCAGGACCTGTCACGGTGATGCCGTGTTGAAAGCACAGGCTTCGGGGTTACCATTACCGGGAGTGCTCCCCGTGAGGTCGATGAAAAGGTTGACCCGGGACCTCGGCCGGTGTTCGGTCTGTGACATTGGAAGTGCTGCCTGGTATGACGAGGCCACGAAGGTGAAACTCTGTGATTACTGCTACAACCGGGAGATCTCCCGGCAATCAGGGGGTAGTGAGCAGGAGGGGATGTGCCAATGATGTTATTGTGGCTGAAGGGTCTGGATTACTGCCCGGAATTCGTGAGGGTGATCGCATGATTGCCACCCTCCGGAAATTTTTTGATCGGTTGAAGGAAGTCCTGTCCGGGTGGAGAAGTGTGCAGGAACCCGTTAAAATTCCTCCGGTTGCAAAAGAGCAGGCTACAGAAGAACCGCCGACTCAGTTCGTTACCTACCCCTCCAGCCGGTCATCATTTGAAAAAGCAGGGAGGCTGATCATGTGCCCGGCTGGGATTGCAATCTACTCTGACCTTGACAGCCGGGTATTTCTCCTGCTGAATGAGGATATTGATGCGGTGCTTGATGGGGATACGCGGGAAATCAGGTTGCTCGGTAGTCCACGAAAGGTCGTCGGTAAGGCCCGGCTTTCTGCATCGGGAAAGGCATTGAATATTTCAATCGGGGCTGTGTATTACACGGTTCCATTACGATCGGTGCTGGCGGTGCTGGATGGTAGGAATAGAAAGGCGGCGGTGTTTGTGGGGAAATGAAATGAATATTAATAAAATCCTGACCTGGCAATTCAGTTATATAATCTTCAAACTGATTCTTTTACTATCCAATGAAAGAAAAATCCGAATCATTATTCCAGACAGCCCTGTTATTGGAATATTTTACAGTCGGTTATAACATTATCGAGGCAATTTTATCGATATTTTTTGGCAACGCGGCTTCAAGCATTTCGCTTATCAGTTTCGGTCTCGATAGTGTTGTTGAGTCTCTTTCCGGGTCTGTCCTGATCTGGCGACTTCGTAATCATGGCCACATTTCCGAGGAAGAAGAAGAGATTGTGGAAAATAAGGCTAAAAAATTAGTTGCGATAACATTTTTGGTACTGGGAATTTACGTTGTGTTTGTATCCATTAGCAAACTTGTGACCCAGGAGATCTCCCAGCCATCCTTAATCGGGATGGTTATTGCAGTATTTTCACTTATTATTATGCCGGTTCTCGCCTGGAGGAAGTATGTAGTTGGTAACCAGATAGGGAGCAAAGCTCTCATTGCGGACTCTAAAGAAACAATTACCTGTGCATTTTTGTCGGTTTCACTTTTGATTGGCCTTGGAGCTAATTACTTCTTCGGATTCTGGCAGGCAGACCCAATTGCCGGCCTTATTATATCGATATTTTTGTTTTGGGAAGGATATGAAACCTGGAATGAATCAGACGAAGACGAATGATTTGGAAGTGCTGCAGAAAAAAACAAGTATAGTTTGGGGGGACCCGGGTACCCCATTCACCCATTTTTCAGGCTGTTCCCGGTTGGTACCAGTCAGGGAGAACAAAATTGCCCTGGCTCAGGTCAGCTGGATAAACAATAGTCGGCCGGAGTTCCTTCAGTGTTTCGTTCCATGCAAGCTGTTCCATGTAGAGGTTGAAGTTTGCCTCACGGGCATCCTTTGAGAAGGTGATTTTTCCATCCTTCATGGCCTCTATTGATTCAGGCATATTTGTGGCCGCAAGGGCATCCTTGATCTTCGCTTTATCAAGCGATCCTGCCTGCCCGACTGCATTAGCGACAATGTTCACTCCCTCATACGTGGTCGCACCCATCATACTGGGGAGTCCACCCCATTTGTTCTGGTAGCTGTTCTTGAAAGCAACAGCCGCATCGGAGGTAGAACCTTTCGGCACCGTGTAGGGGCTGAAATGGCTTTCTATAACCGAGCCTTCGCCATACCTGCTGAGGCTCTTGTAATAATCCGGATCGTCGTTGCACTCTACCACGACGAACAGGGTATTCAGCCCTACATCTCTCCGGGCCTGGGTGATCATGGGGCCCTGTTCATTGAGGAAGGCCGCAGAATAAATCACGTCGGGCTGACTCGCCCTGACATTGGTGAGCAATGTCCGGTAGTCAGTCTCACCCATTTTGAACGATTCGTTGCTTACAATTTTAACGGGCAGGTTCTCATTCTTTATCGTGTTTTCAACCGCCGTGAGAACTCCTTTCCCATAAGGACTGTCCTGGTAAACAATTGCAAGCCGAAGTGGCCGGGCAGTATCAAGACTAAATTTCTGGTAGATTGCAGGCCTCATGAAATTGCTGATGAACCGGGTGGTCTGTCCTCCGTAGTCATCGGTTGTCGGGCAGAAGTGATACATGTAGGACGTATCAATATCGGTCCTCCTCGTGATGGTCGGGCTCGATGCACCGGTTATGACGTACGGCACCTTGCGTTCTGCAACAACAGACTGGGATGCCGTTGTCACGGCACTTGAAAAACCACCGACAAGGGCATCGACATTATCAGCTGAAATGAGTTTTGAAACGGCTTTCTGCCCGCCTTCGCGGGTGGATTCATCATCACCGACAATGACTTTTACCGGGATTTTCTGCCCGAGTCCGGTAACGTAGACACCTCCGTTTGCATTTATTTCGTCGGCAGCGATCTGTGCCGACTGCCACATGTCTTTCCCGGTCGCGCTTGAAGGGCCGGTCAGCGAGGCAACCACCCCGATCTTTAATTCCGTTGGCGATGCTGCGGCCTTCTGGGTACACCCCGAAATGGCAACACCGCCAAGGATGAGCCCAACCGCTAATACTAACAGAATAATCGTGCTTGCTCTCATTTTGACATCCTCTGGCCTGAAAGATTGCTTCCGGTCATACCTTCGGTGGCATGCAGAATGTGTCCTATGCGAACGCTGATATTCCGCCTTACTGCCTCCTGACGTGGGTTGAGAAACATTTTACACATGATAAAAACCATCCGGTAAACTCTCTGGAACGACATTACAGGGGATCCGGCTATCGCACGGGTCCCCTATCTAAAGAAGAAAAAGAAGGTGTCTGTTACCTGAATCGTATCTGTGTCACTCGTACACATCATAACAGACATGAGCTTACCTGATCCTTTTGTTGACTTCGGGATACTTAATCCTTGCTATGCCATGACATGGCTATAGAAATATGAAATTATTTCCGAAGGCAGGCTATTATTTCCAGGCACCTGGCCGGTTCCGCCCTGCTTTCTGCATCGGGAAAAGCATTGAATCTCTCAATCGGGGCGGTGTATTACACGGTCCCCATGTGGTCGGTGCTGGTGGTGCTGGACGGGAGAAACAGGAAAGCGGCGGTGTTCGTGGGGAAGTGATGGAGTTCAAAATTTAGCGGAATCCGGGCGGTTTTACTCCTCCCGATTCCATTAAAAAATATCCTACGTATGCACAGCAATGAAATAGGACACGATTATCCCACTGCGCACTCCAGTCAGCCTGGAACAGATCACACTGCCATCACATCCGGAAAATGGATTCAACATATGCCCGGAAATACAGAACCAATAGTATACCAGGTTGAAACATCAAGCTAGATTTTATTAAATTTTCGTGACCATACTTGAATCATGAAATTCATAGTAGCTATCCTTATCATATTCATCGTTGCTGTGCTTGCATGTGGATGTACAACCCAGGCCCCTACTATCACTCAGGTGACCGCATCGCCAACCGTATCAACGAATGTGAACATCCCCACTATGACGGGTGTATGGCAAGGGACCGGCGATGGGTATACAACGAATGACGGGTTCACTCATTATCCTGCAGCAACCTTCAACATCACTACACAAAAAGGGCAGGTATTTATTGGGAAGAAGGAGTATCCAAGAATCGATGGAAAAACATACTACGAGAACTTCTCGGGGATTATCACAACGAACGGGGAGTTCTATGAAGCCGATAGCATCGGAGGCTTTTCATTCGGAAAGTTGATCACTCCCAACTCCCTGGAACTGAATTATCTCGAGGAAGGTAACGATACAAAAGCCCTTGTCATTCACCTCACCCGGCAAACCAATTGATTTCTCTTTTTTTGACAAGATGTATTTCAAGTAAAACAGATAACCCGGTTGAAAGTTTGCAATTGCAAAACACTGGTCACCTCCCACCCGGCGCTGGCTCATATACCCATGTTAACCATTCGATATCATGGCAACCGGGTCTGATGATTTGCGTACCATCATGACCAAGATATGGTACGCGACTTTCTTTTCCGTACCAAATTGGGACACAAACCCTGATTAAACGGAATTTTATGCCAGGTTGAGATGAACAGGGTACACAAATCTGTGGGGAGATACTAATCACTCACTGCGATTTCCCAAATTTGACAATCAACCTGCCAGGCATGTTCGCACTGTCCGGTCCTCCCCCCTGTATGACCAACCCATTTTCCGGGATTACAATTTCACTTACATTGAGACTGATTTACGACAGGACGGTAATTGGCTGTGGTAAGCCTTCAGTGATAGTCCAATTAATCTTTCCGTCAACGCTCCGGGTTGTATAATGTACAAATAAAAAATTGAATAAACCTCAATTCACTCCCCGTACCTCGTCAGTTTCATCACCTTTTCCGCATCGTACCGGAGCGCAATCTCCCTGGTAGTTCCCCTGCCTTTCAGAAATGTCATTTCAATGAGGCGCATCTCGTCCAGTTTCTTGAGTTTCTCGTAGAACCCGGTGTAACTAATCGGCATGTAACGTTTCACCGACTCAAACACGGCCCCGCTCGTGAGGCTTTCACCGGTACCAAGGGACATGTCCGCAATATGCCCATAGAGTTTCCGCTCGTCCGTGCAAAGCGCCTGGATGCTTGCGTCAAGGGGTGCATTTTTTGCAGGATCGTATGAGGCCTCGACATGATCCCTCGTGACCACGTCCATTCCGGCCCGTTCGGCTGCCGTTACGCTGCGTCTCACCAGGTCGAGACCGACCCGCATGTCCCCGGTCCGCATGGTATGGCTGATGATGCAGTCAAAGATGTCGGGGGTGATGACACCGGGATTGAGACCGACCCTGATCCGGTCCCGCAGGATCGTGCTGATTTCCACTTCGTTATACGGCGGGAAGTGAATCGTATCGGGCAGCAGGACGGAAATAACGTTTGGGTCGAGGACTGCACGGAGATCCATATCCATATCGCTCATCGGGAGGATGACTCCTGCCCGTGCATCGGGGTACTCCTGGTGCAGCCTGAGCAGGATGTACAGGACACTGTTGAGTACCTTCCCCGGGAGCAGGTAATTGGCATCGTCAAAGCAGACCAGGAGCACCAACTTCCTCTCGTTGAGGATCTTTCCGATATCGTATATGACCTGCCGGATTGGCTTTCCGGAGGGTGGCGGCTGATGGCCATGCAGTTTCCCGTAGATTTTTGCAAATACCGCGAACTTAGAGTTTTCTGACTGGCAGTTCACGTATACTGGAACGATCCGTGATGTCGTCTCTTCGAGTTCCGAAAAGACCCGGAGGACTGCGGTGCTTTTTCCCGTGCCCGGAAGGCCCCGGAGCACCATGTTGAAAGGGGATTTACCGGTAAGCCCTGGCCGCAGTGCATCGGCAAGGTCTTTCATCTGTGAGTCCCGGAAATTGAACACCTCGGGGATATACGCAATTTCGAAGGCATCAGGATTACGGAACAGTGACGCTCCTGTATCATGGTAGTACTTCATAGAATAGGAACATCGCACCGGTGAGGATATAGAGCTGAACCAGGCGTGTTGAAAGTGAACGGTGTTACGATCCGGATACATCGTACTTGTCACTCCAATAACAATCAATTAGCCGTATTTCTTTTAACCAGCCCTCAAATATTGTCGGTTTACCTCCCGCCCTCAAAATATTTCTTAGTTCTCCGTGTACAGCCATACGCCCAAAGATTTTGGGCAGGAGAGAAAAGAAATGTCAGATTTTGTCCAGAAGGCAAATGTAAAGCGATCGGTCCGTACCATTACGACCAAAATTGCTGATGTAGCGACACTGAACACCCTTGTCCAGGGAGTTATCGATACGAACGCATTCCAGTGTGTGGACCACGTTGTTGCCGGTGAGACTCACCCCGGGACAAGCCGTGCAACACAGTCATTCGGCATCCGTGTGGTCTATGAGAACCCGACAACCCTGAAGAACATGGGTACGGCAACTGCAAAGGCATCAACCGTTGCCGGCTATACCGCAGCTTCAACCGCACTCGTCGGAAATGCCGCACTTGCGACCGCAATCGGAGGGGACCCCATCCAGGACACTGAAGGCGAAGGGTATTCCATCTCGCTGAATTGTCACGATGCGAACGGCGAAGACTATACCGTCACGTTTGCCAGGAAGACTATCACCGTTTCCTCGTACGAGGACAATGCGATTGTCGCCCGCGTGAACACCTGGGCGAACACGAAGCCCGCCCTTGCATAAACAGGGTGTGAAAAATGGCAGGGGTGGTAGAGGACCAACCCTTCTCTATCTTTGGACCAATCCAAAAAACCCCTGCATTTTTGAGGTGGTAAGGATGGATGTTGAACTTCTCGTCATTGTTCTTGCGGTAGTGCTTCCGCTGTATCCCTCGCTGTTCGTGATCTATGAGAAGATCGGAAAATACGAGGTTTTTTGTGCAGAATTCGAGGCCCACCGTGAGGAACAGAAATTAAAAGAGGCAAATTATGGATCCAGAATTAACGAATGTAATTGAATTGCTTTTTGCATTCGCCGCTGCCGGGTTTGCGTATATCCAGCACCGGAGAGCAACGAACGCGATCGCTGAAACAGAGGCGGCACAGCAAAAGACCGGACAGGTACTGAGCTACTTCGATGCGACCGACGACTCGGTCAGCGTCGCTCCACCGGAGGTGCAGGGCCGGTCGTACAGGATGGCCGACAGCACGAAGCGTTGGCTCACGTTTGACCATTCACCGGTTGAACGGGAAAGCCTGCTCCGGCAGGTAGCCGAGGCTGAAGCTGAGAGACTTGACACATACACTATCTCGGTTCCGTCTGCCTGGTATGACATTGAATACGGGCTCATTAAGGGCTCGGGAAAGACGGAGGCGAAATGAATCGCCTGACGAAAAGGAGGAAATTAGTCATCGGCGGCTGTATTTTCGCAGCAATTGTAGCAGGACTGGCGATAACCTCAGCCCCTGCCCAGGCTGCAGCGGTTGGTGTTTCTTTCATGGGAAACGCTGACCAGTCGCTCGTCGGCTCGTCTGATATATCGTGGACTGTGTCAAACGGCGACCTTGCGAAGACACCCCCGCTCGCCATCGGGCAGGAAGTACTGAGTGGAGGATACCAGGACGGGTACATCCTCACCGGTCCTTCGCAGTATGAGAGCTCGCAGATATTGAACAATTCAGATATTGTCCACTTCGATACGATAAGCCAGGCACAGTCTTCCGGGCCAGGACTTTTCGAGGAGAGCATGATGCTCCACTCTGCCGGTGCTGCTGCTTCCGGTGTGACGTGTGGTGTGGAATCGCTCGATGCATACGGAGCGAACTTCACCGCAATACCGTATTGTGAGACGGTGATCACGAGATCGCTGTTCATGGCTGATGATCTTACCTATCGGTCTGTTGGGTCTGTTGTCCAGGCGGATTTAGAGATCCCGGATACGTTTACCTTCGCTGCTATTGGTTCAGGTTCGGGAATGGGATCGATGAGATTCGGTTCGAGGAGCCTGGCCGGGATTGGTACGACTACTGAGCTCGGTTACGTGAACTCTATCGGTAAGAATCTCATGGCCAACGGCCGGTTCAACATCCAGGAGGATATCCATTGGTCATCGTTCTCGAAGACCGATTGATGTGCAGGGATAAACCCGGATTAATACCAGCTCTTTTTTTTCGAGTAGTACTGAATATCTACCGAAGTGAACTACAATGGTCGAAAAAAAGAAATGCGAGTACTGTGAAAAAGACGCCATCGGTTACCAGGGATACGGGTGCTGTGCGGTATATGTATGCCTGGATCATGCCGACAGGTTCGTTATTGACCTGAAACCTGGGGAAAAACTGACCTCCGGCGAATGTTACTTCGAGCGTTTCGATAACCCGGATTAAATTTTATTGCAATAATCTCCGGTATTGCAATATGAAAGGCATCCTTCATTTCCAATTCAAAATAAGGATTCAGTGGCACTTTCAGGAGAGTGGTGTTCTTTTACAGAGAAGTCTTCAGAAAGACACCGGATTAATCCGGTTTGTGACAAATTATATCCTCCTTTATTTGCAAGGGATAATTTAAAGGATTTTGACCGAATTGTCGAGACCAGTGCCGATATATTTGGTTCTTTCATGAGATCAGTTCGTATTGCCAGTTCCAGTTGTTCGCCCACGAGAGGAACAAATAAAAGTCCGTTTTCCTCCGCAACCCCGGAACTGCATATTCCGGCATCAGCAAACCCGTTTCGAATAGCTTCAGCAACTGCCTTATGCGTCTCTACTTCATGCCCGTACCCATCAATTTGTGCCGGATCAATTCCCCTGGCTTGGATAATTGTGTCAAATATCATCCGGGCCGAGGCCCCTTTCCGCCTGTTAATGAACCTCGTAGTAATAAGGTCCTCGAAACTGTACCCCTCCAATGATGCAATACCGAGAGAGGTTGTTGCGATATGGACAAACCTCAGGTCTGACAATGGTAGTAATTGCATAATTTCCCTACAATTAGGCAATAGCGAAAAATCAGGCAGACTTAATGGCGCTGCATGGCAGGAATTGTGCCGAAGGGAAAGTACGGCCCCTATATTACCTGCACTCCTGACCTGCATGAAGATACCATTATCTCTGACAAGATGCGCCAGTTCATCAAGTGCAGGGTCGTATGCCCCTGAAAGAAGGATCGTCCGTTCAATATTACCCGGATCTGTCGTCAATACTGCGTCCATCTCGGTTTCCGAATCACACCCTTCCGTGAATGCAGGTATATGGACGAATCCATTGGCTTTGACCGTTGCCATCTGGATCCCTGAGCCACGGGAATGGGGAATTGCGAAGAATTTATTCCCAACATGTCCGACAGAAACCGGGATGAACTCGTCAAACCCGAGGTCTGATACCAGGCTCCCTGATAATTGCACCCGGAATGTGTGATAGAGGGGTGCGGGTAACCCCCATGATTCAAGTAAGGGTCCGGCAAATTCCCTGAGTGCCGTTTGTGCTGCAAGTGGATACCCTGGTAACCCAATCACGGGTTTATCATCAATTTTCCCGAGCATGGCAGGTTTTCCAGGTTTCATTGCAACACCATGGAAAAGCAGTTCACCCACAGATTCGATGACTTCAGCAGTATAGTCACGGGTACCTGCAGATGATCCGGCAGAAATAAGCACGAGATCGTTTTCATCGACCGCCTTACAAAGGCTTTCTTCGATGATCTTTGGATTATCACGGGCTATGGGATACCGGGTACAGTTCGCGCCCATTTCACTGAGAAAAACCTCTGCCATAATGGTATTACTTTCAACAACCTGTCCGGGTGCGGGTCGGATGCCAAGATTAACCAGTTCACTGCCTGTTGGTACCAGCCCGACATTCACCTCCCTGACATCGAGACGGACAATACCATACGTGGCCAGGGCACCGATGTCGAACGGACGGATCCGGTGTCCTTCGGGAAGCACGAGTTGTCCTTCCCGGACATCTTCACCAGCAGGGCGGATATGCTGCCAGAGTGATGCGGATTTCCTGATCTGAAAACCATCTCCTTTATTCCAGGTGTCTTCGATCATAATGACCGCATCAAACTCGGGAGGGACGATATTACCGGTATTTACCTGCGTGAAATCCTCGATAGTTACCGGTGTCTGGTCGCTTGCGCCCACGGTATCCCTGCTTCTGACAGCAAATCCATCCATTGCGGAAAGATTCACTTCAGGAACGGAATATTTCGCATATACAGGAGCAGCTGAAACCCGCCCGGCAGAATTGATTACGGGGATCGAAATTTTCTTGTCAGGGTTCTCAAATGATGTAAGGGTAAGATCGATCGCCCGTTCAAGAGAGATCAGGTTTAGATATCGTTTTACCATGTGGCAACACCTCTAAAACTCCCGGATTTCAAATCAGAGAATCTATCTGATAACTCCCGCTGATTTTCTCCTGGTGACATGGTTGAGGTTACCAGTCGTCCTTTAATGTATATTATAAAAAAAATCGTCCGTATGCCCGGGATCCGGGGTATTGATAACCGGACCGGGGTATAAATCTGAAAAAGGGCCGCTTGAAAACGGGTGATACTTTTTTTCTTATTAACGGATTCGATATCCCTCATCCCTTTCATCGTAAATTTGGCTCCGCTTTCAATTCAGGAAATCTTAATCAACAGTATTAGTTGTGTGTAAATAAAAACCATTGTAGTTACATCTTAGTTAATCCAATTAAGCGAACAACAGATTTTCTAAAATCTTCTTTTTCCAACACTCTACAATTTAGCAAAAACCTGCCAATCAGGGTTGATTCACCAGGTTGGATCCCTGAATTTTTTTACTCTTTACGGGTTACATTGAAATCAGCCACGAATGCCCTATTTCAACCATTGAACAGAAATGATCGATCCCATCGGAAGAGAATCCTGTCCTTCAGGTATGCAAGCCACTGCGGTAGCTTCGGCCAGTGAGGATAAGCTGTTTCGTTTCGACATAGGATAAAAATCCGGTAACCCATCATTCCATTCCAGGTTACCGAAGAAAAAATCCGTCCAGTCTGGTTCACCTTCCCCGATTCCGGAAGCGAGCCTTGCTGTAATCCTGGGCAGGCCCGGGTCAGGGTGGCCGGAAAGGGCACGGAGGCCTGGCAACGTGATCTGCAGGAAACCCATCAGGTTGGAAGAAGGTCCGCCAGCCAGGATGAATACGGGTTTTTTAACCATTAAACCAAAACCGACCGCCTTACCGGGTCCCATCCGGATGCGGTGAAACACCTGCTGCCATCCGAGCTCTTCGAGGACACGAGCCACCAGGTCGTGATCTCCGGTCCAGGCCCCTCCGCTGGTTATCAGGGCATCCGTTTTATTGGCCAGGTCCTTTATGGCATGTAGGAGGGCTGCCTGATCATCCCTGACAATGGCCATGCAGGTCTTTATTTTATACCGGGTGCACCATCCTGCCAGAGTCGTGATATTGCTTGCGTAGAGCATTCCGTCAGCAAGGGGTTTACCCGGTTCGATGATTTCATCGCCGGTACCGATAATTCCCACAACTGGGTTCCTAAAGACCGGGACAATGCTATGCCCTGCAGCAGCCAGGAGACCGGCCATCATAGGCGATATTTGTTGGCCTGTCCGGAGGATGCATTTCCCCAGGGCCACATCGCTACCACGCCTCAGAATATTCTTGGGTTCGGCAAAGCTCTGTGCCAGCATCTCCGAGTCCCACGATTTTACGTATTCTTCAGCCAGCACCGCATCAGCGCCGGTTGGGATGCGGGCTCCTGTCAATACCCTCACCGTTGTTCCAGGAGTGACCGGTATATCTTTCTCTCCCCCCGCGGCCATAGAACCCAGAAGCCGCAACCGAACGGGATTTTCAACCGTGGCACCGGCAATTTCATGGGCTATAACCGCATACCCGTCTTTCCGGGAAGAATCCATAGTGGGGGAATCTACGAGGGCATAGAGATCTGCAGCAGCTATACGGTCAACGCTGTCAACCAGGGAAACATTCTCAGTGGGGAGCTGCTTTATTTCTTTCAGGGTCAGACGTAGGGCTTCCTGCAGGCCGAGGGAGATTTTTGGCATGGTAACCTTCTGTATCATTGAATTTTTCAGGTACTAGTATAGGACGTGCGGAGATGATCCTTACATCATTTTTGTTTTATTTTTGTAAACACATTTAACCCTATGTTAATCACACTATTACTCTTATCTGCACTAATTTAATAAAATATATTTACATTCACTAGCAAGATTAAAGGAGTGTTAACTTTATGAGTCTGAATAACATCGATGTCAAACAGGTCAGGGACTACAAAGAAGTCATTAAAAAAGATCCAAATGAAGCAAGGTTCACCGCGAAGATTGAGGGGGACTGGCTCTTTGTGGAAGGTGGACCCCAGTTCCGGTCCACCGTCAAGGTAAAAGACAGAACATATAGCATGGAGGCAAGTCACCCGAATTTTGCTGGTCCCGGGATCTGCCCCGGGCCGATGGCATTCGGTCTTTTCTGGTTTGCCGCGTGCTACTCGAGCACATTTGTCACCGAGGCATCGCTGCGGAACATCCGGCTCACGTCCGTGAAGACCAAAGTAGAGGCGGACCTTGATTATACCGAACAGTTCGATCTTGGGGACAATCCTCTCATTAATGAATACCGTGTAGTTATGGAAGTATCAGGCGATGTTACCGATGCACAGGTACAGGACCTTAAGGAGTACGCCCTTGGACGGTGTATGGGTATGTTTACTATAAAGCATGCCATCCCGCTCAAGGCTGACGTACGGCTCGTCCGGTAGAGAAGAAATCCGGGATAAGGAGTACCTGCATGCAGAAGTTGCCAGAAAAGCCGGATCCAGCCCGGGTCCGGAAAATAGCCGAGTCATATTACCAGTCAGGACAGTTCTACTGTTCTGAAGCGATCGTCAAGACCATCAATGACGAATTCGGGCTTGGTTATCCAGACGAAATCGTCCGTCTTGCATCAGGATTTCCCATAGGTATCGGTAGTGCAGGTTGTGCATGCGGTGCCGTTACAGGGGGAGTTATGGCGCTTGGGATGGTTTTCGGGCGTAAAGTACCTGGTGACCCCAGCATAGACCGGTGCCTTGCCCTTTCCCGGGAATTGCACGCATTCTTCACCCGCCAGCACGGCTGTCTCTGCTGTCGTACTCTTACCCACGGCATGGTACTGAAATCCCCAGAACACGTTTCTCAATGTGTTGGATTCACCGGGGAAGTCGCAGAAGAGGCCGCAAAGATCATTCTCCGGGAAACAGGTACATACCCGGAGAACCAGTAAGGATTTTTCAAACAACGATTTTATACGAGGAAAAAACATGAGAGCAGAAAACATGACCTATTTCGATTCGGTAATACCGAATGCATCAGCAGCGATCAAGAATGTCCGGGACCAGGGAAAAAAGTTCGTTGGGTTCTATTGTGTGTTTGCACCACAGGAACTTATCGTAGCCGCCGGTGCGGTGCCGGTTACTCTTTGTGCCACCAAGGAAGAACCGATTGCAGACGGGGAGAAATACCTGCCCCGTAACTTCTGCCCGTTGATCAAGTCCTCCTACGGGTTTGCTATCACGGAAAAGTGTGCGTTTTTCAACAACTCCGAATTTATCATCGGTGAGACCACCTGCGATGGCAAGAAGAAGATGTTTGAACTCATGGAGAAGTTCAAACCACTGGTCGTCCTAGAAGTCCCCCAGAGTGCAAAGGGCGAGTCCCAGAAACAGTACTGGCGATCGGAAGTAGCACGTTGCAAAAAGGAGATTGAACAACGTCTCGGTGTTACCATCAGCGATGAGATGATGAAGGCCGCAATCAGAGACCTGAATGACCAGCGGGCTCTTATGCGGGAACTGGCATCCATGAACACCGCAAGTCCGGTGCCCCTTTCAGGCCAGGACCTGCTTAAGGTGATGTGGGCACGGAACTTTGTCTTCGACCGGGTCGAATTCAACCAGCATGTTAAAGAACTGATTGCCGAGCTCAAAATGATGAAGTCCAGGGGTGAAGGGGCCTCAGGAAAGACCGCCCAGCGGATCATCGTCACCGGTGTCCCCACAGGTATCGGTTCAGAGAAAGTTATTAAGATCATCGAGGAATCCGGTGCGGATGTGGTATACCTTGAAAACTGTGCCGGCATGAAACAGTACCTGCATGACGTTGCAACCAGCGGTTCTCCCCTTGATGCAATTGCCGATAAGTACCTCCTCACACCCTGCTCCTGCATGAGCCCCAACACCGGCCGGCTTGAACTGCTGGCAAAACTCGCAAAGGAATACCGTGCAGACGGTGTCGTGGATATCACCTGGGTTGGCTGTCATACCTACAACGTCGAGTCCCGGCTGCTCAAGGAGTATCTTTCCCAACATGGGAACGTGCCACTCCTCCAGGTTGAGACCGATTATTCTCAGGGAGATAACGCCCAGATCAAGACCCGGGTTGAGGCATTCCTTGAGATGACTAAAAAACACTAATCCTTCTTTCGCCAGGGAAAAGTAGCGATCGTATTATCGGCTGGAGTCGTGAAACCTATAATGATAATGTCATCAGTTTTCCAGAACTCCGTTTCGCCGTATCCAGGCTGGGAACGTCGCTTATACCGGCTTTCCCGTCCACTATCAGGTGCTGATGCCCAGGCATTTTTAGGAAACGAAGACCTTTATACGCGTGATACGCCATCCGGTGCGGTACATATCATTCATAAATATGGTCTTCTTGAAATTCATTGCATACCCGGGGAAATTGAGATCGAAGTATGGTACGATCCGAAAAAAGAGTCTTATTCGTCCGAATACCTGGATGCACTGATGGCGACCCGGTTTAATTAGAACGACCTGTCCTCTGTCAATCCTGGCCGGCTGAATTGAAAAGTACGCTATTTTTTCTATTTATGGATATTCTCCTGGTGCTCCCATGCAAGAAGCGCCGCTCCAAATGCCCCGGCATAGATAGCGTCATGGGGGACGATGACGGGATGGCCAAGTTCCCCTGAAAGTCTCCGCACAATATCCGCGTTCTGCGATACTCCTCCGGTGAAGGCGATAGGTGGTACCGGATGGAGAGATGCGACCATCGATGCCGTACGGCGGGCAACCGAGGCATGAAGACCGGCGATGATTGCATTCCGGGGTATTCCCTGGTGGATCAGGCTAATCACTTCAGATTCTGCAAAGACAGTACACATCGCGTTGATCCGGTGTGGTTCTCCACCAGTAGCGCTGGCACCGAGACTATCTACGGGGATTCCGAGTGCCAGTCCCATGGTCGAAAGGAACCTTCCTGTCCCGGCGGCACACTTGTCGTTCATTACAAAATCCTCCACACTGCCATCGGCTGAAAGACTGATACCTTTGGCATCCTGCCCTCCGATGTCCACCACGAACCTGCAACCTGGCACCAGGTTGAATGCACCTTTTGCATGGGTTGCAATTTCTGTGAAGGTGAGAGTAGCGGTCTTCAGGCATCGGCGCCCATAACCCGTAGTTGCGATGACCGTTGGCATTGAAACAAGCCCGGCCTCCGTGCAGGTCTCCCTGAGGAGTGCCAGGGCGGTTTTCTCCGGATCACATGTCGCGTCCCGCATCCTTGCGATATATTCAGTCCCGTTATAGATTACGACCTTGATCCGGGTTGATCCAAGGTCAACACCGGCAACAACTCCGGGATCAATGGCTTGGAGCTGGCACAAAGGCCCTGCATTCTTCAGAATAATTCCACCCATTGTCCTTCTTCTCCCAGCCTTACCCGGCCTCTAAAAGAATAGTACTCTCTGGTGACCCGCCTGGGAACTCTTTGATGGATGGAATAACAGTTGTGCAAGTTCTGTTTTACCAATATCGAGAATGAAGGTCATCTGTTTATTTTTCGTGATCCTGCGGCGGTGCAGTGAAGGCAGGTAGGCATAGAGATGGAGATTTTCACTTTCTGACACCGCTTCAATCACTTCCTGAAGGTTGAAGTATTGCGTTTCCTCATTCAGGCGGTGGTTTCCGGTCAATGAATAGACACCATCTTCAATAAAAACAACCTGGGTACGGATTCCCTGGTATGCACAGGCTATGGCAAATGAGAGTGCACCAAATGCATGTTCGGTTCCATAGGGTGTCTTCGTAATCAGAATCGTTACCGGGGGTGCAGCGTTCTTCTCAACGTTGTTATACTGGGATATAGGTCCTTCTTTTTTCTGCGTGATTGATGCAGCATTTTGCCCAAGAATAAGATGGTTGCACTCAAACCGGTCGATAATAGCCTTCAGGTTCCGGATCCTGAATGGCTTTATCGTGCAGGTAGATATAACGACCCCTTTACCATCATCCCAGGTACTGTATCCCCTGGCTGCGGCACAACGGGAACAGGCGAGCATCTGGCACTTCAACCCACGTTTTTCGGCACGATCATTCATTTCTTCAAGCGTTGCACCAATGTTCTGGCACTCAGTCGGGTTCTGATTGGTATGGCTGAGATGAACCCCGTCAAGATAGGTATAGAGTTCTATTGATGCCCGGACTTCAATTGCTGCAGCCAGGCACTGGGTAGCATTCAGTCCTGATGTGTGCATATAGGGCGATTCAAGTTGCAGGTAGCCTATCGTACTCGGTAATGGCTCATCAGTCTGCCGGGCAATTTTAACGACATCTTTCCAGAATGATGTTTTTCCGTTCAGGCTCATGCTGTTATGATCGATCAGCTGTTCGGGATTTTTCATTTTCAGGCGCTCGATTGAAATGCCCCGAAGATCAAGTTCCTGACGGTCACAGACAATTTTTACGGAAGGCAGGGAAAGAATGATTTCCCAGACCGGGAGTGTGTCTTCTTCGTTCAGGCTGTATAATGCATCACCCGTGATCAGGAACGTGAAGGCTACTTCCTTTGGTGTTGTATGGTGCAGCAGGTTTTCAGGATACAATTTCAAAAAGTAAAATTTCAGGACTTCCTCGATCCAGGTAAGCCGCTCCTGGGAGATCCTTTCGCCGAGAAGAAAAAAATGTGAGGTCATGATGTGGCTCTTACTAAGAGCGTTCCCTGTACTGAATTATTTATCGATTGAGTTAAATGGATCTGGTTAATTTTTTTTGAGCCGGATTTCCCAGAGACCCGATGAGATCTTACTTACCTCACAATTCAGGTTATTATCTCTTGCAAACTGGGGAATTGAGGTGGTTGCAGTAGGGGGATGGTCACATTTGATGACCAGTTCGTCCGGCTGTTTCATTACTTTTACCTGTTTCTGCACAACGAGCAGGCAGTACGGGCAGACTTTTCCGGTAATATCGAGGTTCTTTGTTACCATAGTTTCACCATTTATCTGATTATTTCCCCACGTCCTTCATGCAATACCGAGTCCTTTCAGGAGAGTCGTATCTCTTATAATCAAAGTGACCAGGATGAATTTTTATCGAAAATACGAGAAAAATGGTATGGGGGTTGGAGATATTTCAATTAAACTACGATTTTTCACGAGGAATTTTCAGCAATACGTTCACGGACTTCGCTGATGTGTAACACTTCATCATATCCCGCACCAATCAGGCAGTATCCCTGGCGGTCGAGTGCATAGACAGGGAACTTTACCAGGTCCTCCGGGACCGGCTGTGATGTGAGTTTTTTGAAATTGACCAGGTCTTTTATGTTCAGGCCGATCTTATCAAGGAGTTCCCGAAGTTCTTTTAACCAGCGTTTTAAGTCCCGTACGTCAGCGCCGTCCCACTTGAAGATCTGGTAAATCTTCATGTACGCATCCCGTTCGAGGATGATATGGGTGGAAGTCTTGTCAGATTTTAAGTAGAAGTCAAGGAAGGTCCGGACATCCTTGATCTGCTGGGCATTTTCGTATGCGACCGCCCGGCACTCTTTATTGTGCTCCTTTGCATCCTCGGGACTAAGGTTCGTTCCCAGTTTCCCGATCTCTCTTGAGAGATCTTTCAGGCTCTCCTCTGCATCCTTGAGCTCGTTAATCATATCCTCGAATTTAACATTGAGTTCAACCCCGAAAAATGCCTCCATGTACTCGGACTGCTTGGTCATACGTACTCTATTGGTAACTGAATACTATAATCGTTAGTATAGCGATAATCTCTATCAGTTAACACATCCCATAATTGAATGTTATGGCACGTCCACCAAGGTCTGTTAACCAGGACCTTTTCACCCGCGGCGGGGTTATCACCGAACGCGATCCTGATTTCTGTATTGTCCGCCTCCGGATGCCGGCCGGAATGATCACGCCTGCCCAGATGAAAGAAGTGGGGGAGATTGCCGCCAGGTATGGCGTTGAGAAGATCCACCTCACCACCCGCCAGACCATGGAGTTCCCGCATATAGATCCATCCTGTCTTGAAGGACTGCTTGGTGAACTTGAATCAAACGGCACTCCCCTTGGGGCCGAGCGGGAAGAAGTCGTGAATATTACGGCCTGCCTCGGCACCCGTAACTGCAAGTTCGGGATCATTGACAGTGTCGGACTCGCAGAAGAGATCGATAAGAAATTTTTCGGTAAAGAGCTCCCGGTGAAAGTCCGGATTGCCATCTCATCCTGCCCAAACGGGTGCGAAAGTGAGCGGCTCAACGAGATCGGAATCACGGGTATCCAGAAACCGATACGTGATCCCGGATTGTGCACCGGTTGCGGTACCTGTACCAATTACTGCCGCGAGAAGGCGATCGAAGTCCACGATGGTATTATTGTTCTCTCGGCAGACCTGTGCATGGAGTGTGGGTTCTGTATCATGCCCTGCCCGTTCCACCTTATTCGTGGCGCTGACCCGGAGTACCGGATCACCGTGGGCGGCCATCGTGGCCGTCACCCGAAGATTGGGCGGCATCTGATAACCGTAAAAACGCAGGAAGATGTGATCCGGGTCGTTGACAAAATCATTTACTGGATATACCGGCAGGCCTCGACCGGCCTGATGTTACCCGAGCAGCTGGATGAACTGGAATACGATGAGTTCAAGAAGACGATAATACAGATGATCAACGGCTAGATCCCCCGGTTGGGGGCGCTATACTTTTTCCATGGAACTCTTTGTTTCGGGGTAAGCCTTATTGCCACTCACATCTCATTGCCGCGTAAGGCACCCGGTGGTGCCCTGGAGAATAAAAAATGAATATGGTCTGGGACAGGTACGTATCCCGCGGCATCCGTGAACTGGGATATGATGCAACAACAAGGACGATGGCAGTGGTATTTTCAAATAAAACCCTGAAATACCATTCACCGGTATCCTATCCACTCTATGCATCGATCCATAATTCAACATTTCCCGAGCGGCATTACCGGCAGCTGGTTGAAGCAAAGATCCCCGTAGTAAGCGGGTACTAAAAAAAGGGTGGTTCCGCTATGGTCCTCGAGCTGGTGGGGTTCTCCACTACCCATGGATCCAATTTTTCCGGTGATCCGTAACACCGTTTTAATGAGAAGTCAAAGGTTTGGGTAGTTAGAGATTTTTTTTTTTTTTGAGAAAAAAAGAATTTTGTGAACGAATAGTTGATCCCGCGTTAGTAGCTGATAGTCCGCATGGAAGAAAGCGTATCAACCGCCTGCTTACGGTAATAGGATTTCGGGTAGCCGCAGGTGGGACATTTCCAGCTTGCCGGAAGAGCTGAAAAGTCAGTACCGGGCTTGATATAGGCGTTTGTGATCTCCCCTGGTTTGCACTGGTAGCTCTCCATCTCGGATGAGTTACACAGGATAGTCCGAAACTCCCTGGATTCTCCTTTTGCCGGGTCATAGGTATGACCGCACATCATGCATTCGTATTTGTCCATTTGTAATAACCTCCTCGATTCCCTGGTTCCAGGTAACACTGACCTGTTATTTCTCTATCTTTAATAGCATATTCTGGAATTTTCGACCCCATACGGACTATTCCATATGGTATCGGAAAAAATTATTTTTTCAGGAATATTTTCCCGTAAACGGTCTCGCCTTTCCTCTTGGGGTGCCGTTCGCCAAGGTCGCCGATGTACTCGGTGAACTTCGCGTTCGTTCCGTCAACCTCGAGGTTAACGTCTCCCGTGGGTTTGAAACCGGGCATCATGACGTTAATATTGCCAAAGACATAGATCTCGCCCTTCACCAGCTGACCACCGACACGGCGGTTGGCATTGCCCTTTACGATGATCTTCCCACCTTCCATGTGGGTGCCAATGTGGATATCAACATCCCCTTCGACAATCAGTTCGCCACCGGTCATAAATGTTGCAACATCAGAGCCGGCGTTCCCTTTCACGCGAAGGACTCCCCCGCTCATGCCTCTCCAGTCGCCACGGTAGGCAGCGCCGAGGTAGTTTCCTGCGTCGCCTTCGATGGTGAATTCCCCGCCTTTCATTGCGAGACCACAGAAGGAATGGACGTTGCCCTTGACGAGCAGATTCCCGCCCGTCATCCAGCTGCCGGTGTACATATCGGTCGTCGAGTTTATGACCATTTCACCGGCACTCATCTTGGCGCCGAGGTACTTCATCTTCGTGCAGTCACCGTTGACAACGATTTTCGTATCTGCTGCCGTTGCACCTGCTTCACCGGCAATGGTGAAGTAATCGCCCAGCGTTGAGATTTCCTTGCCCTGGTAACCGCCAAGCTTTGCGATCTCGTCGGTGGTCTTACCTGCAAAGGCGTCCGGGTTGACGTTCTCGCATTCCAGATAGAGTTCCGGTACGTTTTTTACTGTGAGTGTAACCGTTTTCATGTCTTTTCACCTACGCCTGGGTTGCATCCACGCTGATAATGTGCTGGTGCGGTGCATAGCTCTCCGGGACCGAGTAGTTGTTCTCGTTCACACTGTAATAGCGGAGGAATTTTTCCCTGACATCATGCATGACCTGCTTGTTCTCCTTGACTTTTGCATCCACCCAGAAGGTGTGCTTCTTGCCCATATCGACGACCTTGCCTTCTTCGACGCAGATCTTCCCGTCCTTGAAGAGGTAGGCAACTTTGCCGAATGCCTTTTCGATTGCTGCCCCGTCTGATGGGAATTTGTCCGGGTTGATGTTGTAGATGGCGATATCGGCGTTCATCCCTACCTTTAAGCCACCGTAGTCCTTTGAGAGTCCAAGGGACTTGGCCGGACCGGCACGGGTCATGGCTGCCAGCTCGTAGAGCGTGATCTCGCGGTCGATGTTTGCGAGGGTGGTTGCACTGATGACCTTGTCGGCTTTTTTGAAGGAATTGAGCCGCTCGTTGCGGTACTTCTCGCTCATGAGCCACGCGTAGACACGCGGGTACCGGGTGAATGGTCCTGCATTCGGGTGGTCGGTGGTGATGAAGCAGCGCATCGGGTCTTTTGCATAGAGTGCCAGTTCAAGCCCGACTGCCCACTGGCTGGCGAAGACGGCGTTGTCCGGGTCATAAATGAAGGGTACTACACCTGCTGCTGTTTCAAGTTCGACGTCTACGTTGATCCACTTTAAGTGGTTGAGACTGTTGAGGTGGTGCTCGAACGGACCATCCGCAGTCATCGTCGTGGTCTCGTCAAGGGTGACGTTACCGGTGTCGATGGTGAGGTTCTTCTGTCGGTTGACGTAGTCCATGACTTCCTTTGCACCGGACTCGAAGTCTCCCCAGTTTGTACCCTTGTAGGAATGGAACTGGAGGTGCGTCGAGTGCAGAACCTGTTCGCGGCCGAAGTTATTCTTTGCTTTGACGCCCTCTGCAAGCTTTAAGGAATCGAGCGTGGTGGTGTAATTTCCCGGGTTGCCGAGGTTATTCTGGTGAAGGTGCATCGAGTGCGGCAGACCGAGATACTCATTTGCCGCCATCAGGCCGGTGATAATCTCTGCCGGCGTGATATCGAAGTACGGGACCGGGTCGTGGATGGAAAGACAGTTCAGTCCCCATGCCCAGGCTTCGGTGCCGCCGGGGTTTACAACCTTGACCCCATATCCCTTGGTCTGGTTGAGAACCCAGGCGATATATGCTGCAGTGTTCTCGATTTCCTGATTCTTGAGGTACTCGAGGATAAACCAGTTGTTGCCGAACACCGGCAGGGCTGCTTCATCGATGATTGGGGTGTCGTGGATCTCCTCGTGAACATGGCGGGCATAGAGTGGGGGCATTGCCGCTTCCATGGCAAACGTGAACCCCATACGGGCGTACTCGTACCCTGTCTTGAAGACCGTCGGGATTGACTTGCCGCCTTCGATCCTGGTGATGCCGGCTGTCTTGTGGGAGTCAAAATGCTTGTCTTCTGGGCGGTACCAGCGACCGGCGTTGACCTTGGGACCTGCGACATGGGCGTGGATCTCAAGGGCACCTGCCATAACGGTCTTGCCTGATGCATCGATGACCTTTGCACCGGACCCGACCTTATCGACAATCTTGTTGTCCTTAACAAAGATGTCTTTCCTGTCGCCTTTGATTCCCTGTACCGGGTCAAAGACGTGACCGTTCTTAATGATATATTCAGACATTTTACGCCCCTCCCTTGGCAAGGAGTTCGTCAACACGGTGGTTGATCTTTGTTAAGAGTTCCTCGTCCGTGAGCATACCCTCAGGGGGGTCAACGACCTTGCGGGTCTCGATAGGGACGTTATCCATACGATAGGCACATCCCCCTACTTCGACACCAACCATCGCGACCGGTATGTGGATATCCGAGATCTCAGTCGTGCAGTTGATGTGAGGATCGACGGTGACAGTCGGTTTCTTCGAACTGCTGATCATCGAGTCGATTGGGAAGTGTGCCCCGGGGTCAGTGGCGATATAGAAACATGCCTCAACTTCGTTGCGGTTTAAGAGGTCGACTGATGTCGTTTCCCCGGTCTGGTGGCGGGCCTGGTCTCTCCGGGAGAGGTCAACCGCGTACGGGAACCCGTACTGCCAGCCAAGTACCTGTCCGGAGCCGGTAACGTTCCAGTGACCCCGCATGGCCATGATCGCGAATTTAGTATAGTCGTTCATGTCACGGGTCAGGTTGATGGCAATATCGATATTGTGGTTCCTGCCCATGGTGTGGGTCAGGCCCATACCGAAGAAGATGATACCGAAGCGGGCTGATTTCAGGTCTTCAACGATCTCGATGATCTTCTCTTTCGGGACACCGCCTACCGTGTCAGGGAGTACCTCCCCACGTGCTGCAGTCCGGAATGCATTCAGGAGCTCGTAATCGTAGCCCTGCTGGACCTGGATGAATTCGTCGGCGCACTTTGCTGTGTCCGTGTACCGGCAGTCAACACAATAGATCTTCCTTCCCTTATGACCCTTTACCGTGAAAAAGCCGCGGGGGAAGATCGAGTACCGGGACATATGCCTTGGGTGGGCGTGAGCCGGGTTACAGCCCCAGAAAATAACGCGGTCGGCACGGTTCTTGACCTCACCGAGCGTACAGCTCGGAACACCTACATCTTCGATTGCGATAAGGGACGAGCCGTGGCAGACCGTTGCACAGTTGTCGACGATACCGCCGACCTTTTCAGCGATCTCGTGGCCGACGCTCATGGCCTGGCAGCTGGTGGATGCCCAGCCGTACATCAGGGTCTTTCTTGACTTGACCAGCATATTTGCCGTCCAGTCGATCGCCTCATCGTAGGTGATTTCTTTATAGGTACCATCAGCCTGTCGCATCCTTGGGCGCTTGACCCGGCCAGGGAGCCGCTGGTGGTTGAATTTTTCGGCGCCGATAGCGCAGGCGTTCTTGACACCAAGGATTGTCTTGTTGTCATCGGACACGGTGACGATGAGGTCATCACACAGGGTACCGCAGAACGGGCAGATAACATCAGTTACTTCTTTTGGCATAGCTCCTCACTTCCTTATCAGGCCACAGGCGTCCTGTACTATCTCGACTGCACCCATGATCCGTTCGTTCATGGCGACTTCGATCTCAACCGGGAATCCCTTGAAACACGGTTCTCCGGTTGAATACGTATAGGCTGGGACGATTCGGTTCGCCCAGGGGCCCATTGGTATATGGGCAAGTCCGGGGACGAGGTCTTCACGGGTTTCGACTGCCTTTACAATAACGCTGCCGACCGAGCTGGTGACCCGGACATTCGTGTTCTTCCATATCCCGAGCTTCTTCATGTCTTCGGGGTGCATATGGACGATGGTGCAGGCGTCGAAGTACTTCTGGGACGTCTTGCCTGCTTCCATGCCGACACCCTGCTGGATGGTACGGCATGTGATCATGTTGAGTGTAACTTTGTTTGTCAATTGTATCTCCTCAGGAAATTAATCGTTTCAACCCTTTTGGTATTGATTCCAAAACCAGGGCTGGTTCATGTATGGGCCATATAGCGGCTGTCGCCCCTCCCTGTGAGGGATATTACCTGGGTCGGGCACGCTTCGACGCATACACCGCAACCGGCACAAAGTTCAGACTTGAAATCGATGCTGACTGAGACACCATCCTGCACCTGGTAGATCTTCTCCTTGGTGGCAGGGTCGAGCACAAAAAGCTCGAGTGCATCGACCGGACATGCAACCACACAGTTACCGCATCCGGTACAACGCTCAATATTCACATGTACTGCAAAAGCCATGATATCACACAGAAATCATATAGATCAGTTGTCGATCTGAAATGTACTTAAATTTTAGTATTTAATATAAAAAAATCAATATTATTCGGTTAACTTCAATTTTCATTTTTTCACGAGCATTTAACGCTGCTTATAGCAGGATCAAACTTGATCTAAATTATGGAATGGTTGGGTATTAGGAAAAATCATGGGGTATAAATCCTGCAAAAAAAATTTAAAATTCAGAATTTTCCCGATAACCGGGTAATACTACATGAATGGCAGCTTGCTCGAATGATATGACGCGCCATAAAATGGAAAAAACTCGTAATTTGATAGATGTCAGAATTTCTGGCCGATCATCAACCCACTATTGCAGTTTTTCTCTTTATTCGTTCATGAACCGCCGAAAAAACGAAGGAGGCGGTCTCAAAATCTTCTGCGATTACTGCAATTAAAAACTCAGCGTGTAGAGAAAAATTCCAGCAGTTCCGTAGCCCCACATATACCAGAACTGGATGATATTCATGGGATATTTCCCCGGATACCTCCTCAGCGATCTTCCTGAATGCTGTATATCCGGCAGCGAATTGTGTTTCGGAAAAATTCGCGGGAACTGAAACAGTCATAAGAAGACCATTGGGTGATTGATCCGGCTTCGAAAGGCAGGTTTTACTGAAACCCTCCGGGTAAGACCCGGCCTTCCTTAACTCAGTTTCGACACTATTCAAAGTACAATATTCCGGAAATTGTTCCAGCCCGTTCATTATATCGTCAAGGGTCGGGTTCCTGAATAGTACCTTGTCTGACTCAAGATCGCCAATAACAATTGCAGGCAGACCCAACGTTTTAAATCCCTCGATAACTGTGAATTCAATGCCCTGGTCTGCAAGAAGATCGAGTATCGAAGTCAAGTCGTTATTCCTGATAGTGATGACGGTTTTTTCAGAATCGATTCCTGCAGAGAGAGTGACACCACTCTCGTAAAAAATCGTAGTATCTTTTCCTTTTTCAAGATTGAAATTGTGATGGCCCAGATGCTTGATAGTTGCAACCCTGCCCAGGTCCTTCAGTTTCACTACAAGTTTCGAGATGAAGGTTGTCTTTCCTGAACATGAATGTCCGATAATATTGATTACTTTCATCGGTTGCTGTCTCCCGACCATCCTTACTTTATTATAGTATAATCATGTAGTAAAATCTGGTCTTTTAGGAATTATTACCTATATAATGTCAAAACAAGGAAGCTGATGTGTAATCTCAAATTCCCAGCTGGTGCTGTTGGAAAATGTTGCGTGATAAGCTAGGAAAGAACCCATCACGCTACATTTTCCAAAGATTACCCTTAACCACATATCTATAATGTGGCCATAATTTTATTGGCGTAATTAAATTAAATATGTTTCTTTTTTCAATTTTATTAACTATATGTGATTAATTTAAAAACAGATTCTTTCAGGACCCATTAATCATAATGATTAATATTACTACTTCGGTTAACCTTGTTTATCAACAAAAGTAAAAGGGTCAACAATTTTGCCTTCGTGTATTCTGCAGGTCCTGCAATTTGCGGGTTCCTGGTCAGAATCCTGGTGTGTCACAAGAATACAGGGGATCTCCAATGACTGCACAATATCCTGTATGCAGTCCTTTACAATCGGGTATACCGTACTGTCCAGGGCCTGGTATGGTTCATCAAGAAGGAGGAGGACAGGATCAATAGCAATTGCTCTTCCCAGGGCAACAAGCTGCATCTGCCCACCTGAAAGCTTGTCCGCCTTGTAATCAAGGAGTTGATCAAGCTTCAACCGTTCGATTAATCCGGCCACTTTTCTATCACGGACTGACTTGTCCATTCCCTTGGCCCGTAATCCGTATGCAATGTTTTCAGATACGGTAAGGTGGGGAAAAACAGCAGAGTTCTGAAAAACATAGCCTATCTGGCGTTCTTCCGGAGGAATCGTTGTACCGTTGGCTGAATCGAACATTGTTTTTCCATCTGCCCTGATATACCCGTGATCCGGGATCATAAAGCCGGCCACTATGTTTAATATGGTAGATTTACCTGCCCCGTTATTCCCGGTGAGGATGAGGAACTCCCCCGGTTTTACGGTAAGGTTTACTGAAAGTTCATAATCACGCAATTGCCGTGACACTGAAATCTCAAGCAAGTAAACCCCGCCTTTTTGTGAGGATACTGATTATGACCATAATTCCGAATGATATTATCACGAGAAGTATTGAGATGGTGATTGCGGTATTGAAATCTCCCTGCATCGCACCGTAAATGGCAAGAGGCATCGTCTGGGTTACCCCGGGCAGGTTGCCTGCAACCATGATGGTAGCCCCGAATTCTCCAAGAGCACGTGCAAATGTCATAACTAATCCGGAAAGGAGGCCTTCAAACGTGAGGGGGAGGACAATCGTTGCGAACACAAAGAGTGGCGAGGCGCCCAGAGACCTGGCCGTCTGTTCATATGAAGGGTCCAGTTGTCCGAAGAGAGCTTTCGCCTGCCTGAGGTAAAACGGCGAGGCAACGAAGATCTGGGCCATAATAACGGCGATTATGGTGAATGCGATATCTATCCCAAACATATGGAGGTATTGCCCGAACATACCCATTCGTCCGTACAGCAGGAGCAACGCCAACCCGGCAACTGCCGGGGGGAGGACAAGTGGTAGGTCGATCAGGATATCCACAATATTTTTCCCCGGGTAATCCATCCGGGAGTGGAAATAGGCAGCGGGTGTTCCTACAATAACAATGACTCCCATGGCAATTGTTGAGGTTACCAGGCTTAGTACCAGTGCATCGATCACTTTTGGCTCTGTAAGTGATGAGATAAACTGTTCAGGACTGGAATGAAAGAACAGGGCAATAATAGGGAGTGCAAGATACGCTACCACCAATCCGATACTGGTAACGGCTACTATCAGGGCCAGTGATTTTGATATCCTGAGGTGAGTTGCCATGGATGCTTTCGTACCCCATAACTAAAGAGTTAATATATGTTAAAAATTAATTGAAAATATTATCCCGTTTAGGTCCCGTATGGACGGAATCCGAAATCAGAAAGGATCTTCTGGCCATCGGTTGAGAGCATGAAATCCTCAAAATTCTGGGCAGCTGCCTTATCTGCGGTCGAATTGAGAATACCGATGGTATAGATCTGGAGTATATTATCCTTTACGGGAATATTTATTGGACTCAGTGTCCCTCCTTTTGCAGCCTTATATGATGATTCATAAACAAATCCAGCGTCAACCTCTCCCAGTGCTACTTTGGTGACTACACCCGGTTCAGTAGTTTCCAGGGTCTTCACGTTCTTGTTAAGGTTCTCCTGCCATGTTTTATTGTAGGTGCTGTTGGCGAGTTTATTAATGATCTGCCGGGTATTCACGCCAACCGGGACTTCGGGGGTCCCCATTGCAATACGCTTCCCGGGTATGCCGAGATCAGCCAGTGATTTAATGTTCCCCGGGTTCCCTGCGGGAATAATTACGATAATATAATTGGATGTGAGGTTTTTGACCGTACTGTTAATGAGGTACCCTTCGCTTTTCAGGCCGTTTGTGTAGGTGTTGCTGGCGGAGATGAAAAGATCTGCATTGGCACCCTGTTCAATCTGCTGTTTCAGGACCTGTGTTCCGTCGAGATTAAATTTCACGGTATTTCCGGATGTATTATAGAATGTGGGTCCTATTTTATCGGAAGCACCAGATAATGATGCAGCTGTAAATGATATCAGTGTTTTTTGGATTGCCGGAGTCGTAGGTTTGACGGTTACGACCTGTGTGGGTGGCGGGGTTGTGACCCCGGTTGTTGGTGTGGGTGTTGTTGTGACCTGTGGAGGTGTGCCTGAGGTACATCCTGCAAATGCAAGAGCGATGCAGAGTACGACGCAAAGAATTGTGCCGGCAAGTAGTTTGTCATTTTTAATGGTCATAGCTTTCATTAATCCATGTGTCAGAGTATATTAAAACATTATTGATTTACTCTTCTAATTGTTTATAATATATAGTTGACATTTTTCATCAATCTGGTACCATGACAACTGGGGATCGCGTTATCTGAACAATCGGCTGATCACTAAAATCTAGTAGTTGCATCTTAAAAGAACAGAACTATATTTCTTATTCCTCGATTGATACGTTTAAATATGGCCTTCATTAAGTATGCATAGTGAAAACCATGAAAATTAGTGCACGAAATCAAATCCCAGGAACCGTGAAGATGATCAAGAAAGGTCCGGTCAGCACGGAAGTAGTTATTTCAATTGCCGGCGGCAACGAGATCGTTTCTTCCATTACTACCCACTCCGCAGAAACAATGAATCTGAAAGAAGGGTCTAAGGTCTATGCTGTCATGAAAGCCTCAGAAGTGATGGTTGGGATCGACTAAAACTTGTCATTGTTTGATTTTAACGGACATCTGGTCTTAATTAAACCGGGTTAGAACGAAACCGTAATAATGGCATTTGTAATCTTTTTTAGTGGGGAAGTACCCCACTGAAAAGATCTTTCCCTGTGGACTCCACAAACCTGGAGATACGGGCTTACCGAGGCCAAAATAAATTTTTCTTCTTATATGTTGAGCTGAATATTTTGGGCGTGATATGATCAAATCCGACCAGATCAATTCTCATTCGTGATTTCGTTTTCGATGATGTGTGTGATCGTACTTCTCATGACATTGCAGTTCACAAGTGAGTGCCCGGTACAAATGTTAACCTATTATATTAAATATATTTCTATTATTCACAATTATTAATTTACAACACTCTCCAGTTAGTTTAACTCAATATTATGAAGCGGGAAAAACCGCTGGGTCTGTGAATAGATTTAATTTTTATTAAAAGTACACATAGTATGCAATACAGATTGTCTGACGGAATAGAATCCGTTATGTGTTAAAATCAGCATTCAACTGCTGTATTCACCTGTTAGAGGTATAATATGCAGAATTCTCCTATTCAATCCTCAAACCTTACCGGGCAAACGATGGACACCGTGACACGTGAATATGAAATCGTTGATATCACCGAACATGGTGTTGAAAAAACCTGGGTTGAGGTATCGGTTGAGGATAGTGTCAACCTGTTACTGAATGGTATAAGAGTTGCAAGTCTGACACTGACATCAAAAGACCTTGAGGCCTATGCCTATGGCTATTGTATCTGTGAGGGTCTCGTCACCTCTATCAATGATATCACGGGTATCACAATAGACCCTCCAAATATCTCAGTAACCGTTTCCAATCCTGCATATGATCCGTCGTCAGGAAATACCGAAATCCGGAGCTCGGGATGTGTCGGTGTAAAAACTACCTGGGAATTGTTGACTGAGCCACTTCCCGATGGCCTTTGTGTAGATTTACAAACGATATTTGATGCGATGGAAAAGATCCGCCACCTTTCAAAGACATGGAGAATTACCGGGGGTACACACTGTTCGGTGATCCTGGATGAACATGGCGAGATCAAATCTGCGATGGAAGATATGGGGCGGCATAATTCGGTTGATAAAGCGGTGGGAAGGGCATTACTCGATGGTATAGACCTTTCACGGTGTTTCATGGTAGTTACAGGGAGATTACCTGCCGGGATGGTGGCAAAGGCATACCGGGCAGGTATTCCCATATTGGTGAGCAATACATCGCCATTTTCAACGGGGATCTGCCTTGCACGCCAGGTGAATATGACGCTTGCAGGGTTTGCAAGGCCCCCGAGAATGATGATCTACAGTGCCCCGGACCGGATAAACATTCCTGAATCGCTCTACCAGTGAAAAAGAATCATCCTTTTATTTTATCGTAATATCCCTTTGATCCACAGGCCGCACATTTGTTATTCTCAAGCATGTAATCCGGGACCATATCTCCGCATTCAGGACAGGTAACGGAATTCCATTTTTGTTTCTGCGACGTTTTTACGATTACCCGCTCGAAAGAGAGGATATTCCTGCCGGCCGTGAAAATTTCTTCCTGGAGTAGTTCAGCCATGGTATGCCTGTCATACACGGGTGAATTAATAAACCAGGTATTGATTGTTTTATAGTCCTCCAGTTTTTGCGAATCAACAAAAACACGTACCGCATCAATAGCGGCCTCTTTTGAACTGATATTCATGGTAATTGCAAACTTACCGATGGGTAGTACCTGGAGCCGCTTGTTCCCGGTTGTGCAGTGGGCGATCGCCTGAATGGCATCGGGGAGACATTTTGGTGTTTCACAGACTGCGAATAATTTCTCGTCCGGTGTCGTCCCGAGGAGTTCAAGTGCGTAATCCACCATTATCGCTCCAATGAGCACTCCCGGTGCAGGGTAACTATGGAGGGTAACGGTGCCCTGGACATAACTTTGTAATTTTGAATTTATTCTCGCCTTATCCATTATTGCTGCCAGATTACTGGAATTATCTGTATGGGCCGTCATTCGTATCAGTATAAGGTACTATTTTGTAATGTTATTAATGGTGGTTTAAGGTTAAACTGAACTTATTAATGCAACTAATCCATTCAACCGGTTTTGATGCCCCAGTATAAATTCAGAAACACCGGTGGCCGGTACAACTCGGAAAATGGTTGAATCAGAACAATTCTCCTTCCGAAACGAATTGTTTTTCTCAACAGGTAGTTGGCATGGTCCCTAGCACCTGTCAAGGGTGTAAAGTAAATATAGTTTACATCACCCACCACTAATCATCAATTATTAAGAAAAATTCAGAAATATTATATAAGCTCCGGGACAAGAAAGTTAGGTTAGAAGTTTTAATAGAAAAAAATTAACCTATTAATGTTAACAAACAAGTGACAAACCAGGAGATTTTGGATGAGTGAAGTTAAACAGAATATGAAATACGTGGCGACGACCTGCCCCTATTGTGGTGTTGGTTGTGGCCTGAACCTCGTCGTCGTTGATGGGAAATGTGTTGGGGTCGAACCATACAAGCGTTCACCGGTCAACGAAGGTAAACTGTGCCCGAAAGGGATGACCTGCTGGGAACCCGTTCACAACCCGGACCGCCTTACAAAACCGTTGATCAAGAAAAACGGCAAATTCGAGGAGGCCACGTGGGACGAGGCCCTGGACCTGATTGTCAGGAAGTTTACGGAGATCTCCGATAAGCTCGGACCGAAGGCGCTTGGTTTCCAGAGCTCGTGCCGTACTATCAACGAGGACTGCTACGCACTGCAGAAGTGGGCCCGAGCCGGGTTCCTGACGAACAACGTCGACAACTGCGCCCGCATCTGCCACGGACCTTCGGTCGCAGGGCTATCACTCTCGTTTGGTTCCGGTGCAGCGACCAACCCGTTCGAGGATGTCCTTAACTCCGACCTGATCGTCGTATGGGGCTCGAATGCGGTCGAAGCACATCCGCTTGCCGGTCGTCGTATTACGCAGGCAAAAATGAAGGGGACACCGATCATTGTCGTTGACCCGCGCTACAGTGCAACGGCACGGCTTGCGGACGAGTGGATCCAGTTCAATCCATCTACCCACATTGCGCTCGCCAACTCCATGATGTACTGGATCATCAAGGAAGGCCTTGAGGACAAGGAGTTCATCAAGAACCGTACCAAGGGCTACGAGGACCTGAAGAAGACTGTCGAGAATTATGCCGATGTCGAATCAATCCATGGTGTCCCGCTCGAGAAGGTCAAGGATTTTGCCCGCAAGTATGCAAATGCAAAGAATGCGGTCATCATCTACTGCCTCGGCATCACCGAACTGACTACCGGTACCGATAACGTCCGTTCGATGGGTAACTTATCGATGCTCACCGGTAACATAGGTCGCCCTGGTGTAGGTGTGAACCCGCTCCGTGGCCAGAACAATGTACAGGGCGCATGCGACATGGGTGCATACCCGAACGTCTTCTCCGGGTACCAGCCTGTTGCACTTCCCGCCAACCGTGAAAAGATGGAGAAGCTATGGTTCCTGAAGGAAGGTTCCCTGCCCGACTGGTACGGCGTGACCTTAACCGAGCAGATCAACCAGTGCGGCGACCCGATCAAGGCGCTGTATTTCATGGGTTTAAACCCCGTAGTCTCCTACCCGGATTCCAACCATGTGATGAGACAGCTTGACAAACTCGATTTCTGTGTAGTACAGGATATTTTCTGGAATGAGACTTGTGAGTATGCGGATGTGGTCCTTCCAGGTTCCTGTTTTGCAGAAAAGGACGGGACTTTTACCAGCGGTGAGAGGCGGGTCAATCGCGTCCGGAAGGCGGTCGATGGCCCCGGAGAGTCGAAGCTTGACTGGGAGATAATTGGTCTCCTTGCCAAGAAGATGGGCCTCAAGGGCTTTGACTGGAAGACCGGAAAGGACGTCTGGGACGACATGCGGGCGTGCACTCCCGGCCAGTTCGGTGTAACCTATGAGAAGATGGAGAAGCCTGAATCAGTCCACTGGCCCTGCCCGACCATCGAGCACCCCGGGACACCAATCCTCCATCGGGAGAAGTTCGCAGCAGCCGATGGTCTTGGGACATTTTTTGGCCTGGAGTATCGTCCACCCGCGGAAGTTGCGGATGCCGAATATCCATACACGCTCATGACCGGTCGTGTGATCTTCCACTACCATACGAGGACACAGACCGATCGATGCAAGGTGTTGCACTACGAAGTGCCCGAGTCCTTCATCGAGATGAACGCGGAGGATGCAAAGGAACTCGGTATCAAACAACACGAGAAGATCAAAGTACGCAGCCGCCGAGGTGAAATCGAGACCATTGCACGGGTGAGTACTGGTCTCGCTCCAAAGGTGCTGTACATGCCAATGCACTTCCATAAGGGGGCAAACACCCTCACCAATACGGCCCTTGACCCACTATCCAAGATGCCGGAACTCAAGCACTGTGCCGTTGCTATTGAAAAGATCCAGGTGGTAAAATAACATGGCCGCAAAAGGTGACATGGTCTATGCGTGGACCACGAATGCCGACCTCGCAAAGAAGGCGGAATGTGGAGGGGCCGTTTCTGCACTCCTCAAGTATGCCCTTGAGAGCAAGACCGTTGACGCGGTCCTTGCCGTTAAGCGGGGCGTTGATGTCTATGATGCAGTCCCTGTAATTATCACTGACCCGAAGGATATCGACCAGACTGCTGGATCACTACACTGTGGTACGCTCCTGATGTCGAAACTGATCAAGAAATATCTGAACGGGGCATGGGGCAAGAAGATTGCAGTCACGGTAAAGGGCTGCGATGCAATGGGGATGTACGAGCTTGCAAAACGCCAGCAGATAGATCTTGATAATATTATCATGATCGGGGTAAATTGTGGTGGGACTGTAAGCCCTGTCCTTGCAAGGAAAATGATACGGGAGAAGTTCGATGTTGACCCCGAAATTGTACACAAGGAGGAGATCGACAAAGGGCAGTTTATCATCGAATACGAAGGTGGGCACAAAGGCATTTCCATCGATGAGCTCGAGGAAGCCGGTTTTGGCCGTCGCTCCAATTGCCGTCGCTGCAAGATGAAAATCCCCCGCCAGGCAGATCTCGCCTGCGGTAACTGGGGTATCATTGGTGATAAGGCAGGAAAAGCAACGTTTGTTGAAGTTTGCAGTGAAAAGGGAGCTAAACTGTTGAGTGCGGCGGTAAAAGCCGGTGCAGTCGCAACCGAGCAGGCAAACCCGAAAGGCATCGAAATCAGGGCAAAAGTAGAAGGTGCTATGTTCAAGCTCGGGGACAAGTGGCGAAAACATGACTTCACAGCACTTGGGGAGGGCAAGGTGCGCCTTACGAAGATCGTGAAAGAAACCTCGCGGTGTATCAAGTGTTACGCCTGTATTGAAAACTGTCCGATTTGTTACTGTGTGGAATGCAGTACAAAGAAACCGTACCTTGTGGCACCGGGAGAACTCCCCGTCAATTTCATGTTCCACATGATCCGGTTCGCCCATATATCAGATTCCTGTGTCAATTGCGGGCAGTGTGAAGAGAACTGTCCCATGGAAATACCGAATGCCCTCTTCATGCACTCCCAGCAGGTTGAAATGGAGAAGATGTTTAACCACGTTCCAGGGGTCAGCATGGAGTTACCAGTACTTGGATTTGCAGAAGAACCGACAGAACGTGAAAGGCTGGCTAATACCGGGTCGGACCAGATCTTTGATAATGTGTTCAACCCCGGAAAAAACTAATTTTTTTATGGAAAATCTTAGGAATTCAGGCGATTCTTTTTAAAACAGCATAAAAAAAATAGGTGTTGGACAAACGGTCCACCACCTCACCATTCAAAATATGGTCCTTTTGTTATACATCGTCTTTCCGGCGTTTCCAGACATAGAGCACCCAGAGGAACGAAGCCAACGTTGCTACGATTGTCGAGAGGCCAAGCAGGGGTATATACCACCACTGTTCTGCCATCGTGCCTTCCATTACCCCACTGCCTGCAATTGTCGCTATGGTATTCGGGACAAGGAATGCCGTACCGAGCACCGTTAAGTAGGCAGTCACCAGGGCAAACCGGTTATTAAGGCTCTGTAGCTGGTTATTGTAAATACTCTGCATCACTTCGAGGCCGGATGCGAGTACATTTGACATCTGCTCGGACAGTTCGATATGGCGGTCGATGCTGTTCGAAAGTATTCCAATCCTTCCAAGGAGGTGTTCGTCGTCGGTGATAAGGTCCGAATCGCCGTAACGGAGCGATTCTGTTACGTCCTTCGTTGCCCAGAGGACATTCAGGTAATTGATCAGGATATGCTTCATATTGTAGATGTCACGGGCGATCTGTTGCCGGCCCATTTTTTCCTCGATCAATGACTTGCTGATGCTGTCCCCGTGTGCTTCTATTCCACGGAGAAACTCAAAATTACGGTCGTTATTTTCATCAATGATCCGTTCAAGGACAAGCGTGATACTATCCGGGGTATTGTCAGCATTCAGTTTTTTCA
>JBAXJR010000009.1:0-67658 GCA_037137755.1 Methanomicrobiales archaeon | reverse complement strand
CAATGCGGTCAAGGACCGGGGTGCGTGCGGTCTGCAGGGGGGTCTTTCCGCCGAGCTCAGGGCAGGGGCGGTCAGAGACCCCATCCAGCACCAGGAGGATTACTTTATGTGCGGTCATTAACGGGAATGTTTGGGTGCAGGGATAATTATACCGTATGGTGTTCTGTTTGTGGGCTGTTTGTTTTCGGTTGCTACTGGTAACATTAACAGCCTGACTGAAGACATGAACTATTGAAAAAAAAGTCGGGTTATTCATCCACGTAGAGAACAGTCCACAAAAGACCGGTTATTGCATTGAAATTCCAAACAACGGTTTATTTACAATATCCCTGCTGGTCCCGGTATAGTACATTGTAACCGGGTTTATTGCCTGGCTTGTGCCAAAAGGTCCTGGAATTATCGTTGGGATATTGCCGTAATGCAGAACCGGTTGAAACACCTGAATTGGTGATGGATGGTTTGAATATTATCACTCCCGATTTTGACGAAGACCCGATCGTCATACCGTCAGTCAGGGATTCCCCGAATGAGACCTCTACCGGCCCCGTTTTTGTCTGTACTGTGTACAACCAATATATGCCCGAAATATCAGAAAACCCTCTTAGGTGGGGTAGTATTACCCATTATTATCTGATATCCCCCGCCCCCGTTCGTTTAAAATGCCCGTATTTGCCCCCGTTCTCCTCTGGTGCCTAATACTGCCGTTTGAAGCGATTTCATCCGGATTTCCCCCGTAAGAGGCCGTGAATAGGGCTTTATCTTTTCCAGCGGTCTGTAAACACCACCGTTTCAACCCTGGAATAGTCGTTTTCCGATGTTTCGTGATCGGTAGTGAAGTCCGGTGAGAAACAGGAACGTTTGGTAATGGGACTCCCCCGATGTACCCACGGCATTATTATACGTGGTAGCTGTAGACGAATCACTGCCCGTGTTATAACCTGTTACCACTATCCTGGAAAAGACCAATTCTAAAAAGAAAAACCATTGCAAGGGAAATGGTATTCCCCTGGCCTGGTCCCGGTACCCTTATACCGCGGCTGAGAACGAAGGGATTTCTACTTTTGACTTGATGACTTCGACACGACGGATCGGGAAGACCACTTTCAACATCTTGAAGAGTTCTTTTGAGATCTCGCCTGACACGATACTGTTGACAAACGCGTTGAGGTCCCCGCCCTTTACCTGTTCGAGCACGTACTTCGTCATCATGCCCCTGATCGCGTGTGTCTGCGAGAGGTTTGCATTGGTGAGCGTATAACAGGTAACCGTCAGGAGGAGCTTCTTTCCGTCCTTGGTCGTTACCGGGATGTGGGAATCGATACGGGTAGTCCGCCGCTTGACGAGGGACCGCAGGTAGTCCTTGGTGACCTCGTGGCCGATAAACTCGGTGTAGGCTGAATCGCCTGCAACGTTTGCGACACGGAACCGCATTTTCACATTCTGCCGTGAGTAGTCATTGATGATCTCACCGAGGGTGGTCTGCATGACACGCCCGACAACACTTTCCGGGTCGTTCGCAATGGTATCCCCAATGTAGTATTTTCCGAGCTGGTCAGGTGTGTACACCTTGTACCAACTCTTGGCTTTCCAGCCTTCAACTCTTCTTCCAATCTGTTTCTTTCTTGCCATAATATCACCTTTAAAGGAATTTGAATAGTTCTTTAGGCTCTCCGACCAGTTTCGCGACTGTTTCCGGCCACTTATCCATGTCAAGGCCTTTCTGTGCGAGGAACGCAGCGGTCCAGCGCTCGAGGCCGATGCCTGAGCAGCCTGACCAGCAGTCCACACCGCTCTGGATCTTCACGTTAAACCCGGTCGGGTACTTGTCCCCGTTGATACTGACGTTCTGAAACTCGAGCCAGCTCTTGTTGTACGGGAGTAACGCTTCGTAATCGGTTGTACCTACCCGTGAGCCGCAGCCGCAGCTGCTCTCTGTTTCGGTCTCGATCATCCCTTCCTGTGCCATGAACCACGGTGTTACCCGTGCTGCACGCCACTCGAGTTCGAGGAGGTCCTCGAAGACATGACGGTACGCCTCGTGGAGGCGGTCTGCGGTCTCAACGGTCTGTTCAGCGGTTCCGAGCCAGAGGATCTCAATCCTGTGGAACTCGTCGACGCGTTCGATCCCGTGGATCCCGCCGCTCTCGTACCGGTGGGAAGTCCCGCTCCGGTCAAAGATCCGGATCGGGAGGCAGTCGTTTGCAAGGGTCTCCCCCTGCAGGAACGGCCAGAACGAGGGGCACTGCGCATAGCAGAGCCCGCCGATCGGCCCGTCGATCTTCTCCCTGATCATCTCCACCGGGACCTCACCGGTCACCTTGAAGTAGTCGCCGACATCCTCCCAGTAGGCCGGGTCGCGGGTTTTTGGCGTGCATACGTAGTAGATCTCAGGATAGACCCCTTTTGCATGCCCGGACTTCTTCCAGACCTCCCACGGGACGAGTTTCGGGAAGATCATCTCGGCGAACCCCATCGGCTTAATGATCTTCTCAACGACAATCTCCTCGAATGCCCGGAAGAGCTGGACGGACTGGGGTGCATGGATCCATTGTCCGCGGGACAATGCATGCCTGACCCAGTTCCGCTTAATCATCTCTTCGGTGGGGTCGCCATCGAAGAACCGGGGTTTTGGCCCGCTCTCGAAGATGAGCTCCCAGTGCTCGGCTTTCCCACCGTAGGTGCATGCCTGGATTTTCTCTTCGACCAGGCGGACGAGACGGTCCGGGACGCGGTTTTCGAGGTCGGCAGCCGTCATCACGAGTTCGAGCTCGAGGGTATCGCCAAGGAGACATGAACGGGTAATGAAGGGGAGGTTCGGGACATGGATCTCCTTCGGGAAGTCCCCTTTCATCGTGATCCTGAATGATTTCACGACGATATCGCGGAGCCCGACCCGGAACCGGCCGAGTGTCGGTGCAATCTGTTTCCTGAACCGGAACAGCCCGTCGTGTGCACGGGTATATGGGCCGCTCTCAATCGAGAGGTATACCAGGGGGCCCGTCGCAGACCAGCTGACAATGCGGCCGATCTCGTCTTCCCCGGTACCTGCCGGTACTCCTTTCCGGAATAGTGTCCGGTTGGACTCCTCTACCAGGTTGCCGACTGCCTCCACCGCTTCGGGGGTGAGAGCAGCACTGAATATAAGTTCGGCATCTAATGCAAAGCGTACGAACATATCTCCTCCGCTATTCCGAGGTTCATCAGGTAATCATCAACTGACGCGATCACGGATCTGAGGTTGTTGCTCCGGATGACGGTCTTAACGCACCCATCTTCAACCCCGGTCGTCATGCTTGAGAGGTTGTCCGGCTGGATTGAGCCTGCAATCTCCGTCGAATGCCCATGCCGTGTCATAATGACGCCTTCTACTGCTAATTCGCTCATGAGGCCATTGCCTCCTGCCATGCTGACCGGAATTCCGGTACTCTCGTGCAGGGGACGGTTGCACCGGCCCTGAGCCGGTGTCCTCCTCCCTTTCCACCGCACGCCCGGGCGATCTCGCGGATTATCGTGCCGATATCCCGGGTGACCCCTTTCGGGCACCGTGCCGAGATATGGCAGATCTCCCCGGCCGATGAAAACACGAGGACAGGGTTCCTGTCGGTGCAGTCATAGGCAAGGGCATCGGCGACATCGCTGGCCACAACAAGGTCTTCCACCTCGTAAAAGCCGTCCTGGCAAGCTGTTTTACAGGCGTTGTCGAGTGCCCCTACCACGTGCAGCCGGTGCGAACGTGTGGTCTCCCATGCATCGGGAAGCCCTTCGGACGACCGCATGCAGATCGATGCAGCGAGGCCACCTTTTCCGGCCTTCCCGCATGCATCGAGCACTGCGGCGAGGGTATGTGCGTCCGGGAGGACTTCACGTTCCAGCCCGTACGTGTCCCCGTACAACCTGTATGCCGCATTTGGGCCGGATTTCTGGCCTGTCTCGAGGACGAGGAGCGAGAGGAGGAGGGAGCTGTCCACGTCCTCCTCACCGGTGCACTTGTCGAGGATTGATTCCACGACCGGCTGGTTCCCGCTGATCCCGGGTAGATAGGGATTGATCGACATGTAAAGCCGTTCGGGAGCATCTCTTCCCGGCAGGTGTAAACCCCGGCCGGGTGTGATGATCCGGCTCGCAACGGCTTCGTTGAAGATCTCCAGGTTTTTCCCTGCCAGTTCCTGGCCATCGCCGACAAACCCCGTGACCGCAAGGCCCGCGAGGTCGCGGTTGTCCCCTATCTCGTTGGCAACCAGGTACGCTGTACCTGATGCACTCAGTTCATGGTCCCCGTCGATCCCGAACAGCCGGGGGTTTACATGGTAGTTCCCGGAAAACCCCGGGATATGGTGGTCTACGACCATCACGTCCCCGGGCAGGTCTTCACGGCCTGACCCGAGGTCACACAGGAGCGTTCCCTGCCCAGGTGTGATCCCCGTCTCAGGCAGTTCAGCAACTACCCTGAGCCGGAACTTCATGTCCTTACGCAGCATCGCGATGCAGAGGATAGACGCGGCCGTAATGCCATCTGCATCATGGTGAGCGTACACCTCCACAAACTCCTGGCGTTCCAGGTGTTCTGCGACCCGTCCGGCTGCTTCTTCGAGTGACATGTGGATTATCTTGAGAGCAGGATTTCTGCGGTCTCGGGCTTGTATACCCAGCCCTTCGCCAGCTTACCGGAGCTGACATAATACTTGACAAGTCTCCGGACTTTTGATTCAGTCAATTGCATCTGCCGCTTGTTGTGCACATCTTTCTTATTCTCTGCGAGGTGCTTGCGGAGCCCGAGTGCCTTGACAATAAGGTTCTTTAAGTCCTCGGGGATCTGTCCCTGCAGCCCTTTTTCCTTTACAATCTGTCCTATCCGTTTCCCTGTAGCGAGTTTCACATCAGGGACTCCATAGCGGTCACGGAGGACCAGGCCTATCCGGGCGGTTGAGACGCCCTCTTTACTCAGGTCAACAATGACCTTCTCGATCGCGACCACATCGGTGTTGGACCATTCCGGTGCTTCTTTCCGGTATGGCCTGACCGATCCTGACTGGCCTCTCGTTCGCGCATACATTCTTGCCATAGTTCACCTCTGACTGTGCAATAAGTAAATCCGGGAAAAGAGCCGCTACTGCTGACTCCCCGTAATCCCCAGCCACAAATGGGCCGTGCAATTTTGGTGCACGTCGGATTTACATCTGCCAGCACTAAAAAGTGCTGTTTATAAATGGTTGGTTCCGTTCATAATAGTATCGCCGGGTTTTTTTGGTTATCCCGGCTGGCCGTACTGGTTGATTACCCTGATAAGGTCGGCAAACCCTTCCATTTCGAGAGAGAGGACCTCGTTCCGGGTCATCCCCATGCTGGTCTCTGCGTCGGCCGTTAGCGTCTCCGGACCACGGACCACCAGTCTCTCCACCCCGTCGGCCGAAAGGACGGTCGATGCTTCCCGGTCGTGAACGAACGCCCGTCCGGGTATAATAACTGTCTTCTGTAACGTGCTGAGGTCGAGGTTTTTTAAGTCTTCAATGGTAATGAGGCAGGCAATATCCTTCGTTACCGGTATGACTGACGCACCGTTCCCGCACTGGTCCAGGACACTCCTGATAAAGGGAGCTGCAACGGAACCGGTAATAATACTCGCTTTCCTCGTGATCCTGGGAAGCTTTGCGATGAGGTCAGGTTCGTTCAGGAGTGTAAACGGTGAACCGATTTTCGGGTCCCAGAGTGGTGTCCCGCTTATCTTGAGCGTTCTGAAACAACCTGCGATATCGGTAACCATGTCACGGAACTCTTCAGGGGTATGGACCCGCTGGCCCTTGATCACCGGTTCATTCCCGAGGATCAGTCCGTTTTCACGTGAGTTGGCGAACCTCATCAGGATAATGCCCTTTGCACCACGGTCTTCGAGCCACTGGCAGGTTTCCATCAGCCGGTCCCCGTCGTTGATCCCGGGGAGAACAACGGCTGCGGCGTAGACATCAATCGCCCCGCAGAGTTCATCGAGTATTTTTAATGATACTTCAGGTGACGGGTCATGCATGTACCGTTTCCGGAGCGAGGGGTTTGTAGAGAATACCGTGAAGGAAAGCTCCGACATGTTGTTGTCGATCAGGAACTTCGCAATTTTCGGGGAATCAAATCCCTTGCCGCTCGTGTACCCGATATGGAGCGGGGCCTCCATGCTAGAGAGGAGTTCGATCAATTCCCTGAACCGGGGATAGCAGCTCGGGTCCCCACCCCCGCTGATCGTGACCCGGCTTACGTCCTCATTCAGCACGTTGAGGCGGGCCAGGGTGTCATCGGCGACGTCGCGGAAGCTCTTAAACCCGGAATAGTGCTCCTGTACACTCCGGGAACAGTAATCACAGCCTTTTTTGAAGGGCAGGCAGTACCGGCACCCGAGCGGTGGGACATCCTTCACCCGCTTGAAGTAACAATACTCGCAGAACCCCCGGCAGTCGATACCCGGGCGTCCGCCGATATCGACGGTCAGCTGTGCCATTTGCTAAGGTAGTCTTCTCCTGACTGCTTAATGTCTTTTGTCAGGGGAGGGTCGTTTGTTTCAGGACAGGAGGTTCCGGGGAAAAGATGGGAATAAAGAATGGTGTCTATTCCCCTTTCAACGGTAGCCTTCTCCCGGGACTGAAATTTCTAACCTTGCGCCAGCACCCGGGTACACCGGTTTCCTGTATGGTAATGCCCGTGATGGAAAGAATTTCCCTGACCCCCGAAAAGTTCGAAGCCCGTATTTTTTCCAAACCCGCGGTTGAACATCCGTCCTTTATCGTTCGCTGATATTCCGATGCCGTTGTCTTTTACGACGAGGGTGATACCGATGGTTGTTTCTATTGCGGTAACCCTGATGCAGGTCATCGCTTCGCCACCGTACCTGAGTGCGTTGTCAAGCAGGTTGTAAAAGACCTTTTCAAGGAGCGGGTCTGCGAAAGTTTCCCTCTCCGGCAGGTCCATTTCCCGCCGTATGTCCCTGAAAAGGAGTGATTCCTGTGCCTTCGTAACAAGCATTGCCGGGTCCTGCCAGGAAGGGTCTTTTACCCCCATGTCGTCAAAGAACGTGGTAAACCCGATCTGCGGCTCGATGGTCCCGGAGATATGTTGCTCTTTTGCGATAAGGTCCTGCATCTGTTCCCGATCGTTCAGGAAATCTTTTGAAAGTTCCAGGTAGCCTTTTAACACCATTAACTGGTTCATGATACCTTGACGCGTGATAATGGTCATGAGCGAAATCTGCCTGTTTACCTGCCTGAGTGCACGCTCTGTCTGGCGGAGCGGGGGATATCATGCAGGATCTCGTCGATGCCATCCGGCACTCCAGCATCATCGAATAATGGGCGGCTGCTCGCCGTTGCAAAGTGCAGGGTTCTTGCCCGGTCTTTTAAGGTAAGTGGATAACCTGTTACGACTTTTTCCCGCATCAGGTACTCCAGGAAGGCGTCCCGCTCCACCGGATCTGCATAAAATTCCGTTGCCTTCATTTTTCCAATAATATCATCGGGAGAATTGTAACCCACAAGCCGTGCACATACGGGCTGATCATGGTAATGATTCCTTCCCGGTTAATACGGAAAAACACGTCCTACCTGTTCTCAATACTATTCAGGTACTTCTCCTCGCTCTCCCGCAGGGTCTCCTCTACCTGGGTGATGTCCGAGATATCCGTAAATGCGATTCGGACGGTGTTTGTCCCATCGCTCCCGGTGATCAGGATCCCTTCCAGACGGCCAGGGAACGCAGTACCGTCTCCCCGTATCAGCATCAGGGTGCAGCTCCTTTTTTCCCCCTGGTTCAGCAGGTTTAAGAAATACCAGTGCCACTCATCGGTATTTTTTTCTGCGACAAATTTATTGAACCTTGCCTTGGCAAGTCTGCTTCGCTCGACCCGAAGGAGCTTTGCGCCGGTCAGATTCATATTCGTTATCAGCGCCTTATCACTGAGCGTTAGATAGCCAAGCGGGGCAAAATCATAGAGGTCAAGGTACTTGTCTCGCGACTCAGCGAGCGCGAGTTGGGCTACCCTGAGTTGCTCAGCCTGCATCTCGAGCTCGACCTGGTGCACACGGAGTTCGTGGATGAGTTGTTCCGGGGTCTGTCCTTCAAGGTCTGAAAAACTTTTTGGGGAGCGTGAAAGATTCTCCTCTGCATCATCCCTCAACGAGCGTTTGGTGTCTTGTGGGGTCGGTTTCTTTTCTTCCGTCTCCTTCTTCCCCGCAGCCATCATGCACCATTCCTATCCAGATTGATGGATCTGCGTACCACTATCAAAGTGACAGGCCCTGTAATATTTTTCAACAAAAAAAGAGTATGACCTGACCCAGACATTAACTTCCTTTGTCTGTCTGGCAACGGATACACTTTTGCATTATGATCCCAATTTCACAAATGTTATTGCATAAGGATGAAACATGCTAACTCTCGCAGGGAGACGCTAACAAACATGCTTCCAACCGTTAACGTTCATCGACCCATTACTACCATCAATTGCCCTGTTTGTAATGGAATTGTAAAACCCAATATAATTTCAGAAGATATGTTTGATATCAATCCCTCTGCTGAAATTGAAGTAAAATGCCCGCACTGCAAACGCAGATCCTCATTGTTTGTAAACCGACAGAATAATATGGTATTATTATTGGCTATATAGTCAAAATGACCGCTTTACAAGCATATGGATGGGATTTGACTTCTATGAAGTAGCGCCCCTGTACAGGCATGGGTGCTCAGCCACGGGTTCAGTCAACTGCCGGGCGGAATATTCGATCCCTCCCCCACTTCCATCCACTTTCTGAATCACATACTATATATCCAATCAACCGATACTGGGAACATACTCTGCGATACTCATGAAACTCCAGAAAAAAACACTGTTGGTGTTTGTGGTCCTGCTCATATCGGTCCTCGTAGTTATCAGCATATTTTTTTCCACCATCCTCCTCGGGAGCTATAGCGCCCTTGAAGAACAATATATCCAAAAGGACCTCAGCCAGGCAGTAAACAAGCTCAATGATGAATTCTCTACCCTGTCCGCCATCGTATCTGACTGGGGGCCCTGGGATGATACGTATAATTTTGTAAACGGGAATGACCCGGAATATATCAGTTCAAATCTGCTGACCCCGGGCTTCGATAACCTGAACTTGAACCTCATTGTTATCACCAACAACAAGGGAGAAATTGTCTTTTCCGGGGCGTATGATCTTTTGAAGAAGGAGATGGTCCCGGTCCCGGCCGCCTTCCGGGGGCCTCTTGACCTTTCAAACCCCCTGATGAATATGTCAGATCCTCACCATATTACGGCGGGAATTTTAATGCTCCCTGAAGATCCGATGATCGTTGCATCCCAGCCTATTGTACGTTCTGATTTTTCAGGCCAGCCCCAGGGAGTAGTGATCATGGGGCGGTACCTCGATAGGGCAGAAACAGCAAGGCTTGCAGAACTGACGCGACCAAGTCTTACCTTCACCCGCACCGGAGACCCGGCATTGACACCGGGCCTATTCTCACAGGTCCGGGATAACAGCGTATCGGCACCGGGAATTATCCGGCATCTCAACGAGGATAACATTGCAGGATACGCCCTTATTAAGGATATTTATGGAAATGATGCGCTTGTCCTCCAGATCACAGAAGCCCGGGACATCTACCGCCAGGGAATAAATACCACGATGCAGGTCATCCTGATCATACTCTTCAGCGGTGTGTTCCTCGGACTTGTGGTTATTATCCTGCTGGACCGGATCCTGCTGAAAAGAATGGGGTCCCTGGCAGCCCAGGTGTATACAATCGGCAAATCCGGGAGTACCACCGTGCATGTGGAGATCGGGGGTGATGATGAACTATCCGGGCTTGCAACGGAAATAAACCGGATGCTGGACACGATCGAACAGGCGCAGGCGAAGGTGCAGGCCAGCGAGGCACGGTTCCGGGGACTCGCGGAGAACCTGCCGCTGATCATCTTTGAAATGGACACAACCGGGAGTCTCCTGTATGTTAATAAGACCGGCGTTGAAATATTCGGGGTTACCGAAGAGAAGATCGCCCAGGGTACTAATATACGGTATTATTTATCCCCTGAAAGTATCGGGATGATGGAGCGGGGACTTGCAGCAGTGATATCGGGTAGCAGGTCTCCCGGAGAGACCTATACCTTAACACGGACTGATGGCAGCCTGATGCGGGCCATTGTGTACACGTCACTCATCTACCGGCAAGACAAGGTTACCGGGTTCCGGGGGATTGTTATTGATATCACCGAACGGCTCAAACTGGAAGAGGCACTGAAGGAAAGCGAGGAGAAATACCGTGCCCTCGCCGAGAATTCGGCAGATATCATTTTTTCGCTTGATAAAACGGGGAAATTTTCCTATATTTCCCCTCAGGTAATCCGGTACGGGTATACACCTCATGAAATTGTAGGCCAGGAGCTCCGGCAGTTCATCCACCCGGATGACCAGGGAAATGTCCTGAATAATTACCGGCAGGAGATGCAGGACGGAACATCCATCTCCTCAACATTCAGGATCGTTGACAAGCCGGGTGCTTCCCACTGGGTTGAAGAGAACAGCAATATCAAGCGGGATGAGAAAGGCAACCCGGTGGGAATGGTTGGTATCCTCCGGGATGTGACCGACCGGGTGCGGGCAGAAGAAGCGCTCAGGCAGAGCCGGGAACGACTGGAAAACATCCTCCGGGCTTCCCCGGTTGTTGTCTTTGAAACGGACCCTGACGGTAACCTCCTGTTTGCCAGTGACCTGTGGAATCAGCTTATCGGCTACCCGTTTGAAACGATGAAAGGAAGGCACTGGTCAGAGGTCCTCCACCCGGAAGACAAGGCACGTCTCGCACAGGACGTGAGACAGCAGAGCCGTAACCTGGGAGTGACCGGCGCCGAAGCAAGGATTATCCGGCCTGACGGGTCTTTATTATGGATATTCGGGCAATCAGTGACTGTATACAACACGGACGGCAGTATCCGGGGACATGTAGGTACGATCACCGACATTACCGAACGCAGGAAAATCGAAGAGACCCTTGTGGAAAGCGAGGAAAAATACCGGGCACTTACTGAGAATACCAGCGATATTCTTTTTTCCATAGATATGGCGGGTTTTTTTACGTATATTTCCCCGCAGGTCAACAAATATGGTTTTCTTGTCGATGAGATAATCGGGAAATCGATCCGTGATGTCATTCATCCTGATGATATTGACCAGGTCGAAAAAGACCTGGCACGAGACCTTGAAAAAGGTGCCCAGTTCCACTCCACGTTCAGGGTCCTCGATAAATGGGGGAATGCCCACTGGTTTGACGAAGAAGGTACCCTGCGGCTCGACCAGTATGGTAAGCCCATGGGGATATACGGGGTGCTACGTGATGATTCTGAACGGAGGCGGGCTGAAGAGCAACTGGTTGAATCGAAAAACCTGTACATGGCAATTTTTGATAACACGGGAAGTGCCACGATTATTATAGCCAGCGACACGTCTATCATTCTTGCAAACCCCGGGTGGGCAAGTCTTACAGGGATTCCAAAGGAAGATTGTATCGGGCGGAGCTGGACGGAGTTTATTCATCCGGAAGACCTGGAGAGGATGAAACAATATCACCATGACCGCAGGGAAGACCCCGTTCATGTACCACGAGAATGTTTCTTCCGGCTCATCGATGCTTCAAACAATGTCCACTCCTGTATTGTCAGCGTCGTCATGATCCCCGGGACAACCGACAGTATCGCTGCAGTTGTTGATATTTCTGAAAGGAAGCGGGCTGAAGAGGCAATAGAACTTGCCAACAAGAAACTGAACCTGATGAACAATATCACGCGGCATGATATCCTCAATACAATCACCGGGCTTTTAGGGTGCGTGGATATGGCGAACGCAACCTCTTCCCCCGAAGAAAAGATGCAGCTGCTCAATGATATCAAGGACCTTACCCGCATTATCCAGCGCCAGATTGCATTTACCAGGGAGTACCAGGAAGTCGGGGTCCACCTGCCGTTATGGCAGGACGTTCATGCGGTGATCGATAAAGTGTTACAGAATTTCGAAAAAACCGGCATTCACTTTGAGATCGATCCCGGGAACATGGAGGTCTATGCTGACCCCCTGCTGGAGAAGGTGTTCTACAACCTGGTTGATAACGCAACGAGGTACGGGGAGAAGATCACGACCATACGGATATCCACCCAGGCCTCCGGAAACAGCGCCCTGCTGATTTTCGAGGACGATGGTGCAGGCATACCCGCTGATCAAAAAACCCGGGTCTTCGAGCGGGGGGTGGGAAAGAATACCGGTATGGGATTGTTCCTTACCAGGGAAATTCTTGCCATTACAGGCATCACGATTAAGGAGAACGGTGTTCCCGGGAAAGGGGCACGGTTCGAAATGCTTATTCCATGGGGTGCATTCAGGTTTACTACCTGATTTTTAGGGGCCAGGGATAGGATACTTATATAAGAAAAAGACCATTGTCAAAGAGGAGGTAAGGAATGTCAACCGGAAGCATACTACTGGTCGAGGATGACAATATTATCGCCAAAGTTACTGACTGGCGGCTGAAAAATCTCGGTTACACGGTCTGTGGGCGGGCATCGTCAGGCGCAGAAGCGATGGAACTGGTTGTGAAGCATAAACCTGACCTCGTCCTGATGGATATCAATATCAGGGGTGAAGTTGACGGGATCGATACAGCGCTGATGATCAAGAAGGGGTTCAGCATTCCGGTCATTTATATTACATCACATTCGGATGGACCGACACTGGAACGGGCAAAGGAAACAAAACCCGATGGTTTTATCATTAAACCCTTTGAGGATAATGATCTCAGGGTGGCAATCGAGCTCGCATTACATAAGTAGACAGGCCCGGCAGTTGCTCCACGAGACCAATGGCAATACCGGGAGATGCATGATGCCGGTATGCAGGTAATATTTCGACTACTCTGTTGACCGTTTTTTGCCAGGAAGGTGCCTGTTTTCACTGGTTGGCGTTGACACGGCAGGCAAGACAGGGATTGAAACATGCATCAGTTTTAATGTCACCCATCGAATGATCACCATTCAGGAGAAACAGCATGGTAGTCTTCCGGTTCGAGAATAAATATGCTGCACCGACCAGGGAACAGCGGGAACGATACATGTAAGGCGAGACCGGGGAACACCTCGTTGGTCCTGATAACATGCTCATGCTCAATGTATACGATGAGGCTGCGTACCTGAAAGATGCGATATGGTCGATATTTTCCCGATTTAAATTGTTGATCATTTTACTATAGTGCCGATGACGAGATGTGTATCCGGAATTTTGTCCGCACTTATACCCCAGTGTGCAGGTCAATGGTTTTATCCTTTATTTCTCTCCCGATAACTCCAGTTCCCGTCATGATCATTGCAAAATCCTATGGCTTCCCAGAAACCGATAGCTTCATAACGGACCCGGTTTGCGATGACAATCTTAAAATTGCCCTTGCAATATTCCACAAACTCTCTGCCATAGCCGTGTCCCTCCCATGCCGGGTAGATGTTGAGTGAGTAGATATTGATCGTTACACCTTTTACTAAGCAGCGGGCTTTACCAACGCGGGCACCGTCGATCGAAATGTCAGCCCAGTCGTACTCAGAATGTTGCGATTCTTTTGGAAGAAATGTAATCGTCAGCGTCATCTGAAAAATACCCCTGCCTTACATAAACCCATGGCAAAATGCCAGCACGTTTTTGCCGAGGTCCGGCTGGTAATACCCACCTTCAAGGATGGCAAATCTCCGGTTTTTTGCCGCCCGTTTAGCAAATCTTTTCATCATATCCCCGATCAGGTAAAAATCCGACGTTGACAGTTTCCTCCCCACGTCTTTTTTGTACGAGTCAAATCCGGCGCAGACGCAAACGATGTCTACCAGGGGGATATCGCGGATGAAATTTCGGATTACCTCAATATACGCCTCACTGGTTTCGGCGTAAGGGTTCAGGATGTGGCAGTCCTTCCACCCGGATAGCACCGCCTTCGTGCCGTCACCGGTATGGGCATCGAAATCCAGGATAAATGCGGATTTGATCCGCTGCTGCTTTAATCTCAAAAGGGCAATCCCCATGTTTGAAAAAACACAGTACCCCCACGAGGAGTCCCGGTACGCGTGGTGTCCCGGGGGTCTCAGGCAGGCAAAAGCCGGTTCACCATCAATGCCGATATCTGATGCCATGATTGCTGCCCCGGCGGCAAGCGATGCCATGTCGTAGAGTTTTGGGTTTGCCCTGATGGTATCAACGTAGTTTGGCGTGTGAGCCAGCAGCAAAGCTTCTTCATCTGCCGGGTGGGGGCGGATAATCTCAAAACTGTGATCCTGGCTGATCATATCCATGATGGCTTCCATCCTGCCCGGGTCTGCTGCTCCATTACTGGCGTAGTCCGATTCGCAGAACTTTTCGTGAAAGAGGATTTTCATGATTGTTCTCCATTACCAGGCCCCATGGTCCTGCCGGCTGTCCACCAGGTGAAAGCAGACCAGACCAACCCGGCTGTTCCCTAGGCCGCGAAAGAGGACCTTGTAGGCGTTCACATGAAGTACCGTCTCCAGCAGTTCGACCTTACCGTCCAGAAGGCCACTGATGTGATCGGCTTCTTTGATAGGTACCACTATGACACCACCTCCTTAAAAACAACTCTCGCAGAGATCATCGCGAAGAGGTCGACGCTGGAATCAGCCGTGTCATCAAAGGACAAGGATGCCCTCAAGGTGGTGTACCTTGAACCCATCACCCTCGGGTAGGAGTTTGGAAAGTCCGCAAAAGCAGTGTTACATGCAGATATTCTCCTATAAAACCGGAAAGAGTTACCCCGTGTCACCAACACTCTGGTCTCAAACCACCATTCATACTCTCAAGAGCGTCGATATAATACCCCCAAATCATGAAAATTCCGGGGACCACGGGTCCCTTATGATATTTTTATTTTTCAATTTCCCGGTTCACAAGTGGAGGTGTCATGCCCATACAAACAAGGCAAAAGAATAATTCCGTATTATTTTCGTTCATTTCCATGGTCCTGATGGTATCAGTAGTAACAACGATTATCATCATGGTGGGTGTCGCACCGCCTGACGGAGCAGCTAATATTACCCCGACAACGGCTGTAACGGCGGCTGTAACCACGAAAATTACTGCTGTACCAACGGTATCTCTAACACCAATAGTTACTGCAACAAAGGCTGCCACCACTGTTCCGACGACGATAGCCACAACGATACCCACATCCGTACCGACTACCGTTGCGACAACAGCTCCCACACCTACAGTAACAACCACCATCCCCATAACAACCATAACCACAACAACCACGACAGCAATCCCTACAACCTCGGTAACTACGACGACGACCACGTTGTCCCAACAGATCCAGTATCTTGCGGGTTTCTTCAGCGATAGTTCTTCGGGAACTGCACCTCTCACCGTCCAGTTTACTGATCTTTCATCAGGTGGGCCTGTATCGTGGAGCTGGTCATTTGGTGACGGGGGTACCGATTCGGTTAAGAACCCTTCCCATACCTATGAAAATTCAGGAACATACACCGTCACGCTGACCGTGACCAACCCGGAGGGGGCGACGTATACCTCTACCAGGTCCAATTATATTACCGTTGATATCCCGGTGACGGTGACTGAAACCGTAACAACTGATACTACCTCGGTAGCAGTACAAAATACTATTAGTGCAGGATTTAGCGGGACACCGGTGACCGGCACCAGTCCACTGGATGTTAGTTTTACCGATACTTCTACCGGGACCCCCTCATCCTGGAATTGGGACTTTGGCGATGGCAGCCAGAGTACACAGGAGAACCCTTCACACATTTACGATGTTCCGGGTACTTACACCGTCTCATTATCCGTAGCTGGCACCGGAGGTTCCAATGCCAAATCACTTACGAATTATATTACGGTTACCGGTGAACCGACCCCGTTTACTACGCAGACAGCGGTATCAATCAGAAGTGATGACAAGGCCGGAGCAATTCAAAAATCTACCCCATATACAACGATATCGCGGCAGCAGCCAACAACAGTGGGAACAACTCCCGGGGAGCAAGCTGATCAAACCGGGGTGTTTGGCTATATCCTGATCATTGTGGTCATTGCCATTATTGTGATTGTGGCAGTTATTCTATATCTAATGCGAAGGGACCCTGATCTACTGGGATAGATTTATTTAAAAAAATGATTTCTTCAGAGCAAAAAAATGAATCATTACCAGCAAAAATTCTAAATATCGCCTGTCTCAATTACCTGTGTGATGCATCATGGATAAATTCGAACAAATGTCCGAGGCATGGCAGAAGATGACCCCTGAAGAGCAGAGGGTCGGCCTGGAAATGTACAAAGAGAAATGCATTTGTCCAACCTGTCCAACCTACAACGATTGTGCAAAGAATTCAAAAGAACGGCTTTTTTGCGCAATCGGAAAAAGTTTCATGTGCATTTCCGATGAGAAAACCTGCAAATGTCCCACGTGCCCCATCACCCCTGAATATGGCATGAAATACCAGAAATTCTGCACCCGCGGCTCTGAAATGGCCCAGCGTTACGAGCACACCCTCTGGGGTGCCTCACTGAACCGGTAACCCCGCCGCTGTCAGAGATTGCATAAAGAATAAGCTCGTTCATCTACTCTGGTGTCCGCAAATCCAGTTCCATTCATTTTCCCAACACATGCTATTCAGGTACTGGACCGAATCGTTGGTCAAAAAAAAGGGTGAACCCCGGGGAAACGTGGCTGGAGCGTATCAAAGCCAATGATACTCCATTAAAAGGGCTTTTGAAACTATCGCGAGATCTCCATCCCCACCTCGTTCCGCCGCAGGAAGCCCGGTGTCCATGGTGAATCGTAGCGCATCAGAAACGGCTGGCCCACAGCGTTAATGCCCGCGTTTTTCAGTCCTTCCTGCAGCAGGGATGTTTTCGCATCCACATCCTGCCGGGAGCCATCCCCGGAAAAGCGGATGACCGCAACATCCCGTTCCGGAATAGTGACAATCCGCACCCGGCTGTCCAGCGGATCGGGGATCTCATCCCTCGATGTTCCTGCGGGCATGACAAACGACATCGATGACGCATCTGAAACAACCGGGGTGGTCATCGGTATCTTTTCCGAGGTTATTACCGGCGCAGTCATCGGGATTTTACTCCGGGCTTTATTGCTGCCTGAGATGTAGGCAAAGAGCGGGCTGAAACCGGCGTCGCTCCCGGGACTGTCCACGGTAGCAAGCACCATTGCGGGGTAGTGTCGGAACTCGATCGCTCCGGTATTCCCTTTAACTGTGTAGGGAATTGTCTCTGTAGCAGGCTGGGCCAGCAGAAAAAGGGCCAGCAACAGGATAATTATAACGGCAGATGACACCAGGAGGATTTTTCGCATACTGCCCAATGGGGCTCCACAGGTAATAAATGTGGATGTCGAATCAGTATTGTATAAAAAAATTCTGATCTGGGCCTTTACCGTATCGTATCACAAAAGGGTTGTGGATGAACCTCCCCGGGCAGGAGTGTTGCTCCCTTTTTTCCTGGACCCGCTCCGACGATAAAAGGATCTGGTGAACCGTTGTCTTTCCCTGACCCCGGGCCATCCGTCCAAGGTACCCGAACAGGTTGATTGAGACCCCCTGTAATGACCATTTACACTACCGACTGATCTCTACCCCCACTTCATTCCGCCGCAGGAAGCCCGGAGTCCACGGTGGGTTGTACCTCATCAGGAAAGGCTGGCCCACAGCGGCGATGCCAGCTTTTTTCAGCCCTTCCTGCAGCAGGGACATGGTCTCATCCACCTCTTGTTGAGATGCATATCCACGGAAACGGATGACAGCAACTTCCCGTTCCGGAATAGTGACGATTCGCACCCTGTTGTCCAGCGGGTCAGGGATCTCCTCCCGTGATTTTCCTGCGGGCATGACAAATGACATCGATGACGCATCTGAAACAACCGGTGCGGTCATTGGAATCTTTTTTAATGTTATGACGGGAGAGGTCATCGGTATCGCATCGCGGGTATGATTGCTGCCTGAAATGTAGGCAAAGAGCAGGTTGAAACCGGTATCGTTCCCGGGACTATCCACTGTTGCAAGCACCAGTCCGGGGTAGTGCCTGTATTCAATAGTTCCTTCTTTCCCGGTGATATCATAGGGTATTGTATCCGCCATAATCGCGTAATCTCCGCTATGCGGTATATACCCCGGGGACATTATGGATGTTTCGCTCCTGATGGGGCGGACTTTTCAGCCCGGAACACTACCGGAGTAGTACTTCGGTCCCGGACTGAATTATTACAGGATGGATTCACCTGTTCTCTGGCTTCCAGCGGTGTCCCGTGGAATAACGTGCGAAAAAAAGAGCTTGGGATTACCCGTTTTTCAGGGCAACAATGTCCCTGACCCCCACCAGTTTCCAGACCATTGAACGCTCTTCGCGGACAATTACATCCGGGCTGTCACCCGGGTTGTGACCAAGAGCCGTGAGTACCCGGGGTGAAAGACGGTTTTTCGCAATCATCTCTACGAACTGTTTTCGTACCCTCGTTTTCTGTTCCGGGTCCTTCACCTCCTCGATACTCCCCTGCAGGCTCACAAACGTAAAGGCAGACATGTCTGGGGCGTACTCCTCAATTTCGACAGAGACCTTTGGGTTTGCAGTAAAGTACTCCATCTTCCTGCCATACTTTGTGGAAAGGAAATAGAGGTACTTCTTGTCAAAGACATACATGAACGGGGCTATATAGGGATGGTCACATGCGCCAAAGGAAATCCTTGATACATACTGGCGTTCGATCAGGGCATCATACTCAGCTTTTGGCATCTTGGGGATTTTTACCGGATCCATTCAGATCATCATTCCTATGGATTACTAGTCTTAAACAAGAGGATAATAATGATGATCAAATGCACAAGAATTCATATTCATGCTGCTGCAACTCAAAAGGTAGAGTGATACCACATGGTACGAGATTACCCGTGACCCCGCATTGTAATCAGCCGTTGTATCGAGTTTGACTCCTGCCGTTATGATGGTTCGAAGATCCCTTCTCCTGTTGTAGCACAACTAAAATCCCACGTTGATTGCATGCCGGTCTGTCCGGAGGTTGAGATCGGCCTGGGTATCCCGCGGGCAACGGTCAGGATCGTGCGGATAGATGGGGTCGATCATCTCATCCAGCCTGCTACCGCCCGGGATGTTACCGGAGAGATGATAGTCTTTGACAATCGGTTTCTTGATTCCCTGCCCCCTGTTGACTGTTTTATCTTAAAAGGCTGTTCTCCCACGTCAGGTACCAGTGGTGTGAGTGTATACCCGTCAGCCGAAAAATCCCAGGCTATTGAAAGAACTGCCGGTTTTTTGCCCGCGAGGTCCTGAAACGTTTCTCCGAGCTGCCGGTTGAAGATGAACTGCGTCTGAACAATGCGCGGATCCGTGACCACTTTCTCACCACAATTTTTACCCTTGCGGCATTCCGTGCAGTGGAAGAGAAAGGTGAACGGGAAGATCTCGTAACATTCCATGCAGCCAACAAGTTAGTCCTTATGGCCTGCCACCAGCAGCTCATACGTGAGATGGGAAGGCTTGTCGCATCCCGGGCAAAGAAGGAGCCGGCAGAGCTGTTTTTCCACTACCGCCACCTGCTCTGTGCTGCACTTGCCCAGGTCCCACGATATACGAACAATATCAATGTCCTCCACCATAGTATGGGGTATTTCAGCAACCGGGTTTCGGGCGAGGAAAAAGCGTATTGCCTCAGATTAATCGACCGCTACAGGGAGGGTCATGCAACGCTTGCTGAACCCCGCGACCTGCTCCGTTCGTGGGTCATCCGGTTCCAGGAGCCGGCCCTGTTGAACCAGACATACTTTGCTCCATACCCTGTCGAGCTCGCGGACCTCCCTGAAGATATCACGGACCGGGGCAGGGATGTCTGGAAAAGCCGGAATGCGCCGAATACCCGGGAAAATCCCGGGATCTTCAAAAAAGGATGAGATCGCTTACCAGCTCTCTCCCTACGGACCCGGTATATCATATGTCTCTTTTTCAGCGTCCCTGCCTTACATTTTCGAGGTACTGGTCCATCTCAAACTTTCGTGTAAGTCCCTTCGAATTCATGTACCGCACCATGCCAAAGATCGGACGCTCCCCCCACGGGCGGTCGTGTTTGCCAAAGCACCAGGCAACCCCTGCGTAACCGTTCGGGTCCCTCCCGTCGATCTCGTATTTATTATTGAGATGCAGGGCTGTTGAGTAGGCCTCCTCCGGCGTTCTGCTCCATTCGAGGACCTTTTTTCCCCAGTACATCCGCATGTAGCCCTGCATCTTACCTGTCTTCACCATCTCCTGCTGTGCTGCATTCCAGTACGGGTCATGGGTTTCTGCCCGCTCCAGTTCATTGAGTGAATACCCAAACTCCCGTGGATCAGCATGATGAAGAGCCAGCGTTTTCTGTGCCCATGCAGGAAGTGACGAGAATGAATCGTAGTGGTCATTGTACCGGACAAAATTTACCGCAAGTTCCCGGCGGACAATTAACTGTTCGAGAAAGGCAGGAGTCCCACCCCCTCCGTGTTCCTGTGCGAGGACTGCAAGGGTAACCGGCGATACCTGGCCAAAATGGAGGTAGGGACTCATTTCCGAACCACCTTCACCACCGGGATCGTTGCGGTTATCAGCATAACCACTGAGTCGTTTGTCGAGAAACTCTTCATATCGACGGTTCGCTTCCGCTGTCCCTCCTTTGTATATAGCCGATGCGGGGACCGAACGGTCAATAGTGAGCTGTGAAAGAATTGCTTCAGTTGTTTCACCGGCAAGTGTCGGAAGGTCAAGGCCGGGAGAAGAACGTTTTGGACTAGCCGTTTTCGCAGGGTGCAGGAACCTGTCCACGTGGTATGTGACCTTCCGGCGGAAGGTGGCTGCAGAATACTCCTCCTTTTGGGATGCTACCTCTACCGGCACGACCACGTTTCCCTCAACCTGAATAAGTGGGCAGGGGCATCGTTCAGCAACGGCAGGGTACCACAACTGCTGCTGCCTGAGGTAGCCACGGTCGACAATTACTATCGTTGCATCCTTCAAGAAATTCAGGACTCCCTTGTCCGGCGGCTCAATCCTGAGTATGAACCGGATTCCAAGGGACTCGAGTGAGTGTGCGACTTCAGTAAGCCCTTCCAGCATGAACCGGAAATGACGGAGGTTTGCCTCGGGATAGGTCTGCCAGAGCCCAAAATACACAAAGAGTGGAAGATGAGCCTGGTCTGCCCGTTCGACTGCATACCGGAGTGCCGGGTTATCTTCAGTTCGATGCGAGGCCTGCATCCAGTAGAGGACGTAGTCCCCGGTCCGTACCGTGGCATCATTGAATACCCGGACCCGTTCCGGTTCGACGCTGGTTATCACAGGTATCTACTCATCCGGCAAGGCTATTGCTTTTTCTGCGGTTGATGTTTATTGTGAATATTGAGGCAGGCTTGGTAACTACATTGTTATCGATAAGAGAAGGATCTCCCGTTGTCTTCCAATTTTCTTTAAATCAGAAAAGGATACTATATTCTCTAATCAGCGAGGGTTACCCAGATGAAAATTACCTTGATCCGGTTGACTGATTTACTTGACCGACTCCGTTCAACTTATATTTTTGTACCAGCCGTGATGATGGTACTAGCGTTCCTTCTTGCACACGTTATTACGAACCTGGAAAGGCTGATACCAACTTCCATCTTCGAAGTCTTTTGGTATTATTTTCATGTGTCCCCCGGGAACCTGACTGGTACTCTTATCACCTATACAACCACCGAGTTAGGAGTCATAGGTGTGGTATTTTCAGTTACCCTGGTGCCGTTGACCATGGCGTCATCCCAGTATGGAACAATTCTTCTCCGGGCATTTCTCCGGGATATTCGTGCCCAGATTGTGCTTGGACTTTTTGCAGCCTCCATGATATTCAATATTACCCTCATCCTGATCATCTCGCGTCCATCCTTTACCGTTTCGGTACCAGTTTTATCCGCAACGGCTTCAACGGTATTCCTCGTTATTGATATTTGTGCCCTGCTCTATTTTTTCCATCATGTCACGACAGGATTACAGGCCTCCACCATTATCTCCCGGCTCGGGAGCGAACTGACACAATCGATCCGGAAAGACCGTCTGCCAGGTACGCCGGCCAGCGGTTCACCGGAAATTTTCAGAGAGAGTGAAGATGCCATTATCCGTGAGGGAGTCCCGATAAACTCTGGATATTCCGGGTATATCCGTTCGATCGATTACGAGCGATTGCTAAAAATCGCACAGCAAAATAACCTGGTGATCTCTGTCGCACACACCCCGGGGGATTTCATCGGACCTGGAGATACCCTGCTGGTTGCCTGGTCAAAAAGTCCTTGCCAGGGAGTCTCAGATGATATCCGGGACTGCTTCATACTGGGAAAATACCGCACCATGGTACAGGACCCCGAATTAGGTATCACCCAGCTGGTGAACATCATTGCCCGGTCCGTAAGATTTTTCGATCCATCCATTCCGTCGATGGTGCTGAACCAGCTTGGTGTGGCCCTTTCGTTCAGTGCGGAACGTGGGAATCCCTGCCCCTACAGGCAGGATAAGTCCGGCTCGTTCCGGTTAATCCTGAAAACCCGTTCATTTGACCAGTTAATGAGCGTATCGTTTGACCCCATCCGGTACTACTCCCGGGACAATCCAAATATTATTGCCCTGATGCTCAACACTATCGGACGCATCGCAAGTCACGGAACGTCTGATGAAATACGCAAAGTTCTCCTTCAGCATGCTATGCTGATAAAAGAAGAGAGTGTTGTAAAAATCTCTTCTGAACACGATAGGCAAATCATCCGCCAGTCTTACGATACTGCCGTCAGGACAATAGGATTGCCATCTGATGGTCTGTCCTCATAATAAAAAATTGCATTTCCGGCCTTTTTATTTTTTTAAAAAGGATAGTAACAGTACCAAGGGAAAAAAGGGGTTAATCCAGGGGAGGATGCGGGCTTTGTCTCACATCCCACATTTACCCCCCCGGGGCCCTGGTTATCTATTTTCTACCATCAGATATTCTGCACCGGGACAAAACTGTTCCCTGAGTACTCGACAATGGTCTGGGGTAGCTCAATGCCAAGAGCCTCCTTAAGGACATCCTCGATTGTTTCCACGGTAACAAACACCAGTTCGCTCCGGACATCTTCGGGCACATCCTCCAGGTCCCGTTCGTTCTCCTTCGGCAGGATCACTTTTGTGATTCCCGCCCGGTGTGCAGCAAGGACTTTTTCCTTGATTCCACCGACCGGTAATACCCCACCGCTCAGTGTGATCTCCCCGGTCATCGCAACGTGCGAGTCAACGGTCTTCCCTGTGATGAGCGATGCGAGGGCTGTAAACAGGGTCACCCCTGCTGATGGGCCGTCTTTCGGGGTTGCACCTGATGGTACGTGGATATGGATATCCCGCGTGATGAAGTCGAAACCGTTTGTGGTGTTTGCAAGCCGTGACCGGATGAGGCTTAAAGAAATCGTCGCCGACTCCTTCATGACGTCCCCTAGCTGACCGGTAAGGGTCAGTTTGCCTTTCCCGGGCATGAAGGTACCTTCGATAAACAGGATCTCGCCGCCTACCGGGGTCCACGCAAGGCCGGTTACGACGCCCGGGACCCGTTCTTTCCTGGCAACTTCCTGCCGTACCGGCTCCTTCCCGAGTATCACGGAAAGCATATCCGGAGTTACGACGAACGGCAGCTCTGCCTTACCGGAAACAATCTTCTCCGAAACGTGGCGTGCGATTTTCGCCAGTTGTTTCTTCAGCCACCGGACGCCTGCTTCCCGGGTGTATTTTTCTATAATCACCTTCAATGCCTCGTCTTCTATCTGGAGCTTGTCCGCATCGAGGCCATGCTCAGCCAGGGTCTCCGGCATCAGGTGGTCTTTTGCTATCGCGAACTTCTCGTTTTTCGTATAGCCTGAAATCTCGATCAGTTCCATCCGGTCAAGGAGGGGAGCCGGGATCGTTGCCAGGGAGTTCGCGGTAGCGATGAACAGGACTTCGGAGAGATCGTAGGCTACCTCGAGGTAATGGTCCGAGAAGGTGTTGTTCTGCTCGGGGTCAAGGACTTCGAGCAGGGCACTTGCCGGGTCTCCTGCGTAGGACATTGCCAGCTTGTCGATCTCGTCGAGGATGAAGACGGGGTTTTTCGTCCCGGCTTTTTGTATCCCCTGGATAATCCTGCCCGGCAGTGCCCCGACATAGGTCCTCCTGTGCCCGCGGATCTCGGCCTCATCCCTGACACCGCCAAGGCTTATCCTGACATATTTTCGCCCAAGTGCCTCGGCAATGCTCTTGCCAAGGCTCGTCTTGCCAGTCCCGGGCGGGCCTGCGAAGAGGAGGATCGAGCCCTGTTTCTCCTGCTTCAGTTTCATGACCGCAAGGTGCTGGATTATCCGCTCCTTGACCTTATCGAGGCCGTTGTGATGACTCTCGAGTACCTTCCGGGCCTGTTCGATATCTAAGCTCTTTTTCTCCTCCGTTACCCAGGGAAGGTCGAGCAGGAGGTCGAGATAGTTACGGATCACCGAACCCTCATGGTTGTGGGGTCCTCCGGTCTCGAGCTTCTTTACTTCTACCAGTGCCTTTTTGCGCACATCATCCGGCATTTTTGAGTTCTCAACCCGTTCCCGGTACCCGCTGTCCCCGGTATTTCCTTCGCTCTCGTTCAGCTCCTCCTGGATCACCTTCAGCTGCTCCCGGAGCATTGCTTCCCGGTTTGACTTGCTCACCCGGTCAGAGACTTTCTTTGCCATCTCGATCCGGATATTGATGTCCTCCCTTGTTTTGATGAGGAGATCGAGGAATGTAATATACCGTTCCCTGACAGAATCAACTTCCAGGAGTGCCTGTTTTTCTGCGATACTCACCGGCAGGTAGGGCATGACAAACCCCATGATCTGCTCGATGGAAGTCATCCGGCCGAGCGGCTTGGTGAACTGTTCAGATCCCGGGAACCGGCTGCTGATTTCCTCTATGGTGGATTTTACATCGACAAGGATCCGTCCTTGGAGCTCTTCATCGAGGTCCTGGATATCTTGGATCGCCATGTAACTGGCACAGAGCCGTCCATCCCGTTCGGTAAGGGAGGTGACTTTTACTCTCTTAACCACTTCTGCACATATCAGGTACCCGTCATCAGCAGGCTGAAGGTGGGGTATCCTGAACAGGTTCCCAGTTTTATAGAGCGACTCCTCTGTCAGCTCCGACGGCCTCGTCCCGCTTTTGACGGTAATTCCGACGGCATACGCTGCCCCGTCATCATTTATCGCGGCCTGCAGGAGATCTCCCGTAGCCTGGTCAACCCGGAATTTCGTCCGGTTATTGGGGTATACCACTACCTCAAAGAGTGGTATGACAATTCTTTCCTGTGTATCTTCAGGTTCTGTTGATTGCATTGGTGCCTCGTTCATTGTCGTTGTAATTTACCTGACTTTCTGCAGGATCTCTACCAGGAGATCCAGCTCATGTTGATCCAGTGAATTCATCATCCGTTCAATCACCCGCTGCATAGCGGCTTGTTCAGCTTTTGCGATCTTCTGTCCCTTTTCGGTCAGGCGGATGTACAGGATCCTGCCATCATCGGGACATCGTTCGCGGAACACGCATTCCATCCGGACAAATCTGTTGATCATCTCGGTGATGGTGGGTTTCGAGTTCCGGGTGATCTCGGCAAGCCTGCTGAAGGTGATTTCCCCATGTTGATCGATGACTTTCAGGTAAGCGATCTGTTTGACCGTTAGATCCGACAATCCGCATTCAGAGAAGATATTGCAGGAGCAGTCGTTTTTGAGCCGGATAAGGCCCTCAAATGCTTCACACAGATCTTCCCCCCGTTCCATCATACGTCGATCTTTCGTTAGTTAGGCTTTACCTAACTATAAAGGTGATGGTCACGTCATGCCAGGTGCAGAATACCGGGGAACTGTTACGTTCCCAGTGCTGTAATTTTGAAGTTGGGAATCTAAATTCCCGGGAACCTGCACGGTGCCGGGGATAGTGTCAGACCTGTTCATCCAGCTATTATTTGTTCTCCAAGTGGTATTTTCGGATTTCAGTTGTTCAGAAAATCCAGTACGCAATCACTGAACCTGTCCGGGACCTGGTACATCAGTCCGTGTCCTGCATCGGGGATCCTGACCAGTTGTGCACGGGGGATCCCCCCGGCTAGAATATCCGCGTTCACGGGTGGGACAATTACATCCTCTGTTCCGGTGATAACCAGAGTCGGCAAATGGATGTCACCTAATCGGCTAAACGATCCCGTCCATCCAAAGAATGCAGCTGCCTGTCGTGCAACCATCTCACCGCTTGTTGTTTCGTGAATTTCGGGGCAGTAGAGGAGTGGATCATGGGTGTCCAGCCAGGATTGCGGGAAAAGCAGGGAAAACATACGATTGGCTACATCCTGCATTGTTCCATTCTTATCCATGAGCTTTGTCATGATCTCCGGCTTTGCCCGCACCGATTCGGCCCCCCCGGATTCACCAGCCACCAGGATGAGCCGGGTTACTTTTTCCGGGTAACTGAGAATAAGTTCCTGCGCAATGGACGCTCCCATTGACAGCCCGAGGATGTGAGCAGAAGAGATGCCGAGAGCATCCATCAACGTTGCCGTATCACTGGCAAGTAGGGAAATGGAGAGTGGTTTGCCCGATGAACATGAGTACCCGGTGCCGCGGTTATCGAAGATGATGACCCTGAACTGTTCAGAAATCCTGGCAAGAACCGGGGGGTTCCACATATCCATCGTGGAAGCTAACCCATTGATCAGGACTACCGGGTATCCCGAACCATACTCCCGGTATGCAAGAGACACATCGTCTACCGGTACGGTATCAGCAGGAATCAGGGTCATGAAACGATATTCTGTTACCAGACATTATTATAACTCCTTTATAACTCTTTTCTGACGGGTCTGCTTTGGCTGGAAAAGGAGGTACATTGCCTGAATGACGTGGCAGGCAGTTCATGCCGGTTGTTGGCCCCTCATGTCTGAAACCACGAAAAACGAGGCCTGTTAAATTCGGGAAAATGCAATTGTGTTCCCGGTTTTACCAGGTGTGGTAGTAACCCGGTGTGGGGTGGGAAATAGCGTTGCACCAGGGTTATGACTTATGATCCCGTGTCACCTGTCCACCGGCAGCGTGGAGGGTGTCTTCAATTCTTGTAAGCAATTCTTCGTCATGGAGGGCATAATCCAGGAGCTCGTACCGGTTCACGAGGGCGATTGGCTTGAGGATGACAAGGGGTTTTTTTCCGGCAGTTTCACCAGGGTAATCTACCGGTACGACGGTCATGGTATCGTCCCCCCATATCGCAACGTTCCCATAACCCGCTGAATCCCAGAGTTTCTGTACAACATCCTGAGTAATCATATCTCTTTCACCTCTTTGACTGTATAGGGAATTATCCTTATCCTATAATCATGTTATTTTTTGAACATTGTCTTTTCAAACACCCTTCACGGATGGAATCCGGGGCCTTGTACGGGATCCGGAAAATTTTTCCGGTTTCACAATACCGCTTCATAACTCCCATTTCTTTCGCAGTTACGGTAAACATTAACCGGAATGCCGCGAAACAGTCTCTTTGTTCAATCATGAAACACAACATAGTAATTCTCACCGCTCTCGTGCTCATCGTTGCCCTGGTGGCGATCGGGACCGTTTCAGCGGCCGATACAGGCACTGATCGCACGATAACTGCCTCCGGAACCGGTTCCGTCATCGGGACGCCTGACCGGGCACAGGTCTCGCTCGCTGTCGAAACCGAAAATGTCGACGTGAAAGTTGCCCAGGCGGAAAATGCTGCCATCATGACAAAAGTGATGGATGCATTGAAGGCTGCGGGGATTCCAAAGGACGCCCTCAAGACGACCGGGTATACTATCTACCCGGTGTACGAAGATATCAAGTTCCCTGCCCAGAAGATCAGGGCATACCATGTCACGAATACCCTGACCGTCACCCTCCACGATGTCAGCCGGACCGGTGAGGTTATTGACATCGGTGTTGCAAACGGCATTAACCAGGCAAATTCAATCCAGTTCCTGCTATCAGACGAACAGGCGCAGGTGCTCAGGACTGAGGCACTGAAAGAAGCAACTGGCAGGGCGGCAGCCGATGCACAGACTGTTGCCACCGCACTCGGTGTCAACATTACCGCAGTAAAGACTGTTGAGGTGGGCCAGGGGTACACACCAGTACTGTTCCAAAACTACGCAAAGAGTGATATGGCAGCCGGATCAGCACCAACACCGATCCAGCCAGGCGACGTGACCGTGACCGCAACCGTTACGGTGACGTACCTGATCAGGTAACCTCCAGAACATTCTTTTTTTTGGTTTAACACGCTGGGTGTTGTTGTTTCGTTTTCTTATCAACACCAGGAATACCCACCACTATCCTCTTTTCATGTATCACGGTCGCTGCATACGTCGGGAACAGCATCAAATCCTGGCTTCAAAGAAATCCTGCGTAATTTTTGGTATCCCAAATTAATTTGCCATATAGTAACATTCCTGCGGATAGAAAATACGTTCTCTCCCGGACCCTCCCCTGGATACCGGCGGCTGCCCGGTGAGACGCCATAACCTGCCCGTGGCCCCTGATGCAGAACCGTACCCGGTAACACGGGCTCATATCTCCGACATGAAAAATGGTAAATACAAATAATCGTACTAATATGATAAGTATGAAAAGTAAGAATTGTAAGAGCGAGGATTTGATTGACGAGATAGTCGCACCACGGAAGGAAAAAACCCGGCACCTCTTCGGCAGTGTCAAGGTCGGCGAACGCGGGCAGATTGTCATACCCAAGGAAGCCCGGGAGATCTTCGACATCAAGCAGGGGGATATCCTGCTGGTGCTTGGTGATGTGGAACGGGGAATAGCGCTGGTAAAAGCCGATGCCCTCCAGGAGTTCGCACGACAGATCCTTGACAGTGCAAGTAAGCCTGATGAATAAATGCGGATGGGGGAATAATTATGAAAATTGTTGTATTAAACGGCAGCCCGAAGGGCGATATCAGTGTCACGATGCAGTATATTGCATACATTAAGAAGAAATTCCCGGAACAAACGTACGAAATTCTCAACGTGGCCCATGATATAAGAAAGATCGAAAAAGATCCCGCCGTCTGGAACATGACTCTTGATAGCATCCGGTCCGCAGATCTTATCCTCTGGGCATTTCCGCTCTATTACCTGGTCGTCTGCTCCCAGTACAAGCGATTTATTGAACTCATCTTCGAGCGGAAGGCAGAGGATGTATTTTCCGGAACCTACGCCGCATCGCTCTCGACATCGATCCATTTCTTCGACCAGACCGCCCATGCGTACATCCATGCCATCAGCGACGATCTGGGGATGAACTACCTTGGGTTTTATTCCGCGGAAATGATGGATCTCTTATCGGAAGAGGAACGAAAGCGCCTGGAGAAATTCGTATCCCTCCTCTTCACCGACGTGCAGGAAAAAACACCGGTCCAGCGGGAGAACGCTCCGCTTGTCTGGCCGGCCTTTGCATATATCCCCTGCAAAGAACCCAAAACCGTTCAGGCAGGTACAAAAAAGGTTGTAATTCTCACCGATTCCGACGGCCGTTCACCAAATCTTGCGGCAATGACTGACCGGATCGTGAAGAATTTTTCAGGTCAGGCTGAGGTGATCAATCTCCATGACGTGAATGTCAAGGGAGGTTGTCTCGGGTGCTGCCAGTGCGGTTATGATAATACCTGCGTATACACCGACGGGTACGTTGATTTTTTCAAAAACAAACTGGTGCCTGCGGATATCATTATCATGGCAGGCTCGGTACATGACCGGTATCTCTCATCGACATGGAAACAGTTCTTTGACCGGAGTTTTTTTTTGGGTCATACTCCCGGTCTCGAAGGCAAACAGATTGGCTTTGTGATCGCGGGTCCCCTCCACCAGGTCCCACACCTGAAAGAGGCACTTACCGCATGGGCTGACAATGGCAGGTGTCATGCACAGTTTGTTACCGATGAAGTTACCGGTTCCGGAGAACTTGACGGCCTGCTCGATGCCATGGCAGGACGCCTCGTGCAGGCAGCAGAAACCGGTTACATACCACCAGAGACCTTCTATGCAGCCGGTGGGCACAAGATATTCCGGGACAGTATCTACGGGGGATTGCGGTTAGCATTCCAGGCAGATTACCGGTACTACCAGGAACATGGGATGTTTGATTTTCCACAGGCCGACCTCAAAACCCGGCTGTTTAATGCAATCCTTATCCCGCTGACACGGATCCCCGGTTTCCGGAAGAAAGTGTTTGCTGATATGAAACACCATATGATAGAGCCCTTCAAAACGGTGCTTGAGGCTGCATAATCATCCCTGGTAAACCGCCATGAAAAACGCAACCGGGTTCATGCCGGGTAAGACGCTCACCTCCGAACTCTGCGCTGCCATGAAACGGATCGAATCCCGCGGTGTTACCTATCCCGAAGGGTACCACCGCACGGTTGTTGAGAAATATACCAGGGAGGGAGTGCGTTATCCCCATATTCTCATGATCCTCGGGAAGCCGCGGATTAATCACCACTTTTTCTATCTCCGGATGCTTATAAGGACCGGCCGGCTCCTTGATTATGGCTGTGGTACGGGAGACAATGTCCGGCAGTTAATCCGTGACGGTTTTTCCCGGGACCGGGTCACTGCGTTCGATATCAACCGTGAGAGTATCGACCTCGGGTTTGACCTGTATTATGACCGGGATGAGATGGTGGATCTCTTTGTTGTCTCCGGGACATGCCCGTTCGGGCCGGAGGAGTTTGACACTATCTATTCCGCCTCTGTTATCCATGTCATTGCCGATGAACAGGAGTTCCGGGATTACCTCGTCCATGCATATTCTGCCCTCAAACCCGGTGGGATTTTCTTTGGTTCCACGCTCGGACTGGCTGAAGGTGCGGTCAGGTCACCGGAAGAACGGGGGCCGACGAGAATATTGACAAAGGAGCAGCTGACCGGTTACCTCGGTGGCGCAGGGTTTACCCGCCCGGAGATTACCCGGCGGCCTGGTGTCCCCGAGTATGTCCCTCACCATGAGGACCTGTGCATCCTGGAATTTTGTACGGTAAAGGAGTGATCATTGCGGGATTTCATCCTGGTGATTACCCGGGTTAAAGAAAAAACCGGGTTTTTATTAATATGACTCGGAAATATCACCTGGCCAGGCGATATACCACATAACCGACAATCGGGAGCGTCAGGTAGACCACCGAACTCCATGTGACCCCGGTAAGTGCGATGATGATGCCAACGACAGAAACAAACGGAACAACAAGGTTACTGATCCTGATATAGCGGATATATCCCTCATCCAGCGTCGGTTCAACGAGGCGGTGACCCTGGGTTGCATAGAGCCATTGGCAGAACATCGCTATTCCTATTGCAAAGAGACTGGCTTCAAATACCATTGCCCCGACCGGGACTTTCGGAAAATCTCCGGAAAAAGAGGTTGAAAAGGGAAGGAGTGCAACGAACAGGAGCACGGAGAGGTTAAGCCAGACATACATCTTATCGATCCTCTTCACGGAATGGAGCTGGGTATGATGGCTGAGCCAGAATGCACCGAGGATCAGGAATGCTAAAATGTAGTGCAGGAAATCGGACTCGAGCGAGATAAGGGTGTCCATTGCAAACCCTGTTGACTGCACAATGGTCGTTTTATCCGGTAAGTCCAGGCCGACAACAAGGAGCGTCATCGCAAACGCAAATATCCCATCAGAAAGCCCTTCCAGCCGTCCCTTGGTGAGAAAGAGTCCCTCCACCTCATTTTCGTCAGACATTTTATAATGTCTGGGTAGGTGCGGGTTGAATTTAAATTCTTGGAATTTCAGTTCATCAGAAATAATCCGAACCCGGAAATTGTCAATGGATTTAGATATCCATGCGTATCCCCCTGGGAACATTAAGTGCGGCAGAATTCGCCGGAATCCGGGGAACCGACGAAATAAAACAAAAGAATTATCTTTCCGGGAACCGTTTTTCTCATACGATAATGAACCTGATATCACTTCTTACTGCATTCGTACCATGGATCGCGTTCACCCTTGTTGCTGAAGCACCATTGGGAAATCCCCTGATGAGTCTGACCCTTGCTTTTATTATTGGTATTGTCCTCACCCTGCTGACGAGTTACCGCCAACTGCTCAAAGGCTATATCCTTTCCGTTATCACGATAGTGTTCTTCGTTGTGTTCTTCATCGTGATTATCGGACTACACCAGTACTATGTTGCGAACTACCTTTCGGTACTCTCGATGCTGGTCCTTACGGTTGTCTGCTGGGTGACGATGCTCTTCCATTTTCCCTTCACCCTCCAGTATTCCAGAGAAGGTGTAGACCCTGAGCGTGCCAGGAGTGCGCCATTCATGAGGGTAAATTATATTATAACCGGTGTATGGGCAATTGCATTCACTCTCGCCCTGGCAGTGGATACCTTCCTGCTGGTCCGACCTGACCCGGCCCTTATGTTCTGGGACAACCTGAAATGGGTCTTCATGGTAATCGCTATCGTCTTTACCGTGTGGTATCCGGATTACGTCCATAAAAAGAGGGCGTTGCAGGAGATTTCGGAGATAAAATTAAGAGAGGAAAAATCTGTATAGTCCCATTCCGATACCTCTTTTATTGGAAAGAAGCGAACATATCATAAAATACGAAAAGTGTACGGACGCCAAGGGGGTCTTCTATTCGGCAATCACCCCCTGAAAATGCCTACCAATTTTTTGGCTCGGTAGAAATCCAGTGGATAATCAAAGAATTAACCCCACTGCTTATACAGGTGGGAGTTTAACCCCTGCCCCACCCTCATTAAGCTATTCTTTGGGCTGGGTTTGCCAAGATTTGATTAAAGTAAGAGTTTTTGGGGTAGTCTCTTTCCCAACCGGGGTAGCCACAGTGGCGGGGCGTAGTCCCGGGGTGCGTTGGAAAATTCAGGCTGGTCCAAAATCGGTAAGAATCAATTAGAGCATTTCACATGAAAATCCGTGAATGACCCCCAAAATGAAGAGATTTTGAAAGCGCATTTTCATGGTTCGGGTGTGAACTTCCAGTTCATGTGTGTTTCTACAGAGCGTGCTATGAGCCCCTTTGGGCCCATAGATGAGCATGAATTCGGTGCTCCTGATAATGGGTCATGGGGAGTTTTTCATAACGGCCAATTTTTAATTTTATCTGAATCAGCATTGTAGTATTAAAAAATAGAGGGTTTCCTTCTCCTGCAGGAAAAATGGGGGTGTTTGGGAATTTCTATGCCTGCCCCGTCAGGTGATTATCAGGGCGAAGATTACCCCGGCAATACCTGCAGCGGTTGCAATCGCCATTGTCTCGATAACTGTCCGCAATACAGGGCGTTGGCCAAGCCGTGCCCGTCCGATACCCAGCAGGAACAGGAGCACCGCAGTCCCCGCAATGCAGACATACTTCGCCTGTTCAACCGGAAGGAACGCGAACGGGATAACCGGTGTCATCGCAGCAATGAAGTCCGCAATCCCCATCCAGCAGGCATGGACATAGGGCGGGGCTTTATCGGCAAGTGTCTCCTCTTCGGCTGAGACCGCATCCTCAAACTTCTGGATGGTGAGGGGATCCTTCCGGAGATCAACCTGGATTGCATCAAGACTTGTCTTACTTAAGCCGGATCCCTGCAGATCACCCATCAGTTTCGTTACAGCACCATCGGGATCGCTATGGATCTCTGCGGCACGCCGATCCGCCTCAACCCGTGCAGCATCCTTTTCGGACTCGAGGTCCATGAAGACGCCGGCCATCATTGAGACGGTTGCCGCGATTGCGGCTGTTGCGCCGGCTAGGAGAATGACATCGCCGGACTGGGCACCCGCCAGCATACCGGCCACGAGGCCGAATATCGAGACGGTTCCATCCGACATGCCAAAAACGATTTCACCAAAGGAACAGCGGAACGATTCCTTCACACGGCCGGTCAACGAACTACGTTGTTCGTAACTCATGACGGGAACAACCCCACACATGTCCGATTCATAGGTTACTATTGGGAAGATTAAAATTTAAAACGGCAAGGAGACACGAAGAAGGGGGTCACATTTTTTTTTTCAAATCGCTTCTCGTCATGGTGGCACACAGCTTTCGCATTCCCTGCTATCAGGCGGGGACTCAGCTTTACGGTCCCAGGTGTTATCCGGAGTGGTAATTTCCCAGAAGCCCCTGTTTCCAAAAATAGTACTGTAAATATTTATTCCCCATATGAGTATCAGTAAGATTAACCTGGGATATATGAAGTACCTGATAACCGTTATTGGTGGTTGATCCCCTTGTCATTTGAATGTAGCCGGTGTGGAGATTGTTGCAGCCACCTAGGTCTTGTTCATGTCATCAAAGAAGACTACGGGGACAATCATTTTCTGGTGAATAACCAGTACACTGGTGAAAAAACAACGGTATCCGTTGACCCTGATAAAATTTTGCTATTTCTTGACAGGAGCACGTTTTTGCAGCACCCGGAGGCATGCCCATTTTTCCGGGTTGATACACGGTCTTCGAAATGTTATTGTACCATTCACCAGACCCGGCCTGATATCTGCAGGGACTTCGGCTGCTGGCGGATGTTAATCCTTGATTCCGCTGGAAAGAGAGCGGGGAGAATCATGTACCAGCGGCACCTGGCATCTGAAGACGAAGCATTAACCAGGCTCTTTGAGGAGCAGATTTCCAGCTTTTCCGGATGCGACGATACAGAATGGGACGAACGCATGACCCTGATACTCGTCAGGGCTGGCTATTCGGTACAAACCTGACCGGGTGGTCTGCAGGTCCGCACCTACGTCGAGCCCAGAAATATAACGGCCTCTCCCGGGGAAAGGGATGAGTCGACAGGGGATCCGTCCTGATATTCGATGCGAAAAACAATCTCATACGATTATTTCCTCCCCTCTAAGTGAAAGTGATGGAGTAAGCGGTGGAATATCGGAGTCATAAAAAGAGCCACGGAAAAGATCAGGATAAATCCGCAGTACATTGCATAAAAACCTGTGAAGATCTTTCCTCCATCGGTATAGAGCGTATTTACTGGCCCCATGCCTCCCATAAGCATCGCTGCATTGAGGAAAGCATCAGCCGGTCCCAGGTGTTCGAATGTCATGTAACTCCAGATCCCTATGCCGAGGGAGAACAGGATGATCCCCAGCGACAGGAGCCCAACAGAACAAGGCGTTTATAAAATGCAATAGGGACTGAAGCTTTTCGTCATGACGTTCGAAACGTTCCAGCATTCCATCAGTTCCTACAATCCTGACGGGTTGGCATGCATGGCTGATGAAACCATTCCTTTTGAACTGTTCATTCCTGCGTGCAATCGATCCCGTATCTTTTTACCCTGCGGTCGCTAACTGGGCTATATGCGTTCATGCCTCCCTCCCGTCATCATCATTCTCACCCTGCTCCTTCTCCTGGCAGGGTGCACCACACCCGGGCCCGGGACCCCTGATAGTCCGGCACCCCCTTCACCTGCGGGCACTCTTCATGCCGCCGGTTCCCCGGAAATGGGGTCAGTCCATGTCCCAGTTAAAACAGTTCGGGTCAACGACATCGAGGTCGGGTACAAGGATTTCGGCCAGGGAACACCCCTCCTTCTTATCATGGGATACGGGTCAACGATGGACCTCTGGCCCCCTGAGGTCCTCGCCAACCTTTCTTTGAAGCATCGCGTAATCATCTTTGACAACCGGGGTATGGGAAATACTACCACATCTGATAAACCGTTCTCCATTTCGCTCTTTGCTGACGATGCGGCAGGGCTTCTGGATGCGATGAATATCAGCCGGGCCGATGTCCTCGGCTGGTCGATGGGTGCTGATATCGCCCAGGAACTGGCGCTGCGTCATCCCGGAAAGGTCGACAGGCTCATCCTGTATGCCGGGACCGTCGGTGGAAACGAGAGCATTCCGGCGTCGCCGGTTGTCCTGGAGCAGCTTACCAATTCATCCGGTTCCCCACGTGAACGTGGTGAACGGCTGTTTTCGCTCCTGTTCCCTGCCGCATGGATCCGCGGGCACCCGAACCCCATGACTTACTTCCCGTTCCCGACAGAGACATCTCCCGCAGAAAGCTATGATCGCCAGATTGAGGCGATCAGCTCCTGGAACGGTACCTACTCACGCCTCCCTGGCATCATGTCCCCGACGCTGGTCCTGGCCGGGGCCGGGGACGTAATCAGCGTCCCGGAAAATGCATTTGTTATTGGAGGGCGTATCCCCGGTGCATGGGTCATCCAGGTCCCGGGCGGGGGGCATGGTATGATGTACCAATACCCGGAGCAGTTCGGACGGATCGTCACCTTCTTCCTGGACTCATAACGATCATCTTCTTTTTACCGCGTTACGTAACAACGGATGCAATTCCGACAGATGCGATTGCAGAACTATGCTACATCGGGGATTTTTGGGAATAACTACTGACATTGGCCCTGCTACAGTGAATAACCGGAATTTATTAAGAGACTCATCGGGATTTTGGATTGTTGCTCTGGCAACCGGCCAGGATAGATACGTATCTTAGTTTCAGGGTCTTGAATTGAAGACCTCCGCTATATGTACAGCCCGGTGAACATACACATGACGACTGAAAACCTTACACGGTTTAAAAACGAAATCAACCGTTTCTTCGCGTTGGTCCTCCGGAACCTGGTATTCGGCGCCATGGCGATGGCGTTCGGGATGCAGTTCATCGTCACATCGGTGCTCGGGATGACAGGTACCAAGACTTTCGCGGATACCAGGTCCCGGGTGCATGATGGTGGAAAGACCTATTATGTCGTCACTGAGGAGGCCACTGACTACATTACGCTCTTTTTCAGGTTGTACCAGCAGCTATTTGACACGATACCCGGATTTAAACTGTAACATGGGGCGGGACCATTCTCTTTCGTTCCCCCACACATTCTCCAGGACCCCGGATACAATGTGTGCCTGATGGCTTGTTATTGGACAGACAGGTGAAGAACGCACCGGGGCATACGTTGTCAGGTTCCGGTGGGTTTTTCCAGGGTAATACTGAAGGAAAAACGATTTCCGAAGAATTCCTTTTCAATAAACCCGGCGGCACCGGCCAGCCTGCGGACGGTGCCCGGGGCCTGGAAATGGGGGTCCCTGATGGTCTCTTCGACCAGCAGGACACCCCCGGGACGAAGCGCTTCGAAGATATCCTGCAGTGCTGCTTCCCTGCCGGGGATCTCACCCAGTACTGTTACCATCACGGCCCGTTCGAACCTGTTCCGCTCAAGTCTGCCTTCCCCGGCACCGATCTGAAAAAAACGGATGTTGGTGAGGTTTGACTTATCAGCCCGTTTCTGTGCTTCGCGAAGCATCCCTTCCTGGATATCGATCGCTAGTACTGTGCCATGAGGGCCCACGGTATCTGCGAGTGGTATCGTGAGCCGGCCCGGGCCACAGCCCACATCCAGTACATTCATCCCGGGCCTGAGGTCAAGGTGCTGGATTGTTTTCCGTGTGCGTGCACTAGGGCCGCTGGAAAACCGGGGATCGAGTAACCCCTTCATCCAAACGGGGCAGGGAATCGTGTAGCGGCGCGATGCAAACCGCCAGGACAGGGCAACGAGGATAACGACCGTGATGAGGATAATGACGAGGTACAAACCAGGGATCATGAGACATCCTGTTCCATTGAAGTGATGAAATAAAGGATGCCATCCCGCTTATTTTTTTGGGATATAGTATCCTCCTGGCCTGGAACTGGAAACAGCGTTGATTTTTTTGGTTGTTCCTGAGATATCGGTGGGAAGACCCTGTACCTTGCAACGGAACAGGTAGTGAACGTAACTGGTATGACCGGTCTTTTTTTTGCTGGCAAACCAATCTGGTTAGCATGCACGAGCTCGCAGAGGTCTGGACTGAACGGAAAGGGCTTGCATTCATCGCAGTGAGTGCGGTTATCTATGTTCTGGTCCTGGTCCCTTTCAACCAGGTCCACTGGGATATAGCGGGTATTTCCCTCCGGCCGGCAGCAGCACTTCCGGTTGTTTTCGGGATCCTCTGGGGTCCGGCGGCTGCCTGGGGCCTCGGAATTGGGAATGTTGCCGGAGATCTATCCGGCTCCTGGTCCCCGATGAGCATATTCGGTTTTCTCATCAATGTTCTCTACCCGTATCTCTCGTACCTGCTCTGGCACCGGCTGATGAAAGGACACAAAATCAGGACGGGTCCCTACAGTATCGCATGTTTCTGGCTGGTGTCATTTGTCACTACGCTTTTCTGCATGGCCCTCCTCGCTGCATGTGGAACGGTATTTTTTGGTCGTCCCTTTGAGAGCAAATTCATCAGTTACGTTGGCAATAACCTCCTCTGGGTAATGACTGCCGGGGTGGTATTATTCTGGCTTACCATCGGACCAGCAATCAAAAACGGATTTGTATACGGAAGAGAATGGGGCAGAAGTGCCATGATCACCAGGACCTGATGAAACAGGACCGGTGGGTCGTTCTTTGGATTTCAAGAGGGTAAATTATCTGATGAAAGACGGATGGAATTTTTTTTACCTGTCGCACGGTGCATAGTACTGATCACCTGAATAATCCCGCGATAATCAAAAAGAAAGGAGTTGGTGGGTTTATCAGGGGCAAACGGTACTGGTGAGTGCAGATTGTCCGGACTCTGATACATCAGGGTAATCTGAGCAGGGGACCGTTCATTGGAGGAGCCCAGGTACATTTCATCACTGCATGGCTGGCATGCAAACCCCCTGACCTCTGCGAAGATACCATTAAACACCCTTTCCACCTATCATACTCCGAAGTGAACACGATGGAAAAGATCACGCTCGGCCCGATGCCGTACATGAGTGTCATGCCCACCGTCCTTGTGGGTGCAGACGTAAAGGGTAAGCCGAACTACATGACTGCTGCATGGGCCACGGTCGCCTGCATGGCGCCACCGATGGTCTGCGTTGCGATCAACAAGGTACGGAATACCGCGAAGGGGATCGATGAAAACAAGACCTTCAGCCTGAACGTCCCGTCCGAAAACCTGGTAATTGAGACGGATCACTGCGGGCTGGTCTCCGGTGCGAATGAGGACAAATCCGGGGTCTTCCGGTCGTTTTACGGGAAACTGAAGACCGCCCCAATGGCAGAAGAGTGCCCGGTGAACATTGAATGCAAGTTGTTCAAGTCTGTTGATTGCGGGAGCCACCTGCTGTATATCGGCGAGGTCATGGAGATCCATGCCGACAGGTCATGCCTGACGGACGGAAAACCCGATATCGAAAAGATCAACCCTATTGTATATGCGCAGATGACCTATTTTGGCGTCGGGAACCAGGTCGAAAAGGCGTTCTCGGCCGGGAAGAAGTACCAGAAAAAATAATATCTATTTTATATGGGGGGATTTTGAAGATAACACCGGTACTCAGTAACAAAGGGTCTGTGAACAATTGTATTATTAGAGGTAATGGATCATAAACCCGGATACTACCCATGCGACTGATGATTGTTATCATCATCCTGTTAGTTTTTACCTGCTTTACCGGTAAGCCCCGGTCACATTGACCTGGAAAAACGCAGCAAACTGCCTTATTCCTGGTTAGTCCTTTCGCATAGAGCAGAACTTCTCTCTCGATCCCGGCACAGCCATCTCTTTCACCACCCGAAAACCCCAGTGCTCGTACTTGCGGACATTCTCCATCGTCTGGGTGATCAGGGTGCAGGGAATCCCCTCACTCCCAGCCTTGGCCAGCATGGGCCTGACCAGGAGCGAGGCGTAGCTACGGCCGGCGAAATGCGGGCGGACGGCCACCAGGTGGAGGTACCACTGAGGCTCCTCACCGAGGTGCCCGGTCAGCGCATCGATAACGTCGTTTACTGCCTGCATCCGTGTCCTCGTCCCAGAGTCCGCAAAATCTTCTGGACTAAAAGGGTCCTCGTCTATGTCCTCCGTGTGGTCCATGCCAGGCGGAAACCAGATGCTGACCGCCTCGAGATCCGGGGATATCCCCTGGATTACCGCCTTTGGGGGGCAGGAGGTCACGAGGGACCGGTAGAACCTCCTCCTTAGGGCGAGATGATCAGGTTCGTTCCGGAACATAAAAGTCCCGATAGGGCAGCAGGCACCGATAAATGCCTCCGCTGTTGCATCGGCGGCTTCATCAATCCTATCCCGAGGCACTTCATACAGCATTATTGCACTCCTTACGTGTCAATGTCCCGAACAAAAATACTGGGATGAAGTTTCTTATATTTGAAGAATAAAAGATATGCCACATCGGATGAGGCATTAGTAAGGGTTTTTTGAAACCCCGCATATGTTTTTTTTAAAAGGAGATGCGTAGACAGGAGGGCTTTCACCCCCCCTGCCTCCCCAATAAGATAGTCATTGAGCGAGAGTTTAATTGGGACATCCAAGAAAATTTCAGAGATAGGGAGATTATTCCCTATTCTACCCGGGGTCGCCACAGCAGCGGGGCATGAGCCGCGGGAACGTGACTAACTATTGGAATTAGCAATTGCATGACCCCAAGAAGGGACGCAGTTTTTTTTTTTAATCCGGGCTATGCGATCTTTTTGGTAGGTTTATTTTTATATCGCCCGGTAAATTGCCCTTTGGTATAATTTTTTGAGTCCCGTTCCGCAATATGCATGTCAACATGGGTTTTTGGGTTATGAACGCGTTTCGTGGCCATAATCTGCAATAAGCGTCCAATACGATAAATTGTCGGGTGGAACTCAAAAATTGTGGCTCTTCGTTAAATTGAGTGGGTAATTATGAGGGTGATATAAAAATGAATTGATGGGGCTCCGCCCCAAACCCCGATTAGGAGAGTTCCGCCGCCCCCGAAGGACGCCCCGGCGGCGGTTCAGTGCGTGTTGATGCTATTATTCATATTATTTCCAATATTGAAGGCTATTTTTCAATTCTAATGCATTATTGCCTTTCGATTTTATTTGTAGATATCTTAAGTTCAGGTTATTTACCCACACGAAACAGCGAAGAGGCAAAATTGTTACGTCTGGTTTTATCATTTCACGATTGGAACAAAAAAGAAGCGATGGCTCTAATTTCAGAACCTGTTCAGACCAGCGCCGGAGTGAAAACTGCCAGCAGCACGAGGTCATCATCACCCGCACTCACGATATGATGGATTCCCGGCGGTGTCACAAAGGTCTGGCCCGGGTCTATGGTTACCTCCTTGTCCCCGAGGACAAAAATCCCGTTCCCGCGGATGATCAGGTTCCACTCCCACATGGTCGCATGATCATGGTCCCCGACCTCACAGTCTTTTAGAATTTTCACCAGGTGGTAACTGAGTTTGCCATCGGTCTCTTTTCCGGTCACGAGGTCTTTTAAGAAGACACCATCCCATTTCGAATGCCGGCTCCATGGTATTTCAGCCGCAATTGTTTCGAAATCGGGAAAAAGGACTGCACCCTGTTCAAACATCTCCGTGATATCGTTCTCGTCCATTAGTACTCATGTTCCGTTCCACCATAAAAAAATGGCTGGAGTTGCCAATTCCCCTCATCCCTTCCAAACCTGTTTTCAGGACACCCGTGGATATTCGTCGATTTTTGTCAGGACTATGTCGCCGTTTAACCTGATGAAGGTGACATTTCCAACCGTTCCGGAATCTATCATTGCACCGTTCGGCACCTCCATGATGCGGGCTTCGTTTGAATTGTAAACTGCGAGGGTCTGGACACCGGTCTGGTTAAAGATCCTGCAGATCCCATTCGGGGTACAGTCGATGACTGAACCGTATGGTACTTCGTTATTGGTTACCCCTGTACCGGGTGGAACAATTCGCAATTCCCCCTCCAGCATGACCGGGGTGAGCGTTTCATTCACCACAAGATCCGGCAATGTAATGCGGGACCAGTCGATGTAATTCCCTTGTGCCTGGTTGGCGGGAATTTTCGCGACCAGTTCGACAATACTATTGGCATTTGCCTGGAGATTTTCATCGTGTGATTCCACACTGACCAGGTATTTGCCTGTATTGAGGTGGGATGTATCGATGATAACGGAGTACCGGTTGACACCAAAGGGACCGTGATCCACGAGGGTAGTACCCTCGTCGGCTATCTCATGCGACCAGTCATAATTTTTTGGTGTCGGATGCATATTCACCGTTCCTACCGAGATCGAAAGTGGTGTCCCTACCGACAGACTCGTGTTACCACGGATGAGCAGCGTCCCCTGCTGGAGAGGACTGACGGGATCGATAGTGATCCAGCCGTCTACCCCGTTGAGGAAATATATTACAGCGGAATCGCCGGCTGCAGTTATTCCCTGTCCGAGATAGTCCACCTGGGTGGTTGGATACATTCCGGGATCATTTATATGAGCCAGGGCTGGTGTTGTCCGCCCGCTTTCCGTCTCGACCGCTTCATGGCTTTTGTTGTCCCAACTGACCGAAAACTGATAAGGATTCAGGGAGTACTGCACGAGGACTGCCGGGGAAAAATTCCGGGACAGTGCGTCAGTCTCATGGGAATTCAGGGTTATGTGGAATGTTCCGTCCGGCATGACGGTGATAAGTTTGGTTGAGATAGTGCCATCCAGCAGCCAGACCTGCACTTTCGTAATTGATGAGTTGTCCACCGTCCCGTTGATAGTGAACGGTTCTCCACGCAATACATTCAGGGTGGACCTGTTGACCGGCGTGATAACCGGCATGGTTCCTGCCGTCACCGGTACCATGGCTGTCGGTTCCAGGACAGGCTTGGCAGCCGGGGGTGTCACCGTTGTTACTGTCCCGGCGGGTGTCGTATTCACTGGTATGGGAGCCGGATGCGGTGATGGTCGCAATGAGGCCGGATTAAAAACGCCAGCAGGAATAATGTAGAGGTTAGAGACCGATCCCCCTTTTGGCAATATAAAGCCGCACAACAAAACAAGGCTGACAATAATTATCAATCCGATGATGAACAGCCATTTTTTGTCCGGGAGATGCATAGGAACATGATCGGCCCAAGCCTGATATCGCTTGTGATGAATGGAAAAATGTTACGTAATCATTCCCGGACTGGTCCGGCAATCTCTTGTGGATTATTCAGAACAATCCGCCGGTATCAAAAATCTGGTTGATATCAGTGATGCCCAGCGGGCGAAGCTGGTCCATAAGGGCCGCCATCACCATCGCGATGATTATTACGAGCGCGATAACGATCACAATCATGGCAAGCACAATAAACAGGATCATATGGAGTATCCGGGTCTCACGGAACGGGACCTCCCCGGTGTTCATCTTTCCTGAAACGTTATACGCATCGTACATTGCATAGAGCCAGATGATAAGGCCGGGGACTATGAAAATGACTAGTCCAATAATGGTAAAAAGAAAGATGGCAAACCCTTTTCCTGTTTCGCCATTGTATACCTGCCCGAGACCGGGAAGACATGTTGAGCAGAACCCAGCGGTCGTCTGGTTTTTCTGCGGCCGGGACGGGGCAGGATATACCGGATACCCGGCGGGGGTGTTTCCGTCCATCCTGGCACCGCATCCGCTGCAGAACCGCGGAGAATCCTCGTTTGATACCTTTCCACAGTGTGGACAGACCTCGTGCATGGCAGGGTACTCTTTCTGGGAGATTAAATGCCCGCCCTGATAAAAGACTCGTCCAGGGGGTTACCTGACCTCGCGTTTTGGTATGTCCGAAGGGGGTCAGGAGTATAGCTGTCCGGCATACGGAGTGCTCGTTCCACCCTACAAACACGCCTGTTATGTGTGGGGAAAATCCATTGGGTAGTATTATGCAAGGGAATAATGAGGGGCCATACATGAAACAGGCATTACTGGTCATTGACGTCCAGAACGAGTACTTCACCGGAAAACTCCCGGTGACGTACCCGGAGGGAAGTTTAGTGAATATTGCAAGAGCCATGGACCTGGCGCACACATCCCTTGTGCCGGTCGCCGTGATCCAGCATACAAGCCCCGCACCTGAGGATGCCACATTCCGGAAAGGGACTCACGAATGGGAACTCCACGACGAAATCAAGTCCCGCCCATATGATATCCTGGTCGAAAAAACCCTGCCCGGGAGCTTCACCGGGACCGGCCTTGAGCAGTGGCTGAAGGATCAAAATGTAACGACCGTGACCATTGCCGGCTACATGACCCAGATGTGCTGCGACACGACCGCACGGCAGGCGTTCCACCGCGGATATACCGTGAACTTCCTTTCGGATGCCACTGGTACTCTGTCTGTGACCAATACCGCAGGGACGATCAGCGATGCAGATCTCCACCGTGCTATTCTGGTAACCCAGCAGATGCGGTTCTCCCGCGTAATGACTACGGATGAGTGGATCAGGGTCTCTTCCTAGCGGTAACTGCGATGAACCCCGGCCTGCTATGACCCATGCCAGGTATCGCGGGTTATGGGCCTGGTTTCTGGTCGGGGCCGCAGAGATAGGACTGGTAATACATGGAAAACCAGTCTGCCTTGTCAAGGACCCCGAGTTCATTTATTTCGGCCCACCGGTACTCGGAATGCTCGTTACTTATTGAAAGGCCACCTGACTGGATCGAGGCAATCACTACCACGTGTATGACATGGTACCCGGATACCAGCTGGTCTGTCGTCCCCGCAGACTGGTGGATTGTTATTAAAAATCCCGTTTCTTCGAGTACTTCACGCCTGAAACTTTCTTCAAATGACTCTCCCTTGTTTGGTTTGCCCCCCGGCAATTCCCATTTACCTGGGTTACTGCCGGAGTTTTCAGACCGCTTCAGAATGAGGACACGACCTCTCTGGTCAAGAATCATGGCACGGCCCGAGACTTCAACTGGTAATTCTGACATGGAACTAATCACTATCGGGGTTGAACCCGGGTAGTAATAAAATTCTCTGAAATGACCTTTGAACCCGTACGGTATTCACCTGCTACATGGCAGGAGGAGGAAAAATCGGTGAACCGGGGGTTTTGAGTGGGTCTTATAATCCACTCATTGCCATTGCAAGGCCCGCGAGGACCAGGAAGTAGATAATCACAACGACAAACCCAATCACGATGAATGCAATGATATGCGTCATCTGGTACGGAACGAATGGTACCTGCCCCTCGTTCATCTTTTTTGCAGTCGTGTATGCATCGTAGATACCATATATGAGGACAAAGAGTCCGGGGATCAGGAAGATCATGGAACCAATCAGGGTTCCGAAGAATATGAGAAGACCCTTCCCGAAACTCCCGTTATACACCTGCCCAAGCCCGCTGAAAAGCAATGAGGCGACAGCGGCGATGGCCGGGTTCTTCTCACCTTGGCTAGTACTGGAAGCTGCAGGAACTGCCTGTGCCGTTGATAAGGGTTTTGATTCCATTGATGATGATCCCATAGCTGATCCGCAGTTTTCACAGAACTGGTCACCTGTTTTAACACTTGCACCACAATTTTCACAAAAAGCCATAGAAATCCCTGATTTGATCTCCTGTCAGGATATGATATTAGCGTTTCGGAACAAGACTCCCCGGGTTTCAGTCTGCATACATGAGAGATTCTGGAGAGCAGGGACGATGGCGAGGTGGAGCTGCCCGATCATAGAGAAAAAAGAGCCTCTCTTCCTTATGATAAAATTCCCGATGGAAGAGGAAGACCAGCATATAAGTATAGGGCTTTCCTAAAACTGCCTCATGGAGATGTATCCCTATGACGGCGGAGCAAAGGTTCTGTGAGGAGTGTGGAAAACCCCTGAATCCGGGTATAAAATTTTGTGAGGAATGTGGCTCACCTATCGTGTCGATGAATAATCAGGTTCAGGCAGCAGCACCACCTGCTGTGCAGGGGTCACCCGAAATTCCCCTGGCAGTAATCCCGTTTGCATACCAGCAACGTGGGATCTTCTCGACCGACTGGTGCACGCTCATTGTGTACCCTGACCAGGTCATTATCGCCTATGTTAGCAAGGCCTCGGAAAACGAGTACGACCAGGCCGTAACCGATGTAGAGGCCACGCTCATGGAAAGACACCTGGAAGGAAGGAATCTCTGGCAGGTAGCATCCGGTGCTGGATTTTCCCTTTTAAGGCTTTCATGGAGCCCGGTTGATTTCTGCACAGCGGATACGGTGCAGGAGCAGAAAATGCTCCGGAGTATAACCATCGCGACCCGTCCATGGGAACGATATCTTTCCACGGCACCGGGGGCGGTACTTGCAGAAGACGGAAGGAACAAGGCAATACACCGGGAATCAATTTCCTACATCCGGGGTGAAAGTGACCCGTCAACCCGCACCGACCAGGTCCTTATCGGTTCATCTGCCGGTGTCACGAGAATATTTTTTGATTATGGGATCTATTTTCTTGCCCGCCGCGTCCTTTTATCATTCCTCTCCCCTGGCCCGGGAACCGCAGAGAATATTGTAGGGTTTCTCCCTTCGGCAAGCGAGCCGCAAGTCAAGGGTTTCGGCTTCCAGTACACATGGATTGTTGTGGTGACTGATCAGAGAGTCCTGTTCTGCATGGTAGAGGATGATATTGCGGATGAAATGACCGCGTGGATAGAGGCCCGGGAGAAGGAAGCAAATAAAGCCGGAAGAAAATGGAAGGAGGGGGAACTTGCCGGGCTGCCGGATGCCCCCTGGCAGCAACTCATGAAAAAGCCTGTTTCGGCACTCCTTGAAAACGATGTGAATTTTTTCATACCCCTTTCTGCCATACGATCGGTGAAGCTCACTCCGGGTGGCAAGCGACAGGGCGATAAGCTCAGTCTTGTCCTGCCGGGAGAGTCGTACGATATTGTGTTCCCGGAAGGAACGGCAGACCATATCATGACGGTTCTCGGGACTGTTCTTAAGGGGAGGATAACCTGATACTCATTACTCCTGGAACACCCCGCAGGCATTGTCGGATCTCCCTCCAACGGTCGCAAAAGCTGGCCCCCACCCTGGGGTGAAATAACATGGATCCATGGCTCCAGCGCTTTTTGCAGGGATTCAGTTTCCATATTGACTACCGCGCACTCCGGTACATCGCCGTATGTGCGTTTGCCATCGTTGGAGCCCTCCTTGGGGCCTACCTCTCCGGGGGAGACACGGCATGGATCATCCTTTCCGGTGCAGGTTTCTATATTGCAGGTTGCCTGGTTGTCTGGGCAAAATATCGGGATATGTAGTGGAAATCTTCCTTGAAACCCATGTTATTTATTGAAATTAGCGAGGAAATGGCAGTATTTTCTTTTCAAATTCAGTCATGAACTAAATTCCGGAAAGTTAATCTTTCCTGGCTGAGTATTTTCACGCAACTGGTATGGAATACGATTTGGAATGTGACCGGGATGGTCCACTGGATTGAATCTCATGCAACGAAATGACGTTGGTATTAACAATTTCCAAAAAAAAATGCAGGTGATAATTCCGGTTTTTATCCTTATCTGCATTGGTATCCCGTTGCTTTTTTTCACACAGCCGGTGACTGGCCAGGATGATTTCTGTCCAGCCAGCATACCCCAGAGTATTGCCGGGTATTGCTACAGTTGTAAAAATACCCAGGATCCACAGGCATGCCGGCAATGTAATGAAGCAAGTTATTGTGCGGCAAAATGCCATCCGGCATGCTATATTTCAGCCCCTCCCGGCTATGACTATTCACATGTTTCCTGCAGCTGTGATAGTGGTGGGAGTACTTCATACACTCCGCCTGGCACGACGACCCGTCCCCCCGACGAACCAGATACCCCGTGGATCCTTGTGATTGGAGCAATTGGGGCCCTTGGTGTAGCTGCTGTTGTGGGTGCAAAATTACTCGGTGGTAAAAATCCAGACCCGGTGACCCCTGGAACGGTGGGGCAAAAGGACGAGAAAAAGAAAGAGAAAAAGAAGGAGGAATCAGTCACCTATATCCTCCAGCTCAGTGCCAGCCACGTATCTGTCACGCCGGCTGAGTCCGCATCCCTTACCGTGGCTGTATGGAAGAAAGTGGGCGACAGCCCGCCTGTGCCGGAACCCGGTGCAGTTGTCACCGTTGAAAATCCTGCTGACAGCGGTCTCTCTGTAACTCCTTCGATCGGGAACAGCCCTCTTCAGGTAGAGATCGCGCTTGCCGGTGAGATGAAACGCCCTTCCGTAATCTTGGGTATAACTGCCACAGCAGGAGGTACGACAAAGAAGGCAGAGGTGACCGTTGATATTTCCAGCAGGACAAGGATCGAGTTCACATGATGGTGAAAATCACGTCGAGCAGGGTTTCAACCCCGGATATTTACCTGGCGTTTCTCCAAGGAGTAACGGGTATCCGGCCAAACGCACACTTTTTTTTTACGTTCTCTTCTGTTCAGTGTGAAATATAGAATGACCGTATAAACTCTTAAAACCCTCCTTTTGTTTAAAAATCGTTTAAACTCCCTAAATTTTTTGATGCAGGGATCGTTGCAGTAGCGGACTTTCACGGGAAATGGGAACATTTAATACTGTCTCTCAAGAGGTATTATCTACTGGATTCGGATTGAAATATCCTGGTATATTTTCAGGTTAATGGTGTTTCCGGATTTTCTAGTACCTGCCAAATCAAAGGGGATGTTGTCATAATCATGAAACGATACCTTCTGGTCATCCTGCTATTCTTTGTTACTACCGTAATAATCAGTCCTGCAAGTGCTGCTGCCAGTACAGATCCCTGCAATATTCCCGTTATAAAAAACCTGGCTGGTCCTGATGTAATCAATTACGACCGCGATGGCCAGGTGGGAAATACCTACTCCTTCTCGGCGGATGTGCAGGGTGGGACCCCGCCTTATACATATACCTGGAGGTTCGGGGCCGGGAGCGAGAACATGGTCCAGGGGACAGGACTGCAATTTGCATCTCTCTCTCATAAAATTACGGATAAATGGGTGGTAGTCAGCCTCAGGGTCAGGGACGCGGCAGGTAAATCAGCCGCGTATGAGGACAACGGGGCGAGGGATACCTTCACATTAGGCTGGGAATCGCAGGAGTCGTCATCATCTGCCGGAGGGGGACACATGATAAACGTCCTGGACTCGTCCGCTAATCCCGAAGGTGGTGCGGCGTATATCCATAAGGTCCCGACATATCCCTACAAAACACCCTGTTCTTCCGGGAATGGACCTTCAGCCGGGACATCTTCGACTGCAACTGACGAGTCCGGTATCCCCTGGATCCCGGTCATAGGCATTGCCGGTGTGGCAATTGCTGCCATTGCACTCGCAAACAGGATGAGGAAGCAGAAACCCGATGATAAAGAGAAAAAAGAAGAGGGACCTGTGGGGTATATCCTCCAGATCTCCCCGACCGATACGATAAAAGTAAGCACACAGGAACCGGGAGCGTTCACCGCGTCTGCCTGGAAGGTCGATGAAAAAGGGACTGCATCCCCTGCGAACAATGCATCAATCACACTCGTACCGTCGGCAGGAATCCCGGGGCTCTCCATTGTTCCCCTTTCTGGAATGGGCTCGGTTGACGTCACGGTATCCCTTGATAAGTCGGGGGGTGTCGACGGGGTGACAATCCAGGTAAATGCCTCCGTGGGCGGGGGCGGGACATCCACCACCGTTACGGTGAACTTTGAGGCGGAAACCAGTATCGAATTTGAATGAGGTGATTTGAGTAATGGGATCTTTTTCAAAACAGATGCCCCTGAACAGCGATTCATCACTGGGGCCGGTCACTATAGGATCGAAGATCATGGTGGAAAGGGGAAAAGATCCCCTTCCCCTCGAGGGGGGCAACGTCGATCTGGTCCCGGGCAGCGGGTGGGACGCTAATACCGTTTCGATCTCAAAAGAGATGAACCAGGCCGGAAACCAACTCGACATTCTCGTGAAACTTGCCCCTGAACTCTCACTTGCACACTACCTCAATGTGATAGTGAAAAAAAAGCCGATAAAACTGAAAGTGACCCTTTTTCCAAAAATGCTGGTCCCGGGTATGGGTATACCCGTGAGTGTATCCGCAGCCCCGATCGCTGACGATGTGGACATCACAATCCCGACAGCACTGCGTCCTGATATCGACCTGGATGTAAAATTCACGGGAAAAACAAGCAGCGGGTCCTATACTATCCTGGTGACCGCTGTGGTGAAACTGCCGCCCTATATCAGTAAAAAGGACCGTGATGAAGTCGCCAAAAAACTTACTATCGACCTTAAAAAGCCGATAAATGTCTCGGTAGAGAAAGGAGAACTCACGCCGAATGATGCCGGGGCAACATGTGAACTGACTGCCACCCCTGACTTCACAAAAAAAGGCACACCTTCGGTTACCATCGTTGCCAATGTCTCCCTGCCGGATATGCCCCTGAAAAAAGAAATACTGGTCTCCTTCGAACCCCAGAGAAACTATATCCTCAATATTCACCCGGCAAGCCTCGACGTGAAGCAGAATAAGGCCGCTTCCCTCACGGCCCAGGTACTTCAGGTGCTGGGCGAAAACCAGAAAGTCCTTGTCACCGATGCCACGCTGAGTATTGACGGGGGTTCTGATCTCGTCTCCTGCTCCCCGGACAAGGGCACCGGGAAACTTGAATGCAAGGTATCCCAGCAGAAAGTGACCCGTGAAAAACAAGTATCCATTACGGTCCAGGCGAGTGCAGGGACCGATTCAGTCAAACCGCAGACTGTACCCGTACGTCTTGAAACCATTGATTACGGCACTCTTGCATGGGAATTTTCCCCTCCCGAAAAAAACCATCTGAACCCGTACATTAAAACCGACAAGGTAGTGATCAAGGCGAAACTGGTGCCCACGGTCGGGAAAGGCCCGGTAAAGGCTGATATTGAATTTTCACGTGAAAATTTCGCTGGCTGGCTGGCGGGTCCAAATAGTCCGGACACGGTTGACACTGCAGATGGTGATAATGTAAAGACCGCAATGTTTAATGGAAATTTAACGTATGTCACCCCGGACTTGATTGCCCCTTCATCAGAGTCTGTTTTAGTGAGGGTAATTGTTGAAGGGACGGTTGTTGACGAGAAGAAAATTCCCGTCCTACTCGACCCAAAACCCACCCTGGCCGCAGAACCTGCAACGGTTAATTTCCTGGCCAATGCAAAGCGTGAACGTCCTGGGAGACCGGACGCCATCATTTCTGCACTTGTCAAATTGTCCGTTCATGGTCCCGGCGATGGGGATTGGAAGATCTCTGTGGAATTAGACGAGGCCGCAAAAAAACTGGTCTCCTGCAACAAAAAGGACAAAACCCCCTCTACACGGGCCTTTTTGTTCGAAATGTGTGATGATGTCCCCCTGCCTGAACGAAAACCCGGGGTAACTGCCTGGCAACAGGTGGTCACGGTGAAGACAACTGCAACCCTGGATGATCTGAAGATAGAAGGGGACCCTTTTACTATCAACATCCTGCATGAAGGGCTCTATCCGGACCAATTGTCTGAATATGATGAAGCGGGGGATTGGCATGATGTCACCAAAGAAGGTAAAATAACAATCAATGTATATGATCCCGCAGAGGCAAGGGCCCCACTTGAAGATGTCGACGATGTGGTTGAAAGACATATTTTCCCGTATGTGACCTTTACCGTAATGGAATGGGACGGGACCGGACTATCCAGAAACGAGAACCTCGTCATATCCTATAATGAAGCGGCCGAGGAGTCAAATGATACCGGAAGAGCAGGTTCTTGGTGGAATACTATCTTTTTACACCTGAAAGAGTCCTTTATAAAAGTCATCTATAGCGGCGATCTGGAAAAACAGAGCACCGGTAAGTGGCACATCATCTTCCAGAAGCAGATACCCGGGAAAGGAGAAAAGGCCAACGGGTATGTCAGATTTTATGTAACAGATTATAGCAAATATGCGGCAGATAATCAGACGATCAACTGGCAGTACGAACTGCCGGTCACCCTCATGCTCGGTAATCCTGACGAATTAAAAATCGAATATACCACTTCAAACGAAATTGCAAGGCTCGACAGAATAATTCGCCGGTGTTTCCCGGAAGAGTACCGGGATGAATTATGGGACGAACTGAAGAAATTAAAAGGTCAGGGAGCCCAGGATTATCGTGTTTTTAGTCGCAAGATCCATGAAACGGCCAATGAGAAGTGGGCACGGGACAAACTGGACTTCCTGATTTGGGATACGGTCTGGGGAGTACAGCTTTTTGAACTCCAGGCGGCAGAGTTTTTCGGCGACCTTGCGTTCAACGCGCTTGTGATGTTTTATACTGCCGGACTCGGACCCTATGCCTCATTTGCGATCTCGAATTTCGTGAGTACTATCCAGTCAGAATCCAAGGCGGTCTACGCGTATTATATCCAGAATGGAAACGGGCGTGATTTTCCCACCTGCATTGACGAGTATGTCAACAATAACTGGCTTACGTTCCTTATCAATATGGCAAGCAGCGAAACAATTGAGACCTATTATATGGGGAGTATTGAAATTGAAAAAGTGCTCAAAGAACCCAGAAAATATACCAAAATCGTTGGCTTTCTCTGGTTGTGGAAATTTCAGCTCCACCTGGCAGGAGATATCGGGAAACCGGCAGATGACAGGGTGGGATACTGCGGTGCAGCATATGCGGCAACACAAGACCTTGGCATGCTCTCTATAAACATGCTCGTTGGAACATTTGTGCAAAAGCATGGCAGTGACGACGTAAAAATCCGTTTCGGTGAAGTGCAGGCGAGGGGTGCTTTTGGAGGGGAAGTGGTAAGTCCCCCGGGAAAGAAGAAGACAGAAAAAGGGGATTCTGATCAAGCCATTAAAGATAAGAAAGCAGCTGAAGAGAAAGCTGCGAAAGATAAAACTGACAAAGATAAACAGCCCGATAGAGACAAACAACCGGATAAAGATAAAACTGACAAAGATAAAAAAGGAGGAAACCGGACTCCGGAACAGCTCAAAGAGTTTGGGGAGGGGAGTGGAAAACCGATTACCGACCCCAAATTTACCGAGGCAGGAAAAGAGCCTGATCTTAGCGGGATATCAGATTTTCACAGGAAAGCGTTGGAAAAAATAGCTGCAGAAATGGACGTAATTCCAATTATGCGTCCATTCGGAGATCAGTACGGGCATGTGGCCCGGGGTGAAGCAAACCCAAAGATTACCATGATCCACGAGAAGACCATCAATCCCATTGACAATGAGTACCTGGGGTTTGGCGGGAGTGAGGCGGATAAAGGGTATGCCGCATGTAAGAACCCTGATCCCCCGGAGAGGCCAGCGGGGATGAAAGAGACTGATCCTCAGTGGAAGGATATCCAGGACCGGTATAAACAGAGAAAAGAGGAGTACGAAGCATTTGAGGGTCACCTGACAGAGTTGGAAAAGCAGGGGAAGATAGACTGGGACAGGAAAACCGGGATTATCTATGCGAAAAACAGCGATGGGAGCAGGGGAAAACCCTTTTCAGGTGATAATGACCCGTTTGCCTATATTGACGCCAAGACCGGTAAGCCTCTTTCACCTGAAAGAAACAGGGAATTTGCCACACGGCTCCACCAGGTGGGCGTTACGATGCACTCGGACCATATTTCATGGGACTATACGAGCCCTCATGAACACAATGCAAATATCAAAATTGATGATACCATTCTCAATGGAAATTCTGAGATCAAAGGGTATGACAAGAAAGGCAACCCTATACAGGGGACCCCGCTGAACCGGTATAACCCAAAAACGAGGCAATGGGATACTGTCTGGTGGGCCGGAGGGTTACGGAAATGAATCTACCATTCACAGCGGAAACGCGTAACATTATTCTGAAGGATTATAATGCCTTGATGTTACGGAAAGATGAACTGGAATTTCAGGGAATTGAAGGGAAGCGGGCAGAAGATCCGTCTTTTGGATCTGAAATCGCCTCAATTTTGGAAACATTCCAGGTAATTTCCAGGAAATACCTGAATGGTCTTCCTAAAATTCCTGTCAGCCGATGCCCGTTCTCAGGTGAAACGGTTGTCCACTCACTCGATATATTCGGAATTGACGGCTTATGGTGGAATTATGAAGCGCCGATCAGACCGGTTGAGGCTCTGCCTCGAACATTTCATTCCATGAGCGGTGCGGTAACCGTCAGGCAACCCGTGGAAAAGACATCATTCGTAGTTCACCCGGGCCCGGATATACCATTTGTTATCCCAGGACTTCTGGCTTACCCATCAGTTGTCGCCGTGCTCTCATCAGTCCGGATTGGCCCACACATTGGATACCCCATCTGCTACTTTAGCAGTGATCCGGGGTCCGTGGACTTCCTGGTCAATTCCTGGGGTGCATCGGAACGGCTGGAGGGACAAGGGATGTCTGAAAGGGGTTGGTCGAACCGCGAGTTGAAAGTAGAGGAGATGGACTTTAACCTCGAACCCTGGATCCGCTCGGAAAAACTCGGGTGGATAGAACCAGGTGATTCCCAATTTGAAATAAAGACTTCATTGGATGATTGTCCATATCTTGGACTGGAAGGGACGAAGCGACTACAGACCCTCTTTGGAGGGCGGATAGTATATGGGTAGTATATGTTTGGGAGAGAAAAAGGAGAGTAGATACCTATGACCGGAAATCAAAAATTCTGTCCGAAATGCGGGACCTCAAACAAGAGCGATGCGAAGTTCTGCCGGAGCTGCGGGGAAAAACTCGCTTCACCAGGAAGTTCAACCGCCGAAACCGTGCAAAAAGCTGCTGATGTCGTAAATACCGTCGCATCGACGGTATCAAAAGTAGAATCTACGGTCAGTACAGCCGGGAAGATTGCCGATACCGTCGGGGAGATCTCACACGTTGTCATCCGTCCTCCGGCTGAGTGGGAGGTGGTCGTGGGTGATATGCTTCCAGCCACCGGCCAGAAGATGGTTGAGTCTGCAGTAGCTACGGCGGAACAACAGGTACAAGAGCAGGTCCAGCAGAAAGTCCAGGAAGAGGTTGTCCGTCAGGTCTCGAAGGTGGTATCAAAGCAAGAGACGGTCCCGGAATCTGTTATCCCTGTGAGTCCGCCCCCAAAGCAGCAACAGCCTGGCTCCCCGGCAGTAACCTCCCCTGGCATCACCTGCCCGAAATGTGGAAACCCAATAAAAGCAGGGGCTAAATTCTGTGGTTCCTGTGGGGCAGCATGTGGGGTCGGGAAACCGGCAGAGCATGTGGTGAAGGCCCCGGCTGCCCCCGTATGTCCGTCCTGCGGTAAGCCACTGGCCCCGGGAAAAAAATTCTGTGGTTCATGTGGCACAAAGATTTAATAAAACGCCCCATTTTCTACCAAATTACTAATCTGAATGAAATGTAATGTTTTGCAGGTTCTATCCTTTAACGATAATACTTATCTGACCCTGTACAGAGGGATGTATCTGGGATAGTAGTCCTTGTAGCAGGTGCCCGGGACTATTTCGGGATTTCTAACTATTGTTGATCAACAAACTACACCAGATAAAATCGGGATCTACATTCTCCAGTTATCAATAATAATTTTACCATCATTTTGACTAATTTACTGCAACAGCGTGGAAAGTAACCGAGGATGGTGGTACATTACCTGCACCGTCGGCATTTATCCAGGCAACCCCCCCGTACCTGCGACCTGTCTTTCCGTTATTAAACACATGCTGGGACGGAATTTTTATGCGTTACGTTTGTCTGCACATGCTTATTGCAGATGAGGGGGATTATCTTTCAGGAGCATCAGAATGGACAACCGGTGCTGGTTATTACAATTGTGGATGTCGTTTCGGAAGACACCGGACCGGTTGTCCGGCCCTGCAGGATTGAGAGATGACAGGGATGCGACACTCGCCCCCATTATGCGAACAGCCAGGACCCGAAAGAGCCTCCTTCTCGTGTTGATTTTTATCACGCTCTGCTCAGTCCCCGTTCTGGCTGCCTCGTCGGATTCCACCCCGGGAACTCATACCATAACGGCCTCTTCCTCTCATAATTATGTTCAGTTCTGCGTCCCTCCGGGAATGACAGTCTCCAATTTCCGTGAAGTATCGGCATCACCAGGCAGCAGGTATTGGATTGAGTATAATGGCGATATTGCGAGCAACTATTACGGTGATAGTGGACCGGTGATTCGCTGGGAGATCAGGCCTGTGTTCCCGGGAGCTGACAGCAATCCGTCAGACCTGTCCCCGAAAGGTGGGTGTGGAATCTGGGAATTCTATACCGATGAGAATACCGGCCCTGTGACCATCAGCTACCTGTTGTCAAATGGCGGGGCGGGGTCAAGTTCTGGCTGTGCCGCCTGTGACGGTATGTCGGGATCGGGAGTCTCCGACCCGGTTAAACCTACGAAAGAACCCGAGATACCCTGGGTGGTTGTGATTGGTGCGGCTGTTGCGGGGGCTGCAGTGGTCGGGGGGGCAGCGATCATCAGGAAAGGATCGGGAAAGAACCCCGCTCCGCCAGGGGGTCCGCCTCAGAAGATATCGCCCCCTCCTCCGCTACCTCAACAACCGCCTCAACCTGATGAGAAAAAGCCCAGGATCGTCAGGTACATCCTCTGGATCAGCCGGAATAAACTGGATCTGACGGCAGAGAACTGCGAGTTCATCGACGTTATACCGCGGAAAGAACTGGACGATGGAACGGTCGTCGATGCCCCGGAAGCACGCGTTGAAATTACTCTGGAGCAGTCCTCGATCCTTGATCATACGACGCTGTCCCCGTCCCCATACCGGCACTTCTTCCAGGTCAACCAGAAAAAGGGGTCAGAAGCGGCATTCAACAAGAATACGGGAGTCCTGTCGGATCCGAAGGAATTTGATCTCGAACTCGATGAGGTAGTGCGGATTACGGCCCGCGCCGGAACCAGCCAGGTCTCCACCGATGTCAGGGTGAACATCAAGCTTTCCCGGTGGTTCCAACTCTGCTTTGGTGTGAAGTTCGAATGGATGACAAACCCAGTTGACCTGAAGGAGGAGACCCATCTCCGGACGAACTACGCAACCGTCCTGAAAGGATTCAGGGACGCCATCGAGAAATATAATGCCACCCCTCCCCAAAGAGCCCATTTAGGCTTTAAGGCCAAGAGCGATACACAAAGGACATCTGCAGGGTTGTTCCTTTTCGGGCATAGTTCTCCAGAACGGATTGAAGACCAATATTATTTTACTACCTCCGAAGAGTTGAGGGGAATCTTACGGAAGAAAGACGATTACTCCAAGCCCCTGGGGCCAGTATCGCAAACTCCACCGCCAAAAAAGAAAGAAAATTCTATTCAGACCTGGATAGAGGGAACCAGCACGGATAAAAACCCTCCCTGGGATACCCCCTATGGAACAGAAGCTTCTCTTGCTGTCAAAATTTTAGCCCCGGGTAGAATTCTCCAGGGGGCGGGCGGCACAAAACAGATCTCTCCGGGGGAGGTGTTTTACCTGTCACTTGTCGAGACGCAGGGAGATATCGGAGCTGCACTGCTGCTTGCTCACAATACGCTCCGATCCTTTGCACGGATCGGTTCGAATGCAAGAACAGGGGTAAATCCAATGAATACCCCGACATTCAGGTCGGTGTTTACAACCATCCGGGGAGGTTTCCGGATCATTGATGGTGCTCCAGGAACACCGAAGGTGAATTATCCGCAGCAGAATTTTGCGGAGGATTTTTCGGGGCCCTGGTATCACCTCTTCGGCACCGCATTCTATGAAATGTATACGGTTGGCACAAATCAGAGCCCTGAGGGGTGGGGCCAGGCTGCAAATAAAGCGGAGCAGTGGTATAGGGAGTGGTGGAGCTGGGAGGCTCCCGATCCGGAAAAGTACTGTGTCAATCTCTGGGGTATCGCTATCGCTGATATCCTCCTTCAGGACCAGCCGTGGGGAGATTATACCGGTAAACTCAGTCCGAAACCAGAGATAACGATAGGGGGTGATGGGGGAATCCTGCCGGCGGATTTGGACCAGGGGACCGATGATCATTGAAACCGAAAGCCCCAACGGCATCCGGCTCTTCATGCGCCATGTCAACTTTCCCATCAAGAATGACAAGGGGTTCCGGTTCGGTTCGCCCGCTCAGGACATCACCAACGAGAAAGCGGCCGGGGACGCCCTGCTAGAGAGCGAAGAACGTTTTCGGTACCTCGTGAACACCTCGCTGGACATGATCTAGGAACTTGGTTCTATAGGGGAGATTCCGGTATATCTGCCCCTTGATCGAGCCGCTCATGAGCTATTTGCTGGATGGGGTTATCGGGCGATCGATCACCGACCTGGGAACGGAGGTGGGGCGGCTGACTTCGATGCGAAACCTGGCGCAGCATATCTCCTCAGGGGAGACGCGTCACCTCGAAGTTCCGGGGTGTGGCTATCGACATCACTGAGCGGAAGCGGAACGAGGAGGCGCTTCGGCTCGCGACCCACAAGCTCGGCCTGCTCTTGGGCATCACCCGGCACGAAGTTCTCAACAAGACCTCGGCGATCGCCGGGTACCTGGCATCTTCTGTAGTCGAAAACCCCAGACCCCGAACATCTTGTCCTCCTGACCAGGATTGAATTCCTTGTCTGGGGTATCCAGGGGTCCCGAAAAAGCAGGTATAAAAATTAATATCCTCCCCTGCTGAAACCCCTGCTATGCAGGGGTTTACAGCTATCAGGTGGGGAATCGTCATCCTATCTCTCGTCCTGGTGCCCTTTTCGGTATCAGGGGTGAATATTTCGTCTAATATGTCACCGGAGTACGCGGATGTCCAGTCTTTCCATTCGATTGATGATGCATCGCTCGCATTGTATGAAGGCCAGAACGCGTTGCAGAATGGGCGTTATGATGAGGCCCTCGCAGCATATACGAACGCGACTAAATATGACCCGTCATTTATGGCTGCCTGGTACCTGAAGGCCTACAGCCTGACAAAACTCAACCGCCCACAGGAGGCACTGACCGCGGTAGACCGGGCACTTGTACTGGACCCATCTGACCGGGATTCAAACAACTTAAAGGCAGACATTCTCACCCAGCTCGGGCGTGGGAATGAGGCTGCAACATACCGGCGTACCACGGTAACCACAACGGAACATCCCTCTACACCAGTACCGGCAACAACAACGAAAAAGGCCCCGCTAAACCCAGCGACCTTTATTTTTGTTCTTTTCGGGCTTGTATTGATTGCCGGAGCATATGGAAAGCCCAGCCTCTTGACTAGAAAAAAGGATGGTGAATAATGGAGAACAGCCAGTGGAAATGGGTATATATCTCGCTGATTTTGGCGGTGCTCTTTGTTATCTTAATATTCGTCGGCAGTGGAATGGACGGGATGTCCGGTGGGTATGCGGTCTCGTTTATCTCCTTCTTCCTGACGCTCTGCTCGTTTGCGGTTGCATTGCTGTTCTTTACCCGTGCGAGAGCGATGGATGACATTCTCGGGGGGAAAAACCTGCTTGCCCACTGGGTCTATCCTGAGGATGAAACCCGAAAGAGTGCAGAACGTGAATATGTGGGTTACATGGAGAACAACAGGGCACTCCTCTATGTAGTGGGTGGTTTCCTTGTTATCGGGATGGTCCTTATGATCATCTTCGGCGGGGAAGCCGGGGTCGCCACTGCCGGGATGCTCTTTGTTGTCCTCATCATTGTTGCGATTGTCTCCGTTGTGGCTCCGAAACTGGAACGGAAACGTGCCCTTAAGGCACCACGTGATGCGTATATCACGGATAATGGTATTATTTACGAAGGAGGGGTCTACCCGTTCCACTCCTTCCTGATGAGGATGGACGGGGTCAGCTATGAAAAAGAGACCGCGAAACATCCCCCTATTCTGGTATTCTCGTTCATCCAGCTGGTCGGCCTGTATATCCTCCGGCCCTTTGAGATCAGTATCCCCGTACCACCGGGAGAAGAGGAGAAAGCCCGCAGGATTGCAAACCGGATGAGTGGGGTTGTTGAGGAAGAGGAAACCCCTGGTTCACCGGTCAGCTTGTGTACCGCCTGCGGGGCAGTGGTCAAGCCTGCTGACCAGTATTGCGAGTCATGCGGGGCCAAAGCCACGAGTGATCCCAAAACCGGTTCCCCCGGGACATGCCCGGTGTGTGGCAATAATCTCAAACCCGGCAAAAAGTTCTGCGGTTCATGCGGGTATAAACAACAATAATCCCGCGGGAACCCACACCTTTTTTCCAACCCCGGGAAGCATCAGATCGTTGACATCATGGTCTCGTGTGCCTTCCGGTAGGACTGGTTTGCTTCCTCAATATGGCCCAGTTTCGTGAGGAGATCGCCCCGGAGTGTCCATGCCTGTGTCAGGGTAATGGCATCATCACGGTTTTTCGGACTCACTGCAATGGTTATGTTCAGGCTGTCGAGTGCACTTTGATCATTTCCCGCATGGGAACGGGATAATGCCTGGTAATACAGGGCTGTCATATCCTCATGGTCTATTGAAAGCGCTTTATCAAAAGAAAACTCAGACTCGTTTGTGCGGTTTAGAAGTGCCAGAGAAAGACCCCGGTTCCGCCACGCTTTTCCATAATAGGGTTCAGCGGATATTGCCTGGTCGTATGCGGAAACTGCTTCTTCGTATCTCCCCATAATATGGTCCTTCTCGCCTTTTTTATTCCACTCCCGTGCTTCTGCCGCAGGATCCAGGCAACCCATGGTTATCAATGAAATCATGAGTATGAGAAGCACGAGGCAGGTTTTCTTCCCCATGATTAGTGATGGATACCAGGTGGGAAAAAAATTATCGGGACCACGCTGCAACCTGGCCTTACAATCAGCGATGCGGATCTCGACCAGGCCTAATCCCGTGTTCCTGCAGATGCGGTTCACACCAGTGCAAAACTAATGAATGAACGAAGGGCGGTTATCCCTTGAAATTCGCATGCATTCCTTTACCTGGTGGTTTCCGTCAGACTTTACGTTTGGCACAAAGTGCCTTTCAATCCGGTTGGTTATGAAAAAGAATTACTTCTTCTTATCCGCCGTGGATGCAACGTATTCTATGGATGTCATAAACAGGGGAAGTTCATTCAAAAAGTCCCTTGGTTCGCTCCGCTCAAGAAAAATCCATGATTTCATTTTTGCCCGTCCCAGCGGTTGAAAAAAGGTGAACCCAGGCATACCTGCAAGGTCTTCGGCCCTTTTCCCCGGGACCTTGATCCCAACACCGTTTTCGTAAATGCATGCAAACAGTTTGTCCCGGATGTAATATGCCGGGTACCCGAACATTTTACCCGGGGTAACACCAGGAATCCCGGGCAGGATTTGATCAAGGACGGTTTTTATTTCTGGATTAAACACAGCCTTACTCATAAGAATCCGACCTCCAACAGGTTAGCGATTTTTTGTGACCAGTCCCTCTTGTTTTTCTTCAGAGAAAAAGGGTGGCTCATATAAAAAAAATTGCAAAAGGAAGAATATTATTCATCAAGCGGTTTGAAAACGCCTTTTTTTGCCTTAAGGATTTTGCATTCCGGGCAGCGCCAGCTGTCGGGAACATCTTTCCATGGTGTACCAGCGGGTATCCCGTTTTTGGGATCTCCCTTTACCGGATCATAAATATAATGACATTCCAGGCACACATATCGGACCATTTTAGCTAATTCTGGCAAGTTTCATTCAACTCCGTTCAATACAACGATTGTTTGATCATTTCAACGTGCAATCTTATGAAATCTCTTCACGAGGCAATTCGGTCGTCACTTCTGTCTATCCCCTCCATGTGTGAGCTTTGTTAAAATGGAGTGATCTTTTGGAAAAGAAAAAAAACAGGTGAATTGATACAGTGGCTGTATCAACACCGGCTTTCGCAGTCGAATGCCTTTACGGGATCATTACCGGCGGTCCTGTTGCATTCCTCAACACAGGAGACGCATTTTGTATATCCTTCCTGTTTTACCACGGTGCAGGACCCGTTGATATTCTGGCAGGATGCGAGGCTCCGGCATTTATCCCCCAGCTGGTACTCCATCGTACACATTTCAACAACCTGCGGGCCACAACTGATCTCCATACCGTGGCAGTTCTGTATGCCACATGCTGCCTGTTCGATCACAGCCATATCTGTATCTTCCCAGTTGATACGGAGGTCTTTCCAGGCGATGGTCCCGTTCCCGCCATGGGTCCGCGGGGGTGTTTTTATGATGAGGCGGATGGTAACTGGCGGTTTTTCTTTTCCCATATCGTCAGGAGAGTAAGTCCAGTATATCGTCGCGTTGGTAGTTTCGATACTATTGCCATGCTGGCTGACGTTCCAGCCCGGGGCATTCCAGCTGACGAAATGACCAAAACTGGTATTCCAACTGTATACAACGTCCGGGCGAGACCCTGTATACAATGGGGTTAATCCGATCCCGACCGTGGAAGACATTAATGGGCTGTATTTTTCCGGCGATGCCCGGATAGAAATATCTACGATTGCTGGTGTGACGATCGGAACTGCGGTTCCAGTTACTGAAGGTGTTACCGGGGTAGTTGGCGGAGTGACAACGGGAAATGTGTCAACCGGGGTAGGTACCGACATTCCACCCGGCTTTTCGGTAGTACAGCCGGTGAACATGATCGCGGTGACGAGGAGGATTCCTATAAGGACGATGAATGGTCGCATGGTATGGTGATATATCCCGGGTTCTGAAAAATGTATTTCTTGCTGGCCTGGACAGGTCCCCCTGCCCTGGAACTCCGGTTAGCTTATGTGATAATACGTGGATGTCAGGGTAACAAATCCAGAGTAATGGGGGACAATGAGGACGAGTCATGCGCTACTCCTGAAATATTTTCACGACCAGCGGTTCTCATTTGCCCGTGTTGAAGTCTGTTACATTGACCGCGGGGCCCAGAATGATATCTCCTGTGTGACCGGGGAACAGATTGTGAAACTTGATGCCTATTACTTCGAGCGGGAGTCCCCGTACGGGACAACGGCAATCCCGTACCACCGGATTACCAGGATCCTGTATGACGGCGAACCCGTGTGGACCCGGTGAAACCTGCGTTAAATCCCTGCTCCAATGCACCACCTTTTTTACCGACAAATGACAATTTAGTATGGCGCCTCAGTGGCTTAGTTGGCAGAGCGGCTGACTTGTAATCAGCAGGTCCCGTGTTCAAATCACGGCTGAGGCTTTTGCACGCTGTGTAGGAATCCGCAGGCGTTTTGGGGCTCATATTGAGCGTATTTTTGATCTAATTTTTTATTAAATTTCATAGTTACTTGTTATTGCAGTCGGGCAGAATGTTCGCCTCCTCGTGTCCTCGTTCCGCTTCGCTCCACTGTGGGCCTCCTCGTCTTCACATCATGCCCTGGTTTTTCAGATTGTCTCGGGGTGCTATTGACGGCCGAGACTTCGTCGTGATACTCCTCGTCATCGCCTGTTTCCTTCACGCTCCGGGACACATGGCTGATGCCATCGGTCCCGTTCGCTGAGTACCGTACAAGTGCAGACGCTCGGTGACTCGTTCCCGCGACGCATGTGGGGCTCGGACGAGTTGCTTGAGAGCAACTCGTTACCTTCGCACCCCATCGCGGCGGTCACTCGGGCCGCTTGGCCCCCAATGGCCCAAAATAGAAATCGGCTGCCTACCGTTATCACTTGCAGCCTGGATGGAAAGGAGGGAGCACAGACCCGGTTGATACCGTGTCACCTCCGAGTGCTCCCGCCGCCCTCTCACGGATTATGATAGGTTCTGGATAGTTGTTTGGGAGCAGAAGAAAAATTATCAGAATAGAGATAAGGCCCTGCTACCAACATTGATCCCGATCGGGTCGCGGCCGGCCAAAAGAAACTGCGTCAGACACAATTTCAATAGGCCGGAGATCTCCCGATCACTTGTTCTCGTGGTCCTTGATGAATTCCAGAATGTGGTCCTCGCTCACCCGCCATTCCACGCCGATTTTAATTCCGCCGAGTTCTTTTTTTTGAAGTAACAGACGCACAGTCTGTACGTTCAGGTGGAGAAGGGCCGCGACTTCGTCGGTCGTATAAAATTGTGGGATTTTGGAATCCCTTTGCATATTCATTAGTCCTCCCAGGGGAGCATAATCGTTACTACCGGTTTCATGTCGTCACCTGGTCCGCATATTGCTTTGAAGGTGGCAACTTCTTCATGTTCTCTTAAGATTTTGGACTGGTCCTTTTCACCTGATATCGGCATAAGAAATGCCACATTAAACAAGACCCGATCCGTGTGTCGGGCCTGGCTGGCCATAACCCGGAACACTTGCAGCAGGTCCCACAATCGGCCAATAATACTCTGCCCTGGTAATTCATCGAGGTTACCCGGATCGATGTAATACCATGCTTCTGATGTTAGTGCCACCGGAATTTTGATTCCCGCTTCAATGGATAGATTGAGGGGGACCTCAACCAGGACGCCATCCCGCAGGGCATCGGCCCTGGAATAGACAGAGATAAGGTCTTCACTGGTCCAGAAGGGCGAAGGTGTTGAATTGATCATTATCACACCTCTGCATGATAGCCACAGGCCGGACAGTTATATCCAGCAAGATAATACACTGACCCGGAATGTTCCTGTTCGCCCTGGTATTCGATGCCAATCTTCTGATGTTCCGGTGGGACTATTTCACCACAGTTTTTGCACCGCTCCGAATCCTCTGGACTATCCTCCATTATTTTTGAGATATTCCGGTTCTTTTGCATGCAAAACCGGCAGATACCCTGTCCTTCAGTGTAGATCCACGGGCAACGGGGGCATTCTCCATGCTCCCGTCGAAGATGCAATGAAGAAATATTCTTTTTGATCCGTGCAATCAGAAAGGAGAAGGGGGTCATACCCTCGCCTCCTCTGCGTGGTCCCGGTCCCACTGCCTGGAAAACTCTGCAATTGCCTGATATCTTGATCGGTTTGCCTCTACCACTTTCAGGAGATCTTCGAATTCTCCAGCACATTTCCTGCCGCATATCCGGCAACGGAAGCAATTTTCATAATATTCGTCCTCTATGATATCGAGGTCTTCGGACCTGCAACACATTTCAGGCCACCCCATAGACTTTTGCGATCTCTTCGGCCTGGTATCGCAGGTCCTGGGCATCAAATTCAAGTGCCGTTGCCTGTTGTTGCAAGTGGTCTGCTTCTTCGCGGAGTGCAACAATTAGCAATGCCTCAGCCGCCGGTATCATGCTGATACCGCCTGGGGTGCTGCCTGTTCTGTTCCTGGCAGGAATGGGGTCCATTCAATAGTGGAGATATTTGCGATCTTCCGAATACCTGCGACAATGGCCTTCACCTGCGAGAGCGGAGATATGTATCTCCTGCCTGCGATGGTGTACATCACTGCCCGACCCGAACCGCTGATCCAAGCCCGGCCAATCTCTACAGGTTCCCCGGTCCTGTTCCAGACTGGGGTCATGTCCCAGACGGCGACCTGTGCCTGGTCCCCGATAAGACGGGAGACATCAGATCTGCAGATCGCTGCCTGTACTATTTTCACATCGATACGGAGCATACCGCCGGAAACTTTCACGCATCCGACATGCTCAATTTGGGGAAAGACTGCGTCAGACATTTCTTTTCACCACATACTATGTCGACTGGCTGAGTTATAAACCAGCGCCGAGCGCGGTGTGAAAGTGTATAACAGCACAAGTTATCACAAAATCGCATATATATAAACTAACCGGGCCCCTCCGGGAAGGCCCACTGCCGGCCCGGCCGTCTCCGAGGGCCTTCCCTTCGGGTATGTTGTATTGGGATCTCTGTCTCTCCTTGACGCCTCGACGACCTGGCCGGCCGTAGTCGGGCGCCTTCGTCGCTGGTTGTTGTTGACCTGGGTCGGGTGGAATATTACAGGACTCAAACACGATGGCGCTCCTCGGCACCTCGACCTCGCTTCGCTCGGTAACCGGGTGCCTCGTCGCTGGCTATGGTGCTCACCCCATCCCCCAACGTATCAAGTTCATTCGGGCCGTCGCAGGTGGCACGGCCTCAGCTGGGCCCCGGCCTCCACAAGTAGCCCGCAAGCGGTAGCGGAAAGCGGGCGATTTTGCATACCGCGAAGGCAACGGGTCATCAAGCCGGTTGCCCGCGAGCTGGCAGGCGATAACGAGGAGCACGCGACGATGGTATGGCCGTCAATATCACCTCAGGACAGTATGAAAAACCAGGGCATGATGTGAGCAGAGGAGGCCAGCAGTGAAGCGAAGCGGGAATGAGGACACGAGGAGGCAAACTTGATGGCCGATTGGTAATTTGAGAATTGATTAAAACGTGGAACGAAAAAAGGGTAAAGATTAATACAGAAGTGTTGTATTCGTTATCCCTAAGGGAATAGTCCTTTCAACACCAAGCGCCGCACCATTTTCCGGCTTGATTTCAAGATCGAATTCTTGCCTTGGTGTCAGGTTAACCAGTGGTCGAATCTGGATCGTGAAATATTGACCTTCTCGGATCATGTTATCTGCCCCTTCTGATTTACCTGTCACAGTCCAACTATTTGGACCAACAAGACCATTTGGACTAAACGGAACTAAATATGGCAATTGATTTGTGCTATTGTATACCATCTGTATCTTGGTTACATCAACAGGTAATCCGCCCGCTGCAAGCCCAAGATCAAATTGAATCACACCTAAATTTGCGTGGGTTCCTGTTTCGTCTATTCCATACACGTTCCCTTTGACTACGATATTAGATGCTGCCTGGATAACGCCCCCATGACCGGAAGTGAAATCGTTATAGATCGATATTTTTTGGTTGCCTGTCACTGCCACACTACTCTGATAGTCTGTATAGCCGCTCATAGTCAGAAGAACCGTATGAGACCCCCCTGCAACGTTGTAGAGGGTGATCGGAGTTATGCCTTTGTTTAAGCCATCCAAGTAAACCTTCGCCCCCGATGGATTCGTTTGGATTTCTATAGTTCCGTTTGAACCTGGAATCGGAGAAAGTATAGGATTGATAGAGATTGTTTGTCCTCTTGTTACTGTCACAGTGGTCTGATAATCTGAATAGCCTGCCATTGTCAGGACGATTGCATGAGATCCCTCTGCGATATTATTGAGTGTAATCGGGGTCACTCCTTGTTTCGGCCCGTCCAGGTATACATTTGCACCGGATGGAGTGGATTTTACATTGATCGATCCAGTAGTTGGTGCTGTCGTTGTCGGTATTGTCGTTGGTACCTGAGTTTTGGTTGTAGTTGGTATCGGGGGTGTTGTTGCCGGTATTGTTAGAATAGTTGTCGGCACTATCGTTGGTAATGTTACCGGAGCAGCTTGAAGTTTGGGATTGACATTTGTAGTTTTACCCGCAGTCACTGTCACGGAAGTCTGATAGTCCTTATATCCGGTCATATTAATGACGAGAGCGTGAGAACCTTTTGCGATGTTGTTGAGGGTAATCGGAGTAACTCCCTGGTTATTATCATCGAGATAGACCGTTGCACCTAATGGATTTGATTTTACATTTATCGACCCAGTGGTTACCGGAACAGCACTAAGTCTAGGACTGACGGCAGTTGTTCGTCCACTTGTCACAGTCACAGTAGCCTGATAGTCCTTATATCCAGTTTTATTAAGGACAATTGTGTGAGATCCTTTTGCAATATTAGTAAGGACAACCGGAGTAACTCCCTGATTAATGCCATCGATGTAGACTGTTGCACCTAATGGATTAGATTTAATGTCAATTGACCCGGTGGTTACCGGAACAGCTTGAAGTTTGGGATTGACATTTGTAGTTTTACCCGCAGTCACTGTCACGGA
>JBAXJR010000008.1:0-68728 GCA_037137755.1 Methanomicrobiales archaeon | reverse complement strand
AGCGTATCGCAGAGTGTGTGCTTACCGCACCAACCACCGCCGCGTTTAACGGTATTACTGACAGCGAAGAAAAACTCGCGATGAAACTCCATTTCTTCGGGGACGGTTACGAATACCAGACCAAGGTCGGAGACCGGAGTGTCTGGGCAATTCCCCTGATGGGTGGCGATTTCATGACAGAAGAAGAGATCGGTGTCGTGAAGGGTGTTGCAGGTGGTAACTTCTTTATCATGGGTGACAGCACGATGTCAGCCCTTGTCGGTGCACAGGCTGCCGTGGCAGCAATCGATGAAGTTTCCGGGGTTATCACTTCCTTCCCGGGCGGCATTGTCGGAAGCGGCTCAAAGGTAGGCAGCAAGAAGTATAAATTCATGAATGCCAGCACCAACGAACAGTACTGCCCATCCTTAAAGGGCAAGGTCCCGGACAGCAAGATCCCGGACGGAATAAATGGCGTGTTCGAAATCGTCATTGACGGGTTATCTGAAGCAGCAGTTGCACAGGCAATGGCTGCAGGGATCCGGGCCGCCTGCATGGTAAAAGGCGTTAAGTTCATCAGCGCCGGTAACTATGGTGGCACCCTCGGGCCGTTCAAGTTCGAGCTCCAGAAGATCCTTTAATCTCTCTTTTTCTTTCATGGTCCAGGGTAACGGGTAACCCGATCGATCTTCTTATATAATCTATCACCGATTATTCTGTTAACGATATTTCCGGTGACAAAATGATTGTCAAAACACCCGAAGAAATAAAAACGAAGTATGGATCACTGTTTTCCCGGCGGTTTCTCGTAATGGTGGACAAGGGTGCCGGCCTTGCAGAGATCTTAGAGCAGTGCCATGCGAGGGGACCGATCGAGTGGGATGCGATGAACCGTATCCGTGCAAAAGGGGCCACGGTTTCTGCCCGCGTTGAAGGCACTGAAATGAGAATGCTGGCACGAATTGGTTCATTTCAGGCAAATTTCGGGGCTGCAGGGGAGAATATAGGGGGCCAGGCCCTTGAAGGTGTCGAGGTGCAGGGTGACGAGGTCGTCACGTCGTGGGCCGGGATTGCCGGTGCCGGTCTTGGTGTTGCTGCCTGCCTCCCACAGGCACCGGGCGTGACCCGGGCCGAATACCCGACTGAAGAAGACATGATTGTCGGCGGTGCGAGGGTGAACCGCGTACGTATTTTTTCACCACTGTACGAGAAGGTCACTATCGGGATTGATGACACTGATACCCCTGAAAAAGGAGCCACCTGGGTCCTTGCCCTGAAATGCGGGGAACAGTGCCCGGTTCCCGGGGTGGAATTTCTTAATATGAGGTTAATCCAGCTCAACCCGAGGGTGCCGGAAAAAACCACCAACTGTGTAGGGTCTGCATTGAATTTTGCAGTCAGGCCCGGGTCTGTTGATGCACTTCTTGATTATGTCCGGGATTATATCGGGGAATTTTCTTTCAGCAGTGACACGGGGATTGCCTACTACCGGGGTATCGAATTCCCCAAAATAATGAACGGTGCCTGCCGGAGGATAAAGACCGAGATTGTTACCTTGAAGGATGCCGAGGATATTGCTGCATCGGCCGGGATCAGGTTCATTGATAGTGCAGGAAAAAAAGGCAGGATTGGTGCGTTGGGCTCTGTATTATGGGCAAACAGGGGCATCGAGGCGGCAGGTCTCTATGGTGAACCTTCCTGAACCCTATATCATACGGTACCCGCAGATAGTCGCGGTAGCCGATTCAGCAGGTGAACGTGTCGAACTGGTGGAGTTTTTCGACTGCACCGGGGGTGCGATGTGGGCACAGCACCATTATGTACAGAGCGCTCTTGTCTGTTCTGCGAGGAATGTCGGCCCTACCATGCGGTACATCCTGCGTCCGGGTGAATCCGACCTTGCCCTTGAGGGCTCACATTTCCCTGCAGGGATAAGTGCTGTTTTCGTCGACGAGGACGAAATCCGTGTATCTTACGTAGGACTTGGCGGCGGGGGTGTCGGTGCGTCCATATGCCGCTCGTACGCACAAGGTGTTACGCGAAGTACAAACGATCCGTCCGGGGGTGGAAAACGTGCCGGGTCAACGGTCTGGCTGCCAAGGCGACAGCGCGTTCTGATTGGGGTAGACGATACCGATACACCGGAACAGGGGGCAACCTGGACCCTCGTCCATAATATTGCGAGGGCAGTTGAGGACCCGCAGTCCCGCTACCTGTCGCACACGATTGTGCAGCTGTACCCGGTCCCGTACCGGACAAAAAACTGTGTCAGCATTGTTGCCGAATTTGCATCATCCGATCCCACCCGCCTGGTCGATCACTTTGCAGGGCTCCTGGACCGCTATACCCTTTCGGAAGATACCGGTATGGCCGTATATACGGGGTTTGACCCTTCCAACCTCCTGGATTTCGGGTGGAAAGTGAAACGGGGTGAAGTGACAAAAGGAATGATCCTTGATATCGACGACATCAACCTGCGAATCATCAGGGATGGTCGCGGGTGTATTGGTGCTGTGGCAGCGATTCCGTTTTACACGAGATACGAGGAGGCCCTGACCTTATGCACGGACAGGAATTAAAAGCTGCCCTCCTGACCGTCGGTTCCGCACGGCTGAGCGGAAAGGACGCAACGCCTTATATTTCGAGTTCATCTGCAGGTCCCGGAGCAGGGGGAAAAGGCTCTGTCTTCTTTTCCTCCAACGGAATGAGGGTGCGGTTCTCCCTTTCGGACACGAGCCCCGTGGAAATTGTCCATGACGGTGAAGGGTCTGCGACACTCCGTTTCGGGGAGATTGTGCTGCAGGGCCGGCTTGACCCGGTTGGCCTGCACTGCCCTGACCAGGCCTTCATTACCGTCAGCAGCGGCTGCATCTTTCATTGCCATTACTGCAATGTCCCGCGACTGCCAAAGCGGAGAAAAACCATCGGGGAAATCCATGCCATGGTCGATGGGATTAAAGACCGGATTGCAGCAATCTCCATAACAAGCGGTGTATATTCAGATATTCACGAGGAGGAACAGTATGTCTGCGAGGTTGTCAGGGACCTATCAGGTTTTGGTCTCCCGATCGGGGTCTCAATTTACCCAACCGAACAGACACCCGGACGCCTGCACGAACTCGGGGTACAGGAAGTAAAGTTCAACATTGAATGCGCCACGCCGGAATTGTTTGCCTCATTGTGCCCGGGCCATGACCGTGATCTCATTATCTGGGTCCTTAAAAAGTCCGTGGAGTTATTCGGACGCGGGTACGTATTTTCAAACGTAATTCTCGGCCTTGGAGAGACTGATGAAGAGATGGAGGCATGTATCAGGGATCTGACAACAATGGGGGTAATTCCTGTTATCAGGCCGTTAAACCCGATTGCAGGATTCGCCGGCTCCAGCAGGCCGAGTGCTGAAAGGTTGCTCCTGGTTGCTGGATATCATGAAAAAGCATTACAGGCTGCAGGACTGGACCCCGGGAATGCCCTGACCATGTGTGTCAGGTGCAGGGGTTGTGACCTCGTTCCGGGGGAGCCGTTATGAAAGGTGAAGATGCAGTAACGAAGGCACTCCTGGCTGCCGCAGACCGGTTTTATGGAGTGCCCGGTTTTCCAGTCAGCGGGGTGCTTCAAAAAACAGGTGCAGAATCGGTCATCAACGAGAAGGTGGCAGTAGAATATGCCCTGGGCGATTCGCTTTCCGGCAGGAGAGCCGCAGTAATTCTCAAAAATGTCGGGCTGAATGCCTGTGCAGACCCGTTTGTCGAGGCGACTACCCAGGGATTACTCGCAGGTGTGGTCATTGTAGCAGGGGATGACCCGGCAGCTGAGGGCTCCCAGAATGCCCAGGACTCGAGATATTACGGGGAACTCGCCGAGGTACCGGTAATAGAACCCGGCCCGGATAACATCCACGAAGCCGTGGAAGAGGCATTCAGGGCGTCGGAATCATTTTCAAGAATCGTGATCCTCCGCGTTACCCCGGACCTTCTCGAAGCAGAAGTAACACCCGGGAACACCGAAAGAAAGGGAAAAACCGGGGAGGTTGCCCCGTTACAGCTCACCATGAAAGGGAGGGTTGAACGGGCGAGAAACATGCTCGGACCAATGTGCGAGTGGTCTGAAAAATCGCCATTGAACCGGATGAACGGGACAACTGCCCTTGTTGGTGCTGCAGGAGCCGGGTATAAACCCGCCCATCCCGGCGCGATATCCCGTATAATTACCATATACCCTCCAACGGCCGGCATCGGCAGCTTAAAAGAAATAAAAGAACTTGGGAGGCCGTTTGTCATGGAACACCGGGGAATGGTACCCCCGGTATGTACGGAACCAGAGCGAAGGGAAGACCGCGGTTTTTACCGATCATTCTGTAAAGACTGCCCCTTTATCCTGGCAATTAAGATCTTGGACGAACGGGGGATTTTGGTCACCTGTGATGCAGGGTGCTGCGTCCTCTGCATGAACCCGCCGTATAAAACCAGCCTTGTCAGCTATGGCATGGGGTCTTCAATCGCGGTGGCTGCGAAAAGCACGGGCGTTGCGCTCACCGGAGATTATGCACTGCTTCATTCCGGGCTCCCTGCATTGATCGACGTGTTTGAGAAAAAAACGCCATTGCTGTGCATAATAATGAAAAACAACTGCATGGGCATGACCGGGGGGCAGCAGGCCTACGACATCCTCCCCTATATTGCCTGGGCTGACCCGGTAACCTGCCGGGCTGATGATGAAGCCCGCCTCCGGGAAACCCTCGTCCGCCGGGAATCGCCGATAGTTGTGATTATTGAAGGAAACTGTCCGGAAGGGAGACACCATGAAACCGTGGAATGTTGAAATCTGCGATGTGACGCTCCGGGATGGAGAACAGACGCCGGGTGTGTCGTTCACCTGCGATGAAAAGAAGTCGATTGCCCGCGTTCTCGATGATGTCGGGGTCGAAGTAATCGAGGCCGGGTTTCCCATCGTGTCGGCGGATGAGAAAAAGTGCGTGACCGAGATCGCCGCAATGGGCCTTGATGCACGGGTCTGTTGCCTTGCAAGGGCACGAAAAGAGGACGCCGAGTGTGCGATAGATTGCGGTGTTGACCTGGTCAGCATATTTATCGCGACATCTGACCTCCATATCAGGCATAAATACAAAAAACCCAGGGAGGAAGTCCTTGCGGCGGCACTTGGTATCGTTGAATTCGTCCACGATCATGGGATTGCAGTACGGTTTGCTGCTGAAGATGCCTCCCGTACTGACCGTGGTTTCTTAAAGGAAGTATTCCGCCAGGGTGAAGACCACGGTGCCCACCTCCTGTCTTTTGCGGATACGGTCGGGTGCCTCACCCCGCTTGAGATGTACGAAGTAATGGGGGACCTCGTATCAACCGTGCGTGTCCCGGTCTGTGCACACTGCCATAATGACATGGGTTTCGCTGCGGCGAACACGATTACCGCAGCAGAGGCCGGGGCGTTCCAGCTCCATACAACGGTCAATGGCATTGGCGAACGGGCGGGGAACGCTCCCCTTGAGTCTGTCCTCGTGGCCCTCCGCATGAAAGCAGGGGTAGAACGATATGACCTGACCCACCTGCAAAAGCTCTCTAAACTGGTTGAAAAGGCATCTAATATTCCCGTAGCAAGGACCCAGCCGGTCGTGGGTGCCCATGCATTTTCCCACGAGAGTGGCATCCACATCGCTGCAATTCTCCAGGACCCACAGACGTACGAATATTTCTCCCCGGAAATGGTCGGCGGCGAGCGAAAATTCATTCTCGGGAAACATACCGGGTCGAAAGCGCTCGAATACGTGGTGTCCGCACTCGGGTTCAAGCTTTCGAAAGGCCAGGTATGCCGTGTTCTTGAACTCGTGAAAACTGAAGGGGAGCACAAAACGGTGGTCACTCCCGAACGCCTTCTTGAACTGATAACGAGGGTCCAGGGAGAGGGGTCACTGGCATGAGGACGCTTTCCGAACGGATCCTCGGCGCAGCGGCCGGGGACTATGTCGATGTACAGGTTGACCGGGCATACGTGCATGACGGTACCGGTGTACTCACCCTCGAAGCCTGGAAGGAGATGGGTTGCCCCGGCCCGGCGTTCCCGGAACGACTGTATATCCTCTTCGACCACATCGTCCCGGCAAACAACAGCACTACTGCATTTCTCCAGAAAGAGTTACGGGATTTTGCCAGGTCACACGGGATCCATTTCTCCGATATCGGGGGCGGTGTCTGTCACCAGCTGATGGGTGAAGGAGAGGTAATTCCCGGGGAGGTCGTGGTCGGGGCCGATTCCCACACCTGCACCCTTGGTGCATTCGGTGCGTTTGCAACGGGTGTAGGAGCGACCGATATGGCTGCCATCTGGGCGTCGGGTTCTACGTGGTTCCGTGTTCCCGAAACAATCGGTATCCGCCTGTCAGGGACATTGAGCTATCCGGTTGAGGCGAAGGACCTGGCCCTTACAGTTATTTCCCAGCTCGGCATGGAGGGAGCGTCCTACCAGGCATTAGAGTATGTCGGCGACGGGACGAAATCGCTCTCCATGGAAGGCAGGCTCACCATTTCAAATCTTTCTACGGAAGCCGGTGCAAAAACCGGCCTCTTTTACGCCGATGACGTGACCTGCCAGTACCTCCTGCAGTTCGGCCACCCGGTGGAAAGCCAGGTACCTGAGGACTGCTCGTATGGAAAAGAGCTTACGATTGACTTGTCAGACCTTGTCCCCGTGGTCGCCGTGCCGCCACGGGTCGATTCGGCAAGACCCGTTGAATCGCTTGAAGGCCTGCCCCTTGACCAGGTCTTCGTAGGTACCTGTACAAACGGGCGTTTTGAAGACTTGCAGCGTTTTGCGTCAATCGTCCGGGGTAAGAAGGTAAACGTGAGGACCATCGTAATCCCATCCTCGGCAGAAGTCCTCCGCAAAGCAGCCGATACGGGCGTCCTCTCGACCATTATTGCGTCAGGCTGCACGATCGGCACACCCGGTTGCGGTCCCTGCCTCGGGGCACACATGGGGGTCATCGGGGAAGGTGAAGTCTGCCTCTCGACGGCAAACCGTAATTTTACGAACCGGATGGGTATTGGTGGCAGCGTGTATCTCGCCTCGGTTGCAACGGCGGCAGCGAGCGCCCTTACCGGCGTCCTGACAGTCCCGGAGGTGCATCATGCACATTGAAGGGAAGGCAATCTGCCTTGGGCCCGATATCGACACCGACGTCATCATCGCAGGCCGGTATCTCCGGACAAAAGACCGGACGGTCTGGGTCGAACACGTATTCGAAGACCTCGATCCGGCGCTCGGGGCCAGGCTCAAAGGATCGGTCATTGTTGCAGGCAGGAATTTTGGGTGCGGGTCTTCACGCGAACAGGCCGCCGTTGCCCTGAAAGAAGCAGGGCTGCAGGCTGTTGTCGCTCCCTCCTTCTCCCGGATATTCTTCCGTAACGCCATAAACGTGGGACTCCCGGTTGTTGAAGGGGAATGCCAGTGTGCCGAAGGCGACGAGGTGATAATTGACCTTGACAAGGGGGTTGTTTCCTGCGGTGGCTCAAGTGCTCCAATCCGGCCCCTGTCTGCAAGGATGAAGGAGATCCTTCTTGCAGGGGGGCTTGTTCCCCTCTGGAGGTCAAAGAAGCCATGATCTTCCCACGGGAATACAAAGACATTGGCTATGCGGATACGGAACCCTGCGGGAGGTGTGTGTATTTTCTCTCGCAGTACCTTATCCACAAGACCGGTACCGGCCATGAGATCGTCCGGGTGACAACCGATCCCGCCGAAAAAGGGCTGATGAGGAAGGTGATCGCCGAGGAAGTGATAGCGTCCGCGGATGATGTTACCTGGTACCCGGAACGGGTCAATATCGCCAACCGGGCCGGGCTCATCCGGCTTGGGATGGAATCAGGGCGACGCTGTACTATCTTCTCCGGACATGACGAGCACGTGACATTCGTGCTTGATCCTGACCCTGCAATACTGCTGACCGTTCATGTCTACGATGTGAAACCCCCGCTCCCTGTCCTGTCAGACCGGGTAAAGGAAATGGAGGCAATCGGGCTGTTCGGGGAACTGGATATCCTGTTCGTGCACCATGTCACAGATATTTCACAGACCGGTGCCGAGGTCCACCCCTGCAGGGCGGCAGGTTTCCCGAGGACTCTTGATGCAGACCCGATGGTTGGTGGTGAAACGATTGCAGGCTGCAGGGCCAGTTCCGGGATATACCAGGAATGTTACGGGGATGATTTTACCCTGATCGACATCTGTCCAATCGGGACCGTCACGGAAGAACCGTTCATCACCCGGTGCTGCCAGAAGGAACGGGGCGGGATTGGAAGGTACAATGGAAAATTCGGGGCGGTTGTCCACTGGGGTGCAACGCCGCGTGATATTCTTAAGGCTATCGACGGCCTCGTAACCGGCTGGAGGTCTGAATAATGGCGAAGGTCAGAAGTGTTGCAATCGTATGCGGGGATGGTATCGGGAAGGAAGTAATTCCCGTTGCAAGGGATGTGCTATCCCTGCTCCACCCCGAGTATGAATTATTCCCGGTGGAAGTCGGGTACGAACGGTGGGAGCGGACGGGCGAGGCGATGAGTGATGATGACTTTGAATTGCTCAAATCGGCAGATGCCATCCTGTTTGGTGCGATAACAACACCTTCTGTTCCCGATTACCGCAGCGTGCTGCTTCGGATACGAAAAGATCTCGACCTCTTTGCCAATGTTCGTCCGGTGAAGGGCAACGGCTTTGACATCACCATTGTGCGGGAGAACATCGAAGGTCTTTACTCGGGGATCGAAGAGGTAGGGGTAGACAGTGCGACGACGCTCCGGGTCCTGACCCGCCATGAATGTGAGCGTATCGCCCGGTTTGCCTGCAACCTTGCGGGGAGCAGGACCCTGACCATCGGCCACAAGGCCAACGTGATGAAATCGGACGTATTCTTCAGGGACATATGCCTCCACGAAGCGTCGGTTGCCGGGGTGAATTGCAATGACCGGCTCATTGATGCGTTATGCCTGGATGTGCTTATCCACCCGACATCGTACCATGTTATCGTGACGACGAACATGTTCGGGGACATCCTGTCGGATGTTGCTGCGTACCTCGTTGGCGGCCTTGGTATGCTGCCGAGTGCCAACATCGGGGAACGCCACGCATTTTTTGAACCGGTCCACGGAAGTGCTCCTGATATTGCGGGCCGGAATCTGGCAAACCCCGTTGCAGCATTGCGGAGTGCAGCGCTCCTGCTCCGGCATGCCGGGGATATTCCAGGGTCGGATGCTATTGAGTGTGCGATCCAAACGGTATTTTCAAGGGGGATAAAGACCCGGGACCTTGGAGGATCTGCCGGTACAAAGGAATTTGGAGAGGCGGTACTTCACGAGCTCGGACTTGTGATGGCGGTGTAATTTTTTTAAATAATACACTGTAGCGATCGACAACGATGCAGACTTTTATCTCCAGAAAGGTCGTGAACTCAAGGCACAGTTCACAGAACTTGCACATAATCAAGACAGCAGTCAGTTGTCAAAGGACAGAAAAAAAACGAGGGATACCGATAGAAGACTCTATAACTTTATTAATTTCCTCCCATGAGTGAAAAATTTGGAATTGGTCGCTTCGAGATTGGCCTTTTCTTAATTACTTCTGGATCGCCAGGGTGTCTAAGAATGATTACAGCAGTCAAGAAAAATTTAGAAAGAACCGGCCACTCCAAGTTGGCGATCCTTATAGTACCGGTTGTTTCTGGCGCCAAATCTGTGTGATTATTTTAATCGTCACGACCTTCAAACTTGCTGATAGACAATCCTCGTCATTCCGGCGTTGCCAGACTGGGAATTTTGTGCCCATGTGGATGGATCAGAGTCAAGGACTGTGTAAGTTCCTGCCTTAGCAGTTACAGAAGGGTTCACTAACCAGTAGGCATTTGAGACTCCTCCCGATCCCGGTTGACCGGAAGCTGACCACCAACCATAGAGCGTTCCATCAGAATGCTTCAGGGCGATTTTACCAGGTGAGGCCCCCTTACCATTATTCCAATGGTAATTCGTTATGGAGATGATTTTAACGGGTGTCCCGAAGGTGACAACTGTTGGTTTTGTCGGGTTGTTGTAAACAGCGTAGATGTTCCCATTGTAGAATTCTGATGTGACAGCCGAGGTTATTAGAGCTGTAGTTGTCACAATGGTTGTGATTGGAGATGGGGAATACACATTAACGATCTCGCTCTTTTTACTCTGGATTCCGCTTTTTTCCACGGTCAACTGGACCGTGTAGGTACCAGATCCCTGGTATGTCATTTCAGGGTTTCTTTCATACGAAATCTGACCGTTTCCAAACTGCCATATCCATGTTGTCGGGGACCCTCTGGATGTATCAGTAAATGTAACCGTAAGTGGTGCAGTCCCTGACGTTTGATCGGCAACGAAATTTGCCGTAAGCGGAAGTGATGACGCCGTAATCCCCTGTGACTTTGATGAGGTCTGACCATTCTTGTCAATGTTTAGGGTCACGGTAAAGCTACCCTCTGTTTTAAACGTATGTACCGGGCTCTTCTCTGTTGAGTGCGTACCATCGCCGAAATCCCAAAACCACTGGTCGGGTGAGCCTGTTGATAAATCAGTGAAGGATACGGTAAGGGGAATGGATCCAGAATTTGTATCAACAGTGAAGTCTGCCTTGATAGTTGTGGTCCGGGTTCCGGTTGCTTGGGTTGCGGACGTTTGGGAAATAGGTGTAGTTCCCAAAGTAGAGATCCCTGTTTGTAAAACCTGGGGACCTTTCTCCCCTGTTATTGAATAACTATGTCCATGTGACTGCCAGGTCCCGCTGAAATGGTTGTTATCTGACAGGACGATTGTGAACGTTCCTGTTTCCCCTGAGACATTATCAGAATACGTGCCTTTCAAAGTTGATCCGCCATCTGACAGTGAACCTGAAATTTTTTCACTCTGCAACATAGGGAATGATGCTGTAACAGTGTTATCCGGAAGAATAGTGATCCTGAATGCCTGAACAGACCCAGATTCTGCGGCATTCATGACCTGCCAGTCACCTTCAAATGCGTGAGAAATTACAGATCCACCTGTTGGAGTATTTCCAGGTTTTCCGGCGCTGGTTTTTGACATGCCGGGAATACCTACAAGTAAAACTGCCGCGATAACCCCAATAATAATAATCGCAATAATGATCGGAATTAAAAAATTTCGTGACCTTTTACCGGGTCCCGGTGTACCTGCTGATTGACGGTTAATAACAGATTCAACCGATGTTGCAGTCCCGATCACAGGAGGCTGAGTGACTCCAGTAGGAGGTGAAACAAGTGTCCCTCCACTCTCCGAAATACTTGTGCCACAAACTCCACAGAATTTTTCATCTGGTAATAATTCATTTCCACATTTCCCACAGAATGGCAAGACAGTCATCTCCTTTATAGGGATATGATGAAAATTAGCCATTCGCTGTATAAAAGCCTAGGTATTGGATTTGTCGATTATCAGGAACTACCCAGACCCGAACTCGCTAATGTCAAGATTGGAAGTGGATTAATTGTTTATTTTATCCGAATACCCCACAGTTTGCTGCGGTGTGCACTTACCCATTTTGACTTAATAAATGAAAACAATAGATATCCCCGGGGGATCACTAAATTTATATTAACTCAAATACTATCAGACATTTGAGAAATGATATGTTTTGCGGCAAATGTGGGACCCAAAATCCAGATACGAATAATTTCTGCAGAGAATGCGGGAAACCTCTCCGGAAAGCCCAACAGGCACAAAATCAACCACCCACGGAGGTTCCATTAAAAACTGTTGCGTCTACATCACCTGCTCAAGTTGAGTATGATTCACGACAACCAGCCATTATGCAGCCGGCCGCGGCGGCCACGACAATAGCTTCTCTTAACAATCAGCTGTTAGCTCTGGGTATCGGGAGTATACTTTTAGGGGCTATAGCCTGGTTCCGGTACCCCTATATCTGCGGGGCACTTGCCATTGTCTTTGGGGTGATTGTCCTTTATAAGTCCGAGAACAAAAAAACCAAGGCGGCAATCATCGGGGTTATCGGGATCATTATTGGTCTAGCATCGATTATTGTAGACCTGTTCTATCTTTCGTTCTTCCCCTAGGGAACGGAATACCTGTATGAAAGGAAATACCTTTGTTATCATTATAGTGAAGACATTGATTACTCAGTAAAAATATTTGTATCAGTACACCTCTGTTTCTGACAACATGATTTCTGCTTCTACATAATATGGCTTTTAGAACCCAAAAAATCAGGGGATTATCAATTATTGGCGTATACTGACCGGGAATTCGGTGGTTCGGGCATTCCCATGGCAGTAAATGACCGGTAAGTGGACCTGGCTGACAATAAACAGGACGCTTCCGGCCCGGAAGGCCAGTTTTGTAGGTACCATGCCCCCGGCAACAATAAGGGCGAGAGGGTTACGGTAATAACAACCTACAGCACTCAAGACGCCGGTCGTCTACCTGAAGGTCTAAACTCTTCGAATAATTACCAGCAGTTCATAAAACAGGGAAATACATAGGCCATTACAATGAGCGTGATTACGATAAGATCGGCTAATATCACTGATAATATCAGGATATGAAGATTTGGCAAAAACTCCTCCTTTATGGAGTGAGTATCCCTGGAAGTGGCGTCAGAATAACCTGCATTGGAGGTTTTGTCGGAGGAGGTGGGTCAATAAATATTGCCACTGCAGGATCGAATGTGTAATTGCATACATTAACGCAGTCATGAACTGATTCCCTGATTCCGTGGAGCAGATAGTTATCCCGGAATTCGCGAAGCTGCAGGACCTGGTTCATCAGAGGGATGCCAGATGTTGCTGTTGCAATAACACATTAACTTTTACTTCCCCATCAGCCCGTTTTTTAAGCTAATTATGTCAGGCTTTGCCGATGAACTGTGCAGTCATCCGGATTTCTGAATACTGGTGGTTCCTGGATCTTATTGGATGCCCTTATATTCTGGTAGATTCGTTTTTGGATAAATTGTAAATACCGAGCGATCTCTGCAACCAATTTATTTTTCAACTATATTTGAGGGTTCTCTCAATAGCCCAATTGGTATGGTTTCTCATTCCGAAATGGTCTATCGTAGCAGATTGACAGGCGATCCACAATGAACATCGATAGGCCGTCGTGATTGCAAAAAGTATAAGGCCTAGATGAAAAAAGTATAATTATGGAAACTCGACGGATAGGATTCATTTTTTTACTTATCTGCATACTACTGTTCATCATGCCAGCGGTTTCCGCTTCAATGTTGGAATTATCTTCCTTTACGCCAATTACCGCGGTGAATTTCCCGAATATCCTTCAGGAAAAACCAAAATCACAGTATACTGCTGCTGATTGGGTGAACGAGGGCAAAGCAGCCTCTAAAGCAGGTAATTATGAGGTGGCCATCCAATGTTTCAACAAGGCTGAAGAGATTGATAGTCCTTTGGCCATGCTGAGTGTCGACCCGCACTCCTCGGATCCAGCAAATATGGAACAGGGAAAAAAGAGAGATCTAGCGATAGAAGAACTGCCAAATATTGAGAGCGAGAAGCTACTCGTTTACACAAGTTGGCCCGGGCATGATGCAGAAATAAAGGAAACGGAAAAAAAATACCAAGATTGGCAGAGATGGAAAGAGATCGTAGAGCGCAATAGAGATAAGTCCCTTGATGTGCCGATTCCGTTTTGGATCCCTGTATTTGCAGTGGTGTTGATTTTATTGCTGCGACGCTCTCGTTGACATTAAACCGTTTGTGCTCCATACGATAAGCCATTTGATTGATGAACATTGAACAATTGCAAGGAAACCCAGAATAGCTAAATCCCGGCCGGGGCGTTGCTGATAAGTAATATAGATTCTACTCCATTATTTTCTGGTTAATTTCTTTTTTAAATAGCACTCTGATAAGCCGATGTAAAAAATCCCAGATTTAATATCGATATCTGGTTTTTTTGGGTACATCTGAATATTGACCTGGTTGGAACTACCAGATCAATCTGCCAACTATATCAATGCGTTATTAATAATACCTGACCGAATATTTTCAGTATAGGAAGGCGGTCGGGTCACGTATGCTCCGGGTAATGTATGTCGATGACGAGCAGAGCCTTCTTGATATCGGTAAACTGTTCCTGGAGGAGACCGGAGATTTTTATGTTATACCTATTGGTTCAGCATCTGAAGCGCTGGACCACCTCCAGCATGAACAGTACCAGGCAATCGTTTCAGATTACGAGATGCCGGGAATGAATGGAATCGAATTCTTAAAACGTGTCCGTGCATCAGGCAATACGATACCATTTATTATCTTTACCGGCCGCGGCCGGGAAGAGGTCGTTATCCAGGCATTAAACGAGGGAGCTGATTTCTATCTCCAGAAAGGCGGAGAACCGGATGCCCAGTTCGCGGAACTTGTGCATAAAATCAGGCAGGCAATCGGAAAGCGGGAAGCTGAAAAATTCAGCCGTGAGGTGATATCCTATGCCAGGGAAGGGATCGTCGTCTATGACCAGGAACTGCATATCGTCCTCTGGAACAAATTCATGGAGGATCTGACCGGTATTCCTGCAGCGACAGTTCTCGGCAGGAATACCCTCGAACAATTTCCGTTTCTTATAGAGACCGGCGTTGCCCGCCTGCTGGAGCAGGCATTATCCGGAATTTCAGGTGAATCCCTGGACTTCCCCTTCCAATTCCCCGAAACAGGGAAGAGTGGCTGGGTAAAAGGCATCTATTCGCCCCACTATGATGCTGCCGGAAATATTTCCGGTGCAATCGGCATAATCAGTGACATCACCCATCGCAGGACGACAGAACAGGCCCTGAGGGAAAGCGAGGAGAAATACCGGACACTTGCCGAAGACAGCGAGGACTACATCATGCGGTACGACCGGGCGTGCCGCCACCTCTATATGAACCCGGCTGCATTGCGGGTATCCGGACTGACTGAACAGGACGTTATCGGGAAAACCCACAAAGAAGCGGGATATGACGAGTCTCTCTCACGCATCTGGGAAGAAAGGATTCTGCAGGTCTTTGAAACCGGGAAGGGTGTCCAGTTCCAGTTTGCCTGGGAGAGTGCTGAAGGGACTGTCTTCCTTGACCTGAAACTCACCCCTGAATATGCGGGTGACGGGTCGGTACGATCAGTCCTTGGTGTTTCCCGTGACATCACAAAATTAAAACAGGCTGAAAAGGCGCTTGCGGAGAGTGAATCGTACCTCAGCAGCATTATACACGTTGCACCGGTCGGTATCGGTGTCGCCATCAACAGGGTGATGCAGAATGTCAATGATCAGTTCTGCCAGATAACCGGGTATACTACGGAAGAACTCATCGGCAAACCGGCACGTTTCCTCTACCCGGCACAGGAGGACTATGATTATGTCGGGCAGGAGAAATATGACCAGATAGCATCGAAAGGACATGGCTCGGTCGAGACCAGGTTCCGGAAGAAGGACGGAACGATCATTAATGTTCTTCTTTCATCGACACCGATCGAACCGTCCAACTTTTCCGTTGGTGTCACATTTACCGCGCTTGATATTACTCACCGAAAGAGAGCTGAGGAGGCGCTTGCAGAGAGTGAGTTACGGTACCGGCATGTTGTCGAGGACCAGACTGAGTTCATCTGCCGGTTCCTCCCGGACGGTACCCACATTTTTGTAAATGAGGCATATTGCCAGTACTTTGGCTTAAACCGGAAGAACGTTATAGGCTCACGGTTCCGGCCTGCGATACATCCTGATGACCAGAAACGGGTGTCCCTATGCATTGCCTCCCTCTCACCTGATCATCCCCTGGTAACCATCGATCAACGGATAATCATGCCTGATGGCACAACCCGGTGGCAGCGCTGGGTTGACCGTGCTCTATTTCATCCGGATGGCCGCCTGAAGGAATACCAGTCTGTCGGCCGGGATATTACTGAATGGAAGCAGATGGAAGAAGCGCTCAGGCAATCCGAATTAAAGCACCGTAATCTCGTTGAGAATGCCCTGGTCGGTATTTTTGAGACTGCCCGCGATGGTACATTGATTAATGCAAACAACACTTTTGCCCGGATGTATGGGTTTGCCGATGCCGAAACCATGATCCATACCGGTGTAAATGTCGGGCGGGACCTGTACTCGAACCAGGTAGACCGTAGGAACGTGGTTGAAACCCTCAAGGAGACAGGTATCATGGAATTCCGGGAATTTCCTGTGCAAAAATGGGATAAAACCCCGTTCTGGGTGACAGTATCAGCCCGTGCGGTTCATGATGAGAACGTGAACGTACTCAATTATGAGGGCGTCTGCATAGATATCACTGACCGTAAGCGGGCTGAGGAGCGGTTAATCCAGTCCGAGGAGCGGTTCTCTGCTGCATTCAACTTCAACCCGGATCCTGTTGCGATAACGGACATTGAAACCGGAAAAATCCTCAATGCAAACCCCGCCTTTTCGAGCTGGTCCGGGTATACACCGGAAGAGCTGATTGGAAGGACGACGAAGGAACTGAATTTGTGGGTGGACCCTGCACAACGGGACGAGATTGTGTCAGCTCTTACATTACGCCGGGACATTTTTGAGAAAGATTTGCTATTCCGGTTACGGAACGGTGAGCATCGGACGGTCCTTTTCACGATGAAGTTCATAACCATCGGGAGTGGGGAATTCCTCCTCACCCGTGCACATGACATGACCGAACGCATGCAGGCAGAGGAGGCACTACGGGAAAGCGAGGCGAAATACCGTGACCTTCTTCATAATATCCATGATATTGTCTGGCAGACCACGGTTGATCTCCGTTTCACCTATGTCAGCCCTACACAGGAAAAAATCACCGGTTTTTCCAATAACGAGATTCTCGGCCGGTCCCTCCTGGAAATCATTACCGAAGAGTCCGCAGCGATGGTGAAGAAAAGGCTTGCACAACGTTTTGAGGAAGCAAAATCGGGGACAATTGGTAATGTGACTTTTTTTGAAGTTGAAATGCAGAGGAAGGACGGGACCATGGTCTGGCTGGAGATCAGTGCGAGTCCGATTATTGGTCCCGAGGGTTCACTTTCTGGATTCCGTGGTGTAAGCCGCGAGATCACGGAACGAAAACATGCGGAGGATGCCCTCCGGAAGGCAAACCAGCAGCTTGGTCTTCTCGGCAGCATCACCAGGCACGATATCAATAACAAGGCTTCAGTAATCCTCGGGTATCTTGCAATCGTACAAAAGAAATACAACGATCCTTCCTTGAAAGAGTACCTCGGAAAAATAGAATCTGCAATTAAGGCGATCCAATCCCAGATAGCGTTCACGAAAGTCTACCAGGCCCTTGGCAGCCAGGAACCGGGGTGGCAGGATCTGGATCAGATATTACCCCGTACAGAGATACCGGCAACGATTATACTGGATTCATTCGTGCATGGAATTGAAGTGTACGCAGACCCGATGCTCGGAAAAGTGTTTTTCAATCTTCTCGACAATTCGATGCGACATGGGGAACATGTCACAAAAATCAGGGTATCGTCCAGTCACTCAGACCAGGGCCTGAAAATCACGTGGGAGGACAACGGGATCGGTATTCCTCCTGAAGAGAAAGAGGAGATCTTTGAAAGAGGTTTTGGAAAAAATACCGGTCTCGGGCTGTTCCTTGTTCGTGAGATCCTCTCTCTTACAGGTATTACCATTTTGGAGAGAGGGGAACCAGGAAAAGGTGCATGTTTCGAGATTAGCGTGCCAAAGGGAATGTATCGCAAAAATGGTTAAGATGATTCATCATCTGGAACCATCCGGATACAGTTCGGTTGATCCAAGAAACAGAGGAATCCATTCAGTTACTAATAATACGTTCATTTCAGAAAATTTACCCGTCTGGGAACTATCTCATTGGGGGTTGCCTTAGCGGCGGGGCAAAGCCCCCAAGAGCGTCCTTGATTTCTTAATTAAGGCCTTATCTTTTATTTGAATTTTAAGTTTGAATAAATTGTGTTGCGTTTACTGACTACTCACCTAAAGTAATTACTTTTTGTGCAGTGAATGACAAAGGGATAGTATCCATCGTTATTAACGGTAAAGAGGATTGAAATTGTGCTGGAGTAGGACAAACTATTGGTCCTCATACATGTTCAGCGTAAGTTGGTTGTTATCAATTCCCCGGCATGATACGTTGCTATTTTGCACAGATCAAATTTCAGGTAATTTTTTAAGGCCTGATTGAGTTCTGGTGCATCATATGTATAATAATCCGGGTAGAAATGGTGACAGTTTAGGTGCCCTGATCCTTTTCGATCAGTTCTTAAAAGGAAAGATCGCAGTGTTCATATCCCAGGAATACCGGGCTACATGGGTATAACTCCCTACCAGGGAAGGTGAATTGAATTGGTTTCGGCACGTCACAGCCTCCAGACAAAATTAACAGCATCGTTTGTCATCCTGATCCTCCTGATTTCGGGTCTCACGTTTTTTTATACGTACGGGGCAACGAAGTCTGCCTTAAAGGAATCTGTCCAGGATGAACTTTCACAAGTTGCCGGCATAATGGCGACACAGGTCAACGGGGACACGGTCATTATACTTAAGCCCGGGGAGGAAAACACTACCCACTTTATCGCGATAAGGGACCAGCTGGTGGCGATGCGGGCGAATAGTAATGAAATTACGAATGCCTATATCATGAAAGACACCGGAAACGGCATTGTTTTTGTCGTGGATGATATCTATGGAACAGATCCAGATGCTGCACATATAGGGGAGAGTTACACAACAGGGGAGACCAGCACCATTTTTGAGGCGATGAAAAGCCCGGTGGCCTCAAAAGACTTCTACACGGACAAGTGGGGTACATTCATGTCCGGATATGCACCAATCCGCAACTCTGCCGGTGAGACGGTGGCAGTGCTTGGTGTCGATATGACCGCAGACAAGGTAATAGCAAAGCAGGATTTCATTGGTTACACAATTTACCTGATAATGGGCCTTTCAGCACTTATTGCCGGACTCATTATCTTTTATTTCTCAAGGACAATGATCCGGGATATCAGGAAGCTGAATAATACAGCCGAAAAGATCAGCATGGGCGATATGACAGCGATGGTGGATGTTCAGAGGGACGATGAAATTGGGGAACTCGCTAATTCATTCTCGAGAATGGTTACCAGCCTGAAAATATTGATGTCAGATGACGAAAACAAGCCGTGAGGGTTGGTATGAGCCAGCTGTCAGAAAACGTATTAAAAGAAACAACTGTGTACCTCGGACCGGCCTCAAAGAAATTTCTGGAGCGGCAGACACAGGCACACCTTAATAGTCTCCAGTTTGACAACCTGGAGAAGCAGCATATCGACGAGCTCGCGAAATGGGTCGGGATTTCGGCCGGGTTGCTGATAGGGAAGGATAAAGCGGAAGACCTGGTAAAAAAGATCAAGCTATTGTAAACCTGTGTCCGGGATATCCGGATATCGATTATCTTTTTTTTTAAAAAAAAGAGTTTAATTCAGGTTTAATTTCTGAATTTCCGATAACCTGCAACACAACCGGCAACGGCAAGAGCACCAATCACCGGTACCAGGGATGCAGGAGCTTTTGTTGTTGGTACAGGTGTTGCTGTTGCGCTGTTCTCGAGCATTTTTGTCGCCACCAGCCTGGTGGTCTTCGCCCCTTCGAGGGTGGGGTCAATCGCAAGTGCACGGTCCGCAGAATCTATCGCGTCCTTGTACTTCCCAAGGTGGACCTGGGCGTCTGCCCGGTTGGCCCACGCCTCACTGATTGCGGGGTTTCCTGCAATCGCAGAATTGGTTGCATCAAGGGCGTCCTGGTATTTTCCCATGACATTGAGTATTCCTGCTTTTTGTGTCAGAGCCAGGGTAAAATTCGGCTGTATCGCCAGTGCGTTTTCAGTTTCAACAAGGGCATCCTGGAATTTTCCCTGCGAAGCAAGATCGGAACCGTTGTTATAGGCCTTGATGGCCTCCATATTCTGGTTGGACATCATCACGGGTGTACCATTCTCTGCAGCGGATACCGGTATCGTTGCTACCAGGAGGAGGGCAAGTACGATACATGCGGTATACCCGCTCATTTTGCCTGTCAATTGTCTCATATTATCTCCTTTTTTGTCTGTTCCTTAATGTATAATATCTTCTTTGAAGAAATAATCCGGCCAGTGTTCATGATACCTGATCCTGCGACCGGGAATGAAATTTCGTCCATGAAAAAGATGAGTACACCCTATTGCCCGGGACATGCCTGACCGGGTGGCAGGGAAGTTAGTATAGTATGATGTCAGATAGTTCGTCTGATAATCATGGCAAATGAAACTCTGACCGGTAACAGCGCAATGGCTATAACCGGTGCAATTGTAGTGGCAATTCTTGTATATCTCACAACAACTTCGTGGTTATGGGCAGTAGTTCTGGGATTGATCGTTGGATATATCCTTATCGGCGTAAGGATCGTGCGGCCGACCCACCGGGTCCTTATCGAGTTCCTTGGTAAGTACCAGCGGTATGGCGGGCCTGGCCTGTACTGGATTATCCCTGGTATCCAGAAATTGTATTCGGTGAACATCACAGAAAAGCTCGTTAATGTTGACCGGCAGGAGATCATCACCAGCGATAACCTGAACGCATTCGTTGATGCACAGATTTACTTTAAAGTAAAGGAAGACGAGGTGCATGTGAAGGCGTCCCAGTATTACGTGTTCAACTACGAGTACCAGATAGTATCGCTCGCACGTACAACGCTCCGTAACATCATCGGTGGCATGACCTTAAAAACTGCCAACAGTGAACGAAACACCATCAATAATAACCTCGCAGAAGCGCTTAAAAAAGAGACGGCATTGTGGGGTATCGACATTGTCCGTGCAGAATTAAAGGAGATCCAGCCGCCAGCCGACGTGCAGGAAACCATGAACAAGGTGGTAAAAGCACTCAATGAGAAAGTTGCCGCAATTGATTTTGCAACAGCAACTGAGACCAATGCCGATGGCCAGCGGCGTGCCGCTATCAAGCAGGCTGAAGGTATCAGGCAGGCGACAATCCTGGAAGCGGAAGGTAAAGCAGAGTCAATCCGGCTCGTAAACGAGGCTGCGAATAAATATTTCATAGAAAATGCACAGAAATTAAAGCAACTGGAAGTGACCCAGGCCTGTCTTGAAAGGAATACGAAGATTATCGTTCCGTCAGGCCAGAGTGTTGTGAACATTATCGGTGGTTTTGGCGACACCAGTTCCCCGGCCACTCCAACAGAGTCCTCCGGGACCGCAACGGTGCTGAAGACGCTCGGGATGGGTGGCGGGAACTACTAAATCCCAAATGGGAAGTGGTTCCCACAATCCGTTTTTTTCTAACAAGGACACCTTTTAATTTTCCACGGGAGTACCACATTGTCTATGCAGATACTGGTTGCCTATGCGACAAGGAAGGGTTCAACAGGGGAAATTGCGCTGGCTATCGGGAAAGAACTGGAAGGGGAAGGACACCAGGTCAGGGTTTCCCCATTAAAGGAGATCTCTTCGCTTGAAGGTTATGATGCAGCAGTTATGGGGGCCCCGGTATATACAGGTCATATTGACGAGGAACTCCGGAAATTTGTCGAACGGAATAAAAACGGGTTGAAAAATATTCCCGTAGCCGCATTTGCGGTAGGATTAGCGCCGGTGAACCCGAAGATCGGGTCCTCTTCAGCTCTCGTGGAACAGCTCAAAGGAATCGCCGTACCGGTTAACCTGGTGGCGATGAAGGTGTTTGCCGGGAAACTGGACCCCGCACAACACTCGTTTATGACGAAAACCATGATTTCCCTTATGAAAGCCCCCACCGGAGATTTCCGGGACTGGGACCTGATCAAGGTGTGGGCAAAGAGCCTTCCAGGACTATTTGGGGCATGGAATGCAGAGTAGATACCAAAAACCGGCAAGAATATAATTTAAAACATCGAGGAGAGTCACAACATGGTGAAGGTAGGCGTACACGTATCAATCGCAGGATCGATTGCAAAAGCGGTAGAGCGGGCTGGGCTGGTCTCCTGCGATACATTCCAGATTTTTTCAAGGAACCCACGGGGATGGGCCTGGAAAGACCTCGCAGAAGAAGATGTACAGGCGTTCAGGGGAGCCCTGAAGAAGGCCTCAATTTTTCCCCCGGTTGATCACATGCCCTATCTCCCGAACCTTGCCGGGCCAAACCCGGAACACTACGAAAAATCCATTGCAACACTTACCTCAGAACTCAGTCGTTGCGGACAGCTCGGGATCCCGTACCTCGTCACCCACCTTGGTCATCACCCTGGAATGACAATAGGGGAAGGCAGGAAGAATGTCATGAGGGCAATTAACCAGGCTCTTGGTGAAACTCCCAATGACGTGATGCTGCTCCTTGAGAATACGGCAGGTGAAAAGAACGGGGTGGGTAATACCTTCGAAGACATCAGTGCCGTCCTGGATGGTGTTGTGGACCGGCGCCGTACCGGGGTCTGCTTTGACACCTGCCACGCCTTCGGTGCGGGCTATGACCTCCGGACCGATGATGCGATTGAAGAGACAACGGCGAGGTTTGACGAGATAATCGGGCTCGGGGAAATCCGGGTAATCCACTGTAACGACTCGAAGGGAGAGCTGGGAAGCGGCCTTGACCGGCACGAGCATATAGGGATGGGAAGCATCGGGGAAGACGGGTTCCAGAGGATACTCCGGCACGAACCGTTTTCCCGTCTTCCCCTTGTGTGCGAGACCCCGGTTGATGCCCGGCGGGATGATGCGGGAAATATCGCGAAAGTCAGGGAACTCGCCGGGTAGCAGTCCTGAGGTTCATCGATAAAAAGGGTCTGTGAAAAAGCTGCCAGTCTGAATCGTGGAACAATTGCGAATGCCGCCTGGACATGGGAAAGGGGATTTAGGAATACATTCAAAGGGACCGGACCCGTTTTCCCAATATGTGACGAAAAAATGGCTCTGCTGATATCCTGCATTATAGTATAAAAAGCGGTGTTGCTTATTCAGGGGGTGAAACCCCCTCACTACCCAGCCACCGTAAGATATTCTATGGGCTAAGGTTCCCCTGAACGGTTTCTGAATATATGGGTTGAATGTCCCTATCCCGACCGGGACCACCATAGAGTTGGCGCAGAGCAACGGGAGCGTGAGTAAATTTCAGGACGCCCCACATCCGTTAAGATGGGTTTTACCAGGGTATCCGTAAAGCCAAAAAATTAGTAATCGCCTGAAATGGCACTCACCAGGCCTTCAAAGCACTTTCACAACCATCAGGGTAATATCGTCATACTGGGGTGCCTTCCCGCTGAATGCAAAGACTGCCCTGATAATATTCTCCATAATCTCACTTGCCGGACCTGAAGATACACCTTTGATCGTATCCATCAGGCGTTCAACTTCAAACATCTCCTCCTTCTCGTTGATTGCCTCTGTTACCCCGTCCGTGTAAAGAAGGATAATATCTCCCGACTCCAGTCCTACTTCTGCCTGTGAATACTCCGCATCATCCATGATCCCGATCGCGACACCTGTCGCTTCGAGTTCCTCTGTCTTTCCGCTGCTGCCCCGGAAAATGATCGGGGGGTTGTGACCGGCATTTACATAAGTCAGTTTCCTCTCTTTTTCATCGAGGACCCCGTAAAATAAGGTGACAAACATCCCTGTCTTGGAATCAGCTGAAATAATTACATTGGCATGGGCAATTATTTCTGAAGGAATTTTAAACCAGGTAGATGATACCCTCACAATAACCCTGGAAAGTGCCATGAACAGGGCAGCAGGGACCCCTTTCCCGGAAACATCCGCAATAAGTATGCCCATACGGCTTTCGGAAAGCGGGATCACTTCAAGGGGGACCACATCAAAAAAGTCCCCTCCCACCTCTTTTGCAGGAAGACTGGTCGCAGCAATATCATACCCTTTTATCTGGGGAATTGTTTCTGGCAGAAAACTGCGCTGTATGTCGGCTGCAATTTCAAGTTCAGCGTTCTTTCTTGCAATTTCGTGTTCAAGTTTTTCCTTCTCGCGCCGGGTCTTCCGCTCGTTCAGCAGGTTGTGGATGATGGTCGTGAAAATGAACACTCCGACCGCATTAATGGCGATCATCGGGATTGCCACGACGGTGATGATCATTACGACCTGTGATGCCGGGGTAGCGACAACGATCGCAATAAGGGATATTAACGATTCAACGAGGATAGTAAAAATAACGGCATATTTGCTGGAAATCAGCTCCTTTTTATTCACGACATAGACTATCCCGCTGAGAAATCCTGCAAGGACCGGGGCAACGAATCCCGTATACATGTAGGGCCCGCCCTGCGCCATCCGGTATATACCCCCGATAAGCCCTGCTCCAACCCCTACAACGGGTCCACAGGTAAGCCCTGCAATAATGGGTCCCAGGTCACGGACATTGAGCACTGCACCGTATAAGACAACCCCGCTGATGGTCCCGTACACCGACAGGGCCCCGAATACAACAATAAGGAGGAGCTGGGTTGAGAGATGTGGATGGTGTTCGAGGACTTCAAGAAAATACCTGCTCCGGGTGAAAAGGTATGCAAAAACGATGATCACGCAGATCATCTGGAAGAGCGTGATCAGACTCTGGAGGATATTGATTTCCATGAACACATCTGAACTGTTCATGATAAAAATTCGGCGATCTGAAGATCGATTCACAGGAATATCCGGATGTATTAAATCCTGCATGAAACAAGCAGGACCCTGGTTCATTCAAATACCAAAGTCCGGAAAACGTAGTGGACCCGTTGTATTATGAAGCATCCCGGAAATACTCATAATTAACACCGGAAAATAATGTGTTTGCAGGAATTGGTTATACGTGTCTGTACCAGGTATGTCCCATGGTGATAGTGTCGGCATTTCGGGAATGGGATATTACATACCCGATGGTATCCTTACGAGCCATGAAATGGCCCACCGGTCCGGGATCCCGGAACCTGTATTCCTGGAGAAGATCGGGATAGAGAGGAAACATATCGCGGGGCCTGATCTTCATCCGGCGGATATGGGGGTGCGGGCTGCCAATAATGCAATCGATGATGCCGGGATCGATCCAGGGGAGCTCGATATCCTGGTATATTGCGGTCTTGGTTACTATGATTACCGGTTCTGGTCGCCTGCTGCGAAAATACAGGATAAAATCGGGGCAAAAAAAGCGTATTCTTTTGAGATCAGGAACGGCTGCAATGGTGGAAACCTCGGTTTGCATACCTGTAAAGAGTTGCTCCTTGGTGATCCTGAGAAAGAGTACGCACTTGTTGTATGCAGCGAAAAGCTCTCCATGAACATTAATTACAAGAATCCCGGTTCGCTTTCAGGTTTCTCATTTGCGGATGGTGCAGCGGCAGCGGTGCTCGAAAAAAACAATGGGTGCAACCGGCTCCTTGCGTATGCCAGTGTCACCGATGGTTCGCTTGTTGATCATGTTAAAATCCCCCATGGTGGGACCAGGAGTCCTCCGACGAAAAACCCGCATGATGAGAAGGACTATTGTTTATGCGTGGATGACCCGGAAGGTCTTGACCAGATCTTTTCACATATTTACCTGAAAAATTACCTGTATATCATCAACGAAGCCCTGCGGAAAAGCGGGTACTCTTCCGGGGATATTGATTACCTTTTCATGAACCAGGTAAAAAAGAGCCTGACCCGGAATATCATGGCAGGCCTCGGTCTTGACCTTTCCAGGACTATGATTACCATGAAGGAATATGGGCACATGGGGTCGGTCGATACCCTCTTTTCGCTTGCCAGGGCACGGGAAGAGATGTGGGTGAGGCCGGGGAATCTCGTGGTCCTCGCCGGGAGTGCTATAGGATTTACATGGGCGGCTACCGTGTTAAAATTTTAAAAACGGAATGACTGCTAAAATGTTCGCATGACCTTTCATGGAAATGGCGTATCCTTTTTTTCCTGTAAAAGATGGCAATTCAAACCAGGATATCCTTATGCTCCAGCTCCCGGAATTGCACCATGTTTGTCAGGCATTCATTGTAAGGGGTTGAAATCCCGTGTTTTTTCCCAAACATGGTGATGGCCCCGTTTATGAAACCGACCTCTGTCCTTCTCCCGCATGAGATATCCTGCAGCATCGATGACGTATGCGTGGCCATTACGGGGATAAGGTCATTTTTTAAGTACGCCAGGTACTCCTCCGGGCTTCCCCACTGGAGGGTCACGCCTTCAGCTCCCGCAACCTGGAACACTTCACGCGTAATCCCTGATATGATCTGCCAGCCTGGATCTACGGTAAGCTTACCATACCTGACCCCGAGCACCGCACTAATCGGGTTTAATGTGCAGCTGATAAGGTTCTTTGACCACAGGCGGCTTTTAATATTCCCGACACTCCTCGCCGGGATCCCTGCCTTTGAAAAAATCTCTGCAAGTGTTGCAACTGAGCTGTCTGTCCCATCCGGAAATCTTCCAAACAGGGTCTCACCAGCGTTGGCCGTCACATGCACTCCGTGTTCACCCGTGCGTATGAACCCCGTCATCACGACACCACCAATCACGCGGTTCGTGAAACCGGAAATTATTTCCTCAGACCCGAGTCCGTTCTGCAGGCTGACCACCTCAGTGTCCCGGAGCAACCCGTCGTAACACTCGCACAACTCCTTTGTACTATAGGCCTTCGTAGCGATCAGGATATAGTCAAAATGCTCCCCGGATGGCAGGCTGCTGCAGCAGGGAAACCGGAATGTCCCGGTACCCAGTGCTCCCTCCAGTGACAGGCCATGTTCTGAAATAGTCCTCGCGGGGCCTTCCCTGGTTATTGCGGTGACATCAACCACGTCCGATAGTTTTGCAGCGATTCCAAGACCCACTGCCCCTGCCCCGAGAATTAGTATTTTCACGCCGGTTACCTGAATTCGTTGTATTATTTCTCGGCCTGTATTTTAAAATGGTACGGTTTTATTACCCAGGGTCTCGGGTTTGAGCGGAATTCTGGTGACACTTCCAAATCCTTATGAATCCTGACAAAGCAGTTTAAAATACCAGGCGACATGGGCTATATCTCGTGGGACAAGTGTAAACTATGCTGTTTCTATCAGAAAACGAAAAAAAACAATGGGCTGCATATGCCAGCGACATTTTGAAAGAGAATATCCCCCCGGGTTCTTTCGAGGGGACTATCCGGGAAAACCTCGAATCCGCCTTTAATTTTTATATCGGTACCTTTCTTGCAGCCATGGGCAATACTATTCAGGCCGTTGAATGGCTTCGGGAAGGGGCATTGAATGAAGAGGACGGGTTGTTTTCCTCCACGTTTCTCCTGGGGTTCCTGGAACGACACAATGGCCAGCTTATCATGCCTGCCCTGGCATTTGAAGACCCCCTGCCGTTTATTCACTTTGCAAATGTCCCTGTCATGATGAAGGCACGTGCGAACTTTATCCGGCAGGCTGGCCACACGCTGCCCAGGTTTACGGCACCCGTCTCATTCATGGATATCGGGTGCGGGGATGGTTCACTGACGGTCAGGCTTCTCTCCCACCTGATGGATAGCGGAAGGATAGACGAATTACGGGAAGTATTGTTGATTGACCCTTCAGAAGCCATGGTAGACCTTGCAACAAAAACTGTTACTGATGCCTTTCCCGACACCGTTATCAGGACCGAAAACTGCAGGATCCAGGACTTTTCATGTCGTATAGACCACCGTTATGATATTGCACTCAGCTCGCTGGCCTATCACCACATGCCGGCTGAAGATAAAAAAGCCAATATTTCCCAGTTAAAACCACGGATCGACCATTTCCTGCTCTTTGAACTCGACGCAAACAACGATATTCCTGAACTGTTTTCACCGGAACTTGCGTTGTCAGTGTACCAGTCCTACGGGAGAATCATTGACTTTGTCTATGCCCATGACGCTCCTGTTGACGTGGTTACTGACTGCGTAGACTCGTTTCTGATGACGGAACTGGTCTCTATTATGACCCGGAAGAGAGGGGTACGCACGGATTACCATATGCTGAGATCCCAGTGGAATGACCTCTTTAATTCACAACTCGGCCCTGAATTTACTATTCGGTGCGATTCAACCTGTTATGCCGATGAATACATTGCGCTTTTCACGATGCATTACGGGAGAGGGGAATAAACAGGTCCCGGAATCATGGACATTTTTCTGATTATCCTTCAGGTAAAACCACAGCGGTTCTCCCAATACATAAATTCATGGGATAATAATCCCCTTGTCCTGTATGGTACAGGTGAGGCATGTGGAACAGGTATTGCGGGCATATGCAACTATTGAAGGGGCGGGCGTACATCTTCACCGTGCATTCGGTTATGGGGAAGTCCCACGTTTTGACCCGTTCCTGATGCTTGATGATTTCCGTGCCGGCGACGATCCTGACGATTATCTTTTGGGGTTCCCCTGGCATCCGCACCGTGGTATCGAGACCGTTACCTATATGCTCGAGGGAAAAGTTGAACATGGTGATAGCATGGGGAATTCAGGGGTTGTAGGGGCCGGGGATATCCAATGGATGACTGCCGGGTCGGGGATTATTCACCAGGAAATGCCAAAGCCGGTATATGGTCGGATGGGGGGATTCCAGCTCTGGGTAAACCTTCCAAAGTCCCATAAAATGATGGGGCCCCGTTACCAGGAGGTCAAAGACCGAAAGGTCCCAACAGCAACCCCTTCACCCGGGGTGTCAGTAAAGGTCATCTGCGGTGAACTTGATGGGGTGAAAGGACCCGTGCAGGATATCATCACGTCCCCTTCCTATTTTGATATCAGCATGGAAAACGGGGCTGAGTTCGCCTGCCCGGTACGATATGGAGATACCGTGGCAGCCTACGTGATCGGCGGGGCAGGTATTTTCGGGGGTTTTCCCGGGACTCCCGTAGAAAACCGTGATCTCATTCTCTTCGGTGATGGTGACCAGGTGGAAGCTGTTTGTCATAAAGGACCATTCAGATTCCTGCTTTTCACCGGGAAGCCCCTCCGGGAGCCTGTTGCCTGGGGCGGTCCGATTGTAATGAATACGCAGGAAGAGCTCCGGCAGGCATTTCTCGAATATCGCAATGGGACCTTTATTAAGGAAAAAAAGGCAACAAAACCGGAAGGAGATTAAAACTGTGCTTCCCGGTCAGGAAAATATTTCTATCCGTAATAAAAGGGCAGACGATACCCCGACTTGTTCGAATACCGGAAGAATGAAAGATCTTTGTGAGGCAGGGCCTGAACCGCCCGTTACCGTTACACGGGATAACATCAGGTTTACGAACGCACCTGCCGGGTACCGCCAGATTTTAGAAGTCCCTGAGTACCGATTTTCTGATATAAAACAAGATGATATCGTTGTTGATATCGGTGCAAATGTCGGGGCCTTCTGCATCAGGGCGGCATATTATTCTGATTTTGTTTTCGCGGTTGAACCCCTTACCCAGGAAATCCTTCAGAAAAATATCAGTTTGAACGGGGTTTCTGTCACCGTGCTGCATAGTGCGTTAGGGAACGGGAATGTTGAAAGCATCAGCTGGGACGGCGCAAGCAGGAACATGCAGACCGTTTCATTGAAAACGCTTATCGGAATGACGGGTGGCTGCGATTTTCTTAAGTGTGATTGTGAAGGGGCAGAGTGGCTGATAGACCCGCATGACCTTGCGGGTATTCGCAGGATAGAAATGGAACTCCATCTCCCCCCTATCAGCGGGCCTCCCAGCCCCCTGTTCCTTGATTATATCAGCCATAATTACAATTTCCAGATCGATTATGTGCCGAGCCAGGCCCCGCTCGGGCTCCTCGGGTATCTTCATGCAACCCGGGAATCATAGAGCTCACGCGAGGGATGCAAGCCTGTTGCGGAATGGATGCCCTGGGATTGTATTACGCAGATGAAGGCCTGCAAAACAGCAGGGTTTAATTTAGTAGTCCGGAAACAGGCAGGAATAAAAATGATTATTTAAACTGCCCCGGAAAAACAGGGAGGTCTGCATTCCAGGCAGAGGGAAACCCTTCGTCCGGCGGTGTTGTCACTTATAAAGGAATACAACGTAATTATACAGAACGTGAAAGCACAGTTCGACGGTAAGGAAGTCCGGCTTGGAAAAGACGCAAGGGTGCTCTACGAGCAGAGCGGGTATGGGAGGCCTGAGAAGGATGGCTCAGTGCTCCGTCTTGCCCCGGTTGAGGCGCTCTATCTCATCCACCGGAACCGTATTGAAATCCCGGGGTTTAATTTTGAACGGTTATTGTCTGCGTTTACAACAGAACCTAACTTTCTGCGGAGTTATCTTGTGTACCGGGACCTCCGTGAGAGGGGGTATGCAGTACAGACCGGGCCACACGACTTCAGGGTTTTTCGCCGCGGTGAACGGCCTGGTACAGGTCAGTCAAAGTACATGGTCCGTGTCCTTTCAGAACGTGATATGATCGATTTCGGTGTTCTGGTACGTGAGTTTTCAGCATCAGCCCATATGAGAAAACAGCACGTCCTCGCGGTGGTTGATGACGAAAATGAGCTCACCTACTACGAGATCAAGGTGCCGTCTCTCCCGGAGATTGGACCTCCCGTAACCCCCGGCCCGTTGAAAGGCACGTTATTCGGAAGATCTGCTGTCCTGGATGTCCCGGATGATAAAAAGTGCGTCCCCGTAACGGAAGAATTGCAGGCCGGCAAACAACCCGTGAACACCCCGGCACTATTGCGCCAGGGCACAACAGAGATGACATTGCGGGAAAAACCCTCTCTCTCTCCCGAATCCACAATCCCGGGGTCATCAGGCTCCCTGGTCGGCTCATTCGGTATGCGATTTGACCATACACGGTTAGTGCTGTCGTCGCTTGAAACCCTTTACCTGATGCAGGCAGGATGCCTGGCACTTCTCTCTGAGGGAAAACCCGTGACCCGGGATGAATACCTGGAAATTGCAACAATTTCAGACCTGGAGATGGGGGAAAAAGTGCTGGTGTACAGCGATCTGCGGGCGCATGGCTATACCCCGAAGACCGGGTACAAGTTCGGTCACCATTTTCGGGTGTATACAGGGACAAAGGTCCACTCGGAGATGCTCGTCCATGCCGTGGCTACCGGGGGGGCAATGCCGATGAGTACCATTTCCCGGTCAGTCCGCCTCTCTCACAGCGTGAAAAAGAAGATGTTGTTTGGCTGCGTACATACTGCAGGCATTCATTATACCGAATTTGCCCGGATAAAACTCTGATACAATGCATATGATCCGCTACGCATCATAAAACTTCACAGGAACCGTGCCCACCTTATGTCACCGGAGATCAACCCATGGTCGAGTCAGCCGTCGCTTGAGATCGAGAAAACATTCTCTGAATTCGGCATTTCACCGATTGCGAATGCAATCGGCAACCTGCCCGAAGTCCCGTATTTTATCCGCCGGGGAATAGTCCTCGGGCATCGCGATTACCAGGTGATCGCAGATGCAATACGCAACCGGCGCCAGTTCCATATCCTGACCGGGTTCATGCCATCCGGCCACCCGCATCTCGGCCACCTGATGGTGATGAAGGAGGTCGTCTGGCACGTTTTTCAGGGTGGAAATGGTTACATTACCATTGCTGACCGTGAAGCCCATGCGGTCCGCGGCCTCTCATGGGATAAATGCGACGAGTTTGGGAAGGAATATCTTTCCTGCCTCTACGCGCTCGGGTTTGAAGGGCAGACCTATTTCCAGAGCAGGAATGACCGGCTCAAGGACCTTGCCTTCGAGGCGGCGACCAAGGTGAACTTCTCGGAACTCACCGCAATTTACGGGTTTGGAGCCGATACCGATCTCGCCCATGCTGACAGCGTGATCACGCAGGTGGCCGACATCCTCTACCCGCAAATCGACCGCGAACCGGCGCCAACGCTGGTGCCCGTCGGGATTGACCAGGACCCGCATATCCGGCTCACCCGGGGGATCGCCCACAAGATGAGGATGTTCACCATTGAGGAGCGGGACGGATATATCAGTGTCCGCTCTAAAAATGCACCCGAGGAAGCGCTCGAGGCGGTAAGGAACGCTTTCCCGCATGCAAAGAAGTACGCGGGGCATGTCGATATCAAGGGAGCGCAATGTACCGATGTTGCTTCGACCGTGAGGGAGATCGAGCGGGCACACGGCGGGTTTGCCTTCTATACCCCCTCATCGACATACCACATTTTCATGCCCGGTCTTACCGGCGGGAAGATGTCATCGAGCATCCCGGAGAGCATCATCTCTTTCTATGAGCCCGGGGTAACAGTGAGAAAGAAGGTGATGAGCGGGATCACCGGTGGGAGAATGACCCTTGAAGAGCAGAAACGCCTCGGTGGCGAGCCGGACAAATGTTCGATCTTCCTCCTCAACCTCTTCCACATGGTAACAGACGACGCAGAGCTGGCGGAGATACGGCGGAAATGCACGGCCGGGGAGATCACCTGCGGTCAGTGCAAGAAAGACACCGCGGAGCGGGTCGTGGCGTTCCTGAAAGATTTCCGGGAGAAAATGGACGCATGTACAGATATGATTAGGGTGTGACATGGCAGAACTGACGCAGAACGAGAAGCGGTTGCTTGCAACCCTGGAAAAAGAGAAGAAGGCGGATGCCCCGCATCTTGCCGGCCTGCTGGATGCTACCCCGGAGGCAGTGGTGCAGTGGGCCCACCTCGCTCAGGACAGGGGGCTTGTTACGGTTGAGCGGATTGTTGCCAAGGAGTTCGTATACACGGAGGAGGGAAAAGTCTACTTACAGAAAGGGCTCCCAGAGACGCAACTATTACAGGACATCCTGCCGGGAACAACCCTTGCCGATCTTCAGAATCATGAGGCGTTCAGGATCGGGTTCGGTCAGTTGAGAAAGAAAGGCCTCGTGAAGGTTGAAGGTACCTCCATTGTCAAGGCGACTGGTGCCTCCACTGAAGCGTATGAACTTGCCTTAAAAAATCCCTCTGCCACTGACACGGCGACAACAGAGATCGTCAAGCGTGGCCTCCTTTTGGAGACCGAGACCGTCCGCTACATAATTGGCATCACACCAGATGGGCTCACGTTTGCACAAAAAGGTCTCGATCTCCGCGAGGAGACCGGGACTCTCACCACCGATCAAATACTGTCCGGTGAATGGAAGAGCTTAAATCTCCGCCGGTACGACGTGACCAAGCTCCCGAAGAAGGCGTATCCCGGCAAAGTTCACCCCTACCAGCGGATCATCGCCGAGATGAGGGAGATCCTTCTCGAGATGGGGTTCGAGGAGCTCTATGGTGGGATCGTTCAGCAGTCCTTCTGGAATTTCGATGCCCTCTTCCAGCCGCAGGACCACCCTGCCCGTGAGATGCAGGACACCTTCTACCTCAAAGAAACAATCCCGCTTCCTGACGGGTATGAGAAGGTAAAAGCCATGCATATTTCCGGTGGAAACACATCCTCGACCGGCTGGGGAGGGATATGGAAGGAAGAGAAGGCCGAGCAATGCGTGTTGCGTACCCACACGACAAGCGTGTCGATCCAGCACCTTGCAAATAACCCGAATCCCCCTGTTAAGGCGTTCTGCATTGGCAGGGTCTACCGGCGTGAAACCATCGATACCACCCACCTGGCCGAGTTCGAGCAGCTCGAGGGGGTCGTCATGGACGAAGGTGTCACGTTCGGAAACCTGCTCGGGATCCTCCGCGAGTTCTACCACCGCATGGGTTTTACCGGCGTGCGGTTCAAGCCCTCCTATTACCCCTACACCGAGCCGAGTCTTGATGCAGAAGTCTATGTCGAGGGTCTCGGCTGGATCGAGATGGGCGGCGCTGGTGTATTCCGCGAGGAAGTCACCGCCCCGCTCGGCATTAATTACCCGGTGCTTGCATGGGGCCTCGGAGTAAGCCGGATCGCGATGCTAAGGCTCGGCTTAAAAGATCTCCGCTACCTCCACCAGAGTGATATTGCGTTCCTGCGCGAGAAGCCGATACTTCGCAATACAAAGGATGGTGTCTGAAAATGGCTGTTATTACCCTCCCTTACAAGTACCTCGAGCGGCTCACCCGGGCCGACAGGAAGACGATCCTTGATAAGGTCGCATTCATCGGTTCGGATGTCGAGCGGATCGAAGAGGACCACGCTGACGTGGAGTTCTTCCCGGACCGCCCGGACCTCTTCTCACCCGAGGGTGTTGCGCGGGCCATGCGGGGCTATCTCGGGATCGAGATCGGATTGCCTGTTTACTCGGTAAAGCCTTCGGGGATCTCATTCACCGTTGACCCAAAACTTGCAGATATCCGTCCTGTTCTTGGTGCAGCCGTCATACGGGGGGTCGAATTCGATGACGAGTCAATCCAGAGCATCATGTCCCTCCAGGAGTCGCTCCATTGGGCAGTCGGCAGGGGCAGGAGCAAGGTGGCGATCGGTATTCACGATATGGACACCGTAACGCAGCCGTTCCATTATGTCGCTTCACAAAGGAGCAGGAAGTTTATCCCGCTCGATTATACTGAGGAGATGACAATGGATGAGATCCTCGAAACGCACCCGAAGGGCAGGGATTACGCGAAAATCGTCAAAGATTTTAAACTTTTTCCGTTGATTGTGGATTCACACGATCATGTCCTCTCGTTCCCTCCAATTATTAACGGTGAGCGGACACGCGTGACCATTGATACGAAGAATATCCTCCTTGATACAACCGGGACCGATCAGCGGGCTGTCAGTGTCGCAGTCAACATTATCTGCACGGCAATGGCTGAAGCAGGAGCGAGTATTGAAAGCGTCGCGATAGGTGGTGTGCAGACCCCTACCCTTGCTCCTGTAGAGCGTAATGTCAGCGTTCAGGAATGCTCCCGCCTTCTCGGTATCGACCTGACCCCGGTTACAATGGCATTGCTCCTTGAGAAGATGCGGTTCGGTGCAAGGCCTTCGGGTGACGATCGGGTGAACGTGCAGGTACCCTGTTACCGGGCGGATATCATGCATGACTGGGACCTTTTTGAGGACGTCGCAATTGCATACGGTTACGATAAGATCCAGGACCTGCCACCTGATACCTTCACGGTGGGCAAACCCCACCCTGTCCAGGTCAGGGCGGCCCTTGCCCGCGAGGCCTTCTGCGGCCTTGGTTACCTCGAAGTGATGCCGTTTACGCTGACGAGTGAGGATGTCCTCTATCAGAAAATGCAGCGGATGGATCGCCCGGGAGTCCTTCACGTCATGCACCCGATCAGCATCGAGAACACAGTGGTCAGGACCGAGCTCCTTCCCCTCCTCCTTGAATTCCTGACCATGAACCGGCACCGGGAGCTCCCGCAACGCCTTTTCACGGTAGGGGACGTGGTTGACTCCTGCCTTACCTACCAGCAGGCAGCAGGCGTCAGCATTCATGGTAACGCTGATTTCTCGGAGGCCTATGCATCAGCCGATGCGGTGCTCCACGAGCTCTCGATAGACTATTCGGTGAAGGAATCAGCTGACCCGGCTTTCATAGAAGGGCGCCGGGCCGATATCATTGTGGCCGGTAAAAATGCCGGGGTATTTGGGGAAATCCATCCTGCCGTGCTGAACGCGTTTGATCTTGAACACTCTGTTGCTGCGTTCGAGATCGACCTCAGATGCGTATGGGGATCTGCCGGGACGCAAGATATTCCTTGACCGACTGGACTGTCATTTCACCGTAGTGGAACACGCTTGCAGCGAGGCAGGCGTCTGCCTTTCCCCGTGTAAACCCGTCGTAGAAGTGTTCGTAGGTCCCGACACCGCCACTTGCAATGACCGGGATACCGGCCGCGTCTGAAATGGCGGCCGTTATGGGAATATCAAAACCCCCTTTTACGCCGTCTGTTTCCATGCTGGTGAGCAGGATCTCTCCTGCACCCCGTTCTTCTCCGGATTTTGCCCAGGCAATTGCATCGATCCCGGTAGGCCTGCTCCCACCGTAAATTACCACTTCATACCAGCAGGTACTTCCGTCAGAGAGCACGACGGGCGTCCCTTCCGGGTTTGGAGTAAAATTTCGCCGGACGTCCATTGCAAGCACAATGCACTGCGTACCGAACCGCTCTGCACCACGCCTGATGAGGTCAGGGTCATGGACTGCACTCGTATTGATGCTTACCTTGTCCGCACCGGCACGGAGGATTGCATGGATGTCATCAATGCTCCTGATACCCCCGCCTACCGTGAGCGGCAGGAATAACATGTCTGATGCCCGCCGGATAACGTCAATAAGGGTGCCCCTGTTTTCTTTTGAGGCAGTGATGTCAAGAAATACTACCTCGTCTGCACCCTGGTCATTGTACCGCTGGGCCAGCTCCACCGGGTCACCCGCGTCCCGGAGTTCTACAAAATGAGTCCCTTTTACCACTCTGCCGTCTTTAATATCGAGACAGGGGATGATCCGCCTGGTCAGAACCATGGAGTACCTTTCCCGGAGAAGAGTATATCATGGTTATGCCTCCCGGAACAGGTATCTGTGCCGGCAGTAGTGCTATTAAGTAATTTGCAGGTCAATCAGATAAGGGATGGCCTGCAGGAGGTCCCCCGTTTCGAAAAACGGTGGTTCGCGCCGTTCCATAAACTGGGTTGTACCAGATGCAATACACGGGGCCCCCGGCTTTTTCGGACCCTGCAGGAAAACGTTGGTGAAGAATGGATTCCGGAGATTTGAAAATTGAATGGGCACGGCAGTATATGCCGGTGCTTTCAATCATTAAGGAAGAATTTGTGAAGTCCCAGCCGTTCCGCGGCATGAGGATCGGCATGGCCCTTCACGTGGAAGCAAAGACCGCAAACCTGGTATCAGCACTGGCAGCAGGTGGCGCCGAAGTGTTCATCACTGGCTGCAACCCTCTCTCGACGCAGGACGATGTGGCGGTTGCGCTAAACCGGGTAAAGAATGTGTACTGCTACGCACGCCGCGGCGCCAATAATACCGAATATTACGAAGCAATTGACAAGGTACTCGACGCGAAACCCCAGATCACCATCGATGACGGTATGGACCTCATCTACCAGATCCATACCAAGCGGCAGGAGCTCCTCGATACAACTATAGGAGGATGCGAGGAGACTACAACGGGTATTCACCGCCTCCGGGCTATGGCACGTGAAGGTGCATTACAATTCCCGGTTATCGCGGTCAATGATACCCCGATGAAACACTATTTTGACAATGTTCACGGGACCGGGGAAAGTGCCCTTACCGCAATCATGGTCACGACCAATATACTGGTTGCCGGTAAGCACGTGGTGGTCGCAGGATACGGGTTTTGCGGGCGCGGGCTTGCAGGGAAACTTCACGGGCTCGGTGCACGGGTAATCGTTACTGAAATTGACCCGAGAAGGGCACTGGAAGCATACATGGACGGGTTCACCGTCATGCCGATGGACAAGGCAGCCGCTACCGGGGAGATCTTCATCACGACGACGGGAAACACCCACATCATTGTTGAACGACACTTTAATGTCATGAAAGACGGGGCAATTCTTGCAAATGCCGGCCACTTCAATGTTGAAATTGATGTAGACTGGCTTGAGCACCATAATAGTGGTGTTGTGCGTCGGGACGGTATTGATTCGTACCGCATTGGCGGAAAGACTCTTCATGTACTCGCAGAGGGCCGGCTCGTCAACCTCGCGACTCCAAAGGGCATGGGTCACCCGGTTGAGGTGATGGACCTGTCATTCGCACTCCAGGCGCTTTGTGCAAATCATGTTGTAACCCATGGCAAAGCGATGGGGGCAGGCGTATTCGATGTCCCGCAGGAGATTGACGAACAGGTCGCCAGGATGAAACTCGATGCACTGGGGTTCCAGATCGATTCACTCACCCCAGACCAGCGCACCTACATGTCCAGCTGGGATATCGGAACATAATCCACCAGGTACTGGTAACCCTGGACAACAGGGAAATCCGGGAATCAGTTATCATTCTTTTTTGTGATAGTGTCTCTCACACAGAAGAGATATTCCTGTGCATACCCCGCATTAGGTCCAAAATAACCCTGTGCATATCGCCTGATATATTCGTAATTCGCTTTCTCTCCGGGTTTCAGGTAGTGCTGCCTGAGGATCCTCTCAATCCAGACATCTACCGGCACTGCCTCCAGCCTTTCAAAGCCAAAAAGAAGGACACAGTCTGCCACTTTCCGGCCAACCCCGTGGTAATGCATAAGTTCTGTCCGTGCCTCCTCGAAAGGCAGGTTACGGACGGTATCTTCCCACCCCGGATTCCCTTCAATTTCCTGTGCCACATGGCAGAGGAACGGGGCCCTGTAGCCGAGGCTGCATGCCCTGACCTCGCACTCCTCTGCCCTGGAAAGGGCATCCGGAGTTGGAAAAGAGAAACAAGGCTCACCGTCGGCACTTATCTCATAGCCGAATTCCCGGCACAGCAGGCTGATACGGCGCTTGATTGAGGGAATGTTCGTGAACGTGGCGATGATATAGGAGACCAGGCACTCCCATGGTGGCTGCCTGATAATCCGAAGACCCCTGCACTCATCGATTGCCTGGTGAATGACCGGGTCACGATCAATTTCAGACAGGATCCGTGGAAGGTCGAGGTCGAGCGAAAAATAATGGCGGATGAAGGGCTCATCCGTGCCATCCCAGGTGAGTTTTTCCCCGTCCTGCCGAATCCTGATTAACCGGTTCCCTACTATCCCAATCCACCATTCGCCTGCATTTACCCAGCGGAAAACCTGCCCGCATGAGAGTGTTTTATCAAGGTTGAAGGGTTGATCGGCTGAAAGGGTGAGGGACAACATGGTGTAGTACCTGTACTATGTGTGGGTGTTGGCATTAATCGCTTGGAAACGGGCACACCGTACGGTACACGGTACATTCAACGCTGAAAAAAAGAATCAGCCCATGCAGACACTTTTCACGTTTTAGCCTCTTTCCGGGGCGCTACCAGTGCCTCGTCAATTTTTTAAGGGAGCATTCCCGCAAAGCGTTTTTATTGCGCTTACGAACGCCCGGAAATCGGGTGTCAGCTCCGGAGACTCCCCGCCAGGAAACCGGTCTTCCCCTGAACAGGTAACGGCACGGTCCACTGTCACGAGTGCCAGCTTCCAGTAGGTGACCCCGCAACACCCGTGTGGATTTGTATAATCCTCATCCCACGTCCAGACCCCGATATCTTCAATCTCATTCCAGAATGTCTCCCAGCGTTCCGGTCCGGGTGTAATGCTCCTTGGTGTGCAGTTAAAGTTCCCACCCCTTGTTTCTTCGACAAGGAGGGCGTCACCGTTCCACCGGACAGAAAATGCACCTCCTGGATAGCTCCCCAGGTAAAATACCAGGTCTAACGGCAGCAGAATACCTTTGTAAGTGGTTTCCGGGAGCCCTGTCATACCAGATCCCGTTATCAGCCCGCCTGATAAAAGGATGCCCGGGTATTTTTTTATCTCCTCCCCAACCCCCCTGCACCCGTGGTCCCCGGCGTCTCGTTATTCGGATCCCTCACGCAAGCGGGTTCCTGTTTCATACCCCGAACGCATCGATGTGCACCAGGCGGGAGAGGACCTTTCCAACGTCTCTATGCATATTTTTCCGTTGTTTCAACTGGTGGAGGCGGATGGCAGTTTCCCAGGTGGCACACAGGCATACCCGGTGAGCTAACCGGACGAAATGATGATTGAAGGGGTCTACCCGTTGGGCGTACACGATCACCGTGCCGTCATCGCGGGCAAATCCCCTGATCTTGTTCACCACAAACAGTACCAGCCGCCTGTCGTCTTCGTAGAGTGAGTGGTCGTGTTCGATGATCAGGTACGTGGCATCGCATTCGACAATAATTGTTGATACCTGGTGGAGGTGAAACCGCGGCGCACTGAAAATTCAAAGTTTTTCCTGTGAAGGAGCGGGAGGACTAGTGAACAGGTACTGCAGGCATAAAGGAATGGGAAGTGGCGTATCATTCTGCCGCAGAGTGGTCCATACCGTCCGCCATAACCTGCGGTGGGCCGATGAGTACGGTGATCATGCGTTCCGGGACAATGATATCCGGGTGCCATTCGAGGGCCATCTTTTTTTTTCTGGATCGGCTCTTTTTGGTCCAGCGGGAATAAAGCTGGAGTATGCGGGGTTAAAGTGAGCTGACGGTTAGTTACGCCCGGAAAAAATATGTTGCCGGAATAATCCATACAGGCTGATCCACTGCCAGATCTGGTTGAACAGTGAATTTGGAATGAGCCTTCCTCTTTCACCCCGCGTGGCATAAATTTTTATGGTGGTAACCGGAGTGAATGTCATGGAAATTACAGAAAACCTGCGCGTCTTCCTTGACACTGGTGAGGACTGGGAGCGAAAGAACACGTCATTACCCGGTGTATCGATAATCAGGCTTCCCGCAACACGGAGCCGACCTGCATCGCTTGCCATGGAGGTAAACCCGGTTGATGAGAATGGGCGGCCGATGAAGAAAAAGGGGATTATGGTGATGAGCAGGGTTGAACTGCTGGCGTTCCGGCAGATTTTCGGGAATGAAAAACTGGAACAACTGCTAAACGCAGTTGAAACAGTCCTGCCTGAAAAAAAGGGTGCGAAGAAAAGCAGTGGTGAGATACTGGAGATCTAGGGTGAAAATCCTCAGGCACCTGAAGCAGCATTGCCGGCGGGATTCCTCCACTTCTGTGGCGTGAACAAAAGCATCTTAATCTGCGGGAGAATAATTGTTATTATGGGAAGATCTGTCCACCTGTTTACGTCAGCCGCATTCCTTTTTGTTGTGGCCCTTGTATGGATGGCAGGATGCATGGATCAGCCGGTGAAGAATACTACGCCGGAACCCGGTCCGGCAATCCTGGTTGATTATTACCGTACAGGTGGCATCGGGGGGTTCGATGACCACCTCGTCATTTTTGAGAACGGTGCAGCGGTGTATTCAGGGCAGGGTGGGCGTGGCGTATTTATGGTGAACCAGAACACGCTGGACTCTATGAGGGACTCTTTTTACTCTATCGGGTTCGCCCGGATGAATGCCTCATATCCTGCATCGTCACCCGGCGCTGATTATTTCACCTACACGATCACCTACCATAATTATACGGTGAAGGCAGAGGACACCGGTGTCCCATTAGCTCTCCAGCCGGTGGTAGATAGTCTCAATGACCTCATTTCGGTGAAAGCCAACAGCTCGATACGCTCATAATTTTTCCCGGTAGGGCAACCTTGAATACTATGTATCTGGTACTGATCGACATTGTAACTGTATGGTGATCTGATGAAATCATGCCCACCAATACCCCCCGGTCACCGGCCATCAGGACAGTGGGACCCTGCCCGAAGCAGCATACCGGGATATGTGCCATTTTTTGACTCCTGGCAACTGGATACCCGTTACCCGGCCCCGCCTGCCGGTAGCGAAACCCGCTACTGGTTTATTTTTCGTGGAAATGAAATTCTCGTGCCCGAAACGGATGGAATTATCCTGTTCCAGGACATACACCGGTTGTCCGGGCTGACCCCCCTGGTTACACTGTTCATCGGCATATCAGGGGGTGTCCCCTGCTATGCGGTTGCCCTGGACCTTTCTGCTGAACCCCCGAAGGGTTTCAGGTTCTCTGATATCCGGGGACTTTTTGGTCGGACCAGTGATGAATTTCTTGGTGTTGCGGCACGGGCATCTCATCTCCTGTTGTTTGACCGGACAACAAAGTTCTGTGGTGGTTGTGGTGCAGGTAACCAGATGATGAAGTCGGAACTAGCCAAACAATGCCCTGAATGTGGTCAGATTACCTATCCCCGATTATCCCCTGCAATTATCGTGCTGGTCCGGCGGGGCGACGAAGTCCTTCTTGCCCGTTCACCACATTTTCCACCCGGAATGTATAGCGTGGTTGCCGGTTTCGTGGAGCCCGGTGAGACAATTGAACATGCTGTTCACCGCGAGGTAATGGAAGAGACCGGGATATCGATAGGTAATCTCCAGTATATCGGAAGCCAGCCATGGCCCTTCCCTGACTCGCTGATGATCGGATTTGTGGCATCCTATGCAGGTGGGGCGATTAAGCCGGATAAAACCGAGATAGTGGATGCAGGATGGTTTAAAAGAGGTGAACTTCCCGGGCTTCCAGGGCCCTTAAGCCTCTCGCGGGCATTAATCGACATGTTTGAAAAGGACACGTTACCGGGTGAATGCCCTGGTTGCCGGAGCGAATGATTACATTACCCGGATAATGCAAGTTTGCCCACAAGCGCCTTGATTAATCAGAAATCTTCTTAAAAAGACAGAATCTCAAAAAAAGCAGGGATAAAGGTTTTTACTTCGGTTCGGTGTACATGCAACTCTGTACATCGTGCCCGAGCTTTCCGATGGCGTCTGCCCTGCAACGCTGACAGTGCCTCATCTGGCGCACATACGGTGCACAGGAGTCCTGCATTTTCTTTTTCATTTCAGGGGTCGGCGGAGCGATATCGGCAAATTTATACTGGGCAATGAGTGGGATTACATTGAAATTGTAAACCCCCATTTCACCGACCTTCTTTGCGATATCGACAATATGGGTATCATTAATCCCCGGGATATAGACTGTATTGATTTTTACGATCATTTTCCTCTTCACAGCCTCTTCAATTCCTTTCAACTGGTTTTCGAGGAGAATTTTCGCACCTTCGATACCGGTATAGCGCTTGCCTTTCCATTCGATAAACTGGTAGATCTTTGCCCCGATCTCAGGATCAATTGCATTCAGGGTGACAGTAATATTTCCCACGTCATATTTCTGGAGCAGATCTATTTTTTCGGGAAGAAGGAGCCCGTTTGTCGAGATACATTTGATAACATTCGGAAATTCAGCATGGAGCTTGCGGAGCGTCTCAAAGGTCTCCTCGTTTGCAAGCGGTTCACCAGGTCCCGCTATGCCGACAACCTTGATGTAATTATATTTCTCGACTACCTTTTTTACAAGGTCCATTGCTTCGCCCGAGTCCAGGACTTTCGTTGTTACCCCCGGCCTGCTTTCATTGACACAATCAAAGTCCCTGATACAGTAGTTGCACTGGATATTGCATTTCGGAGCGACCGGTACATGGCAGCGTCCAAATCCGTGGCATGCCTTCTCGGAAAAGCACGGGTGTTCCTGTATTTTACGGAGCTGTTCAGGGTCCCACTGGACCTTCTTTCCCTGTACTACCGATTCCCGGTACCCTTCTTCGGCCATGATAAACAGTAGTATAGTTCTTCCTCCGGCTATATAAAATTCGAGACGTGACCCTAGCCCGGTGTATGGGGTACTTCGACAACATTCCGGTGCAAATTCCCCTAGTGTTTGTTTTCCTTCACTCGATTTTCTGCCTAACCTGCATTTCTCCACGGGTCCAAAGTCTGGTCTTTTGTTGGATCATAAGGAATGTATGAATCGTGGAGCACAGATCTCTTATCCGATCAATACAATGTAGTACTATGTCAGGCAACAGCAGGAACGGGAGAAAAGGCCAATACGGCCGTTTTTTTCTCGGGATGACAATTATTTTCCTATTTGCAGCCCTTCTTATGGCAGGGTGCACCTCGCAGAAGCCAGTAGTCGTAGCGCCAAATGATACCGTGAAGGTCCATTATACAGCATCTCTGGCCTCAGACGGAACACAGTTCGAGTCCTCGCTGAATGGGACTCCGATAGAATTTGTGGCTGGATCAGGAAGGGTCATTCAAGGTTTTGATAACGCCGTGATCGGGATGAGCGTCGGGCAGAATAAGACTGTAAAGGTCCCGGCAGACCAGGCATACGGCCTCAAGCGGCAGGAACTTATTATCACTACTGATAAAACCGGAGCACTTGCAGACTACCAGCCCAAACCAGGGAAAATTACGTATATCACTGTAACCCTCCCTGATGGAAGCGTCGGGCGATTCCCGATTATTGCTTCAAATGAAACCACGGTAACGGTTGATATGAACCATCCTCTTGCAGGCCAGGACCTTGTATTCACAATCCAGATGGTGGATATTGTAAAAAAGTAAGGTAGGATCACCTGGGAAATCTTTTTTTTTAAAAAGATTCGACAAACGTATTGCAGCGTGGTAATTATTCAGAATTGTTTCCCGTGCGCCAGATGCTACCCGGTACCAGGATCTCAAACCTTGAGCCTTTTCCTTCCTCACCATTTTCCCTGATTGAAATCCCGGTTATCGAGAGGATTTCACGGGAAAGGAAAAGGTTAAAACCTGCTTCTTTACCTGAATATTCGAATATACTTTCTTTTCCTGATACCGGGATTCCCATGCCGTTATCAGTAATCAGGATGACCCCGTTCTCCCCCTGTTCATGGAAGGTGACCGTGATCCCGGTTACGTTCTCTCCATGGTGTAACGAGTAATCGAAGATATTGATAAAAACCTTTTCAAGGAACGGATCTGCTAAAATCTCGATCTTCCCGGTTTCTACAAGAAGATTGACACGCGGGAGCGGGTGTAGCAAAGCGGCCCGCTGGATTACGTCCTCTACGCGCTGCCATTCCGGTGATTTCAATCCGAGGTCTTTGTAGTCCCGGGTAAATGTGATCTGCCGCTGAATTGTGCTGATGGCCTTTTCGATGCCCTGGATATAAGGGGGCACCTTTGGATTGGTGGGACATTCATTGTCAAGGAGCTGAAGGTATCCCGATATTGCTGTGATCTGGTTGAGGATGTCGTGCCGGGTGACGCTGGCCAGGAGGTTGAGCTTGTTGTTTACGACACCCAGGGCTTTCCTAGCGACCTCGTGGTCGGCGATCTCCTGCTCGAGGTTTTCATTTGTTTTTATAATCTCCCGTGTGCGTTCTTCTACAATGTTTTCAAGGTGCAGCTGATATTCTTTTAACTGAGTAATATCTTCAAGGATTATCGCAAGACCGCCATTTCCGTTGTCAAAGACCATGGGGACCAGTTTGGAAATGAAATAATAGTCCAGGTCCCGGATCTTGATATGTTGCTCTCCAACACTCTCTTTCCCTTCAAATGCACCTCCAATCATGTCAAGGAACTGGGGAGGGAGGTAGTATGAGAGGGGTGTATGTTCAATCTTTTTTCCGGCGATCTCCGGTTTTGTCAGGTGAAAGACCTGTAAAAACTGGCTGTTCATATAGCTAATGGTATGTTCCCGGTCCAGGATCAGGATAAGTTCTGATGACAGGCTCATCAGGTTGGATAACGGGACTCTCTGGATTAGTGAGAATACTTTGGCCCGGCCATATGTTCTCATATCAGCCTGCCCTGATATAAGGAGGGTATTTAAGTATTTAGCTGTTGAGGTCCGATTTAACGGTAAAAGGCGGGAGATCTCTTCGATTGTCATCCCTTTTGGGTGCTCCTTCAGGATATCCCGTATACGAGCGACTTCATCTTCCATCTGGATCAATACTTGTCACCTGCATAACCAACTAGTATAATGTTTTATTGGCTTACAATGATAGTGGTTATTATCACTATAATATATGTTCTCTCATTACCTGCCGAATGCTTTAGTAGTAACCATCTGATATCTTAATAAGAAGAATTATCGTTAGAGGCTCTGAATGAAGGCTGAAGTGGAGATTTCTGCGCGAACGGGATCACCCCCGACTATCGGACTGTTCGCTACTGAAGATGGTATCCGGACAGTTGGGTCGCCTGTCCGTGTAAAGATCCTCGCAGTACTCCGGGGCAGGGAGTTATCGTTCCAGGAGATCGTCGGGTTGACACAAAAAGCCAAGTCGACGGTCTCTGCACACCTGAGGTCTTTATTGAAGGAGGGGATTATTGGTGAGAAACCAGACCTCGCGGACTCAAGGAGGAAGATTTTTTACATCCGGTCCCGGTTTCTCGGGGAAATATCGCCGGAAACAGAATGTAACGATGATGAATCGGACCAGATGGTCGCCGCATTCCTCCAGGGCGGTGATCCCTCCATCTTTTATAAGATGATGTTCCGGACGATCAGGGTCTCCCTGATGTCCAAGGGGATCAATATCGACCCGATCCTCAGGGAAGCCGGGTTCCGCATGGGGCAGGGGTTATATGCCGCCATCGCAAGCCCCGACCTTTCTGTACTGCTCGATAAAACGGTGAAGTTCTGGAAAGAGCACAACCTGGGCCAGATCGTCGTGGAAAACAATTCTCCCATTACGCTCATCGTGTATGATTGTTTTGAGTGCGACGACCTGCCCCTGCTGGGCCGTCCGGCATGTGCATTTGACGCTGGCATTCTTGAAGCTGTTTTTTCCGGGCATTTCAAGGCAGATCACATGGCGACAGAACTCCGTTGTTATGCGATGGGTGATGACCACTGCAAATTTGTTATTCGGCCCGTTGGCGAGCCAAAGTAACCATTTTTCAGTCGTTTATTGGATTTTCAAACAGTCTTGTTATATTCCCTTTCCTGGATCACCCGGATGGTGTGAACCTGATTTTTTGCTACAACTAATGAGATACCTTACTCTTTTGTAGTAAGTTGTGCTACAACATAGTAATATATAGGATGAGATGGAACACAATGTAGGAGTGATGTAGGCGTTGGTTGAATCCCCGAATGATACCATCCGTGTAAGGGTTGGTGAAGAACTGAAGCAGAAGATCCAGAGTCTCGTTGAAAGCGGGGAGTATGAAGATATCAGCGCATTTGTCAGGGAGGCTATCCGGGAACACCTGAACCCTACGAGGGGTATCGAGAGGACAAAACGCCATATCATTTACCTCGTGGAAAAAGATATCGAAATCCAGGAAGCGCTTAGTCTTGCAAAAGGGTACCGGTGAAAAAGTTTCTGATTTTAAAATGAGAACTATAATGGGCATATTAGCACATGCTTGGGTATGAGAATCTGTCTTTGGTCGATCAGGACCAGCAGGCTCGCACACTATTGGGTGTTGATAATCTAAATTATCCCTGTTTTAAGTATAAATCGTTGAATGTAGCTCTCAAAAGGTTTTTAGGTCAACGCGCAGAAATTAATTACTATGCTTTTATTGGCGACTATGCGTCAAATAAAAAAAGGAAATTAATGATTTATCCCACTATATTTAAATATGACTTATTTATGGCGGATTTATGCTTGAAAAGGTCTGATGATGATCTACATCTTTGGAAAGTATAGTTTTTGTTGTTGTTGAAGGGACAGAAATTAGCTCAGCAGATAACTGCCAATAAAGATTCGATTGTCCGAAGATTTTTTAGAAATTTGCAGTTCAATTTTAAGTCATAATAGGGCTTGTAAAGTCCAAATTGTGTGAATGACCTGATCCACGCGCTCATCGGAAGTTATCGGGCATATAATAAAAGTCCGCTTGTCTGGAACATTTGCTTGATAATTAGTATTATATACCTTGATTGCAATAGGGACTGTTACCTATTTATATATGGGTGGCGGATGGGAAAAATGAAAACGAAATTACTTCTTATATTAGGTGTTTTAGTCATAGTTGTAGTCGCTATGGTTGGACCTGTGACGGCGGCTAACACAGGATCTACTACAATCACCGGAAATCCGGGTGCAACAATAGCTATAGTAGTGACGGGTAGCATTACTGACTGGCCATTAGTGCTCAATTCGAATGTCGATTCGACTAATGTTACCCTTGATGTTCTATCTAATCAACCAGGGTGGACTGTCAAGGTAAGTGACGAACTTGATGGTGGAAAACTTCCAGCTAGTGTGGGGAAAATGGCGAATTGGACTACTGTTACTTGGGGAGACAGCGGTTACTTGGCAACTGCGTTGAATGTCGGAGCCGCAAGTGTAACCAGTCATGCCACGGGGGCATCGGTAAATTTGAATGGTGGAGGACAAACGATTGAAACAGGAAATAGCGACGCATCTGGGGCCGGCACCTTTAATGGGATTCATATAACGAATACCCAGCAAATTCTCTCTAGCGATCCCGTGTTGACCGCTCCCAATGTATACCGGATAATTGTTACATTCACGGGAGGACTATCTTAGTCTGGCCGATTGTGATACTATACCTATTTTTTATTGAATTCCAATCCTAAAAATAAAAAGCCTCTAGTCGATAAACTTTATCCTTGAAAAATGCCGAAAGTGCCCCTTATTACTAACAGTTTAGATGGCGAAGGATTCAGATGCGAATATAGAATTCGATGCTGCTACGATAACATTACCCACCAATCATCGAAAAGGGACAAATACATTTTTATTACATCTATGTCCAGTTTTCTACAAGTGGTAACTGGAATGAGAAACCATTTTCACAAGTCCCAGGTGAAAATAGTAGTTATTTGTGCACTACTAGTTGTACTGTTGTCCACAATACCTGTAATTGCAGCGGATATTGATATCTCGGTTGAGGGGCCCGGTATTTCCAACTGGATATTTACGCCGGGAACAACCAATATCAATTCGACTTCCATTATTCTAAACGTCTCATCCATCTCTTCCACGTGGACAGTTTCAGTCAAGGATGCTATGGATTTCGCAAAAACTTCCGGCACGGTGGGAAGAATGGCGGAGTCTGACGCTGGTGGTGCATATACCGGGACTAATGTCCTTGGGGCAGCAGTGAATATTACGGGGCCGTCTTCTCTCTCAAAATATACCGGGGCATCAGTAGTGCTAAGCGGTTCCAACCAGCTCATTGAGTCCGGGCTTGCGGCAGTTAATTCTGAAAAGATTCACCTTACAATCCGTCAACCCGTTGCCATTAGTGACCCTGTATTGAAAGGGGGCCATCGGTACCAGGTCATCGTGACGTATATCGCCTTCGCGGAGGGGGGTCCCGCACCGGTCGTTAACGGGATTGTTCCGGCTGAAGGTATTACCGGTTCCACGGTCACGGTTACGGATCTGTCAGGTCTCAATTTTTTGCCGCATTCTACGGCGGTCCTCAACAGGACCGGCTCCACGAATATTAATTTGACGGTGACAGGTGTCACCACACCAACCAGGATGACCGGGACCCTCAACCTTGCGGGTGCCGGGGTAGGCAAGTGGGATGTCACCGTAACGAACCCTGACGGTGGAACAGGCACGAAACCATTGCTATTCTGGGTAAAGTACCCTAGTGCACCGGGGATCGGATCCTTCGGACCACCATTTAGTGGTGGGCGAGGGTCAACAATGGATGTCGGGGTAACCGGGCAAGGTTTCCGGAGTGGTGTTGCAGTAAAACTAACCAAAGGCGCTTCGGTCATTCCGGTAACGGTAACACATGTAACGTCGACAACCATTGATGGCACGATAACAATCCCTTCAGGTGCCCCGACGGGTTTATGGGATCTAACTGTCACAAACAACGATGGGCAATTTGAAAAAATTAATGGCGCGTTCACGGTGCAATAGTGGAATGGTGACAAAAATGAATAACCCTCCTCGTGTTATTATGGTAATCATCGTCGCAGTCCTCGTTATCTCATTCGCGGGACCGGTGTATGCTGACTTCCCGTTACCTGAAGTCCCGGGACTGGTTGGAATTTCCACCGTTACCTCGATGGATGTGCAGGGAATCGTTACAACCAGTACTTCGGTAGGCCTGCAACTGGGATCGCATACGCTTAATGACCCTCCGTTGGAGAACGGGGGCTTCCTTTGGGCATGGTTCCCACTTGGTCCATCAGGTCCACGTATAGATGGCTATTCTGTGGATCCCTATGTAATTTCACGATACAAAGGTGCACCCGTCCCACCCGGGGAAGTCCAGTATACTGCCGGATATAATGAGGACGTGACCGCCGTATCCGGCAGCCTTACCTACCAGAAAACGATGAGCATCAGCACCGGGAATAAAAGCGCTGGTGAAGAAAACATCGGGGCAGACAGGGTCGTCACGTTCACCGGGGGGGATGGTGGCCGGATGACCACCCGCGAGGATCTCCTCCTTGACGGTGCGGGGGCCCAGACTGTTGCCGCAAACCAGGTATGTTGCCCGTTTACGGGTACTGCAGGTCCTTTCTTCCCGCCGTTTTGTAACATCGTGATGTCAGGCAGCAGCGCAGATATTTCCACCGGGTCCATTTCGACGACGGCTGGCGTGAGGTTTATTTCCGCATCCGTTGATATCCCGGTAGCAGAGACCTACCGCGTCAATGTTAAAGGGGTTACGGGGTCCGGTGGTACCGGTGCAAGCGGTACCGTGGGTGCGTTCATGAAGGTCAACCTGCAGGAAGCCATCGAACAGGAAGTGCCACGACGGTATGTAACTGATCCCATCGGCTATATCCCGGTGAAGGTTGAAGGCCTTTCATATTCTGAAACATCTACGGCAAGTGGGTTAATCCACACCTTCACCAAGGACATGCGGTACCAGTCAGGTATTCGCCCGGTCTGAAAAAAGCATCATCAAAATATTTTTCGTAATATCACTTGGACGAACGTGCAGGGGGATAAACCGTAAAACCCCTCGATTTTTCCAAAACCTTTTTATTTTTGCTTATCAAGTGTTTCAACAAGGGGTAGCAGATGAAAAAATATAGTCAGACATACAATCTTGCGAAAATCCTCCTGCCGGCACTGGTAATCGTGCTGATGCTGTCGGCGGTACCTGTTTTGGCCATTAGTGTTTCGGGAGCAAAATACATGGGTAATATTTCTCCTGGTGAAGTTGCTGTACATACCATGACCGTGGGCATTGGCCCTGGTGAGGATCCCACTGATGTGCAGGTAGAAGTGATGGGATTTGGCCAGAGTATGGACAAAGGGTATACGACGCTTGACCCGGCAAATGATCTAAGCTCGTACACAGCCAGACCATTTATCACGCTTGACAAGAACACTCTCCACCTTGAACCCGGGACAACACAAAATATCAATGCAAATATCACCCTCCCGAAGAATGTCGGTGCGGGTGGGAGGTATGCAATTATTTACATCCACGCCCTGCCTGGAGCAGGAAAATCATTTACGACTGCGGTCATAGTCCCGGTATTGATTACAGACTCAGGGACCGCCTTGGTTGAAACCGGCAGCATTACAAATCTGGATGTAAGTGATGTGACTATCGGCCAGCCGATTACGGTCACCACCACCCTCCAAAATACCGGGAATTATCACTATTACCGTACCGTGAACGAGGTCCTCGTGACGGATGCGAGTGGCAATACTATCGCAACCAATTCAACGCCCCCGTCAGTATATGCCATCATCCCCGGCAACACGGTGGGTTTCATCATCCAGCCCGATATAAAAAACCTGCCGCTCGGCACGTATACGGTGAATTCAAAGGTACTCCTCGAAGACGGACGGGTCCTTGACAACAAGACCACGACATTCGCCGTGAAGACGGTTTACATACCCCCAGTTACCGAATCGAGTATCAAGCTGACTCCCGGTAGTGCAGGTACCCTCGTATCCCCGGATGGGCGGTACACAGTTTTATTTCCACAGGGTTCAGTTCTTGGCGATGTAGTGGTGACACTGAAACCGTATTCACGCGATAAATTGCAACCGGCACCCGCTGGTGCAACAACTGGTGCCACCAGTTTTGAAATATCCGGGCTATCCGGGCTTCTATCTAAGGACGCCACGGTTCGGGTTACCTATTCAGCGGATGACCTTGCGGCAGCAGGTGGTGACCCTTCAAAAATGAAACTCTCCTACTATGATACCGCAAAGAATGAGTGGACGATGCTACCCACGCAGGTGAATACCCAGGACATGACCCTCACCACTACCACGAATCACCTGAGTGTCTGGGCGGTTATGATCCCGTCTTCAGCGGCCACCGCGGTTCCTACAAAGGCACCATTACCGGTCGTTGTAAGTGTTGGAGCTCTTATAGCTGCTGCTATTGTTTCCTGCTGTTTTACCAGGCACCGGAAATGAGTGCAGGAAAAAAGCATTTTATTTTTATTGCTGTCTGCTGCTGTCTCCTTATCGCACCCGGGATATTATGTACTAATGTGGGGGGTGCAACCGCAACCGTTGAGATAACCGCCCGGGTGTTGCTTGCTGCATATAATATCGAGGCCATCGATATCACAACCAACTCTGCGAATATTACCTGGATGACAAACGGTTTGACAAACAGCACGGTTTATTATGGTACGGACACCTCTTATGGGTCTAATGTAACTATACCCGGTGACTCGGTCCTTAGTCATAGGATACCTCTGGGAGGATTATCTGACGATACAACGTACTATTATGTGGTTAATTCATCCGATTCCGCAGGTAACACGTATGAAAGTCCTGATTTTAATTTCAAGACCCTTGCAGTGGGCGAAAAGAGTTTAATTGGTTCCTCCGGAGGTGGCGGGGGTGCTTCACCCCTTGGAAACATCGTCGGAATGCCGGAATTAGAACTACCGTTAAGCCCTCCGGTAGTTACTATCGTTTCAGGCAGTCCAATTCCGTTAACACCCGATAACCTCGTTGCTGAACCGGTTGTCCTCGTCTCAAATGACAGGTCTGCGGCACTATCAATAGATACCAACACCCGGATTCTCGACCGGGATGGACAGCCGGTCAACAATATTGATCTCAACAGGATTGCAACAACGGATGTTCCCGCCGTACCGAAGGGATCGATGTTTGTCTTCACCGGGTATGCTTACCAGATCGAACCATCAGGAGCGACGTTCTCCCCTCCGATCGCATTGAAAATTACAACGACACCAGAGGAATGGAAGCAGATCTCCGGGCAGGAACTTTTGATCCAGTATTACAACCCGGTTTCCGGCCTTTGGGAGGCATTGTCAACCACAACCGACCCGCTAACGCATACCGTGACCACGATGATTGCCCATTCCAGCGACTATGGTCTTTTCATCCGCCCTGCCTCCCCGGTGTCTCCATCTGCAATGACAACCTCAACAACGAAGACACCTCCGCCTGGTCCGGTGCAGGGAGCTCCTGGTGGTTTTGACAGGCTTATTGTCGTCCAAGGTATTGCTCTAATCTTGACCGTCGTGGTCATTGCCTCAATAGGGCTATATTTCTATCGAAAACAAAATGGGCAGTGATCGAAATATGCGTAATCATTATCATTTTTCGCTCCTGTTGATATTCTGTGTTATCGTTAAAAAGCGAAGTAACTGAGACAGGAGGGGTTTTACCCCTCTCGGCCCCTCCCCCTGAAAGATATTCCAGGGCAGGGCTCATCAGAAGTTTCGGAGGTGGAATGAGCCTTCCTAATTCGAACCACGGCTGCCAAAGAGGCGAGGCTGATCCGAGGGAGCGCCAATAAATTTCATAATATTATCAAATTAGACCCCTGGAAACAGAATTGCACAACTTGAAAACTCAATAATGTTAAAATTGGACGTTGCTTCGTCAGGAGCAGCGTTTGACAATGGGCTCGGCCGGATTCGAACCGGCGACCTCCGCCGTGTAAGGGCGACGTCATAACCGACTAGACCACGGGCCCGGAACTGACTTACTAGTTTTGACCCATCTGATATTAAGATTGTTGATTGGTTTTAGGAAAAATAATGAACCTTGCTGTATTCTGCCCGATCTATCAGGCAATTTTTCCATTAGAAATTTCTATCCTACCAGAGACCTTTAAAATTCAGGTTGCTTTTTCGAATACTGCGATAATTTCACACCGTGGGTATTCCTGCCCTTTAATTCTCATTGACCAGCGATGATCGTCAAGGAAAACAGGGTTGAAGGCTCTGAACAGCCTGGTAACCTCCTCGTCTGTGAAATAATGGGTGGATGAGCCGGTGCCCCTGCGGAAGGTACCCGGTTCAGTCATTTCACCCTTACCGCACCGGAAATCATCTACTCCGAAATCCCTGAATATTATCTGTCCACCTGGTTTCAGAACCCGCAATATTTCGCTTGCAAACTCATACCGTTCACATTCTGTCAGGTGCCCTGCCACATGCAGGGAAAATACTATATCTATTACTGAATCCCTGAAAGGAAGATAAATTACATCTCCTGCAACGAAATGCACCCGTCCTGCCTCACGGACAACCGGCCTGCAGAGTTGAAGGGCCCTTATGGAGCAATCCAGTGCGTTAATGTCCCATCCTTTCTCAATCATCCCCGGGAGATTTTTCCCATTCCCGCAACCGAGTTCAAGGACTCTTGAGCCCTCGGGAAGTATCGGCAGGGGTGCAGGGTTGCCCCCCCACAAAAGGCCCCTCGTACGATAATCAGAGTCCCACACCTCGAGTTGCCGGTTGTCAGGGGACATTATGGGAACAATTTCGCTCCTGGTACAATAAATACTACCTGAACAGTGAAAAAAAGAAACGTGATAGATCAGAGAAGCCCGAAGGATTTCAGGGTGACCTCTGGATTTACCTTGCCGACATGGTACATGATACCATCGGTAAGCTCGTTAATGATAACCTCTGCGGGTGAGAACAATGATGTATCAATCTGGTAGAAGTCGAACTTTGCTTCTTTGAATGTCTCATAGAACGGCTTACCATAACCCTTCGACTTGTTGGACGGGATCTTCTCGAGATAGTCCTTGATTTCAGGTGCCTTCATGGTGAGCATGATCTGCCCGTGGTAGATTGTTGCATCGTTCGTGGTACCCATCGCCTGGGTTGCATCCTTCTTGACTGGCGGGAGGGGGGCCGAACCCATTCCGGCTGTAATTTTCCTTGTATCAAAACCAAGTTCGTTGAGTTTGTATATTGCGGTCTCAACACAACGCCCCGCGACCTGGACTGATCCGACGAGTGATGCGGTTGGTGCAACTACCGCGCTTACGTTTGCCACATCGACGCCGCATTCCTCTGCAATCTTCTCCATCACTGCCCCGTTCGGGAGGTGATCACTTTCAAGTGCAATGACTGCCGCTTCGTATTCGTCCTGGTAATCAATCACCTCAAATGTGTGTTTGGGTTTTAATGCAAGGGCACGCGCCGGACCACTGCCCATGGCAAAGTAGTTGTTGTGCTTGATGGTCCATCCCGCTTTTTGTGACCCGAGGCATGCAATCGAGGGGAAATCTGTGAAAACATCGATAAACGGGATAGGGAATTCATTGACTTTTCCCATCCTGAAATTGACCTCTCCAAGACCTCCCATGCAGATCTCGGTAAATGCACGGCCTGCGGCGTATCCACCGCGGGTACTGACCCCGCAATCTACAATCCTCGCACCATTATCGAGTTCATGGTACGCAACATTATATTGTTCTGGTTCGTCTGCTAAATAATCAAAAATTTCGAGCGCAAATTCGTTCACACTGAGCACGTGAAGTCCCCCTGTACCATAAAAAATGGTTGGGTAATAGATAAGATTTGTTAAAATGATCTGGTTCAGGCAATGTATTCGATCACTTTTACCGGGTCATAGCGGAGACTGATCACGCGAGTCCTCCCCTTCTCCCCGGTGCCGCTGCGATACTCCAGGTCAATCAACCTCATCAGGTCAAATTTTTTCACCATTTCGTAGAACCTGGTATAACTGATCTCGGTCGATTCCCTGATTGTTTTGTAAACATCCCCTGCGTTCATGTCTTTTTTGTCATTTGCAAATTCTGCGAGTTTTTTTATGATTTCCCTCTCCTCTGACTTTAAGGATTTCAATGAAAATGAGAGGTGAAGGTACTGGGACATCAGGTAAGCCCCGCATATATCTTCGCGCTCTATTGCGCGCTTTGCTTTCCGCTCGGCGCTGAGGGCGGCCCGCTTCAGGAGGTCTATCCCAACCCTGAGGTCCCCGCCTTTCAGTGTCTGGGCAACGACCAGGCTCACCATCTCGGCACTGATGACTCCCGGGTAGAACCCCTGCATTACCCGTTCGGTGATGATTGTGCGCACTTCGTCTTCTGAATATGGTGGAAAATAGATATCCGTCGGGCAGAGTACGGACGATACCCTGGCGTCTATCGACCGTGAGAGGTCGACGGCCATATCGGACAGTATCAGGATTACCCCGATCCTTGTCCCCTCGAAGGACTCGTATGAGCGGAGTAACGGATAAAGGACGTTATTAATCTCGTTTTCATACAGGAGGTAGTTTGCATCGTCCAGGCAGATAAGAAGGACAATTTCGTCCTTCATGATTATCCGGGCAATTGCATCAAAAATTGTCTTGAAGGAGGTCCCTGAAGGTGGTGGCAGGTGACCGGTAAGTTTCCGGTAGATCTGGGAAAAAATAGCAAATTTTGTATTATCGATCTGGCAATTGATATAGACAGGCAGGACTTTTTTGGTAGTGGTTGTGATCTCTTCAAAGAGTTTCTTTACACAGGTCGTTTTCCCCGTGCCAGGTAGTCCGCGGCAAACGGTGTTAAGCGGCCGGCCACCCCGGAGGGAGGGCCTGATCTGGAATGCCAGTTCTTTAATCTGGTCATCGCGGTAATTAAACTGCTCTGGCACATAATCGATCTCAAAGACCTCCGGGTCCCGGAAGAGCGTCTCATCCCACATGAGCAGATCCTTTTTCATCCTACAACCTTCTCCTGCACGTTATATAACTCCTTTTTTGCATATGAGTCCGGACACCATATACGCCTGACGGTATCGGGTGGTGGCTTTTCATGATAATATCAACATTACCCTGGCAATTTTGAGGAACCAATTATCATTGACCTGGTTCCTGGTCGCTCATACCACAGAATCCAAAATGGAATAGCTGAATATATCCTCAAGGGTAAAAAAGTAGTATTCTAAGATTTGTGCCTGACCCGTGTCTGTTCTTCGGGTGTCAGCTGCCGGTAGGCACGAGTAAAAACTCGTCGAAAGTCTCATCTTTTATAATCTCCTCCAGCGCACGCGGAAGTTCCTTCTCCTCCAGATTTCCCATATTACTCCCCCAGTTTTTTGCAAACCACCAGTATCGTTTGCAGTATAATGATGACCTGATCACCCGGCCAGTAGTTCATATTTCGACGCCCTGCTAAAAAAAATTTTGATTTGTTCTGCGGATTATGTATTTATAACTAACGAAATATTTTGTTCAAATTCTGCGATATCCTATGTAGGGTATGTGAAGGGACGATCCCCTCCTTTCGCAGGGTTATTGTCTTACCTGTCTGGAAATTCGCTTTGAGCCTGACAAAAAATACTTCCATTGCCCGTTTTTTGAGGAAATTCACAACAAGCAACCCGTGTTTTCAGACATGCGGGTTTGGTGTGATTTATCCGGTAAAAAAAACAGGAAACTTTATCAACACCTCGCTTTGAATCATTTTCATAAGGGGGGTTGTCGGATTCCTCTTTTAGTATTGGAGGTATTGATTTGAAGTACATCAGATCAGGAGTTACTGCACTCTTATTAATAGGAATAGTAATTGCATTGACCGGTATCGTATATGCTGAACAGGCAGGGGATGCGTCATCAGTGATCCAGGACCCGTTGCTTACCCAGAAACCGGGCTCAATCCAGGTAATGTCATCGCCCCAGGGGGCTTCTGTCTCGGTAGACGGCGTGCCGGTGAATGGAAATACCCCGGTTACTGCCAACGGAATAACACCCGGGAATCACACGGTACAGGTTGTTAAATCAGGATATGCGGGCTGGGTAGGAAACATCAACGTAAAATCAGGGCTGAAAAGTTACGTATATGCAACCTTAAAACCCCTGACCGGAATTATTTCGGTGCAATCATCACCCACGGGTGGAACGGTTTACATCGATAATGTTAGCAGTGGGATCACGAATGTTATCATTCCGGATATCCCTTCAGGGGTGCACCAGGTCAGTGTTAAAAAGAGCGGTTACATTTCCTGGGAGTCATCGGTTACGGTCACTGGTGGGAAAACCCTGTTGGTGAATGCAAATCTGAAACCGGATTTTGGTTCGGTCCAGGTAAATTCCAACCCGCAGGGTGGAGTAATATACCTTGATGGAAATGCCGCAGGTACCAGCCCGGCCCTGATAAAGCCCGTAACATCCGGCAGTCACACTGTGAAGATCAAAAAGGCGGGGTACCTTGAATATTCAGCCAATATAATAATCAAGCCTGGTGAAACCAGGTATCTCTATGCAATGCTGGAAAAAGTACCAAAGCCAGGCCATGTATATAATGAAAGTGACAACGGGAAAACGTATTCACTCTCACAATACGATATCGTGCAGGTTAACCTGCCGGAAAACGGGTCCACGGGTTTCTCATGGAATATCACCACTACACCAGGAATCGAAGTGATTGACCACTCGTTCAAGTCTTCGAACCCGGGTCTTCCAGGGGCAGGCGGTACTGCAACCTGGTTACTGAAACTGGCAGGGACTGGTAGCCAGGAATTTTCCGGAATATACAAGCAGGGGTGGATGCCTTCATCTGCGAATGACCACACCTATAATGTCTCCTTCGTCGTACAATAATCAGGTCAATAAAAGCAAACATTTTTTTTTTATATTTCGATAATTCACAATGCAGCACCCGGCGTGCTTAAAGCACCTATCGCACACCTGCCTTACAGTAGTTCACATGTTCGTTTTCTTATGGGGTTACTTGTACCCGAACAAATGAGAACAAATAATTAACGCGGTTTCCAGACGATAAACAGTGTGTGAGGATCACCTGGTATGAAGGTAGAGGACCTGTTTAGGGGTATTGCGGGAATCGTAAACCGCCATCCAAAGGCGATATTGTCCGTGATGCTTGTTCTTGCCGTCATTGCCATGTTCTTTATGACGGCAATCCCGGCCCAGACAATGTCCGACGAGTACATGGACAAGCAATCTCCCGATGGAATTATCTATAACCTGTACAACAACCGCTACGGTCAGGATACCTACATCCTGCTCATCAAGGGAGCCAGCCCGAACGACCCTGAACTTTTAAACGACCTCCTCATCCTTGAAAAACAAATAGGGCGGATCAACCGCGTCAGTTCCACCCTTTCTATTGCAGATGTCGTTGCAGCGAACTTCGGGGGAAACATCCCGGGCACCAGTGCCCAGGTCCAGGCAATTATCGACAACCTGCCAGCGGAGACCCGGCAGGAGTTCGTCCCTGACAGGCAGACTGCACTTGCCTATGTCCTCATCGACCAGGGCGTTTCCACCGACGCCTCGCAGAACATCGAACCGTTTGTCGAGACCGCGATCAGGGAAGCCACGCTCCCCCCGGGAGTAGCAATTGAAGTGACCGGGAATACCCCGCTCAACATCCAGCTGGAGGACGCGATGGTCACGAATTTTAGTATCCTGATCATCGGGTCCATTGCACTGATGCTCATCGTCAAGTATCTCCTCTGGTCGAAGATACGGTTTTGGATCCTCCCTGTTGTCCTGTTGATATTCGGCCTTTTTTACACGTTCGGGATCATGGGTCTCATGGGGATCCCGGCAAACGACGGGGCACTCGTGGCATTCCCGATCCTGCTGGGGCTTGGCATCGATTACGCCGTCCAGTTCCACTCGCGGTTTGACGATGAATGCAGGCTGAGCGGCGACCGGGCAACGGCCCTTACCGAGACTATCACGAAGACCGGGCCATCAGTGCTCGTCGCGCTCGGGGCGACATCCCTCGGGTTCTTCGCGATGTTTATTACCCCTATTCCGATGATCCGGACGTTTGCCATGGTCTCCATTCTCGGGATTGTCTGTTGTTACCTTACATCCCTGTTCGGTTTCGGGGCGTTTGCCCATTTGCTTAAGTACGAACCAAAACCTCCCGGGAAAGGCATCGCGGACCTGATCATGAGGGGGTACGATGTAGGGCTCACGTGGATTTCTTCCCGCGTAGTGAGAGTTGCTGCCCCGATTATCCTGGTCGCTATTATCCTCGCATCCGTTGGTCTCATCGTGGACAGGGGGATCCCGGTCGATGCCTCTGAAAATACCATGGCGCCCCCGGACCTGCCTGCAATGGTGGTCGCCGACGAGGTACAGTCGGTGGCCGGGTCGCTCACTCCTCTCCCGTTGTATGTCTGTGGAATCGACGCGAAGACCGTGGGTGGGATCTGGTGGACGGACCGACTGGGTAACGACCTGGCTACGAACTATAACCAGGTCTCCAGTATCGACAGTATGGCTACTCTGGTCCGGTCGTACAACAATGGGGTGCTCCCTGTCAACCAGGCCGATCTTGACCGGGTCCTCGCAACAATCCCCCCTGGCCAGCTTGACCTATACCAGCTCGATGATACGACGTCGGTGATCACGATCAACACGATATCGATGGGGATCAACGAACAGTGTGCGTTCTCGGACAATGTGGTACGGGAGATCGCATGGCTCGAACCCCCGCCCGGCGCAGAGGTCACCCCGACCGGGGACTTTACCCTCTATACCATCCTGACCGAACAGATCATCGATAACAAGGATAAAATGACGTTCCTCGGTTTTGTCCTGATATTTGTCTTCCTGCTGCTTGTCTACCGGAAAGGTGTGGCACTGACACCGCTCGTGCCGATCATCTGCGTAATCGGGTGGAACCCGCTGGCAATGGTGGCACTCGGGCAGGAGTACAGTATCCTGACTGCCGTCCTCGGTTCCATGACCATCGGTGTTGGGTCTGAATACACCATCCTCATCATGGAGCGGTACATGGAAGAGTTCAGGAAGTCAGGGGACCGTATTGGGTCAATTCAACTGGCAGTACGGAAGATCGGAACCGCCGTGACTGTTTCCGGCCTAGTAACCGCGGCAGGTTTCTCAGCACTCATGTTGTCATCGTTCCCGATCATCTCCGGGTTCGGGCTCGCCACGGTGATCGTCGTTCTTTTCTCGCTGCTTGGGGCTGTCATCGTCATGCCGGCCATCCTGACCCTGGTTGGGGGCCTCGGAGAACGGCGATCTGCTCTGTGAGTGTGAGTAGGATGGTGGTTTTTTTTAAAAAAAGGAACTGGTAGTTCTGCTCTCATCCTTTCATCCCTATTAAAGCGTCCCCTATGCTTTCCTTCTCCGTAATTTCCAGGCAACATAAACGACAATTGCGAGTGTCCCGATTATTATGACCAGTGCCACCGGGTTCTGCGTTATTGCCCTGGTCCCTGTAGGGGATTGGATATCTGCCCCGAAACTCATCTCGTCCGACAACATTAGGGCACCAAGGTTGTCACGGTATTTTACTTCGGTATTGATGACATACTGTTTTCCCTGAATAGCGGATTCTTTTGCGGAAATAACGAACTGCACGCTTTTTGTTTCACCGGGAAGGAAAAGACCGAGAGATGCGGTATCCGACTTCGGTACAAGCACCTGGTTACCTATAATCCTTGCCTCTGCATTTACTGCCGGGGTGTCACCGCTGTTTTTGTAGGTTACTGTTATCGTCTCTGTTTCGCCAGGTCCGATTGTAATGTTTTTCGTCACCGATTCGATAACCGCACCCTTTGAAACGGTGATGCCGATGGGGACCGGCGGGGTTGTCCGGACCACTCCATCGGCATCACGGTACTGGCCTTCCAGGGTGGCAGGGTATGATCCGGCTGCGGTATGATCTTTTACGGCTATCCTCGCCCTTACCGGTGCTACATCCCCGGGGCCGAACTTCCCTAGGAACACACTCTCGTCCACGACCTGGAATGTAACGTTATCGGATGGTACGATGCTGAACATGACCTCGTTTCCAGTAGCATGGCCGATATTTATGATCTCTGCCGTCAGGTACCCCTGGGTACCGGGCACTATATTCTCTGATTTGTCACTGATCACTACCGGTCGGACCTCCCCGAGGACACGGAATGGAACGGGAAGGACCTGCACCTTCTGATGGTAGAGCGGGGTGATTGTGGTAAAATCCGCGCCTACCATGGGTATTGCATATACGTAATTGTAGGCCGTATCGAGAAGGATCACATAAATGCCCGGCAATGCATCCTGCCGAACGACGCCCTGTAATGTGACCGGCACCTGGTCCCAGGAACCAATGTCTCCTGCCATCACGGGCAGACTTTTCAGCGTGACCGGGGCTTCTGTGATACGGGGCGAGACCGTGACCCCAAGTGCGGTACTCGGGTCGTAGGCCCCCTGTGCCAGGAGCGGTGCTACCTCCATTGCCGTATCCCTGCCTTTATTCGTCAGGATAACGGTCATCTCAAACTGGTCTCCCGGGAAATACCGGGTCTCCCCCTCTGCATGGGCAGCAAGTGCCGGTTGTTCACCGGTATCGAGATAGATGTACCCGACTGCATGGACCGGGGTACAACAGATGAGAAGAGCGAGGAAAAGGCAGGAGACCACAACCAAGGGTATACCTGGTTGATGTACCCTTGGAACCTGGAGGGTAAGAGTCATGGGTCTCCTCACTTCATACCTGGCGCCTTTTTCTTTCGGTGCCAGAGGTACGCCCCAACGGCGATGATCAGAATGAGCAGGCCAATTACAATTATCCCGGTACCCGAATCCGGCTGGACATCGATAAGTACCGGGATGTTGTCAGAGGTATAGGCGTTGTTTGATGCGTCGGTATACTGCACTTCGGAATCCGCTGAGTAGGTCTTGATTGTTGTCCCTGGATCAGCTTTCACACTGAATAATGCCGTGGCTGACTGCCCCGGGCCCATGTCGCCAAGGTATGCCGTGTCATCATCACTTGAAAACGGGTCGACAACGCTGATGCGGGCCTGGGCATTATAGACCGTAAAATTCCCTGTATTTTTATAGGTAACACTCACAATGTCGGTCTTTCCCGGGTTGATAATGGAGGGCACACTGGTCCGCCCAAACGTTACCTTTCCGCCAAAGGTCACGCCGGTGCTCACCGGGGGTGATGTGACGGTATTTCCTTCGAAGTCACGGTAGACTGCATACAGGGAAACAGGGTAGATCTGTGACGGGTCTGCGTCAGCAGAGACTGCAATTTTAAAACCTGGGTTTGCCTTTCCACCGGGGGGAAGTTCGCCGATAAATACACCATTGCTGTACGGCACGAGCGGGCTTGCACCTTCTGGTGTAAGGTAGACCGATGTCTGGTTCCCCCTGTCCTGGCCGGTATTCCTGATGGTGAACCTGACATACCCGTCACTGCCGGCAAATAAGTTGTCACTTTCAACATGGTCCACCGATAAAATTACCATTTTCCTGACAACGACCGGCACCGGAAGGACCGTTACATCGTCCTTGAAATAATACTCGATCTCTGTGGTACTTTGTTGTTCTGCCATCGGGACATACTGGTAGGTAATCCTGGCCTGCATCGTGTAAAGGCCTGCCTTTGCGTCCTCGGGGATCTCCACCATAAATTCTGCAGGGACGACGGCACCGGACGGGACATCCCCGATAATCTGGGGATTTGATCGTACCTTCACCGGTGCATTGCCTGGCAGGAGCATCACCGTCGCAAATTTTGCCGTTGTTGGGAGATATTCCGGCTGGATAGTGTAATAATTGTAGAGCTCCATCGTGTCTTTACCCTTGTTCCCGATGACAAGCGGTAGTTCCACGGTGTTCCCGGGGACCAGTTCGTCGCTCGAATCAAGGGAAACAAAAAGCTCAGGCCCGCCTGACATATACCGCTCCCCTGCCAGGCAGGGGTTGATGCAGAATCCCATGGTTATACAAAGGATTACAAAAATTACCAAATTTCGGTGCAGATCCAAATACCGCATTTCCAGCCCATCTCTCTTTTAATTTAATAAGAGTCCGGGTTAGATTAATGTAACTAAATCACCTGTTTTTAACCAATTCAGGCTGTTTAATCTATAAGGTCTAACAATGGCAGCGGGGAAGCCTGGGATCCCGGGCTTTTTTTAGGAAACTTAGATTTTGGGGGACAAGCAGAGGGATACAGAACCGAAATGTTACCTGTTCCAGGTCGCCAACGTGTTATTCCCCGTTCTTTCAGGATAGTTTTACGTCTTTTCTGTTCCCGGCGGAGGTACCAGCCACCTGCCCCGGAGCACCAGCAACCAGGAAGGAAGAAATGTGAGGAGCAAGATCGCCCCGGCAAAGATATAGATGGAATCGATCCCCCTCCCAGTATTCTATCACTATAAGTTTTTTTCCTGCACCAACACAAGAACGCAATAACTAACAGTTTCGGAGTAAAAAATCCTTGTTACACACTTGAATCCTCATTAATCCGGTTAAAACGAAATACTTATTGCAGGATAACCTCAAGTGCGTAAATACACGATTGTCGAGGTAGGGTCCATTTGAAACGATTAGGATACGCGGAATTGCTTCTTTTGATAATTTTATTCGGAATATTATGTATTTTAACAGTTGAAGCAGTACCTGTTCCTCCCGACACCATGAATGGTGAATTTGTTCCCGGAGAACTATTCATCCGGTATAATACCGGTGCTACAGGGTTTGGTGATCAAAATATCTCCGACCTGGACGTGTTAAGTAACCGGATCAATACCCGCTACAACCTTCTCCTGGTTACAGATTATTCAGAATGGGGTCTTACGGGTTTACAATTGGTACGGGCCAGCCCTGACCAGGGACTTCCGGAACTGCAGGCGGGACTTGCAAACGAGCCTTTGATCAGGTATACATCACTGAATTATATCCAGAAAGGACTCACAATCCCGGATGACCCGTTGTTTTCAAATCAGTGGGGATTACAGAACCGGGGGCAGTTTAAAGGGACGCCAGGTGCAGATATTTCAGCACCGTCTGCCTGGGATTCCGGAACGGGAAGCAGTGAGGTAATAGTCGCAGTTGTAGATACCGGCGTACAGTATGACCATCCTGATCTGGCACCGAATATGTGGACCGATCCGGAAACAGGTGCTCATGGATACAACGTTATCAATGACTCAGGTGATCCAATGGATGACAACGGACACGGAACACACTGCGCAGGGATTATTGCAGCAGTAGGAAACAATTCGCGGGGTATCGCGGGAGTCTCCTGGAATGCCCGGGTCATGGGGATAAAAGTATTGGACAACAAGATGCGTGGACCCACGTCAGATTGCGTCAAGGGTATTCTCTGGGCAAAAAATCATGGTGCAGATATTATCAGCAATTCGTGGGGTGATTATGACAACAGCCCCCCCTTACGGGAAGCAATAGAAATCACCGGGGTATTGAACGTTTGTGCTGCAGGAAATGAAGATGAGGATAATGATATCCACCCTCTCTATCCGGCTTCATATCCTTCATTAAATATTATATCCGTGGCGGCATCATCCCTCACCGATGACAGATGGCCTAATAGCAATTACGGGAATAAGACGGTTCAACTGGCCGCCCCGGGGGAAAATATCCTCAGCTGCTCTATCAGGCCGGTTACACCTATTGATCGGCCTGTATATTATGAACCCTTTACATCACTTGATAACTGGACCATTGAAGGGCCCTGGGAACTCAATTCATCCAGGTGGGTAAGTCCGCCGTACAGTCTCTATTCCGGTCCTTTCATTCAGGGTAAAAAATTGAATCTGACGTTAAAGGAGCCTGTATCATTTTCGAATTGTACAAGCCCTATTATAGGGATGTATTTGGTGGAAGATTACAACCCGGTCAGGGGAGCGATCCTGGATTTGATGGTATCTGCAGATGAGGAGCACTGGGTATCCGTCATACCTGACATTACAGTGACCAGTTATCCAACGTTCACCTGGATTTATGGGACAATTCCTGAGGAATTTTGTGATAAACCCATATACATCCGGGTATCTCTGGATATGGTCTACAAAGATACCAACCATGACGGGTTCTGGATCGATAATCTCATGATTGGGGATACAGGTACCGCACAAGAGTCCTATGTCTACAAATCCGGGACATCGATGGCCACGCCCTGTGTCGCCGGGGCAGCTGCCCTGGTACTATCGCAACATCCTGATTATACCTGCCAGGAACTCCGCTCTGCGATCCTGAATACCGTTGATCCCATTCCCGGGTTTGCGGGGAAATGCACAACCGGGGGAAGACTGAACCTGTCACGGGCAGTATCATATATCCCGCCTGCCAATCTGACGGTTAATTTTTCTGCGAGTTCCACATCAGGTTTCTCACCATTGACTGTCCAGTTTACCGATTCATCCACAGGTCCTCCCCCCTTGGCATATCAGTGGGATTTCGGGGATGGGAGTGTCAACAGCACCGAGACCAACCCGGTTCATGTATTCACCACCAGCACGAATCAGACATTCAATATCACTCTTACTGTGTCAAATGATTCAGGCTCGGCTTCCAGATCCGCGCCTATCAGGGTCAATGCCTCTCTCAAACCTACATTCCTTGCGAATTTCATTGTCTCTCCGGTTACCGGGACCGCTCCACTGACCGTGAAATGCACTGATAAATCCGTCGGCAATCCCACACGGTACATATACGACTTTGGGGACGGTATCAGTGAGGCAGGACCCAACCCGGTGCATATCTACCGTTTCCCGGGCACCTACAACATCACCCTGACTATCACGAAATATAGTAGTTCATCCCATTCGGTTATCGCCAATAACACTAAGATGGCGAATATCGTCACGGTTGGGCAGGCCCCCTTCGTGCTGCCGGTCGCGAATTTCACTGCTGGCCCGGTGAACGGATCAGCACCATTAACGGTCTTTTTCACCGATCAGTCCGCAGGAAACCCGACTTTTTACAATTATGATTTCGGTGACGGGGTCAACATGACAGGGCCAAATCCAGTCCATACCTACCGCTATCCTGGTAATTATACGGTTATTCTATCGGTAATGAAAAACGATGTTTCAAATGGTACAATTGTGGGTAATGCCTCCATTCAGAAAAATCTCATTGTTGTGATAAGTAAATAAGTATTCAATTTTAATTCATAATAAGCTGGAATGTTTACAGCAAATTTAATCAAAACTAAATCAGATGTATTTAAACATTTCCCGGCAGATGATGAAAGTTACCCCCACTGATTCGTGATGATGCAGGGGCCTGATGCCGTATTCAACAAAAAATTATGAAAAGAGCAGGGATAGAAGATCAATGGCATTGATTGTGCCATATGTGCCGGATTGTGCTTCCCGCTCTGAATATCGCTTCGTATCGTCTTTTTTCAGTCCCCTGACAGCAAACGGTACAGGGTCACTTGTATGGGTTTTTAACCTGATTGGGGTCGGGTGGTCGGGTAATATGGCAATAACCCCGGAAAACTCTTCCATAATTATCCCGAGCATTTCATCAACCCTTTCGATTGCTCTTACTTTTTCATCGACACTACCAAGGTGACCTGCCTCGTCAGGTGCCTCCACATGGAGATAGAGAAAATCAAGGTGTTTGAGCGCTTCAATTGCGTATCGGGCCTTTGCATGGTAATCCGTGTCTAGGTACCCGGTCGCCCCTGGTACCCTGACCACCTCCATCCCGGCACACCGGGCAATCCCGTTAAGGAGGTCCACTGCCGAGATCATCCCGCCTTTTTTTCCGTATTTATCCTTGAATAATGGCAGGGCTGGTCGTTTTCCCCCGCTCCATGGCCATACCTGGGTCGCCGGCGTTTTTCCTGTGGTAATTCGGGCCTTATTAACGGGGTGGTTTAAAAAAACCCGGGTGCTCTCGTCGATACAGCGCCTGAGGATATCTGCATCCCCGCCGGAAGGGAGGTACGGGGCGATATCCTGCCCGACAATATCGTGAGGTGGTGTGGTTTCTGATCCTTTTCCATGACTGATCACGAGGAGGTTCCTGTAGCTGATCCCTTCTTTGAGGAACACATACGGTACCTTTTCCGCCAACGACTCCAGCAGGTCGCGGCTCTCTCTTGTTGAGATATGTCCGGCTGAAAAATCGTCCATCCGCCCATCAACCACGGTTGAAATATTGCAACGGTACGCAACATCATCGTCCCTGAGCGGGATCCCCATGCTCATTGATTCGAGCGGGCCACGACCGGTATAGTAAAGCCTTGGATCATAGCCAAGCACGGAAAGGTTCGCGATATCGCTGCCGGGTTCAAAACCTTCGGGTATGGTACGGAGCATGCCACATGCACCTTCCCGTGCGATCCTGTCCATATTAGGTGTTTTTGCATATTCAAGCGGTGTCATACCGCCGAGTTCGGCCAAAGGCTCATCGGCCATGCCATCCCCGAGGACGAGTAAATACTTCATATCGTAAAATCTCCCGCTCTATTTCCCTGTTTTTCCCAGCATTGCCTGTACAGCAACCTCTACGCTTTCAAGAGACCCTGTGTCCGGCTTCCAGCCGAGCGCCTTTAGTTTCGTTACCGCGAGTTGCATCCGGGGGACATCACCAACCCAGCCACGTTCACCGCCGGTGAAGTGATATTTCACGTGGGTGAGGCCCATCTCACGCACGATGATGTCCGCAATTGTCGTAACATCTACCCAGTCCTCGGAACCGATATTGAAAATATTTAGCACATCATCAGATTTTTCAGCGGCAAACAACATCGCCCTGACACAAGCCTTCACTTCCAGGTATGACTTGGTCTGCCTGCCATCCCCGAGGATCTCGAGTTCCCCGGGCTTGTCTTTCAGTTTTTTAATAAAATCCGTGATTACCCCGTGGTTGCTCCGCTCCCCAATGATATTTGCAAACCGGTAGACCCATCCTTTCATGCCAAACCCATGGCAATATGACGAGATCAGGGCCTCGCACGCGAGCTTACTTGCCCCGTACACAGAGACCGGTTCAAGCGGGTTATAGGACTCCGGCGTTGGTATAACCGTGGCATCGCCATACACCGTTGAGGTGGAAGTGAATACGATCTCAGGCACCTTGTGTGCACGCATCGCTTCGAGTATACGATAGGTGCCAAGGATATTATTGTGTATCTGGCTGTCGGGTGTCAGCGATCCCTGCCGTACATCCGGGTCTGCAGCGAGGTGGTACACTCGTTTCACCCCGGTCAGTGCGTCCTGCCATCCATCACGCAGGAGGTCTGCCTGGACAAGTGTTACCCCGCCATCGTCAATATGGCCTGCAATATTCCGGCGCTCACCGTTCACCAGCGAATCGATAACAACCACGCGATCGCCCCTGGCGACCAGCGCGTCCACGAGGTGTGAACCGATGAATCCGGCCCCGCCCGTAACGACACACAACATCATAACATAATAGGGAGCCTAATGCTATAGGATTACTGCTATGTATATCGGGATCGACCATGGTACGACCGCAATGA
>JBAXJR010000007.1:0-70180 GCA_037137755.1 Methanomicrobiales archaeon | reverse complement strand
ACTCAAACCACCCTTTGCCAACCCAAAATTTAACACCAACCGGGTTTTTTGGGCAGTAACGCCAGCATTGCAGCCCGTTAATGCAAATGCGCCTTAGTTTGCCTTTTTCGAAAACAATGGCCATTCTCCCTTGTTTCGCCCGGTTTGGGGGGGTGGAATGGTGTTGGTTTGGCCTTGGTCTGGCATAATCGGGACGCGGGCACGGGTGATTACGGGGAGGATAGGTGGTAGAATGCGTATTCATAAGTTTTGATTGAAGATTTTACACAAATGCAAGTTGCAGGGGGATGGATAAATAAGAGAAATTGGGAGAACATACAGATTCCCCACGGGGAGTCATAAATAAAACGCAACTATGGAAAAACAAGAGAGGAGCCCGCGGATCGAGAGACTCTTCATCACAAAGCTCAAATACCCTGATAGAGAGAAACGTAGAATCATGTTACGGTAGATCGATACAATGATTGTTCAACAGGGAGGGTTGGAATGCCTCCCGGAAATAATCCGGCGGATCCTAAAAGTTGCGGCCCCTGATAAAATTAACCTCTTCGGATCAGGTGCCAAAGGGACCATGGGACCAGTTACTATAATCTTTTCCGGCACCTAATATTGCCTGTAACGATCTGGATCAGGTGCAAGAATAGCATGGCTGGTACAACCGGAGCTGCGCATAATGAGGCGATTACCTGTAAAATCCAGGGCAATATTAATTACCGGCAGGAGAATTATGAAGAGGCTCTTTTATTTTACGAAAAAGGCCTCAAAATAGACCCTGGAAATATAGATATATGGAATAATAAAGGATTGGCATTGATTAAACTTGGCAGGGTCGAAGAGGCAGGACAATGCAAACTTCAAATGAAAAGGCTCGGGGAGAATCCCGGGAAAACACATGCCACATCACCCGCCATTACACCAGGTGGGTCCGAAAAACCAGCACGGTGCACAATTAAAATCAAAGGTGTTGAAGAGCAGAAGGATATTCCGGAAAACAAAACTGCAACGGATACCACAGGTTCGGCAAAGCAGGCTCTGCATGGCGATCTGCACTTCAGGGAAATAGAACAGAACATTGAATCAATACAGGGTGGGCTTGACAAGGTCAGACATGGCAGGATCAAGGAGGCTGAGCATTGCAAACTCCAGATAAAAGAGATGGAAGAGACCATCGAACAGACAAAACAGGGCCTCGACCTTGTTAAATCCGGCAGGATCGAAGAGGCCAGGAAAATAAAATATATCGAAGATCATATTGAGTTGACAAAGAAAGGACTGGAACAGATTAAAATTGGCAGGATGGAGGAAGCGTCGCATTACAAGCAGCAGTTGGAGGCCATTGAAGAGAAGATCAGGTTGGCCAGGAATAGCCTCCAGCAGGTAAAATCGGGAGAGGCTGCAACTGGCATGGGGAGTAAACCGGGAGCAAAGGTCACCGTTGGGAATACAGAAGAAACGAGGAAATTACGAGTCCCGATAGCTCCCGTAATGGCAGAAAGTGGAACAAATAGTATGCACCAGATAGAGGAGATCGAGGAAATTATCGGGTTCCCACACGAGGGCGATCAACCGGTAAATCCAAACAGGATCAGGCTTGCGGGGATATTATTCGTTTTTTTCGTCGTGCTCTTCCTTGCGTACTTTGCTTTTTTCAAATAACAGGACCCCGGACGGAGGAGGAGGGAATATGCAGCCTTCGTTGCTGACTGCACATCAGGAACCAACGGTCCAATAAATAACCACAGGGACAGAAAAACGAAGTATCTTGGGTCCCGGGTTCAACCAAGTAGGGATTGCTGTACAGAAGTAGTGTGGTTTGCAGGATAATTAGTAATGATTAGTTCCGATATCTCCCCTCTGCGCTCACCCTTGCTATTAATCGCTCTTTTAGCAGGGACACGGTCAATCGGGTAGCCAGAATAGAGGGTATCGAAAAATAAATCATCTGGGTCTTCGTTTTTCGGGTCTGAATTAGAGAGCATCACTTGTGCACCCCGGCGATCGATGGCTTTGAAAAACTCAGCCAGCCGGACCTGGTCACATTCTGAGAAGCCGCCTTTTGAGTACCCGGTAAATTTTGAGGTCCGGTTAAGCGGACGGTACGGTGGATCGAGGTAGACAAATGTTTTGTGGTCTATAAATTTCTCGCAGGTAGTGAAATCACCGTGGGAAATTTCGGTATTCTGCAATACTGCTGATGCTTCATACAGGGTGCGTTCGTCAAGGATCCGGGGATTTTTATAGCTCCCGAACGGGACATTAAAGCATCCATTCGAATTTACCCGGTAAAGCCCGTTAAAACAGGTACGGTTAAGGAGTATCAACGTGGCTGTGCGTTGTATCCAGGAGGACTGGTACTGCAGGAAGTCAGTCTTCTCCTTGTTGGTATTGTAATCCTCCCGTATTTTATAGTAGAACAAAGACCGCTCTTCCGGGGGAGTTTCAAAAAACTTAGTTTCAAGGGCCCTGAGCAGGTCAATCAATGCATCGACATTGGTTTTAACAACGCGGTACGCAAGGACCAGCTCTTCATTACGGTCGCTAATGTGGGCTGTCTCAAAACCGTATTTTTTGTTTATTGCGAAAAATACGGCACCGCCGCCAACAAACGGTTCGACATAATTCGATAACCGGCGAGCTGTTAATTCACGGGGGAACCTGCATTCAAATGCATCTATTAACTGGGTTTTACCACCGGCCCATTTCAAAAATGGTTTTACCGACTGACCTTCAACATTTTGAACGTTCATACCAGTCCATGAGTTGTTCTATTGTTACGTATATTCGGGCCTGGACAGGTTATACTTTTCATTTTTTTATTTTTGGCGCTAGGAACCAGAAACGGTGATTATCAGGGGAATACTACCCTGAAAACTCGGTCTGACCAACTATCAGGAACATATGGGTGTCGGGATTTTGGTACCGTGGTGTTGTAACCGGGATGTTATTAAAAAGTGGAATTATTCAAAAGGAAAGAGCCCTGCCCCAAGAAGCCCTGTTACTGTATTGAAATTCCGTATAACCGATGTATGGTACGAAATCCCTGCTGGTCCCTGCATTGTACCCTGCCACCGTTGAGGATAATGGGGTAATTGCCGGGTTTTTAATTGAAGGCCCCGGAATTGTTGTCATGAACTGCCTTGGTGCGTACCCGGTTGGAATGCCGGTGAAAGTGGTGGACGGCACGAGTGTTTTCACTCCCACCTTCACTACCGATGATGCGACTGTTGAGGGCCCTATATTAACACTATCGGTAATGACTTCCCCGAATGGGATTTCTACCGGTCAAATTACAATAACATTGCATTGTATGACATGAAAATTTCCTAATCTCCCAGGCTCCCATCGAAAAATGGGAAGACTTATTCGTATCCCAGACATTTGCTCACATAATGAACCCGGATCTCACCAGGTAATCCCAAAAGCCATCTCATGCGACAAAATATTCCGGGATCCCGGAACAGGTAACGAGTGATCACCAGTGGATGTAGCCAGCCTACAAAATACCGGCATAAAGAAGACGGAACCGGTAGGTGCCGGTAGTGATCACCTCGGGGAGGTACTGAAAGCAGAACTGGAACTGGGCAGGCTGCTCTTTCTGGCCGGTGCACCAGGCCAGAGGATTCTCGATTCGGTCACCTTCCTGAACGAAAAACTGCAGGGGGGACGCCTGCACGTGTTTCTCGGCTTCGAAGCCATGGTCATCACCCTCGAACACGGTGCTGAACACCGGGTGTCCATGTGTGATTATCCCCTGCCCGTTGCGATGAATGCCAACGCCATTGTGGAGATCAGCCGTTACCTGCACTCCCTGCCGGATGGAAAGGACCCCTCAGCAGTCCTCTATGAGCTGGGATCACTGAAGCTCCGGCATCATGTCAACACCGTGCTCACTTTTGCAGCCATCACCCTCTTTACCGTGATTTTCGGCTATTTTAACCATGCCGATGCATGGGCCCTGCTTATTATCACGATCGCGGTCCTGTTCGCCTGCGTGGTCCGGGAACTGGTGATCGGTCAAGGTCACGGTTATTATATCGGTGTACTTGCGACCACCCTTGTTGCGACGCTGGCAGCTGCACTGTTATCACAGGTGATACCGACAACCACCCCCCTGATCTCCCTTATCATACCCTGTGTCTTTGTGATCCCGGGGTTCCAGCTGATCAACGGGGGCTGGGAGGCACTCCGCAATCACCTGCATATCGGCATCCCGCGACTGATGGTATTCCTCAACGTGCTGGCCATCATGACAGTCGGGTTGCTCGCGATCCTTCTCACGTTCCCCCCCGGGGCAGATGGTCCCGGACTCACTTTTCCGGTCCCGCTGGCGCTGGTCACCGGAACGATCCTTGGCGGAATAACTGCCTTATGTATATGTGTCATCATGAACGCTCCCCGCCAGGCCCTTCTCTTATGTTTCCTCTGCGGTGCAACCGGCCGCTTCGTGCGATCTGAGGTGGTCGTAAACGGCGGGGATGTCTACCTGGGGGTATTCTGTGCCACCCTTGTTATCTCAATAATTGCATTACTATTCAGCGCTCACTGGCAGTTGCCCGTTGCCCTTCCCCTCGTTGCGGCGTCGGTTCAGTTTATCCCGGGCTATTATATCATCCTTACCCTGCAGGGTATGGCCCGGATCATCAGCATGGGCCAGTCTGTTCCCTACGGAGTTGTGGCCTTAACCATATCCAACGGACTCCTATCCCTCTTCATCGCTGCAGCCATCGTTATGGGTACCCTGCTGCCCCTCCTTATCTTCGGCAGGGACCGAAGATGGTACTAACCGGCCCTCGTCTTGCTGGGCCCGATAAAAAAACGGGATAGCCCCTCATTTTCCAGGGTAATCTCCCGCCTATGGGTTACAATCGCTGCAGATAGAGCGGAACAGTGTAGTACTCAGATAACGGTCGCCACGGTCAGGAAAAATGGTGACAATGTTCCCTGAACCAAGGGAATCTGCGACTTTCAGCACCCCTGCCAGTGCTGCACCGCTCGACATCCCGGTAAAAATCCCTTCACGGGTCGCAATATTCCGGGCCATCACGTATGCCTCCTCGTCCCCGATCCGTATCTTGTCATCGAGGAGGTCCCTGTTGTAAATCTTTGGAACAATTGCCTCCTCCATGTTCTTCAACCCCTGGATCGCATGTCCCGGTTCCGGTTCGACCCCGATGATGCGTATTGTCGGGTCCTTCTCCTTCAGGTACTTCCCAACGCCCATTAGTGTCCCGGTGGTCCCCATACTGGCAACAAAGCAGTCGATCTTCCCCGCCAGTTCATGATATATTTCAGGACCTGTAGTCTCATAGTGAGCCTGGATATTTGCTGGATTTGAGAACTGGTCAGGCATATAGTAGATATCCGGGTTTTCCTCTGCAAGTTTCCACGCCCTCCGGATCGCCCCGTCAGTTCCCTCCTCTGGTGGAGTAATCACCACTTCTGCGCCAAAGGCCTCGATAATTCGCCTGCGTTCTACACTGACGCACCCCGGCATCACCAGCTTTACGTGGTAACCTTTTGCGGCCCCAATCATGGCAAGTGCAATGCCGGTATTCCCGGAGGTGGGTTCCATAATGATCTTACCGTGTGTAAGCTCACCGGACTGTTCCGCGGCCTGGATCAAGTAGAGGGCAATACGGTCCTTGATCGATCCCCCGGGGTTACTGCCTTCAAACTTTGCAAAGATACGGATCTCCGGGTAGGGGTTGAGGTTTCGGATCTCGATGAGCGGGGTGTTCCCAATCGCGTCAAGGACGGTTCGTTTCGGATTCACAGGGATCACGGGAGCTCTATTCATTCCCGGTAAGGTGCCGGACACCATCAACCAGGGCATCGACTTCATCGTTCGTGGTATAACAACCAACCGAGGCCCGGATCGTCCCTTCGCAATAATAACTTCGCGCCAGTGGTTCTGCGCAGTGCATCCCACTCCTCACACAGATTTTCCGGTAATCGTCAAGCTTCCGGGCAAATTCATTGGGGTTCTCCCCGGCCACATTGAATGACACGACTCCGGTCCCATTCGGGCTGTAGACACTTACACCCGGGATCTTCACGAGTCCTTCGTACATTCGCGACCCAAGCTGTTTCTCGTGCGCATGAATATTCCTGACACCAAGAGAACTGACAAGGTCAATAGCAGGTCCAAGCCCGATAACTCCCGGAATATTGGGTGTCCCTGGTTCAAATTTTGCAGGAGGAGGGAGTAATTTCACAGTGTTATGTGATACGGATACCACCATCCCACCCCCGAAGATCGAACAATTCAGGGACTCGGGATCTTTCATATAGAGGGCTCCTGTGCCCTGCGGCCCGAGAAGTCCTTTATGCCCGGGAATTGCCAGGTAATCGATATCGGTCACATCGACAGGGAAATGCCCCACCGACTGTGCTCCATCTACGACAATTGGCACCCCTGCTTCGTGGGCGATGCTGCCTATTGCCTCTACGGGTTGGGCAGTCCCGAGAATATTGGGCATATGGGTGACAGCGATCAGTCTCGTTTTTCCGGTAATTGCTTCCTGGATAGTCAGGGGATTGAGATATCCATCCTCATGCGGGATTATCTTAACACGGACACCTTTTTTCTTAAGGTTCATCCAGGGAAGAAGGTTCGAATGGTGTTCCAGCCACGTGGTGATTATTTCGTCACCTCGTTTCCACGTGAGCCCGTTTGCAACCGTATTTACTGCGTCAGTGGTATTCTTAGTAAAAATCAGGTGGTCCGGGGAGACCTTCAGAAAATTTCCAAGCCGGGACCTGGTCTCTTCGTACTTTTCCGTTGTCTTCCGGGCGAGGTGATGGGCACCTCTCCCGTGATTCGCCGCGTATTCATAGAAATATTCACACATCGCATCGACAGAACACCGGGGCGTCTGGCTTGTTGAGGCGCTGTCGAGATAGATACATTTTGAAAGTATTGGAAATTCCTTGCGTAATTTTTGAAGATCATACATGTATTGTCACCCTTGAAAACGGGACTACCCGGTAATTCCAGTATTCATAAGAAGTGCAGGAGATAAAAATGTTCACAATTGTTACAATTATTGACTTGAGAGCTATTTCAAACCTAAACGTCGAGTGTGGGGGTAGGATCCTTTAACTTTACCAATAATTCAATAATTTTCGTTTCTCTTGAATAACAACACATGAGTATGTTCCGATGAATGGAATAGTATGTCAGAAAGGCCATTAGGAGTAACAATTATTGGAATCCTCTGGATTATAGGGGAAAGGTTAGCGATTTCATAAGCGGGGCCACCCTGAGCGTCGCCGGCTTCGGTGCCGCCATTGGAATCGTTGCTTTCATCGTCGGTGTCGTCTACCTTATCCCTGGGGGTGGATGTTTCATGGCATGGCCCTGGGTCTGCACGGTCGAGGTTATATTTTCAGCGGTTAGTATCATCATTGGCATTTTTAACCTGTTCTCGGCAGGGGCAGGTGCACTGTTCGGGATTATTATCGCGGCGATCATCCTTTACTACCTGTTCCAGCCACAGGTAAAAGCATATTTTGGAAAATCCTGAAATCTCCCCTTTTTTTGAAAGGCAATTATTGGGATTTGTACATCGTTATAAAAATTCACCAGCTTTTTTTCCATGCAATTCAGGTTTTTACATCACCCTTCTTCAGTTTTTGGTCTGAACCATAAATGGGAATATTTATACTATGACATGACGAACCTTGCTATGCAATAGCATGGCAGAGGATACTAAATGAAACAAACATATGTGTTCTTATTGATTGGAATGGTCGTAATTGGTGCATTCCTTGCAGGTTGCACCCAGCAGGCACCGACGGCACCAGCCCAGAATCTTAAGATTGGTGTTGTGGCGTCATTGACCGGACCGTCAAGTACTACCGGAAAAGATGTCTGGCAATCCGCACAGCTTGCAGCCGAGGAGATCAACGCCAAAGGCGGGGTTTATGTAAAAGATCTCGGTAAAAGTGTCCCGATCGTGCTGGTGCAGGGCGATGATGAATCAACCCGGGAAGGCGGCCAGAAGGCAGTATCAAGGATGCTTACCCAGGATAATGTCGACATGCTGGTCGGGGGATTCTCGAGTGCCGTTGTTTCGGCCCACCAGTCAATTGTTGCCGAGCATAATGTGCCCTATATTATTACCGGGGCTTCAACCCCTGTCATCACTCGCAGGACTGATGTGAATACAAGTTACATGTTCCACCACGCGCCGACAACTGATGATTCCGGGAGCCAGACCACGTTATTTATCGATACGGTCATCCGTCCGGCTATCAATGCAAAATTCGGGTACCCGCAGGACCGGCCACTGAAGCTTGCTGTGCTCTACCAGGACAGTCCGTATGGAAAAGGCCATCTTGAAGCAGTAAAGAACACGATCGCCAATAATAGTCTGAAAATCAACCTTGTCTCACAGGAGACATTTAAAATGGGTGAGAGTGACTTCAGGACAGCGTTGACAAGCATCAAGGGATCTGACCCCGATGTCGTCTACGTCGCAGCATTCTTAAACGAACAGATCCCCATCGAGACACAGGCGATGAGAGATGTTGACCTCAAAAAGATCTTTATCGCCATTGAGCCGAATGATGACCCCGATTTCTATAAGGGTGTCGGGAAATACGGGGACTACTCGATAATACAGAGCCGTTTCAGCCCATATACTGTTCCAAAAGGGCCGACCGAAGCCGCATACAAAAAATTCGTTTCAGATTTCGATAAGAAATTCGGCGGGTTCCCAGGAATGATGGGTGTAGCGACCTACGAAGGGGTTTATATTGGTGCGAAGGCGGTCGAAAATGCTGGTTCATTGAATAAAACTGCCGTTAAGAATGCGATTGCAGACCTGCAGATGCCCCAGGTAGTCGAGGCGATGCAGGGCCAGACAATCAGTTTCTCAAAAGATTTCAGGGAAAGTAAATTCGATCTTACCATGGAGCAACTGGCATGGGATCCGGCGGTAAATGAAACGAGACCGAAGATCGTCTCACCAGCTAACCTAAAAGAAAGTGACTTTGTGCTCCCTGACTGGTATGTCCCGGGTAAAGCATAATCCCTTGTAACACCAATTTTTTTATAGTACCCCCGGAGGGAATGAGAAATGGAAATCGGCCTTGATATCTTCCTGCAGGTTTTGGTATGGGGGTTATATGCCGGATGCATCTATATCCTTCTCGCAACAGGTCTCAACCTGATTTTCGGTGTAATGAAAGTCGTAAACTTTGCCCATGGCCAGTTGCTCATGATCGGGGCGTATGTGACCTTTTCTTTCTTTGTTCTCACGGGTTTCAATCCCTATGTCCTGCTGGCGGCATCAATCCCCATCCTGATCGTAATCGGTGTGTGCATAGAGCGGCTATGTTTCCGTCCTATTCTTGGAACGGGGAAATTAAACGAGATATTCATCAGTATCGGCCTTATATATATTCTCGAAAATGTGGCTGCCATGATATGGACTGATGAATGGAAAACCATCCGGAGCCCGTTCGAAGAGATTACGGTTACGATCGGGAGTATGAAAATCCCCGTGGATTATCTCATTATCATTGTCACGACGGTGTTGATCCTTGTAGGACTCTACATATTCCTGAAGAAATCACGGCTCGGTCTGGCAGTCCGTGCGACCAGCCAGAACCGGAAGGCAGCAATGCTGGTGGGGATCAACGTCGAACGGATGGACATGCTGAGTTTTGGTATCGGGGCCGGGCTTGCCGGGGCGGCAGGGACACTCTGGGTGGTCAGCGGCCAGGTGTTCAACCCGTACATGGGCTCTGTGCCTGCGGTCAAGGCCTTCGCCATTGTAATTATCGGAGGACTCGGGAGCATTCCCGGTGCGATCATCGGGGGTCTTATCCTGGGGATTGCTGAAAATTTCACCGTTTTAACGATCGGGGGTGCCTGGAAGGACGCGGTTGCATTCCTCATTTTAATAATAGTTCTCATAATCAAGCCGAACGGGCTGTTCGGAGAAAAGGCGGAGTGAAGAGATATGATGGAAAAGAACCGTGTTGTCCTGTACCTCACCATTGCTACGCTTGCTTTTGCGATCCTTTTTCCCCTTTTCACCGGGCTGAACATGTATTACTTGACCGTTCTTATCCTGATGGTCATTTTTATCATCTTTGCCTCCGCCTGGAACTTCCTTACCTATAGCGGCCAGGGATCTCTTGGGCATGCTGCGTTCTTCGGGATTGGAGGGTACATCTCTACCCTGATCGCGGTGAAAAGCGGCCTCACTCCATACCTGACAATTTTTATCGGGGGGGCAGCTGCGGCCTTAGCCGGGCTTTTTATTGGAGCGATCTGTGTGCGGATGAAGGAATGGTTCCTCGCCATGGTCACGTTCGGGTTTGCCGTTATTATCCAGGTACTGGTGGCAAGCCAGTTCAGTTCTGTCACCGGGGGTTGGGATGGTGTTGCAGCACCGCCACTGATCAGCAATACGGTGCCGAACTACCTCGTGTACGAGTATTATTCCATCCTGCTTATCGCAGTGGTTGTTATACTCCTGTTCAGGACAATTTTAAATTCCAAAATAGGCCTTGCATTTTCTGCGATCCGGGAAAATGAACTGGAAGCCCGTGCATCGGGGATTGATCCGGTCAGGTACAAATTGTTCGCATTCATGGTAAGTGCATATTTTGCCGGCCTTGCAGGTGCATTGGAAATCCACTATCTCGGTTATGTCACACCCGAAATATTTGGCGTTGATATCTCGTTCTGGCCGATTATTTATTCCATAAGTGGCGGGCTCGGTACACTCGCGGGGCCGATCATCGGGACAATTGTGATTACGCTCCTGTGGGATGGCCTCCAGTCGCTCGGTCTTACCTATGGCAGGTTCATCATTATCGGTGTTATCCTCGTCCTCGTTGTAATATTCCTGCCACGCGGACTGGTCTCCCTTCCGGAAGTTATCAAGAAAAGGGCGCCCGTATGGAGGGCACGGTTCAATAAACTTCTTCAAAAATAATTTTTCCTAAAATACTGAAAGGTGGCGGCACGGGAGATTACATCAAGCTGGAAATACTCACGGTCCTTAAATTTTAATTAACCTGTTTTTCTTATCCTGTCCTTCAAAGCCCCAGATAGCATGCCTGTATCTCCTGGTTATCGAGGAGCTCCTGTGCAGTTCCCTGGATCGTGATCCTTCCGTTCTCGAGGACATATCCACGGTGCGAAATTTCGAGGGCATGCATTACGTTTTGTTCAAGGAGCAGGATAGAAAGGCCTGATTCATTGAGTTTTGCTACCGATTCCAGCACACTTTTTACAAACAGCGGGGAAAGACCAAGTGAGGGTTCATCAAGTACCAGCAATTTCGGGTTTAACATCAGGCTTCGGCCAATTGCCAGCATCTGTTGCTCGCCCCCGGATAATGTACCGGCAAGCTGGTCCTGCCTTTCCTTGAGGACCGGGAACATGTCAAGTACTGTTTCTGGATTGCTCGTACCACGCACTTTCAGGTGACCACCAAGGCTCAGGTTCTCCCGGACTGACATTTTTGGGAAGAGTTCTCTTTTTTCCGGAACGAGTGCAATACCTCTCTTGACGATCTCGTAGGTCTGTAGTCCCAGGATCTCCTGGTCTTCAAACTGTATGGAACCCCGGGCACTCCGGTTAAGCCCCATGATTGTCTCGACAAATGTTGTTTTTCCTGCACCGTTTGGTCCAAGGAGCGTAACGATCTCACCTTTCCGGACCGCAAGTGACAGGTCCCAGACCACGTGCAGGTTACCGTGGCAGACATCCAGATGTTCTATCCTGAGCAAAAATTGACCTCTAGGTAGTATATTTTTCGCCAAGGTATGAATCTATTACCCGCTGGTCATTGAGGACATCGAGGGGTGTGCCTTCCGCAATTTTTTCACCGTGGTCCAGCACCACGATGCGGTCGGAAACACCGGTAATGACTCTCATTACATGCTCTATCAGCATAATGGTTGTCCCGTCGTCCCGGATCTTTTTTATCAGGCTGATGGCTTCACCGCTCTCGTTCGGGTTAAGCCCGGTGGTGAGTTCGTCCATGAGAAGGAGTTTTGGCCTGGAAGCAAGGGCCCGGGCCAGCTGGATACGCTTCAACTCCATGAGGTTAAGCTGGGAAAGTGGTGCATCGATCTTGTCCTTTGGAAAACCTACAAATTCGAGGTGGCCTATTGCCTCCTCTCGGGCATCCTTCATACCGACCTTGTGATGGTTACCAAATATTGCACTGACCATTACCGCTTCAGCTGCCAGCATGCCTGGAAAGGACTGGGGGTGCTGGAAGGTCTTGGCTATTCCCTTCTTGCAGAGCTTGTTCAGTGAAAGGCCGGTGATATTCTCGCCCTTATAATGAATAGTACCGTTGTCAGGCTGGTAGAGGCCGGATATGATATTGAGGAGTGTTGTCTTTCCCGCTCCATTGGGACCTACAAGCCCAAGTATTTCTCCTTCGTGAAGGGTCAGGTCTACATCCTGCACCGCAACAAGGCCCCCGAACTTTTTCTTTACCTGATGTGCGACAAGCATCTGCAATCCCACCGTGTCAATTGTTAACATATGTCATACTAGTAAATGAAGATTACCGAATTGACCAAGCTCTTTGCAGGGTGTTACAAAATGCGGCATATTGTCTTTGAATTCCCCGCTCCTGCCAGTATTCGGCGAAGGTGTTTGAATATACCCGGAATGACTGCTGAAAAGAATTTTTCCCTGCTCCAGAAAATACCATTCACAAAAAAAAGCAGGTAGGTTGAAAAATGATTATTCATCAAAAATGTGATGATTCAGGATATAAATCCGGCATCACCTTTGAGCAGGGGGTTCCCCTGAGCATAATGATTTCCGGATAATATCCTCATCAGCATGGTAGAAGAGATCATCATGCCCCTTCCATTTTTCACATCCCCGGAAGACAACCGCCGGAACGCCGTTGTTACTCTCACCCATGATAAAGTTCGCAAACCCGGCAATCTCGTCAACGACGGCCTCTTCCGTGATCTTCAGAACGTGTCCGAAGAGGTCGGTATCACCCCGGAAGTCGCGTATTGCAGACATACCGCTCCAACCAATCGCGTTTCCGGTCTGCCCGCGTCTGAAGGCCCTTCCCACCGTATCGGTAATGATAACCCCGATATCACAGCCATTGAGCACCTTAATACGATCTCTTACCGCTGTTGCAGCCTTCATCGAGTCGGGAGGGAGGAGAATGATCATCCCGTCATCAATGTTACTCTGGTCGACCCCGGCACGTACGCCGATATGTCCACCAGCGACCTCAGAGAGGATGAACGGGTATTCAAGGAGGATATCAGTTGATGCATCAAGCACACCCTGGAGAAAACGGGGGTCTTCCCCTGTCATCTTCCCAATCCTGATCGCTCGTTCCGTTGGTGTAATATCATTAAGCCTGCGGGTATACCCTTTCGATTTTGAGTAAACCGATGATGCAATGCAGAGGATATCACCATCCCGGATACCGATTCGTTCTGCAATCATTGCAGGCAGGTCATCTCCCTCATGGATCAGGGGAAGTCCGTTAACAGGCTCAATAGTTATCGTCATGATCAAAACCTTCTGCGAGTACACGCAGATATGTTATTTGATTTTTTCTACTAACGTTAGATTAAGAGATTATTTCCCATCAGGGATGGTGTGGCTCTGCGTTTTCGACCCGTTTTTTGATCTATCTAAAATCTTCTTTCTCTCCTTAAAAGGTCTTAACAGGTAATAAAGGCCTTCACCTTCAGGAATGGAGAGAAAATACAGCCAGGAAACGGTTACGGCTGCTATTGATCCAATGGTATGGCTGAAATCGCACGCTATCAGGTTGGAGAGCCCGTCATTATAGTAGGTGTGGTAAAAAACATCAGAGGATACCTCCCCGATTTTCCACAATCCACCGAAGAATGCCATCAGGAGGAATATCGAAATAAGGATAGTTGAGCGTTTAAACCTGATGCCATAAGCGTCGAGGAATATAAAAAACACGAAAATTATCAGGCCAACTGCCAATCCAGAGACAAAATGGGCGACCTGGTTATAAAGAGGAAACGTTGGCGACCAGTACCATCGCATGACTCCCCCGGCGATATGGAGGAAGAGCGACATAGAAATGATACTTTTCACCCCGAATGGCAGGACTATTTTTAACACTTTTTCAACAGCTAAGGGAACAAGGATTATCACCATGGAGGCAAGTACGGTAAAAAACCGCCCCATATCACCAATCTCGACCGCCCATAGAGCAAGGCCGAGAAATAGCAACTCGAAGATGAAAACAATTAATAAGTCTATCTTATTCAGAAGAGAACGTGATACTTTCATGAATTTTTATACTATTATTCTACAAGATGGAAATATGTTTCCCGGAGCGGTCAATCCCCCTCATGTCCTCGTTCTCTGAATAGTTAAAAAAGGTAATCTAATCCTTGATACCTGGATATTGTAAGAGCAATCTAATCCTCATGTTTCACAAAAACGGACTCATAGCAGCCTGTATGCAATACCACTGATTGCTATGGCCATGACAATCGCTGCAGCAGAAATTATGATAACTCGTTTCATGCCGAATTCAGACACAGATTCAAAGATCATTGTGATACAGGTAATTTTGAGGATCCGTACAAGGGGGCGGTTCAATACGCTCTATTGAAATGAGTATTGTTACATTTCACACCATAGGACAAATTCCAGATACCTATACAAAACTATATGTGAGTTTTTCACGTTTACTGTCCTATGGGAAAAAAGGTGATGGGTATCCTCGGGAGTCCCCTTTCCGAAGGCAACACGGCAAAACTGCTTGACCGTGCGCTGAAGGGAGCAGAAGATGCCGGTTGTATGGTTGAAAAAATTGAAGTCGCCAACCTTGATTTCGAATCCTGCATGGAGATGTTTTTTTGCAAAGACCATGACACCTGCATTCTGGATGACGATATGCAGAAGCTCTACCCGAAGTTCAAAGAGATGGATTGTCTCATCATTGCTACCCCGGTCATGACTATGGGGATTCCCGGCAAACTCAAATCAATGATCGACAGGTTCCAGGTCTTTTTCATGGCCAAATACATGCGAAAAGAGCCTTTCATCTCAAAGGAGCGTAGAAAGGAGCGTAAGGGACTTTTCATCTGTATCTCGGGCATGAAAATCCCCGAGGTTTTCGTAGGTGTTAAACTGACAGTCAGGGCATTTTTTGACATTATCGACTGCCAGTATACCGATGAACTGTTGATTAATGATATGGATACAATTCGCGACGTTGCGGCACACCCGGACCTCCTTGAAGCAGCCTACCAGAAGGGCTACGCCCTTGGAAAATCCACCAGTGAATAATCTCATCCCTATTAATATTTTCAAACTTGGGGTACATCCGATTGGGGGGATTGGCCAATGGAGATTGTCCCGTAAATAAAATATCACTCCTGCCCTGAACCAGCCTTGTTAAATACGGTAATGGCTATTCTACCTTTGATAGATCATGGCCAAAGAAAACCTCAGGACAGACCAGGGAGTCCCGGTTCCTGGCAACCAGTACTCCCTGACCGCTGGTCAGCATGGCCCGGTCCTTCTTCAGGATGCCCACCTGATCGAAAAACAGGAGATGACGTTATGAATGACGACAGCAAGTATCCGGAAACGGGCGGAGCAGATAAACATCCTCTCAGCCGAGGCGCATCGAACCGGGACTGGTGGCCCAATCAGCTGAACCTTAAAATCCTGCACCAGCACTCGCCCTTGTCCAACCCCATGGGTAAGGATTTCAACTATGCCGAAGAGTTCAGGAGCCTTGACCTGGCGGCCGTGAAGAAGGATCTGCAGGCGCTGATGACCGGTTCGCAGGACTGGTGGCCGGCGGACTTCAGCCACTACGGGCCCTTGTTCATTCGCATGGCATGGCACAGCGCCGGCACGTATCGCACCGGTGACGGTCGCGGCGGTGCCGGTGCCGGCCAGCAGCGCTTCCCACCCCTCAACAGCTGGCCCGACAACGTGAACCTCGACAAGGCGCGCCGGCTGATTTGGCCGATCAAGCAGAAGTATGGCAGGAAAATCTCATGGGCCGACCTCATGATTCTTGCCGGCAACGTCGCCCTGGAGTCGATGGGATTCAAGACCTTCGGCTTCGCTGGCGGTCGTGAGGATGTCTGGGAGCCGGAAGAAGACGTCTACTGGGGTTCTGAGAACAAGTGGCTGGATGACAAACGTTACTCCGGCAACCGGACCCTCGAAAATCCGCTCGCTGCCGTGCAGATGGGGCTGATCTACGTCAATCCGGAAGGCCCGGGCGGCGACCCGGACCCGGTCGCGGCGGCTAAGGATATCCGCGAGACATTCGCCCGTATGGCCATGAACGACGAAGAGACTGTTGCGCTCATCGCCGGTGGTCACTCATTCGGCAAAACCCACGGCGCCGGCCCTGCGTCCCATGTGGGGCCTGAGCCCGAAGCGGCAGGCATCGAGGAGCAGGGCCTCGGCTGGAAGAGCAGCTTTGGCACCGGCAAAGGCGGTGACACGATCGGCAGCGGCCTGGAGGTCACCTGGACCACCACACCAACAAAGTGGAGCAGCAACTTCTTACGGAACCTGTTCGAAAACGAATGGGAACTGACGAAGAGCCCGGCCGGTGCTCACCAGTGGAAGCCGAAGGGCGACGCAGGGGCCGGCACGGTCCCGGATGCCCACAACAAAACGAAACGTCATGCGCCATCCATGCTGACCACGGACCTTTCCCTGAGGTTCGATCCCGCCTACGAAACGATTTCGCGGCGCTTCTACGAGCATCCGGACCAGTTTGCAGACGCATTCTCCCGGGCGTGGTTCAAGCTGACGCACCGCGACATGGGTCCCCGCTCACGCTATCTCGGCCCGGAGGTTCCGGTCGAAGAGCTCATCTGGCAGGACCCAATCCCTGCGGTCAATCACAAACTGATTGATGCGCAGGACATCGCCTTCCTAAAGGGCAGGATCCTGGCTTCCGGCCTGTCAGTGTCAGAGCTGGTCTCGACCGCCTGGGCGTCGGCGTCCACCTTCCGTGGCTCAGACAAGCGCGGCGGTGCGAACGGTGCCCGCATCCGTCTGGCGCCGCAGAAGGATTGGGAAGTCAACCAGCCTTCCCAGCTGGCGAAGGTGCTCAAGGACCTGGAGAGCATACAAAGTGCATTCAACATGGCACAGTCAGGCGGAAAGAAGGTATCACTGGCTGACCTGATCATTCTGGGCGGTTGTGCAGGTGTCGAGCAGGCTGCGAAGAACGCCGGTCACGAGGTGACTGTTCCCTTCATGCCGGGGCGTATGGACGCCTCGCAGGAGCAGACGGATGTGATCTCCGTCGCCGTGCTCGAGCCGAAGGCGGACGGCTTCCGCAACTACCAGAAGACCCGCTATACCGGATCGGCCGAGGAGTTGCTGGTAGACAAGGCGCAACTGCTGACCCTGACCGCGCCCGAGATGTCGGTGCTCCTGGGCGGCATGCGTGTCCTGAAGACCAACTCCGGCGGATCAAAGCACGGTGTCTTCACCAGGCGTCCGGAGGCGCTCACCAACGACTTCTTCACAAACCTGCTCGACATGGGTACGGAGTGGAAGGCGGTATCGAAAGATGCAGACGTATTTGAAGGACGCGATCGTAAGACTGGCGAACTCAGGTGGACCGGCACGCGTGTCGATCTCGTCTTCGGTTCGAACTCCCAGCTCCGGGCTCTGGCCGAGGTCTACGGAAGCGCGGATGCGAAAGAGAAGTTTGTCCAGGACTTCGTGTCAGCCTGGAACAAAGTGATGAACCTTGATCGCTTCGATCTCGCCAGATCGTAACACAAAGTCTTCAATGGTGGAGAATCTCACAACGGTGGATAAAGAACCGGGTAAACGGGTGGCAAAAGGGTTGAAGCTTTGAAAAGTGGAGTAAACGGCCCACGTATTATCTCGTGGAACATCACGCTCCGGTGCCCACTGAAATGTGCCCACTGTTACGTGGACGCAGGTGTTCGTGAGGTAGACGGAGTGCTCTCCACTGAGGAAGCGTTCGGCGTTGTCGACCAGATTTGCGAGACCGGGAAACCCGTAGTTGTGCTGAGCGGAGGAGGACCCCTTATGAGGGAGGACAGCTTTGATATCGCCCGGTACGGTACAGAACGGGGGCTCCGGAGGGTCATGGGCACGAGCGGGATACTTATCGATCAGACGAAAGCGGCAAAGCTCCATGAGGCTGGGATTAAAACAGTGGCTATAAGCGGAAACATCCGATAACGTCCTTTTTCAGGGATCTGGTCAGATGACTCTCATCCCGTTCTCGACCGTTTTCGGGCCAAAAATCAATCAATCGGGGGAAAATGCAGGGATTGTGGTTATTTTCCTCTCTGCGGAGGAGGCTGCAGGGTCCGTGCCTACGCCCGAACCGGCAATTTTTCAGCAGAAGACCCGTTCTGCTTCATAAATCAGGATAGCAATATCCAGGGTTAAGACCCTCATCCTTTTTTTTTGCTTTTTTATAATTTAATGCGTAATAAAAGTGTGAGAGGTGGGAGTTGAACCCGCGAACCCGTTCGGGAGCGGATCTTGAGAAGAATCCCATTCTTTTTTTATTTGTCTATAAACAATATTATTAGTCCAACAACCCCAAGGATAGTGCTGACTGCACCTACAAGGAATCTGGCTGTATTATCAGGCATTGAAAAATATATAGGTAGAACAGCTATACAGAGTATTAAAAAGACGATCCCAACTATTTTCTGTGTTTATATCCATCCATTAGCAGGGTCACAGGATAAGTATTCTATGTTAAATAAAATATCGCACAAATGAGGATATTTTGTTAAATGAGTATGCGAGGGGAGGGAGTCGAACCCGCGAACCCCTTCGGGAACAGATCTTGAGTCTGCCTCTGTTGGCCACTTAGATACCCTCGCGCGAAAACATATTGGACGCAGAGGGTAAAAGGTTTTGAGGTAAGGAATTTCATATCAAATTGTTGATACGTTTAAAATTACAATATATAAATGAGAATATTATATATCAAATAATATTATATTATGGCATCACGATATAATAACAATTCGAGCTGAAATTCCAGTTGATACTATAAACAAGTAATCAGTAGATTCCAGATGTTGATGGAACAGCACTACCCTTAAATGCGAGTTCAATGTAATCATAATCATTACAGAAGGTGAAAAGAACAATGGCAAATTACAAAATTAAAAGTTTGAACGTAATGAGTGTCGCAAAGATTGGTGCGATTTTAGGTTTAATTTTTGGTCTGATTTGGGGAATCATAATGGCTCTCGTAGTCGGGGGTATGGGTGTTATAGCCAAGGAAGTGATCCCTATGGCAGGACTAGGTGCGGTTGCAATCCTCGTTATCGCAATAATTGGGGGTTTAATTTGGGGATTCATCATAGGAGCGATCTATTCATTCGTCTATAACATCGCTGCCGGTTTTGTCGGTCCGATTGAAGCGGATCTTGAAGTCTAACCACAACACTTTTTTTACGAAGGAAATTTCAGCATCCATCCAGATCACCAGTTTGATGGCGGTTATCCAAGGTTCGGAGAGGATTCCCCGAAACCCGGATACCCCGGAAACCAGGGCTGTTAAAAGAGACGGTTATATTTCTACCATCAGGACATGAAATCAGCAAGTCCCATCTGCTGGTCCTTTTCAGTCCCGAACGTGGACTCTATCGACATGATGAGTACCTCCACACGCTGCCGGGTATATTCGGATACTGCATATTTCTTACAGATGTCCTGCGACATCACCAGATATTTTTTTACTGACCCCTCGTGGACTGTCGGAATTATATTCCCACCGCACTTGATACATTTCCCTGCAAGGGGCATCCTCCGGTGGCTCTGGTTGCATTTTGTACAGCGGAATTTCTGCTTCGAAAAGGCGTTGAGGTTTCCCTGGAGGTCACGGATGAAATGCGTATTCAGCACCCGTTCGGCAACATCGTCCGCGTCAACTGCCCTGATCTCCTCGGCCAGTTTCAACTCGGCATCAAGTTTTTCGAGCATCGACTCGAGCCTCGTATAGGTGGACTCGGCAGGCCCGGCCGAGATGTTGCTCGTGCTGTGGGTATAGAAAAACCCCTCCACCTGGGCCGGTGTCCCGAGGCGGCGTTCGACCCGGTCGACCAGGTGTTCCACATCTTTCGGGTGTGTGTACTGCTGTGCGGCCCTGTACAACTCGAGGGGGTATGACGCCCCCACATCGATATTGAGGCTTTCTTTGTCGATTTCTGCCGGGTCAATACGGGTCGTCAGGACAAGCGGGGCGTCCATCGAACCACCACGGGTCTCGGGGAGAAACGACCGGGAGAAGTTGATGAGGCCGTCAAGGAGGAGCATAATGCAGTCCTCGTCACCATCACACTGCCCGGTAAAAACCCCGTTTGCAAGGACCGTGTGGTCGTCCGCTACCGTGAGGCAGTAGACACGGTCTTCCGGGGAAGGGACCGGATCAGCACTCTTCACGTAGTCGGTGATGATGTTCATCCCCTCCATTACCGGCAGCGGGTCCCCTGGTTTTATTTCCATTGCTTTAATTTTCCGGAGGTACCCGATATCCCAGACCAGCATGGCGTGATCAGGGGTCACCGCTATTTCCTTGCCACGGCGGGTCTCGATCCTCACCAGAGCAGCGGGAGACCGGTGAATCGATACAGACGTGACCTTCCGCATATGCAATATCCCGTTCGTATCGACAGCCCTTGTATAAAAACAGGACTTCGGGTCCGAATAATACGTCCCGAGCCGGTCAAGGCCGGGCTGGCTGATATCGAAATTCTCGATCACAAACTGCCGTATCGGCAAACTCTTCCATGACCACCCGTCGTACACCTCGATCACCGTATCACCATGGAAACAGTTTCTCCGCTTTGCAGCATGGAAAAACGGGTGTGCATAGCCGACATTCGCCTTCGTGAACCCGACAAGGCGTGCAAGTACCCCGGCACTCGTGTGTGGTGCAAGCCCCATTACGAGGTGCCCGAGGAGATCTGATTTCGTCCTGACGTTGTAAAACGGCGGAAGGTTATAGCATTTTACCAGCATCATATCGATGAACCTGGTAATTTTTATCAGGTAATCAGCACAGATCTCGGATACCAGGATATCCTGGGGATGGAGCTCAATCACCTGTGACCGTTCGACGAGCGGTGTCCCGAACAGGTCACGTTCATATCCTAGTTTAATAGCCTGTTCGACGGTAATGCCCACCTCGTCCGGCCTGAAATGGGTAATCGGGAGGTCGATCATGTCGTACCTGACCGTCCCGTCCTTGAAGACAAAGAGATCGTGCTGTGCCCGGATTATACCCTTGTCGATCATCTCGATTGCCTTCTCCCGTGAGATCATCCCCTTGACTCCCTTGACCAGCTGCACCTGGTCCTCCCTGATACCAAGACGCGCTATCGCCAGTGCGTACTCCTCTTTTACATTAATGGTGCAGGTGGACGAGCAGGACATATCCACGTGACAGGCAGGGCATTCGGCCTCCTCCCCCTCGTGACTGCATTTCTGGCACTTGAACACGGGTTTTGTATGGGCACCGCAATGACACCGGTTTTTATAGGTCATCATGTTACAAGCAGGACACCTGCGGCTGCCGGCCTCGACAATAATAATCCCCCCGTCCTTGTTGGCGACCAGGGTATGGGTGGAAGCCTGCTGGAATGACCTCCTGGTCCCGCCTGCTTCCCCGAGCGGGAACAGCACATGGACTGCCGGGTCCATTTTCCGCGGGGCTGATTTCCCCGGCCTTCCCATCCTGCCACCAATGCGTGTCCCAGCCTTGGACCTCATGGTAAAGCCGGACAGGTGAATTACAAGCGCCAGGGAATTTTCCATCGGTGCATTCTCCCATTCCCTGTTACGGGTAAGGTCACTGCCAAGGCCGAGACACGCAAGGGGCACAAGGTAGTCCCTGATTACGATCCGCCCATCACGAACGGTATGCGGGATGAGTGCCTCTTCGAGTATACCTTTACAGATGAACTCGTTCGGGATCACGAGTCCGTTCTCACCGACCGACCCATGTTCTGCAATGAAATCAGCCAGCGTCTTCACCTGAAGACAGGTGAGATCGTCCCAGAAATACATGTAGGCAGGGTGGAGGCAGGTACCCGAACGTGCCATTGCTATCGCTTCCGACTCATTTTCAGGCCGGACTTTTCCCCCTTCCTGCAGCCACCACTCTTCACAGTAGGCTGCCGGGACCAGCAGGTGGTTGTTCTCGAGGAACTCCCCGTAACTGATCAGGATCTCGCCCACATCGAGAATCTTTTCGATTTTTGGCATGATTTCCCGGGCAAGGGCACCATCATCGACCCTGAGCACGGACCCGTCCTTTAACCTGACCGTCGGGCCTTCAATTGAATCAACCGGGACAATTCCTGCCGCTTTTCCCGGGCGTTCGGTCTTCATCTGGGTGCCGACCGCCAGGAAGTCCCCGAGGATATGCATCGTGGCAGGGTGGAGCCCGGCAGCGGCAAAACCCGTGTTCCTTGACCTCCCGAGACGCAGGCGGAACCCGCCTTTCCTCATGGGATAGGCGAAAACGGGCCTCCCTGCAATAAGGTCCCGTAAATACTTGTCTTTTGGTTTTACGCCGGCCTGGCCGGTCTCCTCTGCCTCACTTTTCGTCGTCCCGCTAATCAGTTCGTCGAGCCAGTCCCACCCGTCCATTTTCATCTTTTTAACGTTTTTCTGGACTTTTGGCGCCTTTAACGCCAGGCCTTCCGCAAGCACGAGTGCCATCCCGCCCCGGACAGTATTCGTCTCAACCCGGGAAAGGTTCCGGTACCCTGACACGTCTTCCCTTTCGGTGCCTTCACCATCGATGCAGACCGGGCAGTTGGTGACAATAAGCCGGATCTCCTTCTCACTCGGGAGGTACTGGAGGTTCATAATGGTGTTATACTGGCGGATCTCCTCGATATACCGCTCAATTTCCTCCTGTCGCGGGATGTAGCGGTTAATACCGAGCGCCCGGCGCACATAGTCACCGACAAGGACCGACAGCGCCTGTGCAGTTCCCCCGGCACTCCTGATGGGACCTGCGTAGTAGATTTTCAAGTATTCGGTGCCGTCATCGTTTTTGCCAAGACCTATTTTTGCAATCCCTTCGGTGGGAGCTGCAACCACACCTTCGGTAAGGAGTGCCATTGCGGTACGGATTGCATGATCGAGGACTTCGAGGGGGCCGGTCTCACCGAACTTGCAGGCAACGAAATCGTCACCGATGCGGAGTGCCACCTCTTCACGTGACATCGTGGCCTCCAGTTCACGGATACGCGCTGCAACACCCCGGATATTCAGGAGTGCTTCAACACGGTCTGCAAGGTCATTTGCCACCGGGATCTCTGGGACGGTCTTTGGGTCAAGACCCTGTGCCCGCGCCGCACGTGCAACGGCCATCGCCTCTTCAAGGCCATTCTGAAGCACCGCAAGGTATTGTTCCATGAGCGGTGAGACCTTCAGCATACCAATTTCATGAGCAGGGTGGGATTTATCTCTTGGGTTATCACCCGCAGGGAACCGGGAAACAGTGCCGATGAATTGCGATCCAACAATGCCGACAACAGGAGCACGGCGGGAACCAGAGTAATAGGTAAAACTGGGAAAACAGTAATTCCGGGCTATTCAGGCATCTTCTCCAGGTGCCCCCAATCCAGGGATAATGCGGTGCCGGAGCTGAATTGGATGGGATCGGCCATGTCAGGTTTCCGGATCGCCTTTTCCCGGATCAGCAGGGTTATACTCATCAACCAGTGCATGCACTCCCGGTTCGCCCATCTTCCAGAGTACCAGCTCGGCACACGACCGCATTTCCGGATCTTCGTTATGCAGCAAATGCTGGAGGGGCTGGATGGCAGGTTTTCCAATCCGGCATAAGGTGAGTGCGATGAATTCCCTCATCCCCCTGTCCCCGCGGGTGAACGCCTCTATCAGCGGGTCTACCGCAGGCTCTCCGATCTGCCCGAGCGCAGCCGCCGCATACTTCCGGAACCCCGGGTCAGGGTCGTCCTCCATGGCCTGAATCAGGGGTTCAACTGCAATTTTCCCGGCCAGAGCCAATGCACTTGCAGCGTACCAGCGGAAGTCGGCGTCATTATTCTCCTGCATCGAGCGAATAAGCGGGTGTACTGATTGTTCGCCCATCGCCCCGAGACGCAGGACCGCCTCCCGCCGGATAGTCATGTCCGGGTCACCCAGGTCACCTATCAGTCTCCCGGCTTCGGCAGTTCCGGTCTCTTCATTATCCACGGTTATCCCCTCCATTTTCGCCGGCGAAATTTAATTCATCCATAACTTCAGGCACCCTTGATTCATTGGGCTTTACTGTTACAAGCCCCCGACCCCCCGTATTTCCTTCAGCAGGTAATGCCTGCTGGACCCACACCACCTGTTGCGGATAGGGGATCTCAATCCCGTTGGCTTCAAGCGTGGTTTTGATTTTCAACAGCAACGACGTCCTGAGGTCGTACCATTCCTTTGAAGGGGCCCATATCCTGATAAGAAGGTCAACCGTGCTATCCCCAAGCTTGTCCACGAAGACCAGGGGCTCCGGGTTTTTAAGGGCAAACGGCTCCTCATCGATCACCTCCTTGATGATCCGGATCGCACGACCTGCATCCTCACGGTAACCGATACCTATCTTGTAATCAAACCTGCGGGCAACATTTGATACAAAATTCGTAATATTTGACGTGAATACCTTCTCGTTTGGTACCCGTACATAGATCCCCTCGAATGTCCTGACTATTGTTGAGAGGATATGGATATGCTCAACATTTCCCGACACATCCCCTATGCTGATATTGTCCCCGATTTTCACAGGCCGTTCGAGAATTAAAAAGATCCCCGATACAAGATTGGACACGACACTCTGGCTGGCAAACCCGATAATGACAGCAATAATGCCGCCGGCAACGAGGAGCCCTGACAGGTCGATCTTGAAATGGGGTGATGCGATGAAAATTCCGAGCAGGATTATCATCCACCACACGACCGCTATCAGCACCTTGAGCTCGTATTTTTCCATCCGGTCAGAGAGCTTCCGCTTCATGAAGGTAGTGGCAATTTTTGCAATGATAACCGCAACCACCAGGATAACTGCAATTGCAAGGATATCATACGCCCTGACATTGGCGAATACCGAGGCAATATCAAGGGTGCTGTTAGTCATCTGCAACCTTGTCACCCAACCCGAATTCCATCAGGAACCCCGTTTTTTCCGGTACAAATGCCTTTTTTGTGGAGTAAAACGGGATCTGGTTTACCATCTCGACAACTGATACTTTTTTGGCAGAATAGGCAGGGAGTGACCGCGTAAACCCCGTTTTTTCCGGCGTGGAGAGGACCCTCGTTTCTGCGACGATATTAGAGAACAATTCCATTCTCGCCGACATCGCAACAAAATCCCCGTACCAGATAGTCATACCTGTATTCACAAAGACCGCTCTGGATACCTCGATCCAGGTCCTTCCCTCGTTTACAACCGTAAGGTCAAGCACCCCTTCCCGCAGGGGATCGGTTTTGGGGATATCCTGGTGGATTGTACTCTCGTGCCAGCGGGTAACACGACCATAATCGGGGGGCCCGTAGAGGGAGTATTTTGGCTTTGCAGGGGAGAATACGTCGAGAAGATCATAATCATCCTTTGCCCGGATAAACACCCCGATTTCCAGCGGGAAGGTAAGGTACAGCTGTCGGGTTGTTTCAGGTTCCACGAATATGGGATTGAAATGGAGTTCAAGGTACCGTGTCACTTCCTTTGGCAGGTTCAGTGGTTCCACGGGGTTGATGATGATTGACCCGTTTTCAGAGGCGATTACCCGCTCCGCTGGTTCTCCCCTGCATACCCTTTTGTAGGTGAGGTACCGGGCAGAACGTTCGACCTCCACCGAGATCTCGTCCTCCCTGATATAGCATGAGTAATCATACGTGCCGTACACAGTGAATTGAATCACTGTCGCAGGACATATAATTAATTATTTTTTGCACTCCATTTCGAGAGGCGAAAACGCCCATCAAAATTTGGAGGTCCCAAATCTTCCCATCATGAACCGGACAGGTCATTGATCAATGGTCCGAGGTCCGGGTCACCGACACCAATGAGGGCAGAAACAAGCCTTTTGCGTATATCAGGGTCAACAGACAGCAGGAAGTCTGTGAAACCAGGGCTATCTGGCCCATCACCTGCAGGGGAGTTTGCCATATAGTCCTGCAGTGCCTCATTGCCAACTTCGTTCAGCAACTGGATAAAAAGGTCTATATTCCCATCTTCCATTGCTTTTAACGATGCCAATGCCTCGGAGCGGACATTTTCGTACTTGTCTCCAAGGGCCCTGACCAATGGTGCAATTGCCCGTGGATCACCGATCCGCCCGAGTGCAATTGCTGCACCCCACCGGAGGCTCCCGTCTCCCTCACCGAGCGCCCTGATAAGCGATGCTACCGCAGACTGCCCGATCATCCCGAGTGCGATGGCCACCCTCCCCTTGACATAGCGGTCCTGGTCACAAAGAAGACCGATGAGCGGGTCAATGGCACGGGCATCCCCGATCTCCCCAAGCGCAATAGCTGCTTTCCACCTGACGTCCTCGTCCGGGTGATGAAGCAGGACTATCAGTGGTTCAACCGATTCTTTGCCTATTTTTGCAAGAGCCTCCGCAGATTTCCACCGGACTGCACTGTACTGGTCTTCGGAGAGCAAAGTAACAAGGGGAGGAATTGCTGAGGGGTCCTGTAAGTAACCGAGAGCCTCCACTGCCATATACTGGACATCCAGATCCTTACACCCAAGGGCTTTGATCAGGCCCGGGATATCCTTCTCTTTCCGGAGGTCATCTACGTTAGAATACGAACGTATCCTGTTCCGGATCTCCCTCAAAACCCTGTGAATAATACCACCATTTTTTCCCCGGCATCAGGTCCTTAACTGCCTTTCATGATGTCATTGTTACCCTGCCTGCATACCGCAGGGTACACGCAGGTATAGTAATAAAACCAGGAGTGCCAGGGTTAAAAATACCACTCCTATGACGAACACGGATTTTCATTCCCTGGGTACTTTGGGGTAACGCACGAGGACACATCCCAGGAGGAAATGGTGAATTGTTTTGCAGGCCTCGTGTGATTGACACCGTATGCGAAAAATGATTGTGACTTCATATGAAAACCCTTTCCTGGTATCTCCGCCAGATCCCGGACGATACATGAATATGGCATTCCAATTTACAGACCGCGTGGCCTGGTGATCGGGAGCATGGTAGGCCATAATGTATCTGGAGACAATTGTAGTACCAGGACCATCATGTTGTGAGGTGGTTTTTGTTATGGATGGGACATTACTTGCCGATATCGGGCTGTTCGGGATACTCCTGGTAGTGTTAATTGGTCCGTTCCGGTCCAAACGGGTTGAGCAGAATCTCGAGGTATTTCTCCTGGGCTGCGGGGTAATTGCCCTGACAATTTCTGGTTTCGCTACAATCGAAGGCTATACATTTGGCTGGACCACGGACGTCGTGATCGAAGCCCTGACAGCACCGCTCGTGATTACGACAGTCTTCGGGGTCCCGGTGGGTATCGTCCAGATTGTCCTGATTTTCGGGCTTTTTTTATATTTCTGTTTCAACGTGGTCCAGAGGGCAATTGTATGGACCGTCGCCCATACCTCCATACCGGTATTTATTTTTTTTATCATTGTAATCCTCGGACTGGTCTCCAGCCTGATCTCTGCTATCCTCGCTGCACTGGTGCTGGTTGAGATGGTCTGTGCCCTTCCTATCAACAGGGGAGATAAGATCAGTGTTACGATAGTCGCCTGTTTCTCGATCGGGCTTGGTGCTGCACTCACACCTCTTGGTGAGCCACTTTCGACCATTGCTACTTCACGGTTGTCCGGGCCCCCGTATTATGCCGGGTTCGATTTCCTGTTTAATCTCCTGGGCCTTTATATTCTCCCGGGTATTATCGCCCTCGGTATCGTGGGGATGATCATCTACCACCGTAGCGGATTATCGGAGGAGGCACTGGCATGTGAGCTCAGGCGGGACACGCTGGCAGAAGTTGCAATCCGTGCAGCGAAGGTCTATGTTTTTATCGTGGCCCTGATCTTTCTCGGTGAAGGGTTCAAGCCCCTTATCGTGCAGTACGTCGTGTCGATACCCTCCGTGGGGCTATACTGGGTAAACATGATCTCTGCGGTCCTTGACAACGCAACCCTCGCTTCAGCGGAGATTAACCCAGTCCTTTCAGAGCTCCAGATAAAAAGTGCCCTTATGGGTCTTATCATTGCAGGGGGGATGCTGGTCCCGGGAAATATCCCGAATATCATTTCTGCCGGAAAAATCGGGATTACAAGTAAGGAGTGGGCAAAAATTGGCATTCCGGTGGGAATTGTAACAATGATAATCTATTTTGCAGTTATATTTATCCCGCAATTCCTCTTCGGCATGTAATTAATGGCTTTTTGCGTCCCCTGCAGGTAAATTATCATGAGTTTCGATCCGGACCTTTTCACAGGTTGGGTTTTGGGATCGTCCCTCCTGATTACAACCCGATCTCATGAACATGCAACGTGAATGCACTCTTCAAGTGTGCCGATCCGCGATGCCGCACCGCACATGTTCGGGACATAGGTGAACGCCTTCCCGCTGTTTACCATGACCGCGTTATAGGTATCCATGCAGGGCGAGACGACCATGCAGGTATCGGCATATACCCGGGCGCCGCTCCGTTCAATGGTCTCAACAAAACCACGCGAGTTTCCTGCGACAGCCCTCGAGGTAAATACGTACAGGGGTTTATGTACATGCTTCCCCTCGAGCAGGTGAGCGATCGTGCCAAGTTCGTCCGGGGAACAGTGAGGGCACCCGATTGCCACCGCATCCACCGGGATATCCTTGTAGAGGTCGCTGATCTCTTCCTGTGCCACCGGGATGGTATCCAGGCCTTTCAGGTCATATGTGAACACTTTTGAATCGGGTGTGATGCCATCCACGTGGAACAGGGCAACGGCCCCGCTTGCAGCCATTGCCGCGCCAAGTGCTTTCAACTGGTCGCGGTCAGGACGGATACCCCTGAAATATGGTATCCGGTTCCCGGCTTCCTTCCCGGCGATGTACCCGAGCGCACCGTACCAGGAGGTATCATGTGTTCCGGACCCATCCACCTCGATGACCAGCCCGGGTTTCCTGTTTGCTACAATGTGCAACCCGTAATACGGGGTCTTCCCGATTATCGCGGCGGCAAGTGCACTCGGGCCACCTTCACGGTTAGTCCTCGCCCCGATTACCGAATTTGAGTACGCCACCGCCGACGATTCCGACCAGGAGATATGGTCACCATACTGCGTGATCGTCAGGTAATACGGGGTGCAGGTACAATCAAGGCGGATGCCAAGGTGTTCATAGGCCGACACCACCTCTGCCTGTTTTTTTGCAAATTCCGGTGAGATCCCCATCTCCCGCCACCGTTCACGGTCCATTCCAACCGGGTTCAGGACGGCGGGGACAGCTGCACGTGCATCGAGACCTTTCAGCCACTGGAGCCCGTATTCCCCTATTGTCTTGTAGGACGCCCCGCTCACCTGGGCACTCCTGATGGGGATCATCCGCTCCGCCTCGAATACCTTGCCGAGAGCGACCAGGATCTCCATCATCATCTTCCTGGTCTCCCCGAACTCCCCGTCCAAAATTAGTTCGTCTTCCCGGTCAAGTTCCATCCTGTTACCACCCGGCCCTGATAAATTTTGCTTCCCGGCCCATTTCCATGGTGGCATCAAGACCGATCTTTACATTCGTCCCGTTTTCAAGCCTGCACGGGTCGAGCGAAGAACCCCGGACACCCGTAATCACCATGAGGTCTTTGTCTCCCCGGACCCTTGTCGCAATGGCGAACTCGACATCCTCAGGATTAAAAATATCAATGTCGTCATCGACCACCACCACATGTTTTAACGAGGTATGTGCGGCAAACGCTGCCATAATTGCATTTTTCGCATCCCCTTCGGTATTTTTCCGGATCTGGATAACCGCATGGAGATAACCGCACCCGCCACGGGTAAGGCTGACATTTTTTACGTCGGTAACGCCTGCCACGGCATGATATATTTTCGGCTCATAGGGGGCACCCATCAGGAGCTTGTGCTCGTTGCCGCCGGGAAGGATCCCATGGTAAATTGCCCCTTTCTTTTGGTTCATCCCGGTGAACCTGATGACCGGCTCGTTCCTGATGATATCGTATGTCCCGGTAATATCGACAAATGGTCCTTCTGCATGCCGTTCACTCCCGATATATCCTTCCAGCACAATCTCGGCATCCGGGACAAGCACCCCGTTTGAACACCTTCGCACAGGGAGTTCGCCTCCGAGTAATGTTGCTGCAAATGCGAGTTCATCGCCCCATGCGACCCGCGAGCAGCTTGCAAAGGTGACCGCCGGGTGCACACCGATGGCCATGGCCACCGGGAGTTCCTTTCCTTCCGCAAGCGCTCTTTTTAGGAGAGTATGGGTATGGCGGCCCTCAACAAGACGTGCGGCTACATGGTCGTTATCAAGGACGAGCATCCGGTGAATGGACGCGTTTTCAACGTCCCCGTACCGGGAGAAGACGATCCCTGACGTAATATAGGGACCTGCATCCTTCGGAAAATGAGTCATTACAGGGATCGAAGAGAAATCCGGCTTGCTCATCTTCAGGTCCCCTTCCTCGGCAACACGGCCGCTACATTCCCTGGTCGACAGGTCTTTTACGATTTCTGACTCTTTTATCCCGAGTGCGAGGGAGAGGGCTTTTCTAGTAACGGTCACATTCATCACCGCCGCATGACCTGCCGCGTTATGGAAGAAGAGTAATTTGTCTGTTTTTGCCGCCATTTTAGGGGCTTCAAACCTGATATCAACGGGCTGATCGATATCGGTGACTTCCCCTGCTTCGCGCATTAATTCTATGAAATCACGCATCGTAACCACTCCACCGGGAAGAAAGGGAATGCTCAACTGATAAGTGGTCGAGAATCCTTGCAACTACCATGTCCACAAGGTCATCGATAGTCTTCGGGTGGTGATAGAACCCCGGACTTGCGACCATGATCGTGGCGCCCGATTCACTTGCAGCGAGCATGTTTTTCAAGTGAATGCGTGAGAGGGGCATCTCACGGGGTACGAGAATACACGTTCTCCCTTCTTTCAGGCTGACATCTGCAGCCCGCGTGATCAGGTTGTCAGCAAAACCATTACTGATGGCAGCAAGGGTCTTCATCGTGCAGGGGACGACCACCATGCCGTCATGCCGGAATGAACCGCTTGCAATTCCTGCACCCATCCCGTCCTCATCATGATACACCGCGTTGTACCTGTCAAGGGCCACACCTTCATGGCGGGCAATGTCCCGTGCAATTCTTGTTGTTATCAGGTGGACGTTCTCCTCCTCGCAGAGCACATCAAGGAGCCGTTTCGCATATACCACGCCACTTGCCCCTGTCACCCCAACAACGAATGTCCTCTTCATTGTCACTCCCGGTCACCTACATGAATGATATGACAGGGACATCTCCCGGCACCACTCAAAGGTCCCCCTTGTAGTGGATTCTGTTAACCCGAATCCAAAGGACACAACGGTAAGGTACCGGGCATCCCCGGTTCTACAATACAGTGAGATTTTCTGATGAAAGAACTTATGCAACCCCAAATTCGATTGGAATAGTGTTTCAGCCGGCCTAAAAAAATGGAAATTTTCTATTATTTTTACTATTCACCGGTTTTTCGGGATAAAGAACCTGAACCTGAACTCTGACTCATCGAGTCCCCTCGACCCCTTCCGGTCAAGTTCATCCCTCATGTCCCGGACAATGGCATTGAGGATATTCAATTCCTTGAGCACGTCACAATCGCCATCCGCACACTCGTTCAGGAAATCAAGAAAATCATTGATAGATTTAAGGACCTCTGGTCCTGATACGAGGTTCATCGTATCAAGGATGTAGGCCAGCCTCATCTTTGCCCGGATCAGCCGGTCAGGATCACTTCCTGCAGTATTGAGGTCTGTTACCGCGTGGAAAAACTCCTGGTACACTTTCAGTTTATGACGGTCCACGATAATCTTTCGTTCACGGCCGTTGGTATAGAGGTAGACAATACAAATGACAATTGCTACCGCGATGACTCCGGTCAATATGATAATCCAGTCTTCGGTCACTAAAAACCCCCTCGTTGTGAGATGTTCTTTTATCGCTATTTAGGCTTCCGTTTTTTTCCGGGGGCAGGGCACCACCGGGTTAAACATGTAATTTATCCTGCAGGGTTACCGGTTTCACATGGAAGACCGATGATGCAATGATCTCGATTTCATCGGTCAGTTCCGGGGGAGTATATACGCCGAGTCGCCATTGTTCCAGCCGGTTGTCATTGAGGGTATTCAGGAGCGGTGACACTTCGGCAAGTTCCATTACCCGGTGCCGGTTTTTAACCTGTACATGGAGCGACATCCCTGACGGGAGCTCCGGGATATCAACCAGTATCTTTGACGGGTCTACCCCTGCGATCCCTGCAATTTCTTCCGCGATCTCCCTCTGTGCCGGGATCCCCCGGTATTCTGTAATCGCCTTAGCGTTGACCTGCTCGCGGCCCACGTAGAGTGCCCTCTTGTAGAGCTGGCGGCAGAATATCCTTTCAGCAAATTCCCTTGCGACGCTGCTCTCTGACGTACGGAGAGCGTGAATGCAGGAGACATCATCCATGTACATCATCCCGGTTACCTCGGAGGGCGACTTGTTTCCCAGGTGGCGTAACACAGCATGGTTGAACATTGTCTCTGCAATCCTGCTGACGTGGTGGAAATAGACGGCAGGCCTCATCAGTGTCCTCGCAATCAGGAGCGATTCGGCTGCATTAATCCCGCTTTCATGGATAACGATACCTTCCTCTGAAAGAAGCGTGCTCCTGATGAGCCGCTGGGCATCGACCGTCCCGTACGGGACACCCGTATAGTGGGCGTCCCGCAGCAGGTAGTCCATCCGGTCGACATCAAGTTCCCCGTGGATAATCCCTGATAACTGGTGTTCCCCTGCAAGGACTTCTCCGAGCTCGTTCCTGTCCACCCCGATTGTTTCAAGCAGGGGGGCAAGGGAGTCGGATTTCAGCAGGTTTCCGATCCGGTGGTGGCTCCGGCCGGTCAGCTCTTCCATTGCCGGCTCAATCGAGTGGGAAAAGGGCCCATGCCCGATATCATGGAGGAGTGCCGCCGTTACGATAAGGAGACGGTCGTATTCCGGCACCCCGAGCTGGCGGCACATCACCCCGGCGAGGTGCATCGTGCCAAGCGAGTGTTCAAACCGGGTGTGGTTCGCTCCCGGGTAGACAAGATAAGAGAAACCCAGTTGCTTGATGTGGCGGAGCCTCTGGAGCAGGGGGGAGTCAAGCAGCGTGATGGCTGGGGTATCAACCTCCACATACCCGTGGACCGGGTCCTTGATCGATTTCATCCCTCGTGACCGCTAAAGAGTCTTGATATAGAGAAGATAAACCTATTGAGTAATGATTACCTTACTATCCGGCGGGACTGGCACACCAAAACTCCTCCGTGGTGTCCGGTGCCATACCAGTGACCAGAAGATCAATGTCGTGGTGAACACCGCAGAAGATGTCTGGATATCCGGCGCACACCTGTCACCTGATATTGATACGGTGATGTACCTCTTCGCCGGAATTCTCAATACGGAGACCTGGTGGGGGATTGCCGGGGATACCTTCCTCACTCACAAGGCCCTCCTTGACCTCGGGATCGACGAGTATATTGCGATCGGTGACCGTGACCGTGCGGTTCAGATTGCACGTGCAGATCTCCTCACCCGGGGTAAATCCCTTACCGAGGCGACCACCATCCTGTGCAGGAACATGGGTATCAAGGCAGGGGTGCTCCCTATGACCGATTCTGCAGTTGCCACCATGGTCAGGTCGTCGGGCGTTTACATACATTTCCAGGAGTACTGGGTACGGTGCAGGGGTTCTATCCCGGTTGATGCGGTGAAACGGGTCCCGGAAATACCCCCTCCCGCAACCGAAGATGTGATCAGGGCGATTACCGAGGCGGATGCCGTGATAATCGGGCCGAGCAACCCCGTTACGAGTATCCTTCCTATCCTTGAATGCCAGGGCGTCCGGGAGGCGTTGCGTGAACAGTACGTGGTCGCTGTAAGCCCGTTTATCGGGGAGGCCCCCTTCAGCGGCCCGGCAGGGGAACTCATGAAGGCGAAGGGATTCTCCCCGTCATCACTGGGTACATGGGAATTGTACCGGGATTTCCTCGACCTGTTCGTGCAGGACGAACGGGACACCGTGACAGTTCCGGGTGCGATCCGTCTTGATACCATGATGACAAGCGAAGAGAAGAGCAGGGATCTCGCCGAAGGGATTTTCCGGCAAATAAATGCACATAATGGGTGAACCAGGGAGTTCAGGGGGAGGGCGCGTTAAGGAGAACTTTCTTCTTACCACGCAATCGTCCCCGTGATCTACCTGACACCAATAGAGGGTTTAAGTTGTTATAACTGAAAATTCGTTCTGACAAGGGGAGAGGAATGGTCACACCAGGAATACGGGCGCCGGATGTTTCAATGGCGGAAGAAGTCCTAATCGGGCTTAACACGATTTTTCCAATAATAAAAAATATGTACGGGGTTAAAAAAATCGGGATGTTTGGTGCGTTCGCGCGGAGAGATGCAATTGCCGTTGATGCGGTTGAGCTGATGGTAGAGTTTTCTCCCGGGTTTGAAACATACCGGCATTACCTTGGCCTTAAATGGCACCTTGAGGAGTATTTTTCGACGAGGATCAACCTCATCACAACACGGGTGCTTGCGGAATCTCCCGCGGCGGCATCGTTCGATCCCGAAATGGGTGAAGTGGACCAGGAGGCACTGATGCAGGTCCTTGGTGAACTTGATTTCCTGCAGGCACGGTGCAAGGGGATGGCCTTCGAATCGTTTGCGAGAGAGTCATTACTGCGCAGGGCCTGCGAAAGAAGCCTTCAGATCATGAGCCTCGCCGTCCGGAGGATATCGGCCTCGCAAAAAGACATGTTCCCGGGTGCACCATGGAAGGAGGTGGAGGGGATCAGCCAGAGTATTGCCGAAGCACGTTTCGGTGCTGACCCGTTCCTGCTCTGGCATTTTATCGTGACTGAAGTCCCGGGATTCACCCAGGTAGTCCGCTCAGCGATCCAGGTGGCCTCCCGGCGGTACCACCAGGAAGAGGGACAGACCACTCCCGGTACCGGAAGTCCCGAAGAATAGGTGTTGCCGTTTTTCTGGTATGAATATCCCTTTTTTGGGAGTGGTTTCCGGGCAGAACTGGAATACCGGGGTGCGGGTGATTTTATATCACCGGGTGAAAATACCTTTGAAATTCTATCTTTTTCCAGGAAATACCAGGAATTTTCCCGGGCCTGATATCCCGGCTATTTGCCATGCCTAATGAAAAATTTATTCCACTCTAAAAAGATATAGAAAGAATAACGAAGTCAGGGTGTAGATTTGCCCCTTGTGACCGTGTTAGACGATTAAACACCAGGACACCATATCCCCTGATCCCGGACGTGATTCTTAATGAGCAGCCCCTACAATCTCTCCGATGAACTGACTGAACTGATCGGTCATGTCGAAGACCTGCTGGGGATAGGGATCACGTTGCGGCGCCAGGACAACATCCCTGACCAGGGACTCCTGGTTGATGATTACACCTATGGGACCGGGAAAAACCTGATCCTGTTCTCGAGCAACGAACTCGGTATGCTCAAGGATTTTGTTATCACCAAAAACTGCATCGAGTTATTATTCAAGGGTATTGCGTCCGGGAAAGGGGAGTTGCAGGTACTGTCATTTGACGATATGTCTGCAGGCGAAGGGATGAAACAGGTCTATTTCGATGTATTAAAGGACGAAAATACAAGGGGCCTTGAGATCGCGCAACGGAAAAAACTTCTGTTCCACCTCTTTTTACTCTTCAGGAACACGCTCTCCGAGGTACCATGGTCAATTCTCTCAAATATCTACATCTCGAAGAAATTTCCGGTGATGAGGAATTCACAGGTGTACCTCCTGATGAGGGAGAGCATGTACGAGATGCATGCCCTTGAAAAGGCAAACGAGAGCCTGCCACAGCGTTATTACGTGATGCATAACGCGATCTACTATGCCCGGGACATGCTCCTTGCCTATACCCTGTCTGAGTACCGCTTAAACCCCATGATCAACATCCCGGAGCTCCAGCAGTTCCGGGCACTCGATATGAAAGAGATGATGGACAACCGCTGGAGCCGTTCTCACTGGTACCATACGAAAGTCGTAGGCGATGCGATGTCAAATATCCTCAAGCTCAGCCTCAACTCAGATTTCAATAAAAATCCCGGCCCTGATTTGTATTACGATCTCTACGAGTGTGGTATTGACATTACCAACCGGTGGCTGGTCATGATGGCAATGCAGGACTGGTACCGGTGGGAGAAACCCGAACACTGGAGATCTGCCATTGAAAAACAGGCATCAACCGAGGAGTTAATTCTGGATAACATTTTTAACGGGTAATCCGGGGATCTCTTCCCGTGGCCCTGCCGGGAATTCTCGTCCCCCATATTTTTTTCCCGCCGGGTGTCACCCCGCAAAAACAATTACCTCTCACGTTTCATCTGTACTGGATTTGATATGCGTATACCAATACATGCCGTTCATCCGGATACCGGTGAGGCAGAGATTATCGGCTGGGTCCACGAAGTGCGTGACCTCGGGGGCCTTACATTTTTACTTATCCGTGACAGGACCGGCATCATCCAGGTCACAATACCCAAAAAGAAAGCGTCAGAATCGGTACTTGCTGCCGTGAAAGCAGTATCCCGCGAGTCGGTGGTCCGGGTTTCCGGACCGGTCAAGCCAATCGATAAGGCCCCGGGGGGCAGGGAGCTCGTACCGGAATCCTTCGAGATCATCAGCCTGAGCGCGAGCCCGATGCCCCTCGATGTTGTCGAAAAGGTACCCGCAGATCTTGACACCCGGCTTGATGCGAGGTTCCTCGATGCACGCAGGCCTCGTGTCAGTGCGGTGTTCCATATCAGGAGCACCGTTACACGGGCGGCCTACGATTTCTTCTTCTCACGCGGGTTTGTTAACATCACGACACCAAAAATTGTCGCCGCCGCCACAGAAGGTGGGACCGAGCTCTTCCCGATTGCCTATTTCGAGCGCGAGGCATTCCTGAACCAGAGCCCGCAGCTCTACAAGCAGATGATGATGGCCGCAGGGTTCGAGAAGGTGTTCGAGATTGGCCCTATATTCCGCGCTGAAGAGCATAACACGACAAAGCACCTCAACGAAGCAACTTCCATCGACATGGAGGTTTCGTTTGCCGACCACCTCGAGGTCATGAAGGTCCTCGAAGACCTGGTCATCACGACCTACAAAACGGTGGCCGACCAGTGTGGCGACCAGCTGGCAGCCCTTGAGATCCAGGATTTCACTATTCCGGAACCTTCGTTCCCGAGACTCCCGTATCCCGAAGCGATTGAGATCGCGAAGAAGGTTACCGGGGAGGACATCAAATACGGTGACGACATCGGGACGGTCTCAGAGAAGGCAATCGGGGAGAAGATGGGGGTGCATTATTTCATTACCGACTGGCCAACAGCGATAAAACCCTATTATGCCATGCCGTACGAGGATGACCCGTCCGTTTGCAAGGCCTTCGACCTCATGCACCCGAGGATGGAGCTCTCGAGTGGCGCACAGCGTGTCCACCAGCATGACCAGCTCGTCCACCAGATACGTGCAAAAGGGTTGTCTTCAGAAAGTTTCGAGTTTTACCTGAACCCCTTCAGGTACGGGATGCCGCCCCATGCAGGATGGGGGCTTGGTGCGGAGCGGCTTGTCATGACCATGCTCGGCCTATCCAATATCCGTGAGGCTGTGCTGTTCCCGAGGGACCGTCACCGGCTGGTGCCATGAAAAAGGCTGTGTCTTTTGGTGTACCGCTCCCCACGACCGTGGTGGGCAGTTACCCGGTGGTCCGTGGCCACGGGATCAGGTCACTTTTTGACCCCCTTTCCTTTGCCGTGAAAACTGCCGTTGAAGAGCAGATTGCGGCTGGAATCAATATTATCTCTGACGGACAGGTAAGAGGGGACATGGTCCACCTGTTCACGAACAGCCTCCCGGGGATCAAGGGCCAGGAAGTGATTGGAAAAGTGCTCCCCGCAGAAACAACGATCACGGCGGCCGATACGAGGTTTGCACTCGGCAGGAACGCACTGGTCAAGGGTATCGTAACCGGTCCCACCACCCTTGCCCATGCACTCCACCTCTCTTCGAAAGTCTACCGGAACAAGGAGGAACTTGCCCTCGACCTGTCGGTGGCAATCGCCAGGGAAGTGCAGGGTCTGGCGGAAACCGGAGTCTGCATGATTCAGATCGATGAGCCCATCTTTTCAACAGGTGCTGCAGACCTTTCAACGGGCCGTGAGGCCCTGCAACGGATTGCCACGGGAGTTACTATACCCGTATGTCTCCATGTCTGCGGAGGCCTTGGGAGCGTTATCGATGAGGTCCTTTCCATGCCGGTCGATATTATCGATCTCGAATTTGCAAAGGATCCCGGTAACCTCGACCTGCTGTCGGGAAAGGACTTACAAGGAAAAATGCTAGGGTATGGCTGTGTTGATTCTTCCAGCCCTGTGGTTGAAAGTACGGCAACTATCGAGTCCCGGATCCGGAAAGGTCTTGAACTATTCTCACCGGAACAGCTGCTGATCGACCCTGACTGTGGACTCAGGATGCAGACCAGGGATGTGGCCTTCGCAAAATTAACGAATATGGTCGCTGCAACACGAATCGTCCGTAATGAAGTTGCCCAAAAATAACAGGTAATCTAAGGTTACAGAGAGATTAAAGTATTTTTTTGGCTTTATTATACCATTACACGACTCTTGAGGTCGTCGAGAGCTCAATCCCTTTTTCGGTGATAAGAAACGGTATCAGCCGTCTCGGGACCGCCATGCCGGTAATTTTGTGTACTGCGAGCTGGCGTTCGATCTCGTTCATGAAGATTACCTCTTTCAATTCGAGAATAATATCCACGGTCCTCATGACAAGGATCTCTTCTACCCGGGGATGGAGCTCCGGATAGAAGGTAAAAAGAACATTTGCCTTCCGACTTACCGCAATATCCCGGAGGGACAGGATAAGTTTTACAGCAGCATCGATACCGAATTTAAGGATGAATAAGGAGAGAGAATCAATTACGAGTTTCTGCCCGTTCAGTTTTGTGACGAATTCCTCGGCGGTAAAACCCCTGCCGTCAATCATCCCGGGCTGCACCTCCGCGTCAAGCATAATGTAGGTGCCCTCCTCACCCTCAGACTGCCAGAACTGCCGGGCCAGAAGGTCAGTTCCGGAGACTGCTGAACCCATTGCGAGGACCGTTGTCCCCGTGGGAAAGCCCCCTTCTAATGCCTGGTCCAGACCGTTTATACCAGTAGTCCTTTTATTTTCCCTGGACAGAGAAGGAAAACCCCCATATGGATTATTGGTTTATATAGGATTATAAGCCTTTTCCGGATCCCGGGCAATTATCCATACTTCTCCCGAAGAGCACGACGGAGCAGTTTCCACCCGTTCACCCGGGGAAGGGTATCAGTAACAATGAACTTCCTTGGAATTTTATACCCGGCAAGGTGTTTGCGACAGAATTCATCGAGGTCTTCCGGGGTTACCAGGGTTCCGGTACGGGGTATCACCGCTGCAACCGGTAGTTCCCCTTTCCGTTCGTCCGGGATACCAAAGACCGCAACATCAGCGATACCCGGGTGTTGGATAATAACATTCTCAACTTCGGTCGGGTAGATCTTCCAGCCTGACATGATGACCATGTCTTTTTTCCTATCTGTAATGAAGAGGACACCTTCATCATCAAGGTGACCGATATCTCCGGTTAGGAACCATCCGTCCGGCCGAAAGACCTCTGCTGTTGCCCCGGGCATATTCCAGTAACCTTTCGCAACGGAAGGGCCACGCAGGGCGATCTCCCCGGTCTCGCCCAGGCCAAGTTCCAAAACAGGGTTATCCGGGTCAACGACCATGACTTCGGTGTACCCGACCGCAACACCCACACTCTGGTAACCACGGGTGAGATGCGGGTACCCGGGTAAGGTGGTAGTACCTGACCCGATTACTATCGTTTCTGAAAGACCAAACGAGTTCGCGACCGGAATATGAAACCGCTGATCGAAACGTTCCCATATAGCTGGCAGGAGTTGTCCACCGCCCGAGATAATCACGCGTGCATCGGCTAGCCGTTGCTCGGTCCCGGGGCAACTGTGAACAAGGGAGTGGATTACAGGTGGCATACCCGCAAGTATTGTAACCTTGTACCTGCTGGCAAGGATGAGGTAATGTTCCAGGTCAAACCGCTCCATCATTACGTACGTGCCCCCGGCACGGAGCACGGCAAGCCCCCAGGAAAGCCCTACATGACCCATCGGATAAATACCGAGATATATGTCATCCGGTGTGATCCGGAGCGCTTCGCATTCCGCATCGAGGGCCGTTATCCAGTTCCCGTGCGTGAGCATTGCTCCTTTCGGCCGTCCGGTGGTTCCGGCAGTATACTGGAGCTGGCACAGGTCATCGAGGCTGCAATTGGTTGCCCGCATCTGTCCAGGTGCCTCCGGGAAAGAAGCCCAGTCCACCACCCCGGGACCACCGCCACCGGTACTGACGACATGGCATGCCAGGGGATGTTGTTCCCGGATACACCCTATGATACCGGCACCGCGTGGATCGGTGATAACGGCACATGCCCCTGCATCCATAATCGCATGGAGCAGCTCCTCCTCGTGGTACGCGATATTCGTGGGCACGGCTATGCCCCCAATCCGCCAGATCGCAAAATAACTGATAAGGTACTCGGGGGAGCTGTCGAGATAGATGCACACCCGATCGCCCTTTCTGACTCCGAGCGATGAGAGGCCCAGGGCGATACGGTTCATTTCGCTCCGGAGAAGACCATATGATATGGTAACATCCCTCGACGGGCAGATCAACGCTGCTTTCGCCGCGGGAACATTTTTGGCATCGAGGAGGGTGGTGATATTCGACATGGTAAGAACCGGCACGTCCTGGTACAACAATTTTGACGCTGCGGTATATAGGTGTTCATTATTTGAATGGTACCAGCGTGTGCATCCCGATCGGTTCTTATGTCAATGCCGGTAATTTTCTGGAACCGTGAAATAAAGCAAAAATACTCTGTAAAATGCTCTGTTCTTTTTTGCCGATTTCGAATTATTCAAAAATTTACCTACCGCTGGTCCTGAAACGACTATCTTTCTGCTACCAAAAAATGCCATTGATGAATAAACAGGGAAAAAATCACTGGTATTCCGGTGGCTGCACTTCCTTTGGCAGGCCGCCTTTGAAGGAGTCCTGGATCTTTTTGTACCATTCCCTGATATTCTGGTTCATAGTCGGGTGGATCTTCTGCTTTGCCGATTCAAAGTGTTTCAATGTCACCACGCTGCTCCTCTCCCGGAGTGCAAGCATCCCTGCTTCACGGCACAGCAGTTCGAGATCAGATCCAACGTAACCTTCAGTCATTATCGCAAGCTGCCGGATAAATTCATCCAGTTTCGGGTCTTCAAAGGAGAGACCGTTCTGTTTCATCATCTCCCACAGGACTTTTCTTCTCGTCCCCCTGTCGAGTGAAGCCCGTTCTTTTTTCTCAATTGATTCGATGAAGGCCCGGGCTTCATTGAGCGTGACCGTTTTATTCGTCCCCATTTTTTCAATCAGGGATTCCAGTGCGGGTTCATCAAGGCCATCGGTGAGATTAATCACTTCGTAGAGGGCAGACCCTTCGATCGGCATCTGCAGGAGGTAAATTTTCACAATTTTCTGCCGGTCTTCAAGGCGGGGCTCGCCGATATACACGAGGCGGTCAAATCGTCCGGCCCTGAGCAGTGCAGGGTCTATCATGTCAGGTCTGTTTGTTGCTCCCATGATAATGACATCTTTTAATTCCTGCAGCCCGTCGATTTCCGTGAGGATCTGGTTCAGGACACTATCAAGGAGGTGGGAGTTCTGGTTGGCCCCGCGGTGCGGGACAATGGCGTCCATCTCATCGAAAAATATGATGGCTGGCGCCACCTGCCGTGCCTTCTTGAAGATTTCACGGACCGCCCGTTCACTTTCCCCCCAGTATTTTGAGAGCAGTTGAGGACCCCTGATGGCAATGAAATTCGCACCGCTTTCATTGGCGACTGCCTTGGCGATAAGCGTCTTTCCCGTACCGGGAGGCCCATAGAGCAGGACCCCTTTTGGTGGCTGGATCCCGAGGTCATCAAACCGGTGCCGGTCAGTAAGGGGATACTCCACCGTTTCCCTGACTTCCTCTTTGGCAGATTCCAGCCCTCCGACATCCTGCCACCGGATATGGGACACTTCGATGATAACCTCACGCATCGCACTCGGGCTTACGTCCCGGAGTGCACCCTTGAAATCGGTTGCCTTCACCTGGAGCGTATCGAGGATCTCCGAGGGGATCTCCTTCGCGTCCAGGTCGATCATAGGCAGGTACCGGCGGAGCGCCCGGATAGCAGCTTCGCGGGCGAGTGCTGCAAGGTCGGCACCCACAAAACCGTGGGTCTGCTGTGACAGGTCCTCGAGTTTCACATCGTCGGCAAGCGGCATACCACGGGTATGGATCTTCATAATCTCTATACGGTCAAGCTCACTCGGGACACCTATCTCGATCTCACGGTCAAACCTACCCGGCCTTCTTAATGCTGGGTCAACCGCATCGATCCGGTTCGTCGCACCGATTACGACTACCTGGCCCCGCTCCTCGAGACCGTCCATCATCGTTAACAGCTGGGCAACAACCCGCCGTTCGACCTCCCCGGTCACTTCTTCCCTTCTCGGGGTAATAGAGTCAAGTTCGTCGATAAAGATGATCGAGGGTGCATTTTCCCTGGCCTCTTCAAATACCTCGCGGAGACGCTGTTCGCTCTCCCCGTAATACTTGGAGATCACTTCCGGCCCGGCGATGGAGATGAAATGTGCGCCGCTCTCGCTCGCAACGGCCTTCGCAATCAGCGTCTTGCCAGTCCCGGGGGGCCCGTATAACAACACTCCTTTGGGTGGTTCTATCCCGAGTTTCTGGAACAGTTCGGGGTGACGCATCGGGAGCTCAATAGTCTCCCGCAGGCGCTGGAGTTCGTCCTTGAGACCACCGATATCCTCATAGGAGATCCGTTTCAGCCCTTCGAACCCTGCCGCCGGCTTTTCAGAGAACTCGATAATGGTATTTTTTGTGATAATAACGGCTTGTTCGGGCTCAATATCGACCACTTTATACGCAACAATCTGGGGCTGGATAAAAGGCAGCCCCACCATGATCGGGATTTGGTCGTTTTTTACAACAGGGAAATCAATCAGGCTGTTGATGACGTGGGGGTTGTTTGAGACCTGGATATTCTTCGGCAGGTCTTCGGGGGGGGCAAGCAAGACCCGTTTCGCCTCGATCTCTTCTTTCAGGCTGGTGATCTTGATCGTGTCCCCGATACTGACCCCGGCATTCGTCCGCGAAAAATTATCGATCCGGACTTTATGCTGGTTCCAGTCTTCTAGCAGTGCACGCCATACCTTCACCACAGTCCTTCGTTTTCCTTCGATAGCCACGAGGTCGCCGGGAGAGATTTTTAAAAACAGCATCGTCTCCGGGTCAAGCCGGGCCTTTCCGCCTCCCTGGTCACCAGGGTAGGCACTATCGACTTTTAAGTGAATTTCAGGCATCCAGAGAAAGATCATATATGCGGGAATTTATATGTACTGTTAGAATCATGCGATATCTTCTCTTTGAACCGTTCCATGGTGCCGCCGGGGACATGGTCACCGGTGCCCTGCTCTCCCTCGGTGCAGACAGGGAAACCGTGGCGGAAGCAATGCGTTCGGTTGTTTCAGACCCGTCTTTTTCCATCGTAGACCGGGCGGGAATACAGGCGATCAGGGTAGAGACCCATGCAACAAAGAGTTCCCGGACACTTGATGAGGTCATCGCAAGGGTACGGAGTGCCCGGGCACCGGAGCCTGCAATTGAGATGGCGATCAGGGTGTTCCGGAGGATATCGGATGCAGAAGAATCGGTCCACGGTATCCATGTCCACTTTCACGAGGTTGGTGCTGATGACGCCATTGCTGACGTGATTGGTGCCTGTACAGCAATGGATATCCTGAAACCGGATGGTGTTGCGGTGACACCTGTCGCTGCCGGCGGGGGTACTATAACCGGTGCTCACGGGACAATGCCAGTCCCGGCACCAGCTACCATGGCGATACTGAAAGGATCAGGGCTCGCATGGTTCCCTGGAACCCAGGCAGACGGTGAGCTGTGCACGCCAACCGGAGCTGCCCTCCTCGCAGAATTTGCGACGATGAATCCGGATCGCCTTGGCCCGGTGAACATTACCGGTATCGGCTACGGGGCAGGAAACCGGGACCCCCCCGGGGTTCCGAATGTCCTCAGGGTGGTGCTGCTGGAGAAAAACTGTGAACTCACCTCGGACCGTGTTGACGTGCTCGAGACGAATGTTGATGATGTCAGCGGGGAGATCATCGGCAACGCCATATCCGTGCTCATGAAGGCAGGGGCGAGGGATGCCAGTGCAATTTCTTGCATCATGAAAAAGGGCAGGGGGGGTTACCTTGTCAGGGTAATCTGTCGTGAGGAGGACTCGGTCCGGCTGGCTGGAGTGATGGCCTCAGAACTAGGTACGCTCGGTGTCCGCTGCACCCCGTCGGTCCACCGTTTTATCGCGAGGCGAACGATTGAGAGGGTCAGGTTCGATATCAGGGGGGCCACCATAGAAGTCCCGGTAAAATGCGGGTGGATCGGGGAAAGGTGTTACACCCTTAAAGCAGAATTTGATGAGACACGCACCCATGCAGAAAAACTGGGGATTCCCGTGAGGGAACTTGTCAGGCAAATCGAGCAACGGGCATGGGAGATCCTCCCTGAACATGCGGCAGGTGATACCAACGGACCCGGGAAGAGTACCGAGCGGAAGCCCTGACCTGGACCGGTTGCTGAACGGCGGATTCGAACCAGGTACCATCACCCAGTTCTTTGGAGAACCGGCAAGCGGAAAGAGCTCTGCCTGCATACTCGCCGCGGTAAACTGCCTTGTATCAGGTAAATCTGTCGTTTTTATCGATACCGAAGGGTTTTCCATCGAACGGTTCCGGCAGATAGCAGGCGAGGATGCGGCAACACTCGCCGAACACCTCTATATTTACGAACCAACTGATTTTGACCAGCAGGGGGTCATGATTTCCGGGATGGATACCGTGCTCAGGACCCGGAATGTAGGCTTGATCATCGTGGATTCTGCAACCGCACTATACCGGACAAACCTTGAAAGGGGGAGGGACGCCATGCAGAAACTTACCAGGCAGATCGTCCTCCTCCTTGGTTTTGCAAAGCGGTACCGGATACCGGTGGTAGTTACCAACCAGGTCTACATGGACGTGGTAAAAAATGCCTATTCCGGGCTTGGCGGTACGGCGCTCGAACACATATCAAAAGCAATCATCATGTTCAACCGGGAGCAGGGGACGGTGCGCCGTGCTACTCTTATGAAACACCGTTCACTCCCTGCAGGGGGTTTCTTTGATTTCGTGATAACCGGAACCGGAATACAAAACACCAGGGAACCTGAACCGGATCAGGAATCATCAACCTAAGCAGGGATAACAGGACTGAATTGTAAGAAATAAGATTATGTTAACAATGTTAACATCACCCATATCCAAGATTCACAATAAGTTACAGAGATTTATTGAACTTACTCTATCCCAATCGGGGCCCACTGAATATCTTAATGGGAGTGGGACAGGGACGGGGTGAAACTCCTCCTGTCTACATAGCTCGTCTTTTTCAATACGATGCAGGCTGTCAATATTAGCGAAAAAATCAGAATGTTAGGGTCCCGGTAAACACGGTGCTTGCGGGGCCTTCCATGAACGTCTCCTTTCCGAGGTAGATATTCAACGGACCCCCTTCAGTCTCGACATGGACAGATTCTCCTGCATAGCCAAGTTTATGTGCCACCGCTGCGCATGCGGTTGCTCCTGTACCGCACGACAGGGTCTCATCTTCCACACCCCTCTCGTAGGTCCGGATCCGGATCTCACCGGTCCCGGTCCTTTCAACGAAATTGACATTTGCCCCGGCGGGGAAGGTCTTGTGGTGCCGTACACCCGGTGATACCGCAGTAATATCAACTGCCTCAACCGAAGGAACAAAAATGATCGCGTGAGGTACCCCAGTATTCACTGCAAATACATCATACTCTGCAATCTTCTCTTCATAATCACCGGAACCGGTTGCCGGAATGTCCTTCCTGTCAAATTTCGGTTCCGGCATAAGGACTTTTACCATGAAATCCTCATCGGAATAATGCAGTTCAACGGGCATCGGACCTGCCATTGTTCCGATGACTCCTTTCGTACCAATCAGGGAGTGATCATACGCATATTTTGCGAAACAACGAACCCCGTTCCCACACATCTCCGCCTCGCTCTGGTCAGGCTGGAACAGGCGCATCCGCAGGTCCCCCGAGGTCCCAGCTTTCGAGAGGAACAGCACTCCATCTGCCCCGATACCAAAATGGCGGTCACAGAATGAAGCGGCAAATTCTCCTTTCATCGGGTCGGGAATAACCACCCGTTCATACTCATCGATCAGGATGAAATCATTGCCGTTGCCATGTAATTTTGTAAATTCTATTTCCACGAATGCACCTCACCAATACTTAGTTGGTCCCCCATAATTTGAGGGCTTGCTCCAGTTCAAAGTGATCCTTTGCATATTCCCTGGCAGGAATACCTGCCATGAACGCATCGACTGCCTGCCGCATCGCCCGGGCCCCTGCGGCGGTCCCTGAGGGATGCCCATGGATACCCCCTCCCGCCTGGAGGATAATGTCAGTACCGAGGGTGGAGAGTTCCTTTTCGACCTTCCCGGGGTGAAGCCCCCCGCTTGAAACCGGGAATGTTGGTTGCATCCCGAATGCCTGTTCGGTCAGTACCCGGTTGTCACCTATCACTTCTTCAGCGGCATGGGCCATCTTCCCGCTCACGGTCCCGGTATGGAGCTGGTCCCCGCCAAGCATCCGGACCAGCCGTGCAAGGGGCCTCATGGCGATACCATGTTCGGGGTTTCTTGTCATTGCGGCATGCATCGTCCGGTGGACATGGATCGGGACCCTAATTCCGGGTGCTTCCCCAAGCGCCTGGAGTGCACCAAACCCGGCGGTAATCACGTCGATCATGATCATATTCGCCCCAAGTTCAATGGCGTGTTCTGCACGTTCGACTATCTTGTCCCCCCGGGTTGTAATATTGACCGCGTAGAGGACCAGATGACCGGTCTCATCCCTGGCCTCCTCAAGTTTCGCCATTACTTTCGGCAGACGTTCTTCTATCGGGCAGAATTTCTGGTCGGTAAGGGTCTCATCGTCCTTAATGAGGTCAACCCCGCCAATTGCTGCCTGGTAGGCAACCGCGGCGGTATCATCCGGCGTTAGCCCCACTTTCGGTTTTATAATAGTCCCGACATGAGGCCGCTTCGTTGTACCCGTCATCCGGCGTACGCCAGGGATCCCGTATTTTGGCCCCCTGAACGGAACGAGGCTGTCAGGGAGTGAGAAATCAAGGAACCTCACTACTTCAAGCCTCGACAGGCCGAAAAGGTTCCCGGCAACGACTGAAAGGTACTGAGGGACGTTCCCCGGCTCAAAGACATCTGCAGGGTAACTGATCCGGGTGATATATCCCCTGCCTGAAGGTGTTACATCAAGCACAGAACCGTCAAGATGTTTCACATATTCCATCCGTGTGGTTATACCGGTCCATGTACCGGTGGTCTCTTCATCGGCAAGGGCCTGGGCTGCCTCTTCGGGAGTGGTGTCCACCCGGGGCCTGAAATAGTATGATGCAATGACATCTGACATGCTGGTTATCTCCTAATCGTGGTGGTCGATATCAAATTCCTTCCCGAATTCCGATATGTCCCAGCCGAGGTAATCGCGGATAATAATATAGGCCATCTGGGGGGGGATTGCCCCGGCTTCAGTTATAATCAGGTCAACGTACTCCGCGGGGGTCACGTCAAAGACGGGGTTCCTCACGGTTACATACGGGAGGCTTTTCGCAATCTCGTCCGGGAGCACTTCACCTGCCGGACGCTCTTCGATCTCGATTAATTCTCCAAGGATCGTCCTTGGCGCGAATTTGTAGGTCTCTGCGGCGACGACGAAGTTCGTCCGTGCTTCGTGGGCGGCAAGTGCAATCTGGGAGGTCCCGATCTTGTTGACTACCGCACCATTCACGGTTACTGCATCGGCACCGGTTATCACCAGGTCGATATCGCTGATAAACGATCTGACGGCGGAATCGACAATAAAATTCGTTTTGATCCCTGCTTCGTTGAGCACGCGAATGGTAAGGAGTCCCTGGTTCCTTGGCCTTACTTCCGTGGCAAAAACGGAAAAATCCTTGCCGCTCCTTTTTGCCTCGATAAGACAGGCGAGTGCGGCCTCGGAATTACAATGCGTGAGGATTACGTCCCCGTCCCTGATGTGGCGGGCCCCGATTTTCCCGATGCGTTCGACCGCCTGGTTCGAGGAATTGACAAATTCACGGGCTTTCGAACCGATCGCCATTTTTGCTTCAGCCACTGATGTCGCCCCGGCTATTGACGCCATGACAATATTCACCGCATTCGGGAGTGAGACGGCGGTTGGCCTTGTCCCTGCCATAAAGTCCGCTGACCGCTTCATCTCACCGGAAAATACAGCTATATCTGTGGAATCAAGTGATTCGGCATGCTCTGCCAGAGCGAGTGCGGCAGCCCGGGCGATCCGCCCGGCCCCCCTGATCTCCATGCTCTTTATCTTGTCTGCGGTATCAGTAAGGACCATCCAGCTTCATTTATTCAAGGATAAATAACTAGAAAGAGTTTATGGGGAGTGATTTGCAACGTCAGTCGCGGTAGTCTTTGATAGTGCCGGTACCCTGCTCCATACCTACCGGGTGGCAAAGGATGTACTGAACAACCAGCTCTTACCAGGTATTGAGACCACAATGCTCACCTTCAGTTCTCCTGAACGGGTGCTTGTCGTGATGCACCTCCATTCGAGGGAGGTAATGGACACGCCACCGGATAAACTCCTCTCTGAGTTCCTGGTCGAGAACAATATCGGGTTTGGGATCAGCTGCACAAGGAAGGTTCTCGCCGCTGAGGAAGTGGGGGACACATTATATAATGACACCTACGCAACGGTCGGTGACCTCCAGCAGTGTATCCGTGATGTATGGAGAAACTGCAGTCGTGAGGCGGTTGTGACGATGAACAGCGGGGTCATCCTGAACATGGCCTTACACGGCATTGAGTTTACGATTACAACCGGTGGAAGGCCATTCGAGGGTGCCAAGGAGGCCATCTCAACACTGCACCGGATGGGTGTTCCCACCTACATTGCATCCGGTGACAGGGTAGCAAAACTCGAACGGATGGCGGATTACCTGGGTATTCCGCGTGACCGGGTGTACGGGGTGGCGACACCCTCCATGAAGGCGCAAATCGTCTCAGACCTCCAGTGTGAATTCGATCGGGTGGTAATGGTCGGTGACAGCATTAACGACCTGTGTGCAATGAAAAAAGCCGATATTGCCATCCTCACCGAGGAGCAGTCCGGGGGAAAACCAGACGAGTTATACAAGACTGCCGGGCACGTAGTGAAAAACGTGAGCGAAGTGGTCGAGATCGTAAGAAATCTCCAGAGTTCCTGATCCAGAGATATCTGTATATAAAAAGTAATATGTCCGTACGTTACATGATCTACAAGAGGTGAAGAATGGCCCCACTTATCACCGTTGAAAATCTGTGCATGGATTTTGACGGAAAACGAATCCTCAATACCATTTCTTTTGAACTTTCAGAGGGAGAAATCCTTGGAATTATCGGCAGGAGCGGCGCAGGAAAAACAGTCCTGATGCAGCTCATGAGAGGGGTGGAGACACCTCCGACGAGCGGAAAAATCATCTACCATGTTGCGGCATGTGATGGATGCGATTACCTGGACGTGCCGAGCAAAAAAGGCCAGGTATGCCCAAAGTGTGGGGGGTCTCTCAAGTCCCTCGACGTTGATTTCTGGAATGAAGCCAATACTGCAATGAAACGCCGTATTATGAACCGTACGGCGATCATGTTCCAGAGGACATTTGCTCTCTACGGGGACGACAGGGTTATCGAAAACGTCCTTCATGCACTCGATGATATCAATTACCCGGTTGATAAGTCCATCAACCGTGCGGCAGACCTCCTTGACCAGGTCCGCCTCTCCCACCGGATGATGCATATCGCCCGTGACCTTTCCGGCGGAGAGAAACAACGGGTTGTACTTGCCCGCCAGCTGGCGAAAGAGCCGTTTGCCCTTTTTGCAGATGAACCGACAGGCACTCTTGACCCCGGCACCGCGAAAGTTGTCCATGCAATGCTCCTCGAGGCATCAAGAAAGGAAAATATGGGGATGGTCGTAACCTCCCACTTCTCGCAGGTCATCGAGGATGTTGCTGATCGGGCAATGCTCATTGAGGATGGAAAAATTACCGCACTTGGCACTCCTGCCGTGGTCATACAGCAGTTCATGAAGGACTACCATGACCAGGAGGAATTCGCGGCAGCCGAGATCGGGGAACAGATCCTCTCTGCAAGGGATGTGATCAAACGGTACATCTCGGTTGACCGCGGAGTGGTCAAGGCTGTGAACGGGGTGACATTCGATGTCTTTACCAAGGAAATTTTTGGTATCATTGGTAAAAGTGGCGCAGGAAAGACCACGCTTTCGCGGATCATCTCCGGGATAATCGAGCCTACATCCGGTGAAATGAACATTAAAATCGGGGATGAATGGATCGATATGACAAAACCAGGTATTGAGTACCGGGGACGGGCCAAGGGTTATATCGGGCTGCTCCACCAGGAATATGACCTGTTCCCACACCGGACGGTGCTGGATAACCTCACCGATGCGATCGGTCTTGAGTTCCCAAAAGAGCTCGCGATACGAAAAGCAGTTATTACGCTCCGGATGTCGGGCTTTACAGAAGATAAGAGCAGGGAGATTCTCGACCGCTATCCTTCACAGCTTTCAGAGGGAGAGCGTCACCGGGTGGCACTCGCCCAGGTACTGATCCGTGAGCCACGGCTTGTCGTGCTGGACGAGCCGACAGGGACAATGGACCCTATCACAAAACTCGATGTAAAACACTCAATACTACATTCACGGGACGAGATGGAGGAGACGTTTATCGTTGTTTCCCACGACATGGAGTTTGTAAGGGAAGTCTGTGACCGGTTGGCACTGATGCGGGGGGGCAAGATTGTTGCAATTGGAAAAACCGCCGAAGTACTTGCAACCCTCACGGAAGAAGAACGTGAAGTCATGAGTAAGCCGGTAGCGCCGTGAGCTGGCAAAGGAGATGAAGGATGGTCACGATCCGGATCGACGGGGAGAGCCTCGATGTGCAAGAAGGAAGCAGGCTTGCTTCGGTGGTCACTGGCCGGGACCCGCTCTGTTGTGTGGCAGTGATCCGGCCCGGTACGCAGGAAAAGGAAACAACAGAAAATCTCCAGTTCCTGACCACCAAAGGGGAAATACGGGTTGAGATCCCTGCGTCAAGCCGAATATCCATGGAAGGCCCCGGTTTTATTGACAGCCTGAAACTGCACTGGGAAGATCGGTATAGTGCCGCCTTCGGTCCATTCCCTTCGATAATTGTTCCGGACAGGAGACCCCACCTGTACGAGCGTGGAGACCTTATCCTAGGGTGCGGGGGGTATGACCCGAAACAGTCATATCTCATTTTTTCAAGGATGCGGCATTCCGCAGACCATGGAACGGGTGAAAACGGGGGAGTGATCGGAAGAGTAGTGTCCGGACGGGGTGTACTGGACCACTGGGGTACGGGGGACAGGGTAACAGAAGTAATCCCTGTTATCGCATGGGCCGACACCACCCGTTCTTTTACAACTACTGACCCGGAACTGCTGCTTGAAGAAGGGATGCAGATTGTTACCCACGTCGACCTGGCCGTGCAGGGGAACGACGAGGACCATATCGTTACAGATTGCTCCAGAAGCGTTGAACACCTGCTGCTTGCGTTGGAAGAAGGGACGTTTCATGTAGGCAGGGCAGCGAGCACCCATATTTTTGATGGCCGCCGGACCCAGATTGATGTCCCAGCCGAGTTGAACGGACCGAGGCGGGAGGGAACGGTAACCATCAGGACAAAAGGCCGGTCAAGGGGAGGAGTATATATTTACACCGCCGATGTCCCGAGTAACCCCGCCCACACCGTCGTGGCTCAGGTGGTCCACGGGATAGAGATTGCCCGGCTTGCAAAGGTGGGAGACATATTCTGTGTCAGGGCCTCACCGGCACGGTTCGACCTGATAGGACTTCCGCTCGGAGAAGCACTCAATATTGCAGCAGAAAGAGGAGTGAAAACAGTGGTTGACAACCAGGCAGGAGACCGCGTGGTTGTCGGGCAGGTCCCGGGGACAACACTTGAGGTGCTGGCCGGTGGAACGGTATCCCTGGTCACGGAATCGCTCTCGAGGGTGATTGACATTGTCCTTGATGACGCAAACGCACCGGAATCCTGTGAGATATTCCGTTTTCTTACAGGCCTCTGGTCCCATGATGTCGGGCAGGTCCCGGCACTTTTCATTTTTGACGATGTGTACCTGTTCAAGCCGGTTATACCAAAAAGCGTGAAAATAATTCCTGAAAATACCCCGCAGGACGAGGTACCGGCAGGGGCCCTTGCCATTACCAATGAAGCGAGAAAAGGGGTAGGACTTGTCGGGATCCGGGTATCCGCCCACAAAGAGTTCGGGCCGACATCAGAGCCTTTTGAGGGGACCAATATCATCGGCAGAGTCACGAACCCCGGCGTACTGAAAAATATCAGGGAGAAAGATATCGTGTTTATCAGGGAGGTAAAGGGATGAGCGAATACATTCCGCGTTACCAGGGGACGGTGACGAAATACGTATTCGTTGAGTCACCGGAGATGACACCACAGGACCTGGCCGTCAGGGCATATGAGATCTCGGAAGGTGCGATGATCAAGGAGACCTGTTTCGGGCTCCAGATCACGGGAACTGCAGAGGAAGTGGAAAAGATAATCGGAGCATTACGGGAGCTTGATCCCGATCACATCTTTGTAAAAGACAGGGGGTTCCCCCCCGGGGACCCGCGGCGCTGCCGGGCGAACCTCGGTGGTGCAAGGCCAGGGTATTTCGGACATGAGTTCGAAATTTCCCTTATCCGCCACGTCTCGTACGGACTCCACGTACTCCCTCTTCGTGATGAACAATCTATTCCGCACCCGCCATCTCCCGGACCGGAAACGAGACTCGGTATTGACAAGTTAAAACAATTAGTCGAAGCACAGGAGCCCTGAAAAAAATGGCGAAAGTTTTTATTTATCCCGCTACCAGCCTGATCCTCTCTGACCTTGTTGCCCGGTTCGGCCATACCCCCCTGAGCGCAGCACAATCAATACGGGAGCATATCCAGACCGCAGGCCTTGAATCACCCCCACTCCAGATCAGCCCGGAAGACCCGAAAAAAGGCCTTAAGTATGCAGCTGTTGAGGTCCCCTCGGGTGTCCGGGGCCGGATGTCGCTCTACGGCCCGATGATCGAGGACGCTGAAGCAGGTATCATTATTCACGATGCAGATCTCGCCTTCGGTTGCATGGGTTGTGCCCGGACGAACGAACTGATCATATTCCTTCTGAAGAAACGCGATATTCCTGTGCTGGAACTGAATTATCCAAAGACTGACTCAGAAGGGGCAGAATTCGTTGCAGCGATCAGGGATTTCCTCAAGGGACAAAGGGTGGCGAAATGACCACCCCCGTACGAATTGCACAACTCTCATGCGGTCCTGAATACAGTGGTGTCCAGAAAGAGATTGACCAGGCCGCAAAAGCGGTTGATGCAGAGATTTTTTACCCCGATATCAGTCTCGCAGATATTAAAAGGGATTTCACCGCGTTTGGCCTTGATGTCCGCAGCCCTGACCTCAAGCTGGCGATTGCCCGGGCAAAAGCACTTGTTGAGGGAAGGGTCGAGGCAGACGCGGTCTTTATCGCCACCTGTTTCCGCTGTGCCGAGGCGGCTATTGTCCGGAACGAGCTCCGGAGGTACATCCACGAGAATTCCAAACTCCCGGTCGTCAGTTATTCGTTCACCGAACGTACCACCTCGGGGACCTTACTCACGCGGATGGAAGCCCTGACCACCATCGCACGGCGGAGAGCACTGTTAGCGAGGGAGACCCAGGTAGGGCTCACGCTCGGGCTGGATTCCGGTTCCAGTACCACAAAAGCCGTGGTGATGAGGGATAACAAAATTATCGGCACCGGGTGGTTACCAACGACCGATGTGCTCGAGAGTGCCAATGCGGCAATACAGCAGGCACTCGATATGGCAGGAGTTAAACGGGAAGAGATCCAGGCAGTTGGCACTACCGGGTACGGGCGGTTCCTTGTGGGGGAAAAGATCAAAGCGGACCTTATCCAGGAAGAACTGACCGTGAACTCAAAGGGAGCGGTATTCCTTGCAGACTGCCAGCACGGGCCTTCGACCGTCATCGATATCGGCGGGATGGACAACAAGGCGATCAGTGTTCAGGACGGGATACCGGGGACATTTACCATGGGGGGTATCTGTGCGGGGGCAAGTGGCAGGTTCCTCGAAATGACCGCAAAGCGCCTTGGTGTCGATATCACTGAGCTTGGGCCGCTCGCACTTAAGGGGATGTCTAAGCAGGTAGCAATGAACAGCTACTGTATCGTGTTTGGTACCCAGAGCCTTGTAAACGCCCTTGCAGCCGGGAGTTCTAAGGAGGATGTTGCTGCTGCCGCCTGCCACAGCGTCGCGGAACAGGTGTTTGAGCAGCAGTTGCAGGAAGTTGATATAAGGGAGCCCGTTATCATGGTGGGTGGGACCTCGTTGATCAAGGGGCTTGTATTTGCGATGGGAGAACTCCTGCAGGTTGAGATCTTCGTGCCTCCTTATTCGCAGTATATCGGGGCCGTGGGTTCTGCACTCCTTTCATCCGGGTTCATCAGGGAGAAGTAGATGGGGACACTCGATTATTATGAGGTGGAATGCCCGGAACTGCTCGGGGGTGAGTACTACAAGCGTATCGTCTCCACGGTGCTCCTTGACCATGACCTCGTCAAGGTCGTCGCAAAAATCCACGTGTTCATTGACCCGTCAGTCCCGATTTTTGTCGCCGTCGGGACCACGAGGAAATTGCCGGGCCTTGTTACCGTCCGGGACTTTTCCGACTTAAATATCGAGGACCACAAGGTGACGATTTCGATCGCGAACGAAGCGTACCTCGCACCACTGCTGAAAATACTCTGGGACAAGTTCGGGCAGGCCATGGTTGACCAGCCGGACAGGCTGACCATCATCATGCCGCTTGAACGGGGCGATTCGGAGAGCCTGCCAGACATGGTCGTGAGCGACCCGAGCGAAACCCTCTACAAAGACCTGATCTATGCGATGCAGACCATTGCCCCGGAAGGGTTCAAGGTTCGGCGGCAATACTATGGAAACGGGAAGTTCTACTATGTCGCGAGTGAAAATACTCTTGATGAGGACATTCCCCTGCTCCTTTCAGAAAAATTCAGACTAATGGGTGAGAGCCTGTGATCCTGGTCCCGGTTACCTACAAAGGGGGAATATACCGCCATGATGAGATTGTCGACCTTATCGAGGACGTCGGCGGCTATATTATCCAGAAACATTTCGTCGCTCAGGAAGTAGTCCTCCAGGCACTTGTGCCACGGGATGACATCGAGCTCATCCGTGCTGTTGGAAAGCCCCTCATGGGCGATATTCTCCCTGCATCGCTGGTTGGGACCGAGATCGCCGTCGTCACCATGAGCCTCGAGATCCACCACCTCCCCCATGCCTCCTGCGACGTGGCAGAATATATCAGGAGAAATGGTGCGAAGACCAACATGGTCGGGCTCGCACGAGGATTCGGGAAGCGGATTGCCCAGCTAAATGACGAGGAACGCGATGTCATAAACGAGCATGACCTCGCACTCTTCATGCTCGGCAATTTCGAGACATGCATTGAGAAGAAACTTCCCGTTTTGAGGAGGGGTATTGAAGTCCCGATCGTCGTATGTGGTGGCCCTTCAAAGGAAGCATTAGAGAAGATCATCGACCCGCCGGTTTCCGGGTACGTCGGGAACGTGGGCAGGTTCATGCACAGGACGAAAGAATCGGACGAGATTGAGAAACTGGAAGAGATCGTGGCCGAAATCACCCGTGTCCTTGACATCCGGCGGGAAGAGATCGCAAAAGACCCGCTCTCGGTTTCCCCCGCACGCCTCATGGACATCATTACGGAACAGGTTCCGGATATTGAAGATGTAACGTCCCCGACCCCGATCACAGTCCAGATCGCCGGGCTCCGTATCAAGTTACCCTATGACATCTACGCAGGGCCGGTCAGGGAATGCGAGATCGAAAACGGCATAACGATCGGGGCGGTTGCAGACGTCAGGCCCTCACGCATGCGTGACTATATCCTGATAAAGATCAAGCCATTTTCTGATACCAATATCGTTGTATGATTGGTGAGGGGCAGGGACGTAACCTTGGGGAAAAAGGTCTAATTTCCTGCACGGCCACCCGTACCTGTTTCTTCAGGTGGGTTTTCCAGCTGCGTGAAGAATGCGGATGCTTCGGGGGTAAGGTAATAACATACGTTCCTCCCCTCTCTCACTGCCCGGACAATCCTGTCAGATTCAAACCGCTGCATATGCCAACGGACAGTAGGGCACGTAATGCCGATATGGTCTGCAAGAGAATTCTGGGTAACACCCGGGAATTTTTCGATGACCGCCAGGAGACACTTAGATACAGGGTTCCTGGTATACGGGAGGGCCTGCCTCTCAAACTCCGAATACCTGCCGTGGTTCTCGAAATACCGGAATATCCCCCTGGCTCTCGATACCGTCACCTTTCCATGATACACGAGTGTGTCGATATGATACCGCAGGGTATTGATATTCATCCCTGAATCCCGGGCCAGGCCGGAAAACTCAATCCCAGGATTATCCCTAATAATTGCGAATATCAGCCTTCTTTCGGGATGATCGAGGACATTGGATGCTGTAATCCTACGAAACCCGCGGAACCTTGAATCGGTAGTGGGACAGGCAGGGCTGCTCACCACCGGTACAGCGGCCGGGACCTGGCAGGGCTGGCAGCAGCCCGGCGGGACAACCGGGACCCTCGCGGGGATTGCCGGGGGAACCATATTTGATGAACCTCCATTCGCGCAACATGGCATGCTTGTCCTGCATTCCCCTGCGGAGCCAGGCATTATAGGTGTGAACGAGGGTACCGGCTGGTATACCGGCACTGCTGCAAGAGCGAGTGAGAGTATAAGGAATGGTACGACCAGCCATGATGTGATATTCATTGCTAATTGTACATGTCTGAAATCCTTCTATTTATCATTTCTGAATGTTCCAGCTTATTCTCACGGGGAAATATTGACATTTCGGGTTTCCTAATCCCACAAAGTCCTTTCAGGACACGTGGCAGCTGGAAATCCCCTGGTTCGTTGAATAAGAGTGATCTGCGAGAAATGGTTTATTACATGGTGAGAAATGAATTTTTACCGGGAAGATCCCGGAAGATCAAGGAGTCAGAACCAATATGAAGAAACTACTCATCATCGCTCTGGCGATGCTCCTCCTCCTCCCTGCCAGTGTAATGGCATGCGGAGGAAGCTGCGGGGCCAGTGTCCAGGCGCAGTCCTGTTCAACAGCCCAGTCATGTTCAACCGCCTGCCCATCGGGTTCTGCGGGATGTACAGGTCAGCAGTCATGCGCTGACAGTTCACTCTGCCCGGACAACGGACAGGGATGTGTAAACGGTGGATGTGCTACAAGTGTCTACTGCGTTTCAACGGGATGCACGAACGGTGCAACATGCCAGTCAGGCCAGCAGTCTTTCCAGGCAGTTAAAACGGGTAATTCAGGCTACTATCGGCCAGCCACTGCCGCATACACCGGCAGGTTCGCCCTTCTCAGTTATCCCTATAGATACAGGGGATAACCCTCTTTTTCTCCACGAATTACAGTCTCCTTGCTGTTCCGACTTTCAGGCACCGCTAACACTGATCGGAACGATTCCAGGTAACAGACAGGAGGAATAGCGCTATTGAACACCCGGTTATTGCAACCGGAAAAATAGGTTTACCCTGGTAATCTTACCCGGTATTATTGGCAAGTCTCTCTTCAAGTGCCTCGATAACAAGCGGATCTGCACTTGTGGCTGGCTTGTTCGGCACAGCACAGCAGCAACTGCTTACCGGCATGATTGAAGGCTCAAATGTACCAATTTTCCTGGCGATCGTGATAATTTCAGTCTTGTCGAAGCCGATTAATGGCCTGTAAATGGGCAAACCGGAAACCCTGTCAAGTACTTTGAGGTTGTCAAGCGTCTGCGAGGCCACCTGGCCCATCGACTCCCCGGTGACGATCCCGCCGGCGTGTATTTCCGAGGCAAAGTCTTCTGCGATCCGGTACATCCGGCGTTTACAGAGGAGGCAGACATATTTTTCATCCCCGCTTGCCCTGAGCGATTCCCGTGCCCTTGCAACATAGGTGTCCTCTATCGTATGCAGGGTAATACCGGGCTGATACTCTGAAAGGATCCCGAGGACTGCCTGGACTCTTTTCAGGGCTGAGTTACCAAGAAACGGTGGCATATCAATATAGACCGGTACGATCCGGCATCCCCGCTTCATCATCATCCAGATAGCAACGGCAGAATCAATACCGCCAGAAAGAAGCGCGACAAGGGTCCCTTCAACACCGAGAGGCAGGCCCCCGGGGCCAGGGAATATCTCGTGGTACAGGAAACAGCGGTCATCCCGGATCTCGACATGGATGGTTATTCCAGGATTCGTTAGATCTACCGAAAGTTCCGGAAATGCATCCCTGACAGCCGCACCGAGTTCCCGGGCATACTCCTGTGAACTCAGGGTATGATTTCCGGTCCTCCTGACCCGTAGGGCAAAACTCCCAGTCCCTGGAAGCAGGTCTCCCATGTACCTGACAAGTTCGGAATTTATATCCTCAAGGCTGCAGGTCCGGCACGGGGAGACCGAAACAATCCCAAAGACCTTTCCAAGCCTTAATCGGTCAACAGCCCCGGTTACCCAGATACGGCCCCGGTCCCGGCTGACCTTGCATACCGATGGCTGTGTTTCCCGGATATTCTTAATGAGTTGCCGTTCCCACATGTCCCGGACACCCGGTGATTTCAGGGCGATCTCGCCATACCGGACGAGCCAGATAGCCGCGTGTTCGCCATCCGGAAAAGACGGGGTGGCTCTTGTTCCTGCGTTCACTTCTTGTCCTTTGTTGTCTTCAGACCGAGGGACCGGAGCCTTGATGCTTCTTCTGCATGTTCTGCCCTGATCAGGAACGTTCCGTAACAGGGCTTGGTAAACGGAAAGAGGACCATGTCACCGTCAAGGCCTAACGCGATAGGCGGGATTCCGATGATGTGCTTTTCAAACAACCTGAACCCTGGCTCGACATAATAGATCTCCGTGCAATGGGCCTCCACATATTCCCGTGCCTCCTTGAAACTGGCACCCGAAAGGACAATCTCTTTGTTGAGGTCCTCTACGCAGGCCATTGAAATACCTCATCGATTTTCTTTTTCAGGCCGGCCGGGTCATGGACTGCCTTTTCCACGATCATTTCGCAGGGGAAATCAACTGATGAAACGAGCTCTTCAGCATGACGCCCGAAGAGGACCAGGACCAGCCGGCCCGGGTGGAGATACCGGACTGTAGCTGCATAGGTAATCCCAGCGTCGTTGTGGGCAAATAGGATCGCAATATCCGTGCTCCGCTTTTTTTCGGCAATATCCCCGATACAGCGATCAAGGTCGATGATCTTGTCCATGTAGTGCCGTTCCGGGTCTGCGACCCGTGCGAGTTTAATCACGGACGGGTTCGCCGCAATTGTCACCTGCCGGCCACTCTTCCTGAGCATGTGGGAGAGATAGAGCGAGATTCCCATTTGCACCGGAACCTCCGGGCATCCCAGGAAGAGCGTGGCATATTCTTGGTTTTTTACGTCTTCAGTCATGATGTTCTACCAGTTCAAATCCATAATTTTTTCCGGAACTGCATCCATGGCCCCCGGTTATCTGTTGGTTCCTGTCCGCACCCGCATTCGCATCAGAGAGGTCAGAAGTTTTTATCGGATGGTTGCAGTACGGGCATGAAAAATCACGTTCCGACCCGTCATATGGGCAAATCGTCATCGAAAGGTCGGCAAGGGGATGCCCTTTCCCCCTGATTTCGAACTCCTTGTACCACCCGAAAGGGGCCTTTTTGACCTCTATTGATGAGTTTATGAGGGTGGTTTCTAGTCCCTTAAGGATGTCAAGCGCGATACCTGGCTGTCCGAGTGAACTTGCCAGGTGTGCAAAAGGGTAGATCAACACCCTGCTGACTTTGAGCTTCCCCAGCCGCACCAGGACACCCGAAGATGCACCCCTTACCACCTGGTCAGGATTTTTCTCATCGAGTTTCTCAACACAACAGAAGAGTACAACGCATTCCTCCATCCTGTCTTCGCGGACAGTGACAGGTTCTGCCATTTTTGTCTTCTGATTTGCATTATACCACATCGATGATGCATGGATGGAGAGGATCCTCATGAATTACCCCTCCCGATAAGTATACTGAGTGCATCACTGGTGATGAGACCGATAAGGTGCTGGTCTTCATCGACGACCGGCAAGGCCGAGATGGAGTGTTCCTCCATTTTTTTTGCGGCAGATTCGATCGGTTCATCCGGAACAGTAGTTATGACTTTTTTTGACATGATCTCATCAAGCCACAGGAAATTTCCCGCTACTGCTTTTGCGATGTCCCATGATGTAACAATCCCCACCAGCTGACCGCTGCACGAAAGTACCGGCAGATGATTGACCTCGAGGTTGATTAACCGCCGGGCAGTCACGGCAGTTGTTGCACCTTCCTCAATAGTCGGGACGTCCCGGATCATGACATCGCCAACGACCGTTTTTGAAAGGAACTGGGAGATCAGGTAATTGATCTGGCCTGATTCCAGCAGAAACGCATCATGGCCGAAATTTGACCGGATCTCGCTGTAACGTACGTCCCGGTCATTCGCTGCCAATGCTGATACGATCTCCTGTGACTGGTATGGGGGATAGAGCCAGTCGGAGGAGACCGAGATGACGAGGAATGCACCATGTACTCCTGCAAGCCCTTTTGCGAGCGATCCGTCTTTTGTCAGGTCGAAGTAATCTACTGCCTTTGTGATGTAGAGGTACGAGTTGGCATCGAACCGCTGGGTGAAGGTGTCTCCCTGGTGATGGAGATAACTCTCGACGGCAAAATCTGTCGAGAAATTATAACCAATCTGGTCTTTGTCCTGCAATGCCCTGCCAAACTTTTCATGCATGGACTCATTTGAAAGGTAGGTGATATGGCCAACCATCCGTGCTAGTGCGAGGCCACGGAACGGGCCGCTGGAATCGTATGATTTCTGCGAGTAATAATTCCCATTCTCCCATGCAGGGTCGGAAGTAATGGCAATCCTTCCCACTTCGTTGAACGCGATCTGCTGGGGCGTTGAGTAGGCGGTTGATGCGATCACAATTGCCTTACTTACATGGTCCGGCCAGATTACTGTCCACTGGAGAACCTGCATGCCACCCATCGAACCTCCTGCTATGGCATAAAGCCTGTTGATCCCGAGGTGGTCAACCAGGTGTTTCTGGGCATTAACCATATCCCTTATCGTTATGACGGGAAATGAAATTCCGTATGGTTCCTTGGTTTCAGGGTTTTCCGAAGACGGGCCTGTTGAACCTTTACACCCGCCGATCACATTCGAACAGATAACAAAGTATTTACCAGTATCAAACGCTTTTCCGGGGCCGATTACAGAATCCCACCATCCCGGCTTATCTTCACCGGCATGGTAACCAGCTGCGTGAGCATCACCGGAAAGCGCATGGCATAACAGAATAGCATTGCTTGCTTCCTTGTTCAGGGTCCCGTATGTTTCATACGCGAGCGTAAATGAGGGGAGCGTCTCCCCGCTCTCAAGATCAAGCGGGGAGGAATGGTGATAATATTTTGTTTTTACAAGTCCTACTGATCCTTTGATCATCTGGATATCCCCTGTTAAATCCGGGTATTTACTATAAACTTGTCCCGGCAGTCCTCAAGCTGACGTATTAAGGACTTTTTCTCTCTCACGCTGCCGCTTCCAGTGCCTGTTTCAAATCGGCGATGATGTCCTCAATATCTTCTGTACCGATGGAGAGCCTGACTGCATCCGGTGTGACCCCAGTCTTCTTCTGCTCCTCCGGGGTAAGCTGCTGGTGGGTGGTGGAGGCCGGGTGGATAACAAGGCTTTTTGAGTCCCCTATATTGGCAAGGTTACTGAATAGTTTCAGGTTGTCGATGAATTTCGTACTTGCTTTTTCTCCGCCTTTTACCCCGAAACTGACAATCGGTCCAAATCCACCCTGAAGGTACTTCTGTGCAAGCGAGTGGCTAGGGTGCCCGGGGAGCCCGGTATAGTTGACCCACGCCACATTCGGGTGAGATTTTAGGAACAGGGCTGCAGCCAGGGCATTCTCCGAATGACGGGGTACCCGGAGATGGAGGGTCTCGAGACCTATCAGGAAGAGCCAGGCATTGAACGGGCTCAGTACGGCACCGGTATCTCTCATAAGGGAGATGCGGATCTTGAAGGTGAACGCCACGTTGCCGAATGTTGCAAAATTACCAAAGGCATCCCAGTATTTAAGACCGTGATAGCTTGGATCGGGCTCGGTGAATTCGGGGAATTTTCCATTATTCCAGGCAAATTTACCGGAATCGACAATCACTCCACCAATAGAGTTGCCGTGCCCACCAATATACTTGGTAGCCGAAAGGACAGATATATCTGCACCGTGCTCGATTGGGCGAACGAGTCCCACACCAGTAGTGTTGTCAACCACCAGCGGAATACCTGCCTCGTGAGCGATCTTCGCAATGGCTTCGAAATCCGGGACATCCAGTTTCGGGTTCCCGATGGTTTCGGCATAAATTGCCTTGGTCTTCGAGGTTATTGCCTGCTTAAAGGCTTCCGGCTTTGTCGAGTCGACAAAGATAACCTGCCTTCCGAGTTTCGGGAAGGTATAGTGGAAGAGTTCATACGTCCCACCATACAGGTTGTCTGCAGAAACGATCTCGTCTCCCGGGCTCGTGATGTTTAAGAGTGCGTATGTAATCGCGGCCTGGCCAGAGGCTGTTGCAATTGCACTGTTACCCCCTTCAATAGCTGCAACACGCTTCTCAAAGACATCCGTGGTCGGGTTCATGAGACGGGTATAGATGTTCCCGAGCTCGCGGAGGCCGAACAGGTTCGCTGCATGTTCTGCACTCTTAAAGACATATGAAGATGTCTGGTAAATCGGTACAGTACGCGACCCGGTTGTAGGGTCAGGGATCTGCCCCGCATGGAGGGCTGTTGTCCCGAGGTTGAATTTCCTACTTGTCATATTTGTCTCCTCTTTTTTTCGTGTAATGGTGGGTTTTTTCTGTTTTTCGGTGTTTTTTGGAATTGATTTTAATTATATACCTGAAATAGCCGGTATCATGATCGGTCCTGAATGCATTCCGAACCGGACCTGGTAATTTTCTTCACAGGCTCACTTTGCGACTGGGATCTCATATTTTTCTGCGATTTCTGTGAAGGCATCCGCAAGGTAGTGGATCTGCTTCTCGTTGAGGCCATAGGTATTCAGCTTCCATGTCCTGGTTGCACCTGCAAACTCACCGACAATTCCTCGCGACGAGAGTTCATCGCTGAAGTAAAATCCGCGACGTTTGTGAGTCTGGGCAACCGTATCGAAGCTTCCGGTTGTATCAACTTTTGTCAGGGTATGTTTGCGTGGATACTCTGATAGCACCCTGCTACCGTTGATCCTGAGAAGACGGTCAATGAAGAAGTTGGATTTCTTCACTTCTTCTTCCCATTTCAGGGTTCTGGCTTTAACGGCAGGGAACGATGCCATCATGGAGAGCAGTGTGCCGCCCATCAGCGTGCACCCGAGCATTTCCACTTCCTTGATACCAAATTTACGCTTGGTAAGGTCGCCAACCATCGCGGTCGTACGGAGCGCCTTTGGCGCCCATTCATCGGTCATTGCAAGTACCCCGGACGGCGCGACCGATGCCATACTCTTGTGTCCGGAGCCGACAACAAAGTCAGCTCCGATTGCCTTACCATCAACAGGCTGGATACCAACTGTATAAGCCCCGTTATAGAGGAACGGAATGTCGTACTGGTGGGCAATTTTTCCGATCTCTTTTACTTCATGCTCGTTTGCGAACTGGTAGTCGAAGTGGTCGATCATCACAAGCACCGGGAGTTTTCCGGTCTCCCGTTTGACATCTTCGATCTTCTGTGCCGTTGCTTCGCCGGTTACGATATTCTTTTCATTCAGTGGTACTTCCTTTACAACCCCCCCTGCATTTTCCACTGAGAGGAACTCTGTATAGTGGGCAAGGGCAGATACAATTACGCTATCGCCTTTCTCAACGAGAGTACTGGCAACAGCCTGGAAACCACGGCGTGCACCGGGAACAACCCTGGCCTGGTCCATATTGACAAACTTTGCCAAATCAGCATGGAATTCCGCAATACCCGGCTTGGAAATCTTATCAAGGCGAAATGGTTTCCGGCAGGCATCACACGTTGAGTACCCGTCACCGTAGGAGATCAGGGCCTTCCTCGCCTCCGTCGTCAACCGGCCAGCTGCCTGGATCGGCTGGATATTGATGTACTCCTCTTCCCTCGTCCGCAAGTCTATGGATCCGGCAATCTTTGTCACCTTAGGACTGCCGGTACCCGCCTCGAGGTCAGCAACGATTGCCTTAAGATCAGCAATCCGCTTCCTGAAGGTGGCTTCCTCTTCAGCATCCAACCCGGTTGGTAGCGACTCCCGGAAAAGTCCCCGGACTTCTTCGAGCTGGAAGAGCGCTTCAAATGTTTTCTGGATTCTGATACTCATGCTTAAATCACAACTGCGATGAAGATATGCTTCTGAATCTTTATTCTTCTTCAGGATTATGAAGAAATCCCTGGAGAAAGCCAAGGTCCGGATTTGAACCGGAGTGTAGCTGATCTGCAGTCAGCCGCGTGGCCACTCCGCCACCTTGGCAGGTAATCAAAATTCACGATTGTGAATTTTACCATACTAGGTAACAATTGTGAATATTTATAGGTTCGGTCACCGGCAGGTTTTTCCTGATCTCTCTTTCACGTCGTTGTACACCCGGGTTTTCACATGAATGGGTAATTGCCGCATTCCGATGGGATAGTATATAGTATGTAATCCCGGTAAATATTGTGCACCAAAAACAGGAACACCAAAATTTTCTAATCCTTTTGTGGAAATGTCCAGGATAGAAAAAACAGGATTACCGAAATACTTAACAATTGTGAACTACCACCTAGGTAAGGTGATCCACTATGAGGGATCGTTTTTGTTGTAAAAGCAACCAGCAATAACTTAAAAAACATCGGGCACCTGCCACCATCGGCAAAGCTCGTGTACAGGGTACTGCAAACCGACGGTCAGTTGACACAGAAGGACCTGATAGAGAAAACCCTTCTGCCTTCAAGGACTGTCAGGTACGCCCTGAAAAGGCTGAAGACTGAGAATTTCCTTATCGAGCGTTATTATTTCATTGACGCCCGTCAGAGCCTTTATGGGTTAAATAACGTAGAACAGGAAGCAGTTCTGGCATGATGCGACGGATGATGCGGGCAATCAATTTGTTGGCACGTTAATTGTTTTAACGTGCATTCAAACACAATTTTTTAAAAAAATCTCACCGAAATCAGAGAGTCTACCAGATTGTGTTTTTGAAACATACCACTGCAAACACTAACTGATATCGGAGTATAAGAAGGCATCAGAAAGGAGATTTGCAACATGAACGAACAGGAAACCGATAAACAGATCCTTGCACGAATGAATGAACTGCTTGCAGCAATAGATCTGCAGGGCAAAAAAATTGATGACATAAATACGAGGCTTGAAAAACTTGAAAAAGTCAGGGAGATCAGGAGCCGAATTGCCAAGCAGTGCGATGGAGATTGTTTCAGCATATCGGATGAATGTCAGAAGGCTTTGGATGACCCGGATAAATATAAACCCCAGCCAGGGGAAAAATACTTAAAAGAGGACAATTCCCAGGCTGAATACCGGAATTCTTTCTGGAAAAAATTTTCTTAGATTCCCTGCCGCTTCAGGAGCAGCCCTGCACCTACGCACTTTCCATGATAACTAAGACGATACTGCGAGACAATTCATGAGCTATTCAGTTCAAACGAGAATAATTCACATTTCACAATTGTGAATAAATGGAGAGATACTATGGATATGGAATCGATGGTTACCCCGACAATGATGGAACACGCCCATGCTGCCGCGACAACGGCGGCAACTGCCATGGACCCGATGATGCAGGTTACCCACTATATGCAGTTGCTTATGACCAACCAGCCATGGAACCTGTTGTTATTCATGGCGATCCCCGTGATCCTGGCGGAGGCACTGACAGCCACGGAATTTTTCGTCGCGTTCAACCGAGATTATTCGGGCACCCTGCGTACCGTTAACCGATATATCGGAATTTCACTCGGGATCTATTTTACCCTGATCGCTGGGTATCTTATGATAACAGTTATTCCGACAATCGTCTGGCGTGGTCCGATTGATGTCATCGCAGTCGGATTCTACATAGCAGGTTTCCTGCCCCTGCTTGCGATTGCCCTGCTGGAACTTGGGATCATTAAAAAGAACGCACCTCCCGAACGTCATATGGTATACCATATCAGCCTCCTCATTACGTTCCTCGTGTTTGCCCACATCGCGATGATCTTCGGGATGCTGAACCCGACACTCCTTTGATAACAATGGATAGCCTGAAAACAACATAGTTTTCCATATAAAATCAACAATCTGCTTTTTTTCACGAATACCAGCCGAGTACCAGATCCCATTAGGGAAACGTTTGATCGTTCCGGAGATCGTGTAAACAGGAAAAAAAGAGCGATGCCTTACCGGGTAATGCCCGGGATAATTAATGGTATTTCACGCGATGGAAACCATGTCACAGGGGTGCATCGGTTATCGTGATACCCGCAGCGACCATCCGTTCCCGGATGAGGTCCGCCACTTCAAACTGCTTTTTTGCACGGAGCTCTGCCCGGATATCCTGGAGTACATGTAAAGGGGCACTTGCCTCTCGCAGGAAATTAATCCCAAGAATCTCCCCGAACTGTTTCAAAGCCCCGAGATCCCCGCTTGCCGCGAGGGCATGTATTGCCGCGAGAGCCATCGGTGTATTGAGGTCATTGTCCATGGCATCTGTGAATGCTTTTCTCCCTTCCTGGTTCTCACCTCTTTCCTTTGTGGCGACTGACCGGATATGTTCAAGAACCCGGGCCGCATTTGCTATACCCTCCTCGGTGGCCTGGAGTGGGGAACGGTAGTGGGACAGGAGAATGAAATATCTTAGTACATCTTTATTCCAGGTCCCGAGTGCGTCCCTGATGGTGATAAAGTTCCCAAGAGATTTTGACATCTTCTCACCTTTAACTGTCAGGAACCCCGTATGCAACCAGTACCTGACCATCGGGTGTTTTCCTTCCAGCGATTCCATCTGGGAGATCTCCGCTTCATGGTGAGGGAAAATCAAATCCAGCCCCCCTCCATGGATATCGTACTGCTGCCCGAAGTACTTTTCAGATATCGCTGTATCTTCGATGTGCCACCCGGGCCGTCCCCTGCCCCACGGAGAGTCCCACGTGTACTCCCCGAATTCGCCGATCTTCCAGAGTGCAAAATCGAGGGAGTTATGTTTTGAGGGGTCATTCACACGGCTGACACGTTTTGCTCCATCCTGGCCGGACAGTTCACCGTTGCGCTCGAACGTATCCACGTTGAAATATACCCCGCTTTCCGTTACATATGCCACACCGAGGGCTACCAGGCGTTCCACCTGGTTAACAATTTCCGGGATGTGGGTGGTTGCCCTGGCGTAATAGCTGACCGCATCTATTCCCAGCGATCGCATGTCCCTCAGGTATTCAGCTTCAAACTTTCGTGCGAGAACACTCTGGGACACACCTTCCTCATTCGCACGGTTGATAATTTTGTCATCCACATCCGTGATATTCTGGAGATAGAAGACTTCTTTTCCCGTCCACCGGAGGTACTTTACCAGTACATCAAAGACTACATACGTCCTGGCATGACCCATGTGAGAATAATCGTATACCGTCGGTCCGCAGACAAACAGTGAGACCCTGTCCGGGTTCAGGGTCTCAAGTGGCTCAACTATCCTTGACAACGTGCTGTATAAGTTCATTCTTTTACACCTTTCATTAGACGCCGGCGGGAGGAGTCGAACCTCCGGACATTCGCTTTGCAGGCGAAGGCATTTATCCGTTCTGCCACACCGGCCCCATTTCTTCAATTATTTTTTCTCTATAAACTATTTTTCATAAAAAGATTGTTTTATTTTTTCGGAATACCGGGGAGAATTACTGCTTCTCCCAAGATTACAGCAGGTGCGTGCTGCCCTGAATGAGATGATATTTCATGACGAAAATATGTGAGCCGGATGACAACTCCGGTACGGTTGTGAGGATGTGTAACCAGGGGTATGATCTTCACAGACACATACCATGGACTACTGATCGTCCGCAGTACTTGCGGGCAGCAGTCTCTGGGGGGTCGTTCCTTGAAAGCTCCGTTGGCCTACAATACTGCCCGGAGCTCCAGATACCACTGGACCGTACAACCGGCTTTCCCGGACGGATGCCAGGAAAAGTGTGGACAGCGGCTCCGGAAATATCCGGATAAGCTGAGGGTCCTGCGATATTCGCATGGTGTGTGTTCATGGCTGTTTCCTGTTCACTCCTGTGAACACACAATATAGGGTTCCAGGGTATGATATACTCTGATTTCGCGTCAGATTTTGCCGCTATCTTTCATTTTTCCACGGGTGTAGTAGTTCACTGATGTGGCCATTGCAAACATGCCTGGATTTGGCCAGTAAACCAAGGTATATATCAGGGTCTAACAATTAACAATTGTGAAGTACCGGATCGCCACCAGGTTACCTGGGAGTTTTCCGGATTCGATAGAGGAAAAATATGGCAAAAATCTATGATAATATCACGGCAACAATCGGCAACACCCCGCTCGTGCGGCTGAACCGTGTAACCAGGGATAGCGGCGCAACCGTGGTTGCAAAACTTGAATCCTTTAACCCGCTGAGCAGCGTTAAGGACCGTATCGGCGTTGCGATGATCGATGATGCCGAGCGTAAGGGACTGATCAAGAAGGACACGATCATTCTGGAAGCAACGAGTGGTAACACCGGTATCGCCCTTGCATTCGTGTGTGCAGCCCGGGGATACAAGTTTACCCTGGTGATGCCTGAGACCTTCAGCGTCGAGCGGCGGAGACTTGCCAAGGCATTCGGTGCAGAGATTGTCCTTACACCAGGTCCCGGAGGAATGAAAGGAGCAGTCGCCACGGCAGCGAAGATGGCAGAAGAGAACCCGAATTATTATTTTGTTCCCCAGCAGTTCGACAACCAGGCAAACCCGGAGATCCACCGGAAGACCACTGCCGAAGAGATATGGCGCGATACCGACGGGAAAATCGATATCCTGGTAGCAGGAGTCGGGACGGGAGGAACGATAACCGGTGTCGCCGATGTGATCAAGAAGAGGAAGCCATCGCTCCGCGCAATTGCGGTTGAACCTGAGGCTTCACCGGTCCTTTCCGGCGGGGCTCCCGGCGCACACCGTATCCAGGGTATTGGTGCGGGTTTTATACCCGGAGTCTTCAGAAAAGATCTTGTGGATGAGATTATCCGGGTAAAAAACGAGGATGCATTCGAGACTGCCCG
>JBAXJR010000006.1:0-83652 GCA_037137755.1 Methanomicrobiales archaeon | reverse complement strand
ATTTTTTATAATTCCCTATCATCGGACTTATCATAAGATCCGGATTTCATTAGTATTAAATTTCCATAGTCCTGGAAAGTAAAAAAAATTATTTTTTAAAATATTTTTTCTTAGGGTGACGCTCGCCTCCTTTATTTTCTAATCCCCCTTCCTACCCTCTTTACGTCCCAAAAGGGGCAGGAGAGAAAAGAAATGTCTGATTTCATTCAGAAGGCAAATGTCAAGCGGTCGGTCCGTACACTTACGACCAAGATCGCTGATGTAGCGACCTTAAACACCCTCGTGCAGGGTGTCATCGATACCAACGCATTCCAGTGCGTGGACCACGTTGTAGCCGGTATAACCCACCAGGGCGTTACCCGTGGAACACAGTCATTTGGAATCCGTGTGGTGTACGAGAACCCGACAACCCTGAAGAACATGGGTACTGCAACAGCAAAGGCATCAACCGTTGCAGGCTACACCGCAGCTTCAACCGCACTTGTCAATAATTCGGCACTTGCGACTGCAATCGGAGGTGACCCCATTCAGGACACTGAAGGCGAAGGGTATTCAATTTCGCTGAATTGCCACGACCCGAACGGTGAGGACTATACTGTCACGTTCACCAGGAAGGCTGTAACCGTTTCCTCCTACGAGGACAATGCGGTTGTCGCCCGCGTGAACACCTGGGCGAACACAAAGCCCGCACTCGCCTGAACCGCCATCTGAACACGGGAGAGCCGGACCATCCCTGCTCCTTCTATTCTTGGTCTCCCCTGTTCGAGGAGGTCCACTATGGATATTGAAACTACGGCCCTTATCCTCGGCGTCGTACTTCCGCTTTACCCTTCGCTTTTCTTGATTTATGAGAAAATCGGGAAGTATGAGGTAATTTGTGCGGAGTTCGAGGCCCTGCGTGCGGAGCATGAGAAAATAAAAGGAGAACATCATGGATCCGGAATTAACCAACCTCATTGAGATTCTGATTACGCTCGCTGCTGCGTTCATCGCGTACGTGCAGCATAGGAGAGCGACGAAAGCGACGGCATCTGCAAATGCTGCGACTGAAACAACCAGCCGGGTACTGAGCTACTTTGACCCGACCGACGACACGGTGACATCTGCACCATCGGAGGTCCCGGGCCGGTCATTCAGGATGACCGACAGCACGAAGAGATGGCTGACGTTCGACCACTCACTTATTGAGCAGGAAAGCCTTCTCCGGCAGGTGGCGGAGGCCGAAGCTGAACGGCTTGACACATACACTATCACGGTCCCGTCTGCCTGGTACGACATTGAATACGGGCTCATCAAGGGCTCGGGAAAGACGGAGGCGAAATGATTAAGCGACTGATGCAACGGAGGAAGCTGGTCATTGGCGGTTGCATTTTCGCTGCCGTAGTGCTTGGTGTGGCCTACACCGGGATACCCCCGGCCCAGGCTGCCTCTTGCGAGGTGGCGATATCTGCAACAGGTGATCAGATGTTATGCAGCTCATCAGATTGGACCTGGGCTGCATCTGATGGGGATTTGACTAAGGTTCCTCCGCTCGGGATAGGGCAGGAGGTAATTAGTGGTGGGTATTCAGGATCAGTCCTAGTGAACGGTCCCGGGACGTACTCAGGAGATAGGTCATTGTCGGCGGATGAAATACTCGAGTTCTCGACAGGGCAGCAGGTGGACAGCCAGGGGCCCGGGATCCTGTCGGAGGCGTTGATGGTTTACTCAGTCGGGTCACCGGCTGCCGGGGTGACATGTGGATCAGACTCGCTAGATGTTGAAGGTGCAAATTTCAGCAGATCTGCTTATTGCGAATATGCTGGGGTTTCGACGATGTTCATGACTGATTCTTTGAATTATAATTCGGCTGGCGGGATTAGCCAGGGTGACACTGAGCAGCCGGATAGTATGGTGATGAACATGGATGCAACCGGTCACGGATCGGGCATGTTCTCTGTGGGGTCGCGGTCTCTGATTGGAATAGGGAACACTTCAGCCCTCGGGTATGTTCATGCGATGCATGAAGAAGTAAGGACCGGAGGAGTTTTTGTGATGACCGGACGGACAAAGTGGTCCTCATTCGTTTCATCACTTTAATTTTAAAAATTCATTTTTTAAGCAATCTCAATTTTAATTATTAACTAAATCTTGAAAGAACCGGATAAACGGGTGTGAGAATAAGAAATTCTGTTATTACCCACACTGTGTTGTTACGAATTCAAAGTAAGAACCATTGTATTCCCATATTTTGTTATGGTTATTCTCCAGATATCCCCGATCCCATATCGGAACCCGGGTTCTGGCGAAGTTCGAGCCAAAAAAATCTCCTGGAATAACATCTGATAACGACATGCCGGTAGGAATAATTATTGACTTTCCATTTTTGAGAGCATCCACTACCCCTGGATGCAGAAAAATATCCCTTTTGGTAATGTGGATGACGTTCGCTTGTTGGAAATCAGTTCCTTCCGGGTTGTATGAGAGTTTATGAATCGCATACGAGGTTGGACAACCACTAAGTGCAAGAAATACGGAAATAATATTCCACAGGATGAAAACAATCAGCAATACTATTCCAAGATCTCTCAAATACTGATTCATAGACTCAATTTCCAGATTAAATTACTTTTTTTCTTATACCATATAATATCTGTTAGATCCGGGGAACCGATGTCGTAGAGGGGGTGGATGGGGTCGTTATAAAAGTTGAAACCCGGTAGGGGTAGATAACGGCCGGTGGTGAATCAAATATAGGATAAAGTGGCGATGTATATCCCGTAACATCATGGTCGATGACAGGTCCGGATCCGGGAGGCAATTCGAAACGTGTTCCCGGGAATTGGGAGGGGGTTTCTATATCGTTAAATGTAATCTCCATCAAAGGATTATCCTCCGGCCCGTTAATTGCAACTTCTTTAACAGAATAATCCGAACGGTTGACGGTCATGTGGATAATGAGCCGGAGTGCCCCGTCGAACGAACCGGCAGAAAAAACAACGGAATATTCGTCACCTCCTTCTGCAGAAAGATTCCGGGTACTATTATCCCTTCCTTCCCGTAAGGGAGAAGTTACCAGCTCCAGGATATCATATCCCCGATCATACGACGGTGGGGGTCGTGGCGTATCATATTTTGTGGAGTGTTCAAAACCTTTTTGAAAATGCTGGGTCTCATTGAATGAAGAATGAATAATATATTCGTCCAATCCGGTTGTGATGAAAATATCGGTGATATTCCCATTTGCATCCGCCCAGCTCAGGTAATAGTGATCAGGCCGTTGTGCATAAAGCGTGAACGAGTAAGACCGGGGTGTGCCTGTCCGGAGTATAGTGACAGTTCCGTTTGTTGAATATAATTTGTACGATTCTTCGTGGGCGATAACCTTGTCGGAAATTTCCTGTGCTGGGGTTGAATTTTTTAAAATTGAGTTATTTGGAGATAATGCACTGTTATTTCCGGCAATATGTGGAGGGGTTGTAGTACAACCCATTAGAGAAATAAAAATAACAAGAAGCAGAATTAAGAAAATTTTCCCCATTATAACCTACAACGATTGTCTGGACGATAAAGGTTAGGTTCTTTAATGAATTCCTGGTTGATCGATATAAACCAGATAGAACTTGAATGGATGTTTCATCATCAGGTAGTGGTTATGGAAGCTTTGCTGCGGGATCACGATCTCTGATTGGGATTGGTAATACTACGGCACTCGGGTATGTTCATTCGACCTCGGAGAAGGTTGGGGCTGCGGGTAACTTTGTGGTGAATGGGCGGGTGAGGTGGAGCTCGTTTACCACCACAATCTAACCATTTTTCTCATTTGCCGTCAAATCGTTTATTAACCCATACGATATTTTATTATTTACTTAATAAATATTAAATCATAATCTTTTTTACACTAGAAGTGCTACGAAATTATATAATAGTATGATGAGGTGTAATCGTTGCACATACCTGATGCATTTATTCCGATATGGCAGGGCGCAATCTACTGGATTATAGCCCTGGTCTTTGTGTATCTCTCCCTTCGGTGGGCAAAGAATGAATTGAACGAGGAAAAATTACCCCTGGTTGCAGTACTGGCGGCCGGTATCTTCGCACTCCAGTCTTTTAACCTTCCCGTTTCGATGGGGACGAGCGGGCACCTGGTGGGTGGGGCACTAGTGGCGATTGTCCTTGGATCACCGTTTGCCGCAGTATTCATCCTTACACTGGTGTTGATTGTCCAGGGAGTCATGTTTGGGGATGGCGGGATCACGACGATGGGGGCAAACATCCTCAACATGGGGGTAGTCGGTGGTTTCGTTGGATTCTACAGCTTCAAAGGACTTAAAGCAGCTACCGGAAGCATGCCGTTCTCTGCATTCATCGCTGCGTGGCTTGCCTGTTTAATTCCCGCACTCTGTGCATCTATTGAACTATGGCTTGCAGGAACATTCCCGCTTGAAACAGGTATGATCGCGATGGGGTTGTATCATGCAATTATTGGAGTTGTTGAAGGGGTTATCACCGTTGCTGCGATTTACCTGATTATGAATGTCCGACCCGATATGGTGGATCAAGGTGTATTACCGGCGAAGGCGGGTGCTGTTTCATGATAGACAATAAATCCTTGATAATCGGGGGTCTTGTCATTGCGATCCTCATTGGGGTTGTGGCAGTATTCATGGCATCAAGCGATCCGGATGGCCTGGAAAGCACGGCACTGATCATCCAGGGAGGGAAAACTCTGACAGGCCCTACACCCCCCGATGCTGAAATACAGGAGAGTATGGCGGGTAAGTTCGCATATTCAGCTCCGATGCCGGACTATTCTCTTGGGGAGGGATGGGGTTCTACGGGGGGAATTCTTGCGATTGTAGGGGGGACGGGTTTAGCATTTCTTGTTGCGATTGGCCTGATATATGCCTTAAAAGTAGCAGGCAGAAAAAATCCACCAGATGTAAATCAATAGATCTTTTTTCCCGTACCTAAATTTTTCCTGGGCTACGATTTCTCAGGTGCTGATACTAATTTGCGAAAGGGTGGGAGTGTCCCTTCGGGGGCCAGCAGGGTAGACAGATGGTGGGTTTACCCACCACTCTTTTGCTTTCACTCACCCGGATGCAACTACTTTATTTTCTGTTTTTTTGGTAGTCTTTGCGACATTGATAATCAGGAAGCAAAAGGCAAATACTGCGTTAAACGGGGCTATTTATGAATACTTGGAAAAGGGTAAAACCCAAATAAAGGTCATATATCGGGGGATTCGGGTAATATCGCTTAAATTAAGCGTATTTGTTACTTGAGAGAATCAGAGGCAAATGCGGCCTCAATAAACGAACGAGAGCGGGGTTAAATGGTTGGGGTGGGGTAATATTACCTAAATTTTAAGGCGTTTAAAGTAATCCGGGTGTAATTTGGGTTGTTTTGTCGAATTTTTGGGTGACTGGAAAAGTGCATTCTTTTATTTTATAAAAGCCGTGTCTGCTTGCAGGGAAATGGATATCCAGAATATTCTCGGTGAGATAGACACAAAACTGAAGGCCATAAGTTTTTAACGGTGTCAAAACCTCTTTGGGGACCACCGGTCCCCAGCCGGTCGGGCAAACCCCTCCATACTAAGCCTAACACGGGCGGGGCCACACCACCGGTGCCTCCTGTCCACAATAGTTCGGCTACGCGAAAGAATTTCGCCCGGCGAAATCAAAAAGCGGAGGTCAGGATAACCAATGTTACTCGGACTAACTGAGGTCGGCTTTCTTCCAATTCATCGAGTAATAATGTAATAAAATTCTAGATCCCCAACTTTTAGGGACACAACATGTTATATCACACCAACATTTCCATCCGATATACCACAACAAGAAAAAGGAAGAGAAACCTAACTAATTACAAAGATCTGAGGCTCTACGCTCATGACCCCCCATGAATCCGATAAGGTTGAATTCAAAGAATCCTTCGATCGGGATGCAGTCGTAACAGCCGGTGCCTTCGCAAATACCAGGGGCGGTACAATTTTTATTGGAATAACCGATCGTGGAAATATTATCGGGACACTAATCGGTAACGAATCCCTCAAAGAGTGGGCCAATACCATTTCACAGAGCACCGAACCACGTTTGATTCCGGAGATTGAGGAGATCCCCTGCGAAGGAAAACCCGTGGTAGCAATCCATATTAAAGAAAACCCGCTCAAACCTGTATCCGTCAGGGGCAGGTGCTATCGCCGCGTCGGCACCAGCAACCGGGCGATGCAACCCCACGAGATCGCGGAGCTACATCTTCAGTCCATTGGCAGCAGCTGGGACTTGACACCCGCATCGAAAACTACACTAGCGGACCTTGACTTGATAAAAGTCGCCGATTACATTAAAAAAGCAAATGAGACGGGGAGACGGAATATCTCACCTGATGAATCCCCACAAAACGTCCTTGAAAAGATCGGATTGGTCCAGGACAATAAGCCGACATGGGCCGCACTCCTCCTCTTTGGAACAGACCCACAGCGATTTCTGTCACAGGCATCCATGCACTGCGGGCTATTTGGTGTTGATGAGATTAGTGTATTGGATGACCGCATGGTGACCGGCACGATAATCGAACAGGTCAATGGTTCCATGGAATTCATTCGAAAGAATATCCGGGTCGCATTTGTGATGACCGGTGAACCTGAGCGCAAACAGGTCTGGGATTACCCGGTTGAGGCTCTCCGTGAAGCAGTCATAAATGCGATTTGTCATCGTGATTACACCATCAGTTCCGTTGTTGAAATCCGAATACTCAGGGATTCCCTGAAGGTCTGGAGCCCCGGTCGGCTGGCATCAGGCATCACATTACCCGAGCTGTTTATCTCGCACGCATCAGTTCTGCGAAACAAGGGAATCGCTCAAGTACTCTATGATATCGGTTGGATTGAACGGTGGGGTGGTGGAATCCAGAAAATGCGGAGTGCCAGTCTCGAGGCTGGAATACCCGAACCAGTATTCCAAGAAGACCAGGGATTCTCGGTAAAATTCCGGAAAGATGTATTTAACCGGGATTACCTTGTACGGGCCGGACTATCAGAGCGGCAGATATCAGCGGTGCTCTATGCAAAAGAGAACGGGAAAATTACTAACGCGGATTACCAGCGGATTTTGAAGGTATCCGGTTCGACAGCACAACGGGATCTCAAGGATCTTGTTTCACGAAATATCCTTGAAATGGTTGGTAAGAGAAAAGACGCTTATTATACATTGTCTCGTCAAGGATGACGTATATGATGTAAATATGATGAATAAATGGCGAATGTGGTGAATAAATGGCGAATAAAATAACGGGATTGATTATCAACGAAAAAGGCTTATTTTAGCCGGAACTAGCCTAAGTCTTTAGTTCTGCAGTTAACCGGTGCTTTCAACTGGGCATCAAGTTCACTCCGTCGTTTCCTCACTCCTCTTCGTTCCGCTCCGGGCCTCCTTCGTTCACATCATGCCCTGGTTTTTCAGAATGTATCGGGGTGATACTGACGGCCATAACTTCGTCGCGAACTCCTCGTTATCGCCTGCCATCTCGCGGGCAACCGGGTCTGATGACTCGTTGCCTTCGCGGTAAGCAATATCGCCCGCTTTCCGCTACCGCTTGCGAGCTACTTATGGAGGCCGAGACCCGACTGAGGTCGTGTCACCTGCGACAGCCCGACGAAACAAGATAGGGTTGGGACAGGGAGTACCCAGGACAGCGACGAGGCACCCGGTTACCAAGCGGAGCGAGGTCGAGGTGCCGAGGAGCGGCATCGTGTTTGAGTCCTGCAATATTCCAACCGGCACCAGGACAACAACAACCAGCGACGAAGTTCCTGGTCGGAGCGGAGCGACGTAACCAGGAGCAAGGAGCGACAGCGTGACACCAGGACAACATACCCGAAGGGATGGCCCTCGGAGACGGCCGGAGGCCGGCAGTGGGCCTTCCCGAAGGGCGACCACTGGTTTTATTATATGATGTCAAACGCTGCGAAATAACATCATACACTTTCACACCGCACATGGCGCTGCCTTATAGCTTCACACGCTAATATTATATGTGGTGAAAGGAGTGACCCACACACTGGAAACCAAAATTGAGCACGTCGGGACCGTGAAACTGTCCGGCGGCATGTTGAGAATAGATGTAAAAATAATCCAGGCGGCGATCGCCCGCTCGGATGTTTCGCGCCTGGTCGATGAACAGGCCCGCGTGACGGTCTGGGATATGACGCCAGTCTGGGCCGGGTCCGGAGAACCGACCGAAGCAGGCCAGGCGTGGATCAATGGATCCGGCCGTGCTGTGATGTACCAGATCCAAGGCCGGAGATACATTTCTCCACTCTCCCACCTGCGGGCAACCGTCACAGGATCGCGGAAGTTCGCGAACATCTCGACGATCAGCTGGGAACCATTCACCTCGGGAGCAACAGCGCAAGCAACCCCCCAGGGGGTGCCCGCATGATCACCGAACCGCAGGCCTCAATCATCGCAGGTCTCAGGATAGAATCAGCCAGGTTGTACCAACAGGCTGCTGCGATTGAGTTCGATGCGCAGGATCTTGCATATCAGGCCGAGGAGATGGAGATCGGCCTCGGTTGTGATGTTGAGATCGGGGACCGGTGCATCGGGTGCCGCTGGTACCATACAAAAAACACAATTGACTGGAATGGAGCATGTGGAAAGCACGTAACCATTAAGCGCTGCTTGTCGATGAGCCCATGCATGGGGATTGTCAGGAGTGATCTTTGATGTCGTTCGTTGTCTATGAGGTTGACCTGGTGAAAGGGGAGGGGAAAGACCCCCACACCTTCCAGACCCGGGAACAAGCAAGAGCCCACGCGGTGAAAGTTGTCGAAGGCTGGCGCGAAGGCAACGACCGGATCATCTTTGAAGGAGACATGGTCCTGGTGCAGACCCAGTCGGGGTTGCTGGACTTTGGAGCATTAATCACGGAGGTGGCATAAATGAACGACCTCCCTCCCGGGTGGCAACGTGCCCATGAGGAATGGCTCCAGCCACCAGACCAGGAGGAGCCGCTCATGGTCAGGATCTCTGCCTTGGTGTCAGTCTTTGCCGACATCGATAAGTCGGCCATTGAATGTGTCCAGGATCAGATCCGCGACGGCACGATCACAATTGAGGACCTCGACGCGATTGAAGTTGATGAGATTGACGGCCAGTGGCCATCAGACGGGAGTGATTGGTGATGGAATACAAAATTTTTGTCAATAGAGGGACAGGGGCCCAGCTCATCGCGGAATGCATCGATCATGGTGCTGCAGTTGATTTCGCGGCTGTTTATGCACATAATCATAATATGGGCTGGATGTGGTCGAAGGTGGCATCCAATGAGATAGTTATCCGTCCCGGGTTTACAAACGGGAAACCACGTCTCCGGGGTGGTCGGGTATGACTACCTCAACCCCCATTCCATTCTGGACCGAGGAGGATATTATCAGTAGGTATACCCGGGCCGATGCCCTGAATGATGGCGAACTGATCGCAGCACCCGAGGGGCTCACCCGGCAGGCCGGGATCTCGGTCCCGGTCGCATTCACCCGGGCCGCGTGGTACCAGTACATCGAACCCTCGTATCTTCCCGAGATGCCAGACCAGGACCTGACCGGCAGGCTGTGGGACCTGCTCTGGATGCTGCGGATGTCAGCAAACAGGTCACGCAGCAGTAGTGTTATCATATTCCGGGTGGCCTTTGAACTCCTGCGGGAGAGGGCCCGGGCCACCGGAATTATACATCACCGGGGTGGTGAAACCGTCGAACTCAAAGCAGTCTGCGGACCAGGTGACGACGGCTAACCGGTCATAACAGTTATGCTGCCAGGGGAGGACTGAGTACTAATGGCTAAAACCCCACCTCATACATTTTATACGACAGAAGAAGTGGCCGCAATGCTGCACCTTCACCCCCAGACCGTCCGGAATCTAATTCTAAAAAAGCGGATGGGTGCTATAAAAATCGGGATGGAGTGGCGTGTCAGTGAAGAGGACCTTACCGAATTTATCAAAGAGAACAGAAACAAATAATCGCAGCCGGTCGAAGTGACCCACACAAACATACCGGCCACGATCGGTTTAACTATTGCATCCCTTTTCTTATCAGATTAACTACCAGGAGTAAATTTTTCCCTGCGGGGCGTCGCACGGTCCGGCCCTGAAGGCCCGGCCTTCGAGCGCCACCCCTTCGGGTTCTTATTCCTTGTTATGATGTCGCTCCTCGGCACCTCGACCTCGCTCGCGCTCGGTAACCGGGTGCCTCGTCGCTGACTCCGGTGCTCCCTGTCCCAAATCTATCTTGTTTTATCGGCCCGTCGCAGGTGGCGCCATGCGCTTCGGGCATAGAGAACCGGCAAGTGATTGCGGAAAGCATGTTGTGGGGGCATATCAATGGCCCCATTTTGAGGACGATGGAACATCAGTTCGGTCGGCATCAAAACGTAACAGGCGATAACGAGGAGTACGCGACGAAGTTATGGCCGTCATTCCCCCCGATGCAGTATGAAAAACAAGGGCATGATGTGAAGGTGACGCGGCCCGGAGCCGGAGCGGAGCGAGCGAGGAAACAAGGAGGCAAACATGCTGCCCGTCATTCCTTCTAATAAACCGAAGAATCAGGGAGCGCCTCCGAGACGAGGCCCACAGACCTCGGCAGTGGTGCGAACGACATTGTATTTTTTGTGTGAACTTTCCGGAGTGGGGGCAGGACCCCCGCGTTGGCGGCAGGTCCGCCACCGGCAGAGCGCACTATCTTAAAAAATGAAAAGAAAATATATTTGCCCTTCTCATCAAAAATGATACTTTTTACAGGGGAATCTAAATAATTGTCAGGAGTCCCCATAGCAGCACTTCGTTTTTGCCCGCCTGATGTTTTCCTAATATATCATAACGAAATACCCATCCAACCGTTTATTGTCATAATTCCAGACAGCGGTATTTAGGATATATTATCCCGGTGAATCCAACCTGGGAATCCAGCCTGAATACAATCGGGAAAAACGGGTTATATTAATAAAGTCGGCCGATGAGTTAGATTTTCGTATGCGAATACCAAATATCATCCTGGTCACTGTACTTCTCCTGATGATAGCTGTACTATCAGTCCAGGCGACCCCGGTATTTACATCGAGGGGTGCAATTGATTTTGTGGGATCCAAAGCAGTTACCCCTCTTCCTGAAAATGGGGATATAAATCTCCCTATTTCTATGTTCGGACGAGGTGTAGTCATCCCATTTAGTCTGGTCGAGGGAATCCCTGATAACCCCTGAGGCAATCATGTCACAGGACAGGTCCAGAATGGCAGCCTTGTTGACGAACTCCTCCTGGGAAACAAAAAATTCAGGGACGACGTATATAATGCGAGTATCGAGCGAAACCAGGAACTTGCAGCAGGCAAGAGCCCGGGAGTACTCTGGATCGGATGTTCGGACTCGCGATCAGACCCTGAAAAGATTACCAGCGCCGGACCAGGAGAACTGTTTATTACCCGGAACGTAGGTAATATCGTGCCAAATCATGACTGGTCCCTGGCTGCCGTTGTGGAATATTCAATTAACTATCTGAATGTGCAGGAGATCGTTATCTGCGGGCATTCTGACTGTGGTGCGATCAGGTCACTCGATAAGGATCTTAACGACCCCTATATCCCGCTCTGGCTCAATGATGCCCGTGAGGCAAAAACCCGGGTAGACAGCCGTATTCCGGTCCCGTCAACGCCTGACGAAATAAATGAACGATTTCATCAGATCGAACTCGAAAATGTCAGGCTTCAGATCGAACACCTCAAGAGATACCCGTCCGTTAAAACGGCGGTGGATGAGGGCAGAGTTCACATCCAGGGCCTTTATTACGACCTTGAGACGGGTACACTCTCGAGGGTCGCATAAAGTGCAGAGGCCAGTTCTCATCCCTTTTTTTGAAATGAAAGGTCCAGTTTTCTATTGCCGGATCACTCCTGAATGATAGCCATCCTGGTACCAGATATGATGACGTGGATCCCTTCAGGGTCACCAGTATCTTCCCGGTGGATTTGAAGAACGATTCGGGATGTAATGACAAACATCCCAATTTTTTTAGATACCGATAAAAAAGTACGATTTTTGGATTCTCTAATCGTTTTTACGCTGCAAACCCACTAGTGCAATTACACCAATAATTGCCACCGCCAGGATAGCCACAAAAGGACCAGTCGGAGCTTTTGTCGTGGGCATTGGTGTTGCAACCGGAGAGAGCGCGGCATTAATCTGGAGTGCCTGGCCTGCACCGATTTGCAGCGTACTTGAATACGGATTGTATCCCACAAGCGAGATTGTGACAGTCGAAGACCCGGGTTGCACGTTCTGGGCAGTTAATGGCGTAATGCCAAGGTAGGCATTATTGATGAGGACATCGGCTCCACTTGGGTCTGACGAGATCTGGATACTTGCCGTAGTTGGAGGTTGGCCCGAAGGTGCAAGTGTTGCCGATAGCTGAGTCGTTTGTCCCGCACGGATATTCGCAGTTGTGGTATAATCCTGGTACCCTGATTTTTTCAATACAACCGTGTGAGTACCGGGTGAAAGTGAAAGAACATCGAGGGGGCTTCCCGGGGATGTAGAGCCCTGGTAGTCAGTATCGACATAAACCGCGGCACCTGAAGGGGCTGAAATAACCTCGAGGTCACCAGTGGATGGATTCGAGACCGGGGTAAGTTGGGCGTTTATATAGGTTGTCTGGCCGGAATAAACGGTATATTGTGTTGACCAGGTCTGGTACCCTGCTTTTTTAAGGGTCACCGTATGGGAACCTGAAGCAAGATTGCCGACGACCTGGTTTGTTTCTCCCTGGTAAAGCGTATCAACATAGATACCCGCACCGTTCGGGGTTGAGCTGATCGAAATGCTCCCCTGTTGTGAAATTTGAACAAGGCTAGCGGACACGGAGCTCGTACCTCCAGCATTTACCTGGACATCTTTTGCGAATGGGTAGTACCCTGATTTAGTGACCCGGACATTATGCCATCCGACGGAAACCGAAGAGAATGTCCCGGGAGTTATCATCGAGTTCTGACCGTTATCGAGGACGGCATATGCACCTGACGGGGAAGACATCACCTGGATGTTCCCGTTCTGGTACATGGGTGATAACACGGCATTGACATTTACCGTAGATCCTGCAGGAGGATTACCAGCGAAATACTGGCTCCATGACTGGTACCCGGGCATCGAGACTCCGATTGTATGCCCGGGTGTACCGGTAGCGCTAACTTCCAGGGTGGTTGGGGTCGATCCTTCGTTCGACCCGTCAAGGGTAACATCTGCACCGCTTGGGCTGGACGTAACATAGTAATACCCCTTCTCGCCACCGATTGGTGTAGTCGGAAGCGTTATGGGTATAAATACGAGATCTGCATTGACATGAACCGTGTCTCCCTCAAATGGGTTACCGGGTTCTTCCGAAGTCCATGTCTGGTACCCTGCTTTGGAAATGCTGATGGTGTGACCAGGGGTTCCGGAGGTACTAACAGAAACGGTAACAGGCGTAACACCCTTGTAACTACCATCAAAATTAACCGTTCCACCTTCAGGGTTAGATGAAATATCATAATACCCCTTTCCTCCGCCAATTATCGTTGTCGGGGGTAACGTAGTGGGTTCGGTTACGGGTATAAACACAAGTTCTCTATAAATATCAACAGTCTGCCCTTCGCCTGGGTTTCCTGTAAGATGATCGGTATATGTCCGATACCCTTCTTTGGAGATGCTAAGGGAATGACCGGGTGTCCCAGAGGTACTCACTTCGATGACGACGGGCGTCGTCCCCTTGTTAATGCCATCAAAGATTACGGTTGCATCTGAAGGGCTGGATGAAATGTCATAATATCCTACTCCGCCGCCAATATTTCCTACTGGCAGGTCTTCAGCAGATGCAAAACCGATTGTTATCATCGCGATGACAAGGGTAAAAATTAACAGATATGGTTTTTTCGTAATAATCACCTGTAGACTCCCATTCTTGTTGTAAGGTATATATTATACTGTTGTCGTTTATGAAACGGAATCTCATAAATGTCAACCAATCAACTCTCAGGTATGGGAGAACCATTTTCAGGGAGCATTCCGTGTTTTTGTTGAAAAGTAACCCAGATTTTCGGGATAATTTTCCCTGGCCCAATTGTTTCGTGAACTGATAGCATTCAATCTGGAGGTAGTTTTAGGGGATTGGAAACATCCCCATTTCTATCGGTAGAACTATACCCATCAGTGTTCTGTTACAGGCGGGCTGTTTTCCAGGAACGAACAATATCCAACAACTCCCCGGGCTTTTCGTAAGTGGTAGCGACGACGCCGGTATATACGGACCCGGAATTACCATCGAGTGAGATAGTATCTCCTTCCCTGAGGACCTGGCCTCCCAGGTGACATTTGTTATGAGGCAGGTCAATTACCAGGCCCGCACAATTCACCACACATACCTTTCCCATGTAGCGTGCAATAACTGCTGCATGCGAGGTCCGTGCTCCTTTCGCAGTCAGCAACCCAGAAGCGACCCGTATCCCTTCAATATCTTCGGGTGATGCGGTCTCCCTGACAAGAATAACAGGCCCTGAAGAAACTTCTTGCAATGCCTGTTCAGGTGTGAATACCATGCTTCCTGTCGCCACGCCTCCGGATGCAGACGTTCCCGTTGCAATCGGATAATCCATGGTGGATATACACTGTACTTTGATCGATTCCAGATCGAGTCCTTCTATCTGTGATAATGCAACCTCTGGCGAAATTATTCCTTCCCGCCACATATCAACCGCGATCCTGATTGCAGACAGGGGGGAGCGTTTCCCGTTCCGGGTTTGCAGGATGAAGAGTTTTCCCTCCTGGACCGTAAACTCCATATCCTGCATATCCTGAAAGTGCGATTCGACCATTCTCCCTATCTGCCTAAGGTCTTCATAAACGGCAGGTATTGATTTCTTTAACTCGCTTTGTGTCGTGGCGGACTGGTTCCCTGATACAACATCCTCCCCCTGCGCACCGAACTTGAAATCAATTACCGGTTCATTCTCTCCGCTCCATGGGTTGCGGGTAAATGCCACTCCGGCTCCTGAATTCAGCCCCATGTTCCCAAATACCATTGCCTGTATGGTAATAGCAGTTCCACGCAGATTTTTTACCGGGTGCATCCGTCGGAATGAATCGGCCCTTGGATTTGTCCATGACCGGAGCACTGCGATTGAAGAGATCAGGAGCTGTGTTTTCACATCCTCGGGAAATTCTTTGTTCTCAGTGGAAAAAAATAATCGCTGGTATTGAAAGGCCAGTTTCTTAAGGCTTGCCGAATCCATTTCAGCCACGTCAGATATTCCCTCCTCCTCCATTATTTCTGACAGGAGGGCCCTGTAAGGGTGCGGGTTCTGGCGGAAAACGATCTCAGCCATGTTCTCAAAGAGGCGCCGGTAGGAGTCCCAGGCAAATCTCGGGTTACCGGTAAAAAAAATCAGGCCCCGTATCGTTTCATGGTTCAGCCCAACGTTAAGAATGGTGTCCATAATACCAGGCATTGATGCCGGGGCACCCGACCGGACAGATACAAGGAGAGGTTTCCGTTCACTACCATACTGCAGACCAGTTGCATGTTCAAGGTAAGAGATCCCTTCCACAAGGAGTTCCGGAAGTAAGGAGGGTGCCTTCATCCCGTTTTTGTAATAGTCTTCACAAATGGACACGCTTAATGCAAACCCCGGGGGTATGGGTATTCCAAGCGAGGACATAGTCCCAAGGCCTGCGGCCTTATTCCCAAAATCTCCAGGAGGTATATCGGCCCTCATTCCAGGCCCGAAAAATACGATGCTCGGCGAGAGATCATTCATCATAGTTACCAGTTCAAACTCTCGAGGATATTGTTCCTCAATACGAATGCGGCTTTCATCAGGGAGTTAGTTGAACCTTCAATAATACGTGCGATTTCGAAGAATACCCGTAGCTCCTTGTAATCGGTTGTTTCTGCAAGGATCACCTTCTCTGCATTTCTCAGTGCTTCATCTGCTTCCCGTTCCATGCTGATAACCCCATCGATTGCCCGGATAAAGTCCTGCATCTCCTCCCTGCTGTACCCCTTATGCACGTACTGGGATGCCATAACCGCTTTCAGGTATTCCTGGCTCCCTTTTACCGCGATCTCCCCCAACATAACGAGTTCTTTTAACATCTTTTCAGAATGGGTGCTTCTCGGGACCAGGGTTGTGAAGAAACTTGCCTCCTCAAGAAAATCGAGTGCGTCATCTGCCACGTTTATCAGGTCAGTGTAGTGCCGGGCAGCTTCGAACCTAATTGAAAGCGACCGTACTTTTGAGACAAGGTTATCAGCCTCACTCTCCCAGATTTTAGCCCTCCTTGCAGTCCTCTCAGTAAACTGGCTGTTTTCTTTCCTCTGTATGTGAAGGAGTGCGTCCCTGACAAACATGGCAACTTCAACGGTGAGGGTTGCATGTTGTTCACAGATCTCCATCAGATTTTCGTGGGCAGAATGGAAATATCTGAGTAATTCAGCCTTAATTTCATCCTGGATAAGTAAGCGGGAGTGATTTGAAAGCAATCCTTTCGCCGCTGCGTTAAAAACCCACTGGAAATACTCAAGGGTCTTCTCCCTCCCAAGTATCTGGTACAGGGGTTCACCGTATCGCAACGGGATCCTGGCTGCCATTTCAAGCCCGTCGTAGATTAGCTTTTCACCACCTAGCTGGAGAAATCCGACATGCCCGACTTCATGCTCCGCAGCCCACCGGAGCACGGTGACACAGTCTTTATTCGGCAGGAAACTCCGGAGCCGTTTCCTCGCCCGGTTCCAGTCGATCAGAAAAACTATCCTCGACCCAAGAAATTCCAGGAATTTCCTCTGTTCTTCCTCGTCCTTCGCATGATAACTTCCTAAAGACAGGTGGTAGAGCTTCTTTTCGAAGTCCTCATCACCTTTTCTTGAACGGGTATCTTCCCACGTCATATTCCAGGAATCAAAAAGGCCCTGGAAAAACTGCAGGCGGGGCATATGGATATCAGTATATGTGATATTGATCTGTGTAGGTTCAACATGGATGACAAGGACATGCGCATCGGTTAACCCGATATCATTCTGGAGGACAAGCCTGCCATTTGCCCTCGTGGCGGTTGTACCCAGACCGGGGTGATCGAATTTCAAGGGGGCAGTCCTGTTCAAACCCGACATGAATGCCTGGACAAGGCATTTATCCTGCTCCTGGAGGTTATAGGTCATCGCACCGGCTATATTTTCAGTTGATAGCATTTTTTGAAGATTGTTTAACGATTTATGCATGTCCATCAACAGGAGATGCAGGCTGTCCGGCCCATCTGAGTCTCCGAGGGTAATATCCGCAATAGCCCGGCCACTGATCGCATCTTCCTGGGTGCCAGGCAATTCATCCAGGAGTATTTTCATCCGCATATCATAGCCCTCCGCTTCAGGGAGGCCGTGTCTGGCAATAGGGAGATTCATTGCAAGGAAGCAACGTTTGACCGACCCAAGAACCGTAATAAGCTCCGGTACCTGGTACATTCCAGGCCCGGTCTTTTTTGCTCCGGGCACAACCCGATCGAAAATATCAGACTCGATCCCGGCAGCCTCACGCTCCCGCGAAAGGTTTGTACATTCAAGGTCCGGGTGATCGGAATGTGACTGTGCGGTCTGGAGAAGGGTGAAAAAATATTTTACCTGGTCATTTGCGGTGAGCCCGTCATTCACCATTTCAGGTAGGAGAAGCCCACTCTCGCCTAGTTCACGGATGATACCGGATTTTCCAGCCATTTTCTACACCTGGGCCGATCCCGGGGAATATGCTGATTACAGAACCTATATTCGCTTTTTATTATTCGCGTCTCTATATTATTCTAACGTTCAGCAGGTATTGGTAGTTATTCCTCGTATGGCTACCTGATTCATCTGAATTGAAAATCTGCCTTATCTGTTATTCATCACGTGCAATTGGATACTAAGGCATAGAATACATAGGAAAAGGAACATTACAAAAAAAGAAAATAACGGGTAACTACAGCGTGACGGGGGGTTTCTGCTCCATGGCTGAATATACTTCACGGAACAGGTTGCGTGTCTCGAGCCCTTCTTCCCTTGACATTTTTTGTATGGCAAAGCCCACATGAATCAGTACAAATTCCCCAACCTCAACATCGACCAGGTCAAGGCGTATCTCCTGTTGCAGGTCACCATAATCAACTACACCGATGTTTCCTTCCTTAATTTCAATAACTTCAGCGGGAATTGCAATGCACACGATAGGACTCCGTATCTTACGTACTATCTGCATAGGGGAATAAAAAAATTGGGATCGGGTATGAAGAAGGAACAGCAGGATATTATTTTGTTTTTAAGATAATCAGGCAATACTACCACTTGATCTGCTCAAACATGATTCGTGCGAGGGTATGATTGATCTGACCAGGGGTGTATTCGGAATGAACTGGTAAGCCAGGTTTTGCGGGGATTCCCTTCACCGATAAATGGATATATTTTCTAAGGGTAACATGGCTCACGAGGTCATGATTAATATGCCGGGGTATAACCTATACCCGTGGACAGTATTACCCATGCATTACTGGTCGTCAGCTTGCTTATGGCGATCGGGATGCCAGCACTAATCCCTTTTGGTATCCTGGGGGCAGTTATACTTGATCTGGATCTCCTGTTTCATCTTGTCTCTTCGAAAAGGCCGCGTTTATACATATTAATACACGGCGGAGCGGCGCATAGTATCGCTGGAGCTGTTTGCGTGGCAGTAATGGCTTTTGGAGTACTATGCATCCTTGTCCCGGCGGGAGAGCAATTTTTACATTTTACATCCCCTTTCCCGTTGAATGCCTTCGCACTTACTGCGGTAATTGCCGGAGCCTTACTTCATGTGGCACTTGATTTTCTTGCCAGTCCCGGCATCCCATTATTCTGGCCGTGGAATGACTCCAAATATACGTTTGGTATCTTCGCAGGACCAAGTGCGGTCATGATTTTCATCAGCTGGACATTTATTATCCTTTTTGTTGGAGGAATCGTCCTAATTTCCGGACTGGCATTCTACGGAATTCTTTTCCTCGCCTATCTCGCCATCAGTGTTGCTATCCGGATAGCAGCTGCGATTACAATAACCGGTAGAACACTCCCGACAGTCAATCCGCTCCGCTGGCTGGCAATTGAAAAAACTCAGAATATCTGGTCATTAAAATTTGTAAACCTCCTTACAGGATTAGAGTCTGTTACCAGGACCTGGCCTGCATCCAGGGGAGTTCCAGAAGCGGATATTGACCGGATTTCCGATATCCCGGCAGTAAGGAGAGTACGGTATAACTCGTTCTTCACGATTGTCAGTCGCAATGATAACGGGGACCTTGTTATCCAGGACCCTGCCCGGGTAGAAGGGATCATTAAGTATCCACCCTACTACACACGTGTCGTCCTTACCAAGGAATACGGGTCAGAATGGAAACCTGTTACTGAATAGTTTTACAATAATAATGTTCAAATGTTGAACTTCTATAATAAACTGGAGGTAATAATGACTCCAATCTTACATTTAAGCGCAGAGGAGGGTATTCAGGCCTTAACGTTCAACGCCAATGATGTGGGAAAGAAATAGCCGACCCATGCGGTATAGGAATCGGCTTAATGTAAAACAATAGCGCCGAGGAAGAGATTTGAACTCTTGAGGTGCCAGGCACCAGTGGCTTTCAAGGCCACCGCCTTTCCGGACTAGACTACCTCGGCCCGCTCAATACTATTGGGGATTCGGTGTAAAAAAGGTATCCAAATAACCAGGTTAACACTGATAGGGAAAAGTTGCGGTTACTGTTAAACGTGACCAGCTTATAAAAAAATCAATTTTTATCCTTCCGGTCAGAAAAAAATTATTTCCTCTGCCAGATGAGCGCGAAAAGGCCCAGGGAAATGATTACGATTATGGTAGGGAACGTTGCCTTTGTTGTGGGGACCTGCGGAACCGTGGCAGAAGGGACAAAACCTGTGGGTGGGATCAGGCTTGCACCGATATTGTTTGTATTCTCTCCAAAAAAGGTGACGTTTGCCTTATCTGAATACTTATTCGGGTAGACCATGAAGTATTGTGTCTCCCCGTTACCCTGGATAGTAAGCTCCTCGGGGAAACCTGCTCCCTTGGTATTTGTTTTCACTCGCTGCCCCGACGGGTCAGTGTACTCGATGACCCAGTCAGTACCAGAAGACGTGTATACCCTTACAGGTCCTACACGGGTCGCCACAGAAAAATAAGCAGGTTGATCGCGGGTTGAAAAAATCGATGCTGACTGGATTGATGACGTTGTATCAGGAGTCTGGCTGGCAGGTGGAGAAGTTACAACCGGAACGGCACTGACGTCCTGATCAAGGACACTGATATTATAGGACCCGATAAAACCTTTCCGGTCGCTGAGCTTGACCTGGTAAACACCGTTTTTTTCTATTTCAAAATCTTTTGAGAACATTCCATCAAGATTGGTTGGGATAAATGACGGGCCGAAGAGACGAGTCCCATCCGGATTATCGACCTGAACCTCAACAGCATCATTCCTGACATTATTTGCGTAGCCGGTCACATGAAGCACACCGTTTAAGTATTGTCTTGGCAATGAGGTGATTTTTACCTCGTCCGATCGGTCTACAAGGGTCACAACCCTCATGGTGATAGAATCTCCAAGGTACCGGAACTCCCCGGTCGGCAGTATCTCAACTTTATAGAAGCCCCGTGTATAGCCGGTGGTGGGGAATTCCACGGTGAAATTCTTGTCACCCTGGACCGTTACGTGCTTAGTTGCTTTCACCTCGCTCGTATATTCTGAGCGCGTGAGCATGATATCAAATGAAATCCCGGCCGGAAGGCTCGTGGTCCCGTTCACCACAATAGTCTCACCCAATTTAAGGGACTGGGGTGCATCAATCCGTATTTCATATGCGGATGCAACCCCGGTGAGGAGAAGGCAGAATATTGCGAAGATGATGATCTTTTTCATCATATAACGTTCAACTAGTAAGCTGTTAATGCTTGCTAATGAGGAGGAAAAGCCGCTTGCCTTCTGGCAGGGGACCGATCGACATGAAGGCCGGGAACAAAAAACACTGACAATAATTTTAAAGTCCGGCGGGTGTTCCTGGAATCGTTGCCTGATGTGCAGTTACCGGCATGAACGGTATGTGGGACTTTCAAAGAAAGAGCTTGCGGACCGCCTCATCCGGCAACTCCGGTTTGTAACACATGCTATTCCGATAGATGACATTGAAATAATAAAATTGTATACTTCCGGCAGTTTCTTTGATCCCGACGAAGTCCCACATGCCGTGCTTGAAGAAGCAGGTGTCTTATTCAGGGGTAAAATAATCATCGCGGAAACCCGGCCGGAATACGTGAATGAGGAAATACTCGGAGATTTCATATCGCGTATCGATGATGGGACAAACGCAAAACCGCTGTATGTCGCTATCGGGCTCGAAACAACGAACGACCAGATAAGGGAAAAATCCATTGACAAGGGTTTTTCCTTCGATGATTATAACCAGGCGGTCCGGGCAGCGAGGGTTGCCGGGGTGGGAGTAAAAGCATACCTCCTTATGAAACCTCTTTTCCTGACAGAAAAAGAAGCTTTGACTGATATGAAGCAGTCACTGGCCGACCTTTCAGGCAATGCGGATATCATCTCGATGAATACCTGCACGGTACAACGGGGTACTGATATGGAACGTTACTGGAGACAGGGGGCCTATCGCCCACCATATCTCTGGAGCGTGGCGGATGTTCTTGCAACTGCACCAATGGAAGTTCTGTGCGATCCACTTGGGGGCGGACAATCACGAGGGGCGCATAACTGTGGTGAGTGTGACAGGGATATTATTGATGCAATAAAATTTTACTCCATGTCAGGCGATCGGTCGGTGATTCAGGCTATTTCTAACATGGAGTGCCCCTGCAGGGATGAGTGGGAGCTTGTAATGTCACAGGAAATGCCCTGGTGCATGCCACTTACACGGTAGAGAAGTTTATCTGGCATTACTATTGTAAACGCTCCCAGCGCATAACGAAGAGGTCGGTGCAACTCTATAGAAAAAAGTGTCCGGATATATGCGTCAGATTTCGCTGCATCCACTCTGGATATCAAGTTGTTTTGCCAGGAGGGGCAGGAATGTTCCGGCATCACTTACCACCCCTATTGCCTGCATAGTCCCCCTGTCCATTAATTTTGTCACGGACGACGGATTGATGTCAACACATACGGTCTTGACATACGAGGGGAGACAGTTTCCCACCGCGATTGAATGGAGCAGCGTTGCCACCATCAGGACCATGCTGCATGACTGGGTATAATCTCGCATCCGGTCCTGTGCCTCAAGGATGTCAGTAATCACATCGGGGAGGGGACCGTCATCCCTGATGGAACCTGCCAGTACGAAAGGCACATCGTTCTTCACACATTCGTACATGATCCCTCCCGTGATAATGCCCTGTTCAACCGCCTTTTTAATTGACCCTGCCCTCATGATCTCACTTATTGCATACAGGTGGTTTTTGTGCCCACCGGTAACGGGCTTACCCGTTGACAGGTCCATCCCCAGCGAGGTCCCAAACAGGTTATACTCTATATCATGAGTGGCAAGCGCATTCCCTGCAAAAAGGACGTTGATGTAACCTTTCCTGATAATCTCCGCCAGTGCCATGTCAGCACCGGTATGAATGATTGCAGGCCCACCCACGAGGGCAATTTTTCCACCTTTCCTGTGTACCTCGAGGATCTCTTTCGCAACCCTCGCGATTATCGTTTCACTGGGACGTTCTGAAGATACCGTCCCATGCATGAATTCGAAGTTGGTCTTTTCCCTTGGCCGTTCCGGGGGGACAATCCTTACACCCTGCTCACCGACCACAACCATATCATTTTTCTTTAGTTTTGACAGGGGGGTGCTCCTTGCAACGAGCCTCTCTGTATCAAGCACAACCAGGCAATCCATCTCTATTGCCTGGACAGGGATCCATGACTCACGGTATTTCACCGATGTCGGGTAGTTGGTTGTTGAATAGAAGCCTTTTGGAACAACACGGTCAGCCTCGGCAGGTATTACGTTGACATCAGCGATTGCAAGGAGACGGGCTCCATAGCGGTGAAGCTCGGAGATGATGGCATCGACTCGTTCATCATTCGCGGCATTTACTTTCAGGCGCGCATAGCTGGGGTCTGTCTTCTGCTTTCCTACATCAAATACGAGGATCTCAAAATTACCCCCCATATCCATTATCTTATCAAAGATCTGAGTCATGATGCCCGAGTCGATAATATGGCCTTCAAGCTCGATCTCCCGCGAGGCTTCCATAATAGAATATGGGCTCTGCTGCTATTTTATTTTATTTTTGCTTTAATCCGGTCGTAATTTTTTTTCTTGTAATTCAATGTATAATCCGGGAGCTAAAATACCTGGATCAATTACATTGTGTCCCAGGAATTTCCCTAAATCATGCGCAGACCTTGCTTCCCCGAATACTGAAATACCATTCGTTTGTTTTCAAAAATATTTTTATCAAATCCAGCTTGAAGTCTGTTTTTATGGATTTAAAAAAAACGTAATTTATCCTTGCAGTTACCAGGATTGTTTTACTTCTGTAGTAGTGAACGTGAAAAAAAACGGCGTACCCGTTCCAGATCGCTCCTGGTATTGATATTATATGCAAGGTGACGGTCCACCAGGAGAAATTTTTCTTCCTCCTGTGGGCGATCCATGCGGTCACCCATGAGGATATTAATTCCAGCGGGACAGGCATCAACGCCGCAGATACACTCGGTATAAGGCATTTCAACCGCTTCTGCGGGGCATCGGGCAGGCACCCAGGCGGAAAGAGCCTCTTTTCCCGAAGATTCGTATGCGGTTCGTATTTCAATTATATGACTCGCGGAAAGACAGGGGAGATCTGCCACACAGGTAAAAAACGGGCCGGTTTCTTCAATAGATTTCACCGCCTCCTGCAGGTCCCGTATGTATCCATGCCCGGCTCCCCTGAAGTATTCAATTCTATTCGCTCTTGCCCAGTTCATGGTGAAGGGTGTCCTTGGGGATGTAACAATTATCGGATCGTACCCTGTCTTTTGAAACGCAGACAGGACCAGAGATATCATAGGTGTCCCGTTTATTGTCACCAGCGGTTTTTCCCCAAGCATGAGGCGTGTGCCGGCACCACCAGCCATTATCAGTGCACGCATTCGTTTAAAGCCTCGATGAGAGATTTATTCTCTGATCTGGTCCGGACTGATATCCTGATTGAATGAGGGAGGCCAAAAGATGCGCAGTCGCGGACAAGTATTCCATGGCAGGCCAGTGAATCACACAGGGCCCCGGAATCTTTTCCGGTGTCAGCCAGGATAAAATTGGCAGTGGGCGGGGTTACGGAAAACCCGAGGTCACGGAGAGATTTTACAAGATAATTGCACTCGATCCTGATTTTTCTTCGTGATTCTTCAAGTTCTTGGTATTTATTGAAAGCCTGGATTGCAAAATATTCTGCAAATGCATTCACACTCCAGGGAGAACGCATTACTTCCAGGGCGCATACCAGGTCGGGGTCGGCAAATGCGTACCCAAACCGGAGACCAGGTACTGAAAAACACTTTGTCAGTGAACGAAGGATACACAGGTGATTATCCCTCGTACCAATAAGACTCTCCGCGGGATCTGACAGTTCAATAAATGCTTCGTCAAGGAACAGGTAAGTACCCCGGTCTGCGTACGATTTGAGGAGCTTGGAAACATCTTTTTTGTTTACGAGTTGTCCTGTCGGGTTATTCGGATTGCAGAGGAATGCGGCTGAGGGAATTTCTCCTTCCTTCACCGGGTGTCCGCCTGCCAGCTGCACAGACAGGAGATATTCCCCAAACGTTGGAGTACCTATCTTTGCCGCGCCTTTCTTTCGGAATATCACCTGGCAAAATGAACGTATTAATTCTATTGACCCGTTACCCACTGCAATTTCTTCTACGTCCCGGTGGAACAGGTGGCCGATTATTTCCTTTAACCGGATATAATCATCGTCAGGGTAATGGTCAAGAAGAGAGGGGGGAAAATCCCATTCCATGGCAGGTGGGAAAGGATTCAGGCTCGCACTGAAATCTATGGCAGGGTGCCCTGTCTTCTCGAGGTGTTGTTTTATCTTCCCCCCGTGCCTTACTTTAACCGGAAGTTCCCAACCCACAATTTCGCCTCAATTATTGATTTATGTTGAGTATAAGGGTTTAAATTCGTTGCGAGTCTGCCCTCTTTAAACTGACCCTGGGAGATCTAAAAAGGTTTAAATAGATAAACGTAATATTGTGGTTTATCTGGTTAGTCAGACGTATAGGATCTATCCGTCTGTCAATTGTCTGACATATGTCAGCCAATTGTCAGAAAAGGGTGAAAACTATGATGAAACGAATCACACTCCGGTTACCCGAACAACAAATTGAATTGCTAGAGCAGATGGTAGATGCCGGAGAGTTCCCCACAGTCTCAGAAGCGGTGCGGGATGCGGTTCGTCAGCTCATCGAACGGCGATCAGGCCGTATAATCAGAGACAGCGACCAGGTTTCATTCAAGGTTTAGGAGGGTATGTAAAGATGCAGACTATTATCAACGAGGCATTGAAAAATTCAGAGATTGAAAAGGAGATGAAAAACGGGGGTGCAATTGACGATGATTTTGTCGGGCAGCCGCGTATTGTGATCATCGGATGCGGTGGCGCGGGAAACAACACCGTCAACCGGTTACACCACATGGGGGTAAACGGTGCTGAAACTATCGCGATCAATACCGATAAACAGCACCTTGACATGGTCCAGGCAGACAAAAGAGTCCTTATCGGTAAATCACTCACCAGGGGACTTGGTGCCGGCGGCTACCCGGATGTAGGCAAACGTGCGGCAGAGATGGCACGGCCGACTCTCGAAGCACTCCTTGAATCCGCAGATCTCTGTTTCATTACAGCCGGTATGGGTGGGGGTACAGGAACCGGTTCAGCACCGGTTGTTGCCCAGATCGCAAAAGAACAGGGTGCAATTGTTGTAGGAATGGTAAGTTACCCGTTCCAGGTGGAAAAAGCACGCCTTATCCGGGCCGAAGAAGGTCTTGAGGCATTATCTGCTGCATCGGACTCAGTAATTGTCCTTGACAACAACAGGCTTAAGAACTTCGTACCTAACCTGCCACTCGGACAGGCCTTCTCGGTAATGGACCAGTTAATCGGGGAGACCGTAAAAGGCATCAGCGAAACCATCACAGAGCCGTCATTGATTAATATCGATTACGCAGATGTGCGCGCGATTATGAGCAAGGGCGGAGTAGCAGTTATGCTGGTGGGTGAAAGCAAGCAGCAGAACAAATCAGAGAGCGTAGTCAGGGAATGCCTCTCAAACCCGATGCTTGATATCGATTACCGTGGGGCGACAGGAAGCCTGATTCATATCACGGGAGGAAGCGACCTTACACTTCAGGACGCCGAGGAAATCGCCACATCGCTTACGTACGAACTCGATCCCCATGCAGACGTTATCTGGGGTGCCCGTGTTCGGAACGATATGGAAGGTAAAGTGCGGGTCCTTGCTATCATGACCGGTGTGGAAAAAGGAGCACTCCTTGGAAACCGCCAGACATACAAGTCAATGATCGAGGAGATGGACCAGAAAAAAGCAAATCCAAAGATGGTAGAACTGCCAAAAAACAGGAAATCCCGCGACATGACAAGCGGCGGAAGTCTTCTGGAATGGGTAGGGTAACCAAAAATTCTGTTACACCACAACTCTTCCACTTTTGAGTAATTTTGCATTTTCCGGGTTTTTTAGTAAAATTGTAGTCGCTTTGCCTGATTTCTTTTTCTCTTACCAGATATTGAGTGATCTTCTATAATCTGTACGACTGAAATACTTTTTAATTTCCATGAATTATCTTCCTTTTTGGTTTTCTGCCCCTGCGATTACCATGGTGAAAAAATCCGGGCCCCGTAATCTAACCCGGTGTTCGCATGTACGGCGAAACCCTTAATAATTCCGATGTCTTTTAAATAATAGAAAGTCTTTCAGATAATCCCTCATCTGGAATACTGTGTGTCTGCCCGGAGTCAACCGCCACGGGGACTCAAACAGCAGATAGGTATCGGGAGTTGAACATCATGAACCGTCAGATGAACAAGGGCAACGCAGGTTGCGCTCAAAAATTACCGTTTCTCCGGATTGCTTCAGGGTTAATTTCACCTACAACAGTTCTACCGGAAAACGACGTGATTTTTAGCCGTGGTTGTCCTTTCCTCCCTCATCCTGCCACACCGCTATCACAACAATTTTTCTTTCCTGTCCGAGGGTATTACCGGAATCGATTATCGAGGATGAGTATTGCATGTTGAACGAATTAATTGAGAAGAGAAAAAAGATTCTCGCCGAGTCTGAACAGCATAAAAACCGAAGAAATGAGCTGAACGCAGCTGCAAGCAAGTATGCAAAAGAGCGGAACGCCTTAAACAATAAGACACGGGAGTATGTTGAAGAGGCGCAGACCAACAAGGACCTCCGGGATAAATTCAACAATGAAGTCCAGTCATTTAAAGACCGCCGGAATGACCTGAATGAGAAGGCCAACGAATTTTTTGATGAAATTGAGTCCTTCAAAAAGGAGCATGGCGGTGTAAAAAACCGGGGCATCAAGGAGATCCAGAAACAGATCGAGCACCTTGAATTCCGCCAGCAGACCGAGGTTATCAGCACCGATAAGGAACGCGAGCTGATCGACAAGATTAAGCAGATGAAATCCTCCGTACGGGAACAGGAGGCCGAATTAGAGCAGAATAAGGAGATCAAAACCAAGATCACCTCTGCACGGGAATACCGGAAAGAGGCATCCGACATTCATGCAAAAGTCACCGAGATGGCGGAGCTTGCCCAGAAACACCACGACCTGATGGTGGAATTCTACCGGAAAGCTGACAAGTCGCGTGAAGAGGCTGATGCACAACACAGGCTCTTTGTTGAGGCACAGGAAGCCGCCGATGCTGAACATAAATTCTTCATTGCATGCCAGAAGGAACTTCGTGACTATGATAAGGTCATCTCCGGGCTCCGCAAGAAGACCAAGAAAGTTAAAGTTACCAAAGAGCAGAAAGCCGTCAGGAAAGAGGCAGAACATATATTCAAGATGTTCCGTTCCGGTGAGAAACTTACCACCGATGATCTCCTGCTCCTCCAGCGTTCAAAAATGCTATAATTGTAAATATACCCATTTTTTCCCTGCACGGGCAATTATTTAATAGATTCGTGGTCTATTTCTATACTGAAATGGCACAGGGGCGAACACTGGTCCTATCCGTGGACCGGGACGATGATATCGGCTACAAGGCAGGGATAGTCAGCCCGGTAATCGGTCGTGAAGAATGCCTCAATGCTGCAGTAAGTCTCGGGCTCGCCGATCCTGAAGATTCTGATTTGAATGCTATTTTCCAGGCAGTAAAGACCTACGATGAGCTAAAAACCGCGGGTGAGGACGTCGAGGTAGCACTCATTTCCGGCAACCATATGCATATGATTGAAGGCGACCGCCGCATTGCTGAACACCTGGAAATGGTGGTCAAACAGACCGGGGTAACAAGCTGCATCATGGTGGCCGATGGTGCGGAGGATGAATTTGTCATCCCGATCATCCAGTCCAAGTTGCCGGTGGCGAGTATCCGTCGTGTCGTTGTATCGCAGATCCCAAACCTTGAAGGCACCTATTATATTATCAAAAAACTCTTAAACGACCCGAAAATTGCAAGGATTTTTCTGGTCCCACTTGGGCTCGCGATGCTCCTGTATGCTGTGGCTAACCTTCTCGGGTATCCACAAATCGCGACAATTATTGTTGTCGGGGTTATTGGCGTCTATCTCCTGTACCGTGGATTTGGTATTGATGATGCATTCAGGGGGTTTGTGAACGCCCTCAAGACTTCATTAAAAAGGGCCCGGTTTTCCTTTGTCACCTACATCGTAGGTATCCTGCTCCTCATCGTGGGAATAGTTTTAGGGCTGATGAGTATTCTTGAGCACTATTCATCTGACGGATCTTTTGGGATTCTCCTGTACCTGGTGACATTTATCTATGGTTCGGTACTCTGGATCACCCTTGGGGGTGTAGTTTCATCCGCTGGGATTATCATCGATAATTTCTTTTACGAGCGGGAAGGACTTGCAAAGGTCATCGTATTTCCTTTCTTCATCAGTGCGGTCGGTTTGATCGCCTATGGAGCCAGCATTTACGTCATGTCGGTATCAACCGTCGCCGATTTCCCCTATACGTCCGAGACGGCACTCCAGTTTATATTCTTTGGGGTTATAGGAGGTTTTGCCTGCATATTTGCCGGAGTGGGCATTCAGCGTTACATCAACCGCTGGATATCAGGTCAGCAACCAGTGGAAGAGTTTATCGAAGTGATTTAGGTTCTGATAATCCTGTATACCGGAATATTTCTCTTTTTGTATTCTGATCGTTAAGGGAAGAAATTTTTCCGCACATTTACTGTGACGACAACAGGGCTAATGAAATATCCAAAAGCCCAATCTGGAATAAAAATGACGAAAAATAAATTCGTGACGAGGCCTGATCAATATAGCACCCTGTCTACACCCGGAAAGGATATTGTAAACCCGTGGAGTCTGTAGGGTATTACAAATGTTGGAGTGATTGAAAAACCTGGTTGTCACAACGGGTTAAATCCCTTTCCAGTTTTTTACAATACCGGGTCTGTTCTTATTGGGAACGGTTACATTTCCGGGTACCTGGTGCAGGCAGATAATTTTTTTTACCGATCAAAAAAACCCATACCATCAGAGAATTTGCTGGTATTACGGTATTCACGAGCGGCCTGTGGGGATACAACCCGAAGACTTGGGATCACAACGTTAAATTCGTGTTCAGGGAACCAGTAGATCCCTTTCCCATAATCATAGGAAATATCATTGACCTGAATCTCTGCACTATTCATTTCGACATTTTTTACCGTGGCATCTTCATAATTTAAAACTTTTAATAACTTGATTTTCAGGTCCTGTTTACCAAGGAGGTACACAATCAGCTGGGTTCCGGGGTCAATTGTATAATTCACCTTGATATTAGCCTGGCCCTTGTCGAGATTAATCGTCATATCATTAATCGTGATGTAACTATAACGCTCATCATTAGTTGCAACGACCGGCACCACCATACCAATAATAACTATACTCAGTACGGCGATGGCACTTATTCTCATCAGTACTATATTTCAGTGCAAATCTTATATCCTTTCTGGTGAATTTGGACATTAAAACCCAAAATTCCCTGCCAATTTCAATAATAACCACAGAATACGGATTATATCCTAAAAATGTCACAGAATGGTAAAATTTATTATTGATTTTTTAATTCGCTGCACTGTGAGCAGAGGATGATCTCGATACTTGAGACATTTGTCTTTCCGCTATCGGTATCGATCACCTCCGTACAGGTAATAATCTCTTTTTTAGTGACTCCTTCCAGGAACCGGTTTAGTGAAATCTCAGCCGTGTCCACCGCCCGTGATATCGCCTTCCCCCTCGCCTTGATGGCAACCTCCTGTGCTCCGTTGTTGAACTGAGTGACGACCGCCAGAACGTAGTTCATGACGGGTTTGTTTCCAACGAATACGGTATTATCTTTGATCATGTCAATGGCCTCGTCAGAGGTATTTTTTCGTGTATATGAGTTCAGCATTAAGGACAGAAGCTCCGGCAGCTCCCCGGATCGTATTATGCCCCATTGTGACGTACCGAAGCCCTTCACGGACTCTTCCTACCGATACGGTCATTCCATCCCCGCGAAGCCGGTCAAGTCTCGGCTGGGGGCGGTCAGGCTCGTCAAACAGGTGGACTGATTTGAACGGCTGTGAAGGAAGACCACTGATAGGGGGTGTATAGAGCTTGTACGATTCGATGATGTTCTCTACCTTCTCCTTAATATCAACCCATACTGCCATGGTATGACCATCGATAACCGGCACGCGGTGACAGCTTGCGCTCACAGTGAAAGGAGCATCCTTCACTATGGAACCGTCAAGAACTCCCATAATCTTTAAGGATTCGGCCTCCATTTTCTGTTCTTCCCCGCCGATGTAGGGGATTACATTGTCATAGATCGCCATAGCCGCAACGCCCTGGAAACCGGCACCTGATATGGCCTGCATGGTCGCTACCCTTACATCTGAGAATGCATAGGACCTGAGGGGTGCAAGAGACATGACAAGCATAATGGTCGAACAGTTTGGATTTGTTACGATGAACCCGTCCCTTCCATTGTCCCGCTGGACATCAATAAGTCCAAGGTGATCAGGGTTTACCTCGGGGACGACAAGCGGGATATCCTTCTCCATGCGGTGTGAGCTTGCATTGCTGCAGACTCCGATACCCGCATCAGCGCACATGGTCTCTACACTACCTGCGATCTCTGCAGGCAATGCGGAGAAGACCAGGTCAACACCCTTCAGGCTCTCGGTGGTAGTCGGGCTTATGCGGATATCGCCGAATTTATCCGGAAATGGCACATCCAGCCGCCAGTTTACAACGTCCCGGTATAACTTTCCTGCACTCCTGTCTGAGGCAGTGAGGGTCTTGAGGTGAAACCAGGGATGGTCAGCGAGAAGTTGTACAAATCGCTGGCCTACAGCGCCCGTCGCGCCTAATACTCCTACATTGATCATAGATAGAAAATAGCTATAGCATAGGAGTAATTAAATCGTTTGATTTTTATTCGAGGTGGATTGCCTCAGATGGACATACATCGACACAGGAGCCGCAATCAACACACAGTTCCTTGTCAACCTTTGCCTTTTCATTATTCATTAAAATTGCCTGGGCCGGGCACTCATCGACACATGTCTCACAGGCGGTGCATTTTCCTTCGTCAACAATTGCAGTCATGGATAGTATCACTTTGTCCATTAATATGAACCTCAAAAATATAAATAACGTATCGGTATTACCAAAAAAATACGATTAACTGGCTGTTTTTCTTTTGAGGTTGAGGACTTCGTCCATCCCGTAGATACCCGGATCCCGGGAGACGACCCAGCGTGCCGCCCGCAGCGCTCCCTGTGCAAATACCGAGCGGTCGTACGCACGATGGGAGAGTGTAATCGTTTCGAAATTACCGGAAAACATCACTGAATGGTCACCAACAATATCCCCGCCCCTGATAACATGGACCCCGATCTCGGATTTTTCCCTCTCCTTCATTCCTTCGCGGCCATATTGTTTCCTGCGTTCACCGAGTTCCTCATCAAGGATCTGAAGGATTGTGCGGGCTGTGCCACTCGGCGAGTCCTTCTTATACCGGTGATGCGCCTCCGTTACCTCTATGTCATAATCGGCGAGTAGCGGCGCCGCATCACGGATGAGCTGCCAGAATATGTTCACCCCGATGCTATAATTGCTTGAGATAACCGCCGGGACATTCCCGTTTATTGCGGCGGCCATTTCAGCACGCTGGGTGAGAGTAAAACCGGTAGTACCGATAACAAGGGCAGTGCCGGCTTTGACACCCATCTTCACATTCTGGACTGCAGCATCTGCAACGGTGAAATCTATTAATATATCAGGCCGCTTCTCTTCAAGAAGCCTTGATAACTGCGAGGATTCGACAACCTCGGCTCCGAAAAATGACCCGGGTTTGATATCGATGCCCCCCACGAGGTCAAGGTCTTCCGATTCATTCACCATCCGCCCGATTGTCATCCCCATTCGCCCGAGCGCCCCGCATACAACAACACTAGGCATAAATATCGAGGACCTCCTGGAGTTTTGCGGTTCGTGCCACATCAAGGTCATCAAGGGGCGGTCGTACCGGGCCACCGGCCATGCCGCAGAGCTGGACCGCCTTTTTCACCGGGATCGGGTTGGTATCAATAAACATTCCCCTGAACAATGGGGATAATGCGTAATGAAGGTCGAGTGCTTCTGCGAGCTCCCCTTCACAGAAATGGTCAAACATTTTGACCATCAGGGCCGGCTCAACATTAGCTGCGACTGATATTACCCCTCCCCCGCCAAGGCAGAGGACCGGGAAAGTAAGACCGTCATCACCAGAAATTACCATGAAGTCTTCATCGAGGGTCCCTTCGATAATCCGGGAAACCTGGGTAATACCGGAATCTGATGATCCACAGTACCCTTGGCTTGCTTCCTTGATCCCAACGATATTGGGGTGTTGGGCAAGTTCAATGACAAGGTCTGCGGGAAGGTTCTGTCCGGTCCGTCCAGGGACGTTATACATTACAATAGGGATTTCGATATCGGCAATCCTCGTGTAATGCTTGATCAACCCTGAACGGTTCGGCTTGTTGTAATACGGGCTTATGACAAGTGCGCCATCTGCCCCGAGGTCCTTGGCAGCTTCCGTAAACCTGATCGCTTCGGCAGTGTTATTTGACCCGGTACCTGCAAGAACCGGAACCCTGCCATCAACTTCATCTATCGTGACCTCGATTACCTGCTCATGCTCTTCAAAGCTGAGCGTGGCTGATTCACCAGTCGAACCACAAGGTACGATACCATGTACACCCTGCTCCAGGAGAAATGCGATGTTTGATCTCAGACCCTCAAGGTCCAGATCCATCGTGGAATTTCTTTTAAAAGGGGTTATAATCGCAGGAAGAACTCCCTCAAACATAATAAGTTTTATGAGTGTCTTCCGGTATTTATTTTCCGTGTAATGTACCCGGCCACCCGGTTTCTTACACGTTTACTTGATATTGAAGTCATATCGGTAACGACCTGCTTGTTCTCATCAAAATTATTGGACATTTTATCGCCGAATCTCGTAATAAGCTCGGCTCCGGTTGATTTAATATATGATGGCTTGATTCCCATGTTGACATTCCTCAGGTTTGTGCTAATATTAGTCACACTGATAGCATAAGAATATTATTTGCAATTCCCTGTGGATCTTCTCCAAAAAGCCTGATAATCGCCGGGGTATCCCCGGTGCGCCGGCTGAAAATCGCATCCGGTACACCATCGCGGCAACACTGGGCAACACCCCAGTCCATCGTGCTTATTCCGGGGGGTTCCTTGCGGTGATCAAAGGAACAAATCTCCAGAAATCTCCCTTCCATCATTTTCAACGCGGCGGGTGTGCATGCAATTATCGCTGCGCTCCTGATACCGGGGTCAAATTTCATTGCGGTGAGAAGGACCGTTGCAATCATGCCACCATCACCAAATCCGGCTGATGGGGGGTCAGACTTTTTATTTTCCATGCATAGCCCACCCCGCACGCAGGCTATACCCGAATCGTCCCTTGCACCTTTCCGGGCATACGCCAGCTGCACACCACCTGGCGGGACGAGATTTTGGGAAATATTGTACTGAAGACGCGCCGCGACGGATAATAAGTTCTCAAGTATGGCGGATCTTTCATCGCTTAGCACATTTCAACCCCCTTGCACCCTGTCAACCGGCAGGATACCACCAAATCCATGATGCATACCAAGAGTCCATGGTTAAAGATATAGGACGCCCGGTTGAATATCATATATGGACTTAAGACTTCTTGATATACTCGTGGGCTTATCAGGCCTGGTTTTTTTTATTGTACTCCTGATCATGCTCCCCCTGCTGATGCCCGCGGGAATCGCGTATATTCTCGCTATTGCCTGCTTCCTTCTCGCGATGAGCGCCGCCGGGGTTACGATCAACAAGCATATCACCTGATAAAACAGGAGCAGGTTTCCGGTCTCTTCTCTTCTTTTGCTTGTAATAATTCAACGGATGACTTATGCGTTCACAAAGCAGGTCCTTTTTCACACAGACACCAGTCGTCCTCATGGCCGCACAGGAGGGTGCAGTATATTCTGTTCCACCCCGCCCGGAAATATGCTCAACCTGGTACATAGTCCGGCTGAGATCGAAATCCGGGGCCCTGCAATAAAGGCCGATAATATCAGAAGAGTTCATGCCGATATTGTGAAGAAACGCCGTAAGTGCGAACCGTCCGGGGTGCGAGATATTTGTTCCGGCAGAAAGGGCCGTAATCAAGGCCTGCATGCACGGGGGAAAACAGGGCTCTTCCACAGACCCAAACTGTTCCAGCAGGTGTTGTTGTTCAGCAGCGCTGATTTCTTTTACGACAGGTGCAAGTACCTCACAGATTCCTGCGGGGATTGGTAGCGGGAGATTCCTGCTGATAGTAACCCGGATAGATTCACGCAGTATCTCGTCTGTCTCATTTTTTTTTATCTTCACCATCCCGTTGTCAATATCCCGGTTCACAAGTCTCCAGCGTTCTTCCCGCATCCCTGCCGATAGTTCAACATAGGGTACAAGTGGCACTTCATCAGTGCCTATATCTAATCCAAGACTTGTTGCGATAAATAATTTTTTCCCAGGCTCCTCGTCAATGAGGCACTCGTAAGCTTTTTGAGCCTCGTTGCGGGTGAAGCGATCAATAATCATCCGGTCTTTCATGCAGGAGATGATCACCCGGGCAAGAGCATAACCGGAAACTACCACTTTGATACCTTCACTATCTGTTGGAAATGCCGGAAGAGCAGCAGGCTTTTGGCCAGACCTTCCGGAAATAGCAGAGAGAATTCGGTCTTTTGCCTGGGTAAGGGCAACATTCCCCATAGAGGTACCAAGAAAGTGTTCGGGAGAACCCGCGTAACTACTCACAAAATTTTGTGACTCTTTTAAAAATGGATAGTTAATAAAATCTTTTTCATCGATTCGGACCCGCATTTAGTCGGCCTCAATCCGTGGTGCGAGGAGGTACTCGACATGACCGTTACCACCCGCGATATTGAAGGAGAACTTGACAGGATGATCGACTCCAAGGTGGATCTCAACTTCGTCTGCACGGCTCATAACTTTCCCCATATCTTTTAAATAATCCAGAGAAAAGAGAGATTTGGCTTCCACACCGTTAATGAAGCTGACTTCATCTTTTCCGAATTCACGCCTGATGTGATCCGTGTCCCCCTCAGCTGCCATGAAGAAGATCTGTTTCGCAGCATCGATGCCGAGCGCCAGCTTATCGGAAACAACTGCCGCAGCCTTAATTGCTGAATTGAGATCAGCTCCCGGGATTGCGACCTTTCCTGGAAGTTCTATCGTTGGAGGATTCGGGTCTTTTCGTATTGTATTCTCATCGAGGAGGGTAATAGAATATTTGTACCCCTGGAAACTGACCTTCAACTTATGGATATCATCGGTCAGTTCGAGGGTAATCAGATCGTTCTTGGCCATCATCCCGAAAATATTTTTCATCTTGGCAATATCGATCCCAAGCTCGCTCCTTGTCGCTGCAAACGATGAAAATGCTTCTTTTTTCAGAAGTAAGGAGATCATTGCGACGTTTGCTGTATCAACCGCGCGTGTGCTGATCCCATTCTCATCAGTATGGAGCCTGCACTCGGTAACCAGTGCCGAGATGGCATCTATAGATTCTTTTAGGACATCTGCATCAATCGTTGCTTTTAACATCACGCACCCCGAATATCACTAATATAAACTATCGCTCATATTTTTAATAATATCTGATTTAGTTTTAAGCCCTTAAAGAGGGCAGGCATGGACGGGCACTATGGGTTCACAATGGGGAAGGGACAAGGTCTATGTGCGGGCATTAAAAGAGGGTTACCGCTCCCGTGCAGCGTACAAATTACGGGAGATACAGGAGAAGTATCACATTATCCGGGAGACAGACAATGTCGTAGACCTTGGGGCATCACCAGGAAGCTGGCTCCAGGTAGAACGTGAACTCACGGATGGGATTGTTGTGGGTATTGATCTCTCGTACGTCCCACCGATAGAAAATGTCATGACATTTACCGGGGATTTTACGAACCCTAATATAATTGAAGAAATAAGGCCATACCTGCCATTTACAAGCGTTGTGTTGTCCGATGCCTCACCAAAATTGTCAGGCCAGAAAACATACGACCAGGCGCGGGCCATTGAGCTCGGAGAGCACGCTCTTTTATTCGCAGAAAAGATCTTAAAACCTGGCGGTAATTTTGTTGTCAAGTCATTCCAGGGACAGGACTTTAACACCCTCCTCTACCAGGTGCGGGATCATTTTCTCTCTGTGAGGACGTTCCGTCCCAAATCCTCACGAAAAGGCAGTACTGAGATCTATATCGTGGCAAAAAACTTTATTGGACGCGAATGGAACAGCGAAACCCTGAATAACGGCTCAAATGAAACTGAAGGACCCATATAACAGGCCGGTCAGCAACCTTCGCGTTAGTGTGACCCCGGAATGCAACCTTTCCTGCATCTATTGCCACCGGGAGGGGGAGCAGGCACCACAGCAGCCGCTTAGTACTAGGGAAATTGGCGATGTCCTTTCAACCGCTGCAAAATTTGATATCAGAAGTGTAAAATTCACGGGTGGGGAACCATTATTACGGGAAGACCTTGTTGATATCGTGCGGCTGGTACCGGATTCAATGGAGAGTTCTATTACGACGAACGGGATTCTCCTGGCGGATCATGCAGGGGAATTAAAAGATGCAGGTATGTCACGGGTAAATATTTCACTTGACAGTCTGAACCCGGAGACCTATAAAAAAATCACCGGCAGTGACAGGTTGTCGGATGTATTGTCCGGTATTGATGCCGCACTCGAGGCAGGTCTCACCCCTGTCAAATTAAACATGGTCATGCTCCGGGGGATCAATGATCACGAGCTTGAGGATTTTTACGCGTATATCCGGAACAACCGCAACCTGATCCTCCAGTTGATAGAACTTATGAGCCTCGGGGGTTGCGAATGTCATTCTGATCTGGCAGCCCTGGAAGAGGACCTGGCCGGCAGATCAAAAGTTATCCTGACCCGCAGAATGCATCACCGGAAAAAATACTGCCTGGACGGGGCAGAGATTGAAGTGGTAAGGCCCCTCCACAATACCGAATTCTGCGCATTCTGCAACAGGTTGCGAGTCACATCGGACGGGAACCTCAAACCATGCCTCCTGAGGGCTGACAACCATGTCAATATCAGGGGTAAAACAGGGATCGACCTGGAGAATGCCTTCATAGAGGCAGTTAAAAGGCGGGCCCCTTTTTATCAGTGAGGGATATACCCGCACAAGGGGGCATTCTGCCTGCAGGGTACCTGCAGTTAATCCAGTCTGCAAGGGAATATCCGGAATTTTTATACGATTTCACGGGCTAATAGCAAGCGTATGAGTGATGTAAAAGAATATGCAAATATCATGGAATACCTCTACAATAAGAGCCTGGTCCTTCATGATACCGCAATGTTCCACCCGGTCCTGAAATTTTATTTTATTGATGCCCTGGCCCATATCGACTATACCCTCGGCCTCCTGACCTATACCTATACGTCACCCAGGAATGTCATGTCAGGAGAATACCTTCGCTGGAGGATAGACGAAGAAAAGAAAGGTGACCGGGCCCATTTCAGGAGCTTCATCAACTGGTTAAAAGAATTTCACCCCGAAAGGTTTGACCGGCTTCCTTTTCTCTGGCAGGTAATCTATGACCGTGAAACCAGGGCGGATTACCGGAGTTTCCGGATTGTTATCGACCCTGACCAGACCAGTCCGCTGCCTGCCGCATTCTTTGCGAAGGCTGTCGATGAATTTTTTAATAATGACTTTTTAAAGAGCATTTACAGCGATGCCTCGCTCAGCGTGCTCTTTGAAGAATTTAAACGGGACACCATCACCACCGGGAAATGACATGGATGTTGTGCACCTCACCAGGGAACTGGTGAAGATCAAAAGTGAAAACCCACCAGGAAATACCGAGGAAGTAATTCATTACATCAAGGGATTTCTTGACAGCCTCGGTGTCCGTACAGATATAATCAGGAACCGTGGAGGCCGGGACAACCTTATAAGCAAACACCTGAACCATCACCTGCTTCTCTGTGGCCATGTTGACGTGGTACCGGCGATGGCTGAGGGTTGGGGTCACCCGCCGTTCTCAGGGGAGATAGATGAGGGATACCTCTACGGGAGAGGTTCCACGGATATGAAAGGTGGATGTGCGGCACTCCTGTCTTCGTACCAACGCCTCCTCGACAAGGGAATTGAACCTGATGCGGACTTCCTTTTCGTGTGTGATGAAGAAACGAGCGGCACCTACGGGATCAGGTGTGTTCTTTCCAAGGATCTCCTCCGCCCCTGCGACGTTATTATCGCAGAACCATGCCCGGAGCTTAACCCGAATATCGGGGAAAAAGGGCTATGCAGAATTGATTTGCATTTCCGTGGAGAGCCAGGCCATGGTTCACTATACCCGACCCGCGGTGTCAGTGCCGTGATGGAGGCGTACCAGACCCTCGAGTATTTACGTAAAATTCACCGGCATGAATATCACGTGGGGGGTGAGGTGGACGTCATAATTGAGCAGTCTTCCACAGTCCTCCGTGATATCCTGGCCATCGATGAAGCAAAACATGTATTGCGACGGGTCATGTTCAACCCGGGCAGGATCGAAGGGGGAGAGAAAGCCAATATCGTCGCCCAGCATTGTGACCTTCAGCTTGATATCAGGGTCCCGTGGGGGTGCTCAATCCCCGATCTTATCACTGATATTGCCAGGCATTCACCGGGGGCATCCATCGAGCAGGTAAGTATCAGCGACCCCTCGATGACCAGCCCTGATTGCAGACTCGTCGAAGTCACCTGCCAGGAGATCTCACGTGCTTATGGATTACCCGCCCAGCCGATTGTCATGTGGGCAGCGAGTGATGCGAGGTATCTCCGGACCGAGGGGTTTCGGGTTGTTGAATATGGACCGGGGGAAATTACATCCCTCCATGCGGTGAACGAAAGAGTTTCCGTTGAAGCACTGGGGAAAGCTACCGGGATCTTTGAAGGTATAATCAGGAATTTCAAGACGGATTATGACTGATATCACATATTTAATACAATCGAATTTAAAAAAAAAAAAATTATCGTCTTCATATCCGGCTTAAAACAGGTTCGATATAACCCGCACCAATGAAAATGCGAAATTCCCCGGAAAAGGCAATTACGGTTTGATTCACGTTTTCTTTTTGAGAAGGGGTTGATAAAAGACCGGAAAAATTTAAAGGTTCTTAATCTTCCCGTAACATCCGGTCTATTGCCCTGGCCGCCGTTTTAGCAGTACCCATCGCCAGAATTACAGTTGCCGCACCTGTTGCCACATCCCCTGCTGCGAAGATACGGGGGATAGTCGTCTTTCCGTCTCCGTCCACAACGACATTCCCCTTATTTTCCCGCTTCAGACCCTTTATTTCAGAAATCAGGAGCGGGTTTGGCCCCTGGCCGATTGCCTCGATGAACATGTCTGCATCGATAGTGAAGATCGATCCGTCCACCGGACGGGCCGATGGCCTCCCGGTTTCATCCAGCGCGCACATCTCCATCTGTACGCATTCGACGCCGGTTACACACGATTCCCCAGTAATACGGACAGGATTTGCACAGGCAAGGATCTCAACGCCTTCTTCTTTGGCATGGATTACCTCGTCAATTCTTGCCGGAAGGTCCTCCTCGCGGCGACGATATACAAGCGTTACCCTGGCACCTAGACGCCTGGCCACCCTAGCCGCATCCATTGCGACATTCCCGCCACCTGCAACCACTACGCGACTGCCCCTTTTTACCGGGGTATCGAAAGCAGGGAACTGGTCAGCATGCATAAAATTCACCCGTGTCAGAAATTCATTTGCTGAATAGACCCCGTTAAGTTGTTCCCCGGGAATACCCATGAAGTTGGGAAGACCAGCGCCGGTAGCAAGAAACACTGCATCAAATTTCTGCAGTTCCGGGACTGTTATACTCCGTCCTGCAAGATGGTTGAGCCGGATTTCGACACCCATCGCAAGCACCTGTTCCACTTCTGCCCTCACAATCTCCTTCGGCAGCCGGAATTCAGGGATCCCGTACATCAGGACACCCCCGGCTTCATGCAGGGACTCAAACAGGGTGACCTTATGCCCGAGCCGGGACAGTTCTGCTGCCGCGGTCAAACCGGCAGGACCAGAACCTACCACGGCAACATGGTGGCCGGTAGATGCCTGTTTTTCCGGCACGCTTGTACCATGAGCACGCTCCCAGTCTGCAATAAACCGTTCAAGCGACCCAATCGTGATGGGCTTCTCCTTGCCGGACAGCACACATTGCCCTTCACATTGTGTCTCCTGTGGACAGACACGGCCGCAGACAGCAGGGAGCATATTTTCAGCCTTGATAATCACTGCAGCGTTCCGGAAATTTCCAAGGGCTATCTCTGCGATAAACGCGGGGATGTCGATGCAAACCGGACACCCGTTCACGCATTTCGGCTTCTTGCACTGCAGGCACCTTTCTGCTTCCAGCATGGCTTCATCCGGTGACAGGCCAGGTGAAACCTCAAAGAAATCATGTACTCTCTGCCCGGCCGGACGGTCTTCCATGATCATGTCCCCCCTTTGCAGTTACAGGAGTGTTCATGATGATATTCCAGCGCCTCACGTTCTTCGGGCTGGTATGTCCGCTGCCGCTGCATCAGAAGGTCAAAATCAACAAGATGGGCATCAAACTCCGGCCCGTCCACGCAGGCAAACCGGGTTACCCCCCCAACCTGGACGCGGCATGACCCGCACATACCAGTACCGTCCACCATGATCGGGTTCAATGAAACGAACGTTTTCACCTTGTAGGGCCGCGTAATCCCTGAGGTGACCTTCATCATTATCGCCGGACCGATAATCCATACACAGTCGATTGAACGTTTTTCAAGCTCTGCCTTCAGCACATCTGCTGCAAACCCATGGATCCCCTTACTGCCATCATCAGTCGTGATAAAAAGCTCATCGCAACTTTTCCTCATCTCGTCCTCTAAGATAAGGAGACCTGCATTTCTCGCCCCAATGATCCCAATAACATAATTTCCAGCGGCTTTGGCAGCTTTCGCAATAATCGGGGCACTGGCGATACCGACACCACCCCCGATGACTACACAGGTACCGTACTTCGATACTTCACTCGGGCGGCCAAGAGGGCCGGCAATATCCCGGATCATGTCCCCCTGCCGGAGAGATGCAAGAAGTTCAGTGGTCTTACCCACGGTCATGAAAATTATCCTTACCGTATCTCCGTCAACGGCAGAAATAGTCAGGGGGATCCGCTCCCCGGACTCATTAACCCTGACAATTAAAAACTGGCCGGCTTTTGCGTGGTGGGCCACATGCGGGGCAAATACCCACATCTGGTTGACCCGTTCAGCAAGTTGTGTCGCCTTTAAAACCCTGTACAACGATATTACACCTTCTGGTACTGCCGGAACAATCATCCCGGTCTCCGAGTATCGTACTTATTAGTCGGAACACATCTTTATTTTACGCACCCGTACCGCAACGCCACGTTTCGAGCGGGTCATCTCACGGGCACCCATCGCAGCCCTGCCAGTGCCCAAAACCCGGGGCCCGACAACAAGCACCTCATCCCCTTCGCGGATAGCCGGATCAGCACTCACGATACCTGGCGCGAGGATGTCGCCCTGTGGGACAAAATCAGATATCTGTACCCTGTACCCTTCACCAAGGAGTTTCCACCCTTCGAATGTGGGTCTTATCAACCCCGTTCCGGTGTCGAGCGAGAACATCTGCACACGGTTGCGTGAATACTTTACCGCCGGGTACCTTCCCCTTAACACCAGCCCTGCGATGTCCGGAACAGTGCCGAACTGCCAGGAGCAAATTCCCTTGATGAGGTCCTGCTTCATCCTGCGGCACCCTTCAAGTGCAGTATCGAGGGCTAACAGGGAGGCAGTATCGGTAGGTCTCCGACCGGGACAGGTATATTCAAGATCGATCCCTGCAATTTCTGCACCCGATTTTGCAACGTCGAGGGCCCCGCCATCCAGGTGGGCAATGACACGGCGGTAGCAATTTTTCTGCAGGTATTCCCCAATGACTCCGGATATGAAGGCTTTCTCTTCCCGGTCCCAGTACCCTGTCACCGGGACGTCGTAGTGAGCGGCAGGATATACAAGTTCAAGCTCTCTCGGAACAAGACCTACCGGGGAAGTCACGATCAACTCGTGGGCCCTCCCCTGTATCGCACGGGTAAATTTGTTGTGACTCTGGGACTGGGAATAGGGTTTCCTCGCAGAACACGGTAACAGCACCGCTGTATCCGCCAGAGGTGGCCTGTAACGATCGACAACGCGTCGTGCGAAGCGTCGGATCTCGACACGGTTGAGGGTTTCACCCGTTGTCGCACCGAATGGGACATCTCGCGCAACCGGTACGACCTGCTCCATAAGGTCGTACATCGAATCGAGGTGCCGCATGATGGCAACATGGGCTGAATGCATCCTGCACCTCGACTCAACAAGTTCCCTTATACGGGACGCCCCGATAAATCGGGACACCAGTGCAAGTTCTTTTCCTAATGCAATGCGGTTATGCAATTTCAGGTTGGCTGACCTGCAACCTTCACAATTACATACCCCGGCCTCCATCCATTTCAGGTCAAACTCCCCTTCGGGAAGGAGGAAGACACCCCGCGCTGCTGCCAGGTCGCATGCTATGAAATCAAACAGGTCTAACCCGGAATAGCTGAGAATATGGATATTCGAAGGGACTGCAGCGGCTGGGGCGTACCAGAGGGTATCAGGGGGTACCGCGGCTTTCATCGCGGTAAGCCAGTTCACATAATTCCGCGGATTATTAAGAACGGTATGCCACCCGGGTACCATGACACAATCCCCGGAAACGGGCCCGGCTGTATGGTGAGGGTGAATCATCACCGGGTTATGCGCTCCGTCAGGCCAGTTGTTCCCTACGAATTCCACCCCGGCTGAAAGAGGAATGTTTGATAATGCCGCATGGTTAAGATCAGGAAATATCGTTCCCGGATCAACTGCGGCGGGGAATTCAATACTCATACCTTCGGACACATAGATGCCGGACCTGGCCAGTCCGTCCCTTCGTTTTACTTCAACGCTGCTCAATCTGAACCTCCGGTAATTCCCTGCCAACATTGCCTACCCATTCCTGGCCACAACGGACGGTAACATCGGTGCCTGGATTCGCATCGATTAATGCTTTTATCCCCCTGCACCCGTTCACGACCATCTGTTCGTCCCATTCCGGAAGTTCGCACTGCCCGATTGGAAATGTTTCCTTTAATTCAACAGGATACGGGCCAAACGGGGGCCTGAACAGGAGGACCGTATCATATTCCGGCACTCCCGCCGGGGGGATACGGTCAAATGTAACAAGGACCCGCGGACCGACAGAAAACCTTGAAATCATCTTCTGGTACCGCAGGACCTCAGTCCGCTGGCAACTTTCGTCACCACGGTAGAAAAAGCGGCGTTTTGAGATCCGGTCCCTTGTAGCAAGTTCTCCGGCGTACGAAAGCATTATCCGGTAACCTCGGAGGAGCCGGGGGTGACTCCGGCAGCGTTCGTCGACGAGTTCCCAGAGGACACCGTCAGAAATGGCCTGGCGGATCCGGGAGATTTCCGTGAGCGTCACAATCAGGTTATGCCGTGCAAGAAGCCGGGTTTTTTCAGGTGACTGCCGCATTTCATCAGCAGAATGGCTCCTGCACACTTCACAACTGCAGGGTAATTCCGATAATTCCGCCAGTTTTTTACTCCCGTGCGTCGTGAGGTAACGCCCCTCTTTCGCGTATAACGCGTATGCCGCCGAATCAAACAGGTCACAACCCATTGCTACAGCCAGTGCAAACATCACCGGGTGTCCTGCACCAAACAGGTGAACACACGCTGATGAGGGAATACCTTTTTTTGCAGCCATAACAACCCGGACAAGGTCCTCGTACCGGTACGATTCCATTAACGGGACCACCGCTCCAATCGGTGTGAAGGTGAAACCCATCTCCCCTGCCATGCGTCCGGCCTGTTCACGGAGGTCCGGAAAAGACCCTCCCTGGATGGGGGCTGCCAGCGGGGCACCAGGACCGAGGATTTGTCCGGCCTCACGGAGCCGCTCCATGGTAATATCCAGTTCTTTTTCAGCCTGTTCCCGGCTTGTGTCAGGGTGCGTTGGGATATCCAGGGGCACGATGATATCGCTCCCTATGGATCGCTGGAACAGGAGCGTATCGGAGTTGGATACCTCAACATCCCCGTATACCGAGAGCTGGAAGGATCCCGAGTCGGTCATAATTATCCCGTCAAACCCGAGGAGATCGTGGAGCCCCCGTGCCAGGGCAGGCTCGCGGAACTCCTTGCTACGGTAGAAAATGTAGGCATTGGTGATCAGGGCCCCTGCACCAAGAGATTTCATCTCGGCGGGGGTTATCAACGGCAGGTGAGGATTTACAACAGGGAGTAGTGCAGGAGTTTTCAGTATTTTATCCCCGACTTTCAACCGCCCAATACGGCCAAAAATATCCTCTTCAAGTATTTCAAATTCGATTGCCATTAGGAAACCTGCTCGTGAAAAATCTGCCCTTCAAACGTAAGGATTTCGGTTTCTGATCGTTTCCAGCAATTGGCAGGTAACCCGGCCTTCATGCAGGTGTGAGCCAGGAATTCTTCGCAACTCCACGAATATTCAGTTGCGACCTGTGGCAACAGGAGCCCGCTCCTCCCTGCACCACGTGCAATTAACCCGTGTTTCCCGATTATCACGGCACCTGGCCTCTGCCCGGGTTCCACGACAAGTGGTTCGGGCGGTGTGAGCACCGTCACTTCAATCCGGATCTGTTGCAGTTCTGATACGTTCACCGGGGGAAAACGAGGGTCTTCAAGGGCGGCCCCTTTCGCGGCGGATGGTATCGCCTCCATGAGCGGGAGGACCGGATAGGGATACCCGATACAGCCCCTTAATTCACCAGAACGGGTAATTGTAACGAATACCCCACGCTTTTCAGAAAATACCGGGGGTAAACGGGTTGAAGGGACCGGGCTGCCGCGAACAGCGGCCTCTATTGTATTCCGGGCCATTTTAATGGCCATCGCTCCTTCATCAGCGGTTAGCATATCCATTAAGAGTAAATAATGCGCTCTCCCCATAATAATATGAGAGGGAGAGTGCGGCCGACGGTGGCTTTATGCTGCTGAGGAAAGTCCCCCCACCGACTGAGCACGCAGCCATATGCAAGTATGGGTGGCGAGAGTCACGGCAATGGCACAGAAACGGCACGGCCTGTCATTAGCAATGATGCGACCGAGCAAAGGGGGTTCAAAATCCCCCCGTGCGAGAAGTGCGTCACGCACGAGATAACTCGCAGAGCGTAGGGACAGGATACGATGAAACGGTGAATCCCTGCGGGTGCAAGCCGGAACAGGGCAAATGGGTAGCTCAGTGCCTGCCCAGGTAAGGCGCGTAGCTGAATGCCGCAATGAACAGAAGGGGGCTTACTCCTCCCACTCATTTCTTCTATCGGTGATATGGGAAGATAATTTAAGGAAATATCACTATCAGTAATAATTATGCATATTCCTACTCCCGAAGAGATCAGGTCACGAAGGGAAGAGCTCCAGATGCGGCAGACTGAACTTGCCCGGAGAGCAGGAGTCAGCCAGTCGATGATCGCCCGTATCGAAGCCGGAAGCGTGGACCCCCGTGTTAGTACCTTAACCCGGATACTTAACGTGCTGAACAGTGCGGTCAGGCACCGTGTAACTGCGTCAGATGTAATGCATACACCAGTTTTCGCGGTGAAACCACTCGACCCAATCACCGCAGCTGTCGAGATAATGGACAAGAACAATATCTCCCAGTTACCGGTAATAGAAAACGGTGTACCTGTCGGATGTATTTCAGAAACCGCTATTGTAAATGCAATTGAAGAACAGCGGCTCCATAAAAGTCATATCTATTCGGCAAACGACTTCATGGAGTCCGGGTTTCCCACGGTCCCTCCGGATACCGATGTGGAAACAGTAGTGTCAATCCTGCAGCACCACCATGCAGTGCTTGTCCTCGAAGGCGGACGTGTGCAGGGGGTTATAACGAAACATGACCTGATCTCCCTGATAGTCCACCCATAGGAAAGAAGGGTGGGGATCAATCGGAAAAATGGGTGAAATTATCACCGTCATTCAGGTAACGTTATCAGATTTTTGAAACGAGGTCACGCAGGACCGCTTCGGGATCTTTTGCCTTGACCACGCCTGAGGCAAGAAGGACTCCGTCAGTTCCGAGATCGATAGCAGTCCTGACGCACTCGCCTGTCTGTATCCCTGCCCCGGTTAATACCATAACCTTTGGATTTACCAGCCGGACGGCTTCCACGGTCTTTCTTATAATATCGGGGTTTGCCTTCGCAACCGATACACCACTCCCGATTAATTCAGGTGGTTCAACTGCCACATAATCAGGCGAAAGGGCTGCAGCGGCCGCGCTGGCCGCTTCGTTATTTGTACAGACAACAGATACCATGTGCGCTGCACGAAGGGCAGATACCGCGGCATCAATATCGACGAGGGTGAGTCTTCGTTCTGAATGATTTACCAGGGAACCCTTCGCGCCTGCCTGTTTCAGTGCCTCTGCCGTAATTGTTCCGGTGTGGGCCCCTGGTTCAATCCCATCAACATGCTGGGCAAATACAGGGATTTCAAAATGCCGCGATATTGGGTGGATATCGAGATAAGAGGGCGCGATACCTATTGATATTCCGCTGTCGGCGCTGACAGCCTGCGCAACAGAGGCAATCCGGTGCGCATGCTGCCCGATACTTTCCCGGTATGTCTTTAAGTTAATCAGGATGAATGGGGCTGCCATGTTGTCTCACCCCCATATATGCATTATTCGATAAAGAACTGCACGCTTCGGAAATATCAGAGAAGATTTCCACGGAAGGAGGCGGATGTGATACCCCCGAGCGAGATCTTTTTCACCGCAGTAAGCAGGTCGGTAAATTGTTCCTGGCTTGAGGACTTCAGAGAACGCCGGATTGCTTCCCTGTACAGCGATACCATTTCTTTCACATAGGCAGGTGTCTTATGGCGTGCATCGATGGCAACCGATGAAACGCCTGCATCAATTAGTCCCGGGATACTGTCTATCAGGCATGTTTCGCTTGAGTTCCTGATGTGGGTATGACACCAGGGATCAACATTGAATGGAAAAGTCCTCCCGGTTCCATCCTGCAGACCGGAGAAACGACTTTCATCCAACCCACCGCAGTCGCCCTTCCCATGTGGCATGCCGGCAGGAATGCAGTCCCTGCTATTGAGGACTTCAAGATTACCCTGGACGATAACTTCAAACGCGGGGGTTCCACCGTGGTAATGCCACGTAGTCAGTGCAGATATATCATCACTGGATAGCTCAGGAGACAGGGTCAGGCTAAAAAATCCAGGTACTGATGCGGCTGAAACATGGTTGAAAATATTCAGACCAGCCCCACCACAGATCTTCAGGGCAGGAAATAAGCGACGGACCGCCTTAGCAAGACCGGCGCTGTCCACCATGATACCGCCGATTCCCATTTCAACTAGTTCAGGAAGGACCGTAACTGACGCGTCGATATAATCCCTTTCAGGGATTGACGGCCATTTCCAGAATATTTGCCGGCTACTTTCTGTGAGAAGGACTAATAAATCCCTGATCTGGCCGGAAATTTCCGGAAACGGATCCTGTCCCGGCGAACCGATATCCATATCACGACACCGGCAGGCTTTCGAACCAGTCTCCGGTTCAAAATATATACGGTCACATCCTGCATCCAGGGCTGCAGTTGCTACTTCCGCCGAATTTGCATATACAGACATCTTCATGGGCCCGGAAGACAGGCCTTGGGAGGAAGTGGTTCTTACCGACAGGGACATGATTAACGATTCAACCTTCTCCATTGCACAGGATATATCGGTGGGACCAGGCATCCATGAAGAAGCAATTGCCGATTCGGCTCCCAGAAGGAGATCTCTTCTGAGCTGGTTCAGAATGGATACAGGTGCGTAGAGTCCACCGGGATAATCAAGAACCAGTTCACGGACAACGAATGGTGTACCACCTGTCCTGCGGACCTGCTGGGCAATCTGGCTTATGGTAAGAGGTGCTGTTTCTGCAATTTGCATTGGCTCGCCGATATGGCTGTACCTGACCGGAATTCCATTTTTTCCAGACATTAATGCGTTAATCACGGGGCGTCGTTCTTCATCCCAGGTAATGATGAGATCAATGGGAACCTGGAATTGCTTCCCTTGATATTCTGTTTTATATTTTTTTCCTGCCGTTCCGGGGTCCCTTCGCCGGGTAAGATAGAGGATATCCCCGGGGATTACTGCAGTTGAAACCGGGACCTGCAGAGTATCCGCATCTTTTACTGGCGTTCCATACAGGATCATGCCGGTTTCCTTACCGTTCCGGGGGTCCTGGAACACTACCCCATCCCCTTTAAAAGGTAATGTAGCCCCGGAAAGCCTGATCAGGGCCTGATGTACCCGGGAATTATACGATATGACTGTTCCTACCGGAATACCCCTGTGATCGGGGCGGTCCCTGCCCATTATCTCACGGTGACATGCATTTTTGAGGTACCCCCGGGTAAAACCCCTGTTGAAGGCAAGCGCAAGTTTCTCCACATCATCATCCCGGGGACTCCAGTCCTCCATCGCGATGGCATCAATCGCCTTACGGTAGACAGAGACCACGGTTGACACATAGCGGGGGGACCTCATCCGGCCCTCGATCTTCAAGCTCTCAACAGGAGCGCGGACAATGGATTCGAGGTCCCGGTAACTGCAGAGATCTTTTGTGGACATGAGGTACTCCTCTTCCCACCGGGTTTTAGAGAGATTACCCGGCCGTCCATACAGGTCTTTAGGCCCGCTTACACAGGCATAAGGTTTCCGGCAGGGCTGCGCACACATCCCCCGGTTTCCACTCCTACCTCCAATCATTGATGAAAGGAGACATTGTCCTGAGTACGAATAACACAGGGCACCGTGAACAAATATTTCAAGTCCTACCCCCTGGCACTCAGGAGCTGATGCGATCTCTGAAATCTCTTCCAGGGAAAGTTCTCTCGCAAGTACTACCCTTGAAAAACCCTGTTCCCGTGCCCATGACACCCCCTCACGGTTATGGATAGTCATTTGTGTTGAGGCATGCAGAGGAAGTCCGGGAGCTACCTCCCGGGCAACTGAAGCGACCCCGGTGTCCTGTACAAGAATGGCATCGATGCCTGCCTGATACAAAGACAATATAAATGCAGCCGTATCGGTAAGTTCGGAGTCATGGACCAGCGTATTGACCGTGACATAGACCTTAACACCGCGTAGATGTGCATACCGGACCGCATCTGCAATTGTTGCAGGGTTAAAATTTTCGGCATAATTCCTGGCACTGAAACGGTTCCCGCCAAGATATACAGCGTCAGCACCTGCATCGATTGCGGCTACGAGTGATTCTGGCGACCCTGCGGGAGCCAGGAGTTCCGGGACCTTCATCTGCCAAACCCCGGCCCCTTCAACCCTGGTGAATCAGGTAATAACATAGCATCCGGTCTCCGAGAACATTGTGCACCTGAGATAAGAATTAGGTAAACCGTGTTCTTAATGCTGTTTTTTCATGTGGTACCCCTCACCTGTTACGATAGAGATCAACTGGCAAGTCCTGCTATCCAGTGAATGAATCCTTCACTTACCGGGAGCAGGAACGCTGAAGCTGCACAGAATGTCCCCACCATTACACTGAATGCGATCTTTCGCTCCCATCCTAGAAGCCAGGTTACTGCAGGGCAGGCATAAAACCCGACAACCAGCATCCCGGGGACAAGGGCAAAGACACCGTATTTTTTAATAACCGGTGATGACCCGTATTTGCTGCGTACCCGTTCAAGAAACCGCGCCACCCGTGGAGAACTTTTTCCTACATGGTCAAATAACGATAACTGGAAGAAGATCATTCCGGTAGCTACCAGTGAAACAATGATAAATGTAATGGCATTATCCATCCCAAGCGCAGTACCGATGAACACGGCCCCATACTCAAGTATCAACGTCGCAGACATCAGGGCCAGGACTGCCCCTGGTGGGACCGTGAAGAAAAATCCGGCAATAAACGGCGCTATCCCTCCGATGAACAGCGCTATAACGCAGTCCCTGAATAGGATCCCTGTAGAAGCGCCCGGTCCGGTCATGCTGGCTATTAAGATATAAGAACTTCGGGGGAATATGTTATCGGGAGGTACCCGGACGATGAAAATTGTTGTATCAACCGGTAAGCGACCTGGGGAGACTAATCTGCTCCAGTATAATCCAGACCTGATTGAAGTACGTCTTGACCTGTTGCAAGGGGACATCCCCGGAACCGTCCAGGAATGGTATACGAAGACAGAAATTCCATTAATCCTGACTCTTCGGAGTGAACAGGAAGGAGGGTCATTTTTCGGCTCTTGTGACCGCTGGATCGAAATGATAGCGCCGCTTCTCCCCTATGCGTCCTATATAGATATTGAACAACAGTTCTCCACTCATGCCCGGTCTGTCAGAGAGCAGGGGATTGGCATCATCGCCTCATATCACATGAAAAGTATGCCGTCAATCCAGGAACTGGCTGCAGTTGATGACGCACTTCGCGAATACGGAGACATCCCAAAAATTGTCGTTACACCATCGGATGAACATGATATGATCATATTCCTTTCTTTCACGCTCCATGCAACAAAACCTGTTATCACGAGCATCATGGGCGAACAGTTCCGGCATATGCGCCCTGTTCTCCCTCTATTTGGTTCAGATTGGATATTCGCGCATGCAGGTGAACCTACAGCAGCGGGCCAGTATCATATCAGCGACCTTCGGGAAATTTATGCCCGTCTTCTAACTGTAAACGGGACGGTAAATCATCAACCTATGCCATAAATAAAACACGCAGGAATGGCACATTCTGCCATCCCAGTCCAGTTTTCGATGAATTTCCATTTCTGGATTAACCAAAAAGAAGGATAATCAGGCATGGTTATTCTTCATGAAGGCCTGGAATCCTGAATACTTCAGCTGTTCAAGGAGGCAGTCTACAAGCACCAGCGCGATCATCGCCTCTGCAACCGGGACAATCCGTGGCGCTATACAGGGATCGTGCCTCCCCTGAACCGAAATCGTTGCAGGCGTGCCGGTTACCGTTACTGTCTTTTGTTCCCTGGAAATTGACGGTGTCGGTTTTACAGCGATGCGGACGATAATATCTGCCCCCGTGCTGATACCACCAAGAATACCACCTGCATGGTTGGTTGAAAACCCTTCAGTGGTCATTTCATCGTTATTTTCACTCCCTAACAACCCAGCTGCACGGAACCCTTCACCAATCTCAACACCTTTCACTGATCCGATACCCATCATGGCATGGGCAATTGCAGCATCAAGTTTCCCTGATACCGGGTCCCCGATACCCGGAGGTGTACCTTTGGCAACGACCTCGACAATTCCCCCAACGGAATTTCCTGAGTCCCTGGCAGCCCTGATCTCTGCTTCCATTTCAGCAGGAATATTTTTTCCATGGACTTCAATGACCCGCCCTGTTATAGATACCCCGGCATATCCAAGCAATTTCATTGCGACGGCACCCGCCGCCACGCGGGAAATTGTCTCTCTCCCGGAACTCCGTCCACCGCCCCTGAAATCCCGGATGCCATATTTTACCTGGTAGGTAAAATCTGCATGCCCGGGCCTGAACACATCTTTCAGGTGAAGATAGTCTTCATTTTTCATATCCTTGTTCCGGATGACAAGGGCAATCGGTGTGCCGGTAGTCTTTCCCTCGAATAACCCGGAAAGTATCTCGACGCGGTCCTCCTCCTTTCTCTGCGTTGTCAGGTCAGACTGGCCGGGACGTCGCCTGTCAAGGAGTGGCTGGATATCTGATTCGGCCAGCGGGATCCCTGGCGGACATCCATCGATTATAACACCAAGCGCTTTCCCATGGCTTTCGCCGAACGTAGTGCAGCGGAAATTATTACCAAATGTGTTCACCTAAAACACCTCTTACCCGGGCCGATACACCCTGCAGAGGAAGAAAATCCAGTTACCCGGTTCATATAACATACCCCCGGACCACCGCTGGGAGCACCTCAATACCGGTGAAACAGCGGAACTGGGCACAGGCCTGGCGCACAAACATTTCTGTCCCGGGTATTGTTATACAACCTGCTTTGCGGGCTGCTACGAGGAGAGGGGTGTCTGCCGGGGTATAGACGAGATCATAAACGGTCATACCTCGTTTCAGCAGGGACACGTTGACGGGTGAACGCGAGTCATCCCCCATCCCTACGGGGGTTGCGTTGATGACAACATCAGGATCCACTTCTGAAAATCCCGACAAAGGTTTGACCGGGACGGAAAACCTTTCTGATAGTTCATTTGCTTTCGCAGGTGTCCGGGCAAGGATCGTAACATCCATGTCGAGGGATTGTAATGCATATACAGCTGCAGCGGCGGCTCCCCCTGCCCCAATCACGGCTGCCCGTGACCCTGCCATGTGACTTAACGGGTCACGAATTCCGATCCAGTCAGTATTAAACCCAAAGGTAGTGTCTTCGCACATAACGAGAGTGTTTACCGCCCCGATTGCTTTTACGTGCTCATCAGCTTCATCGAGACTGACCAGGGCTTCGGTTTTATAGGGGATGGTAACGGATAGACCCCTGATGTCGGTTTTTTTTGCCTCCCGGATGATTTCCCCGAAATCCGGCCAGCATAACCTTGTGTAATGGCAATTCATGCGATATTGGGAGAACAGCCGGTTGAACAGGACAGGGGACAGACTATGGTTGCAGGGGTTTCCCGCAACTGCATAGACCCGCGTGAGGGGGTCGTGGCCGGGAGAGATAAGAGCGCTTTCAAGCGCCTCAGTTTCATCCCGGGAAATTTCTGTTTTCCGAACAAATGACAGGAACCCGGCAGCATCCTTGCCGGTGGTGGTCCCCTCTGCCAGGATATGCCGTATGACCAGTGCTGTCTCATTTGCATTTTTACGCGTTGTATTGATGCAAAAGTCTGCTGCTGCGATGTAAGAAGGCCTCCTGATTGCCTGGAGCTCATGGATTTCTTCCCTGAGTGGAAGCCGGGTCAGGGCAGGACGTTCCGTGCGCGCGATCCTCTGTTCAATGGTACGGTCATCAGCTGTGAGAAGGAATATCGTGCTTCCCTGCCTGAGGGCGGCCACGTTTGACGGGTCCATTATTGCCCCTCCGCCAGTACTGACCACAGAATCGGTCAGAACAAGAGAGGCGATGGTTTCACATTCCTTCTTCCGGAAATATTCCTCCCCGTACTTCTGGAATATCTCATATATTGTCATTCCTACACGTTTCTCGATCAGGGTATCAGTATCAAGAAACGGAACATTGAGCATATGGGCAAGGAGTTCCCCCACCCTTGTCTTACCTGTCCCCCGGAACCCCGTGAGAATAATTCTTACCATGCAGATCTCTTCCTCATCGATATCTCATACCTCATCATTCCGGAACAATCCCCCTGATAATGTCAAAAAAATGGGGAAACGACTTGTCCACACATTCTGCATTTTTAATAGTGATATCCCCGCGTGAAAGTGCCAGTACTGCAGCACTCATTGCAGTCCGGTGGTCATCACCCGGGTCAATAACTCCGCCATGAAGCGGAACCGGTATGATACTAATCCCGTTGTCGGTCATGTGTGCGTTACCCCCGAGCCCGTTCAGGAGGTCAACCGTTGTCTTGAGTCGGTCACTCTCCTTGTACTTCAGGTGGGAGATCCCCGTGATTTTTGACGGCGTTGACGCAATGGCTGCAACCATACAAAGTGTCTGTACCGTGTCAGGAGATGAAGACATATCCATCGTAATTCCCGTAAGATCTCCGGTCCTCTCAACCCGGATACTATCTGCCTGGTACGAAACCGTGCACCCCATTCCGCCCAGCGCTTCGACAAACATCCGGTCACCCTGCACAGATCCGGGATTAAGACCCGATACTTCAACCCTACCCCCGGTAACTGCAGCAATTGCAAAGAAATATGATGCTGACGAATAATCCCCTTCGATGGTATAGTTCCGGCCTTCGTAGCCGTTTCCTGACCTGATCATGAACCGGTGGTATCCCTCCCTTCCAGGTTTCACACCGAATCCTTCCATGCAGTCGGCAGTAATATCCAGGTATGACCGTGATGCTATCTCCCCGGTAACCCTGACTTCGAGATCAGATGCGGCATAAGGCGCCGGGATCATAAGTGCCGAAATAAATTGGCTGCTGATAGAGCCTGGTATCGAAACCGCCCCGCCCTGGATCGTACCTTCAATGAGGACCGGAGGGTACCCTGTATTTGAAAGATACCTGATACGGCCACCAATAGAATTGAGTGCTTCCACAAGATGACCGACGGGGCGCTCCTGCATCCGGGAACTGCCGGTAAGAATTACCGGTTGGTCGCATAACAATGCAGATGCCATCAGGAGCCGGAAACTGGTACCAGAGTTTTCCATATCGAGGGTCATCATTTTTTCGGAGGAGAACTCACCAGAACAACCACTGACCCTGATTAGTCCCGGTAGCTCGCTTATTTCTACTCCCAGTGCCCGGAGTGCCCGGCAGGTGACCCGGGTATCTCCTGAATCAAGGGGATTTTTTATCTCAGAAACGCCATGAGCCATTGCCGCAATAATGAGGGCCCTGTGGGTATAACTTTTTGAAGGTGGGGCAGCAACACGGAACTCGCACTCCTTCATCTTCGGAAGGGTAATATTCACAGGTTCACCTCCAGCCGGTTATAACAGCCAAGCCGCCTTATTTCCGTCAACCCTTCGAGCTCAGCAAGGGATTCCCGGTAACCGGGGGAGGTCGTTATGTCAATGAAAAAAACATAGCTTCCCATACCTCGTTTCGATGGACGGGACTCGATCCTGCAGAGGTTAATGTTACGTCTTCCGAACACCCCAAGCAGTTCGTAGAGAAGTCCGGGGCGGTCGGTTGCCGGATCAACAACGATACTGCACTTTTCCGGATTGGATTCATGCAGCGCCTGGTCTGAAATCCTGAAAAACCGGGTGACATTGTGAGGGTTATTCTCTATATTGGAGTGAATTACAGGAAGATTATAGATCTCTGAAATCTTTTTTGATACAATGGCCGCACCCCTCCGGTTATCCAGCAGTTCGATGGCACTCGCTGCATTACTTTTTGTCGGGATTATCTCGATACCAAGGTTATCGAGAAATTCGCTGCATTGCTCGCTGGTCTGGGGATGGGCATAGATCACCGAAATCTTATCCACAGGAAGAAAGGATGCGAGCAAATGGTGGACTTCAATATATATTTCCCCCGTTACGAAAACATTGTACCGTAAAAGCCCGTCCAGCGCCGGCCCAACCCCGCCTGCTTCGCTATTCTCAACAGGGATTACCCCGTCTCCCAGGCCCTGTTCTACGGTTGAAAGTACCGTACCGATGGCTGGGAGAAGCCGGACTTCTCCAGGTGGTACTAATTTACATGCAAGTTCATGGCTGAACGTCCCCTCCGGACCAAGTGCAAAAAAGGTCATCGTTTCACCATCGCTTCGATCAGGGAATCGGATAGGGATGATGCAGCGCTGCAATAATCCCCGAAATGTTCACTATCACGGGTAAAAAGCTGTTCAAACAAGCCAGTTTCTCCGGATAACACGGTATTTTTCACATCGCGGACTGCCTGCTCACATGCTTCGAGAACTGCTGGCACGTAGGGGTTCATCCTGAGCATATCTGCATATAACTCCGGGTCCTGCGACAGGAGCCGTCCCGCCAGGCACGACTCTATCTGGTAAACCGGACTCATAAACGGTTCGGTATCGGCTGGTGTAATACCGATTCTCCGCATGGTCTCTGCCATGCTGAGGGTGACGAAATGGGTAAGCCCCTGGACAACCGCCATCATCCGGTCATGTGCCTCAGGAGTGGTTATCGTAATCCTTGCGCCTTCGCGCTCAAAGATACCGGTCAGCCGGATGAGATTCTCATTGCTGCAACGTGCAGGAGTAACAATTATTGTTTGTTGTTCCATGGTCCTGACAGATGGGCCGAACATCGGGTGAAGCCCGATGACTTCCGCCTTTGAACAGAGCATCTCCCTGACAGGGAATACCTTAAGCGAGGTAAGATCGCAAACAACCTGTGATGCCTTAAGGTATGGGGAGATAGTCCGGATAACTTCTGCAGTACTATGGATGGGAACAGATACGATAACCAGGTGAGATTCCGCTACGATATCCATGGCGGTAACCCGCGTATTCCTCCCGGAACATGCCACCTCGTATCCTGCCCGTTCAAACACCCCGGAAAACAGGTGCCCCATCTTTCCGGTCCCCCCGATAATACCTGCCTTCATCGTTGCGGGCCCCGTGATTTATTCCCGGAACAACAAAACAGGTTTTCTTTCATAACCATGGTACATCCCATATTCATTTTTCAATAATATGTTCTTTCACGGCAACACCGAAATGACGACCACTATCTGTGACAGATCCCATCACAACATCACCGGTTTTTAAGGCCGCAACAGAGCAGGCACTTCCATCTTCGCGCACGAGGCGGATTGTTTCAGCATTCTGAAGGACTGCGCTCACTTTTCTTCCCTGGTACTCGGCTTCGATGAGCAGGAGCGGACGGAGTTCAATTTTTACTCTCCCTACTGTTGCTTCTTTGGTATTTCCCCGAGAATCCGAAATAAGTACCCGGTCTCCGGCCTTTAAGTCAGACAGGTATGCGGTTTTTCCGCCGGGCATTGTGGCATAGGCATGAACCGCCCCGGCATTTACACGGAATGGTCGTGGTGCAACATATGGGTTTTCAAGCGTTTCTGCGTGGACCAGGAATGCACCAGCTGAAGTATTGCCAATAAGCATCCCTTCACTGTCAGACAATAACGAGCAGGTATCGACACAGACGCGGTCACCCATACCGGCAGGGATTATCCTGGTGATTGCCAGGGGAACTATTTCAACCGGGGGAGTGCCGGATGTGAGAAGTGATGCGACCTTCCTGACTACAGCAGGGTCCGTTGTGGATAGAAGAATCCCGCAGACCCCCTTTTCAAGTACGTTCAGGGCTATTTCTGCTGAATCAAGGTCATCCACAAGTGCAATGATGCGATCTGACATCGAAACAAGGTTCTCGAGCGGGATTACATTCCAGTCTTCGGTTTCAACAATGACGTATCCTTTTTTTGAGAGGGTAACTGCCTCGGTTTCACTCGCCTTATCCCTTATCCTGCAGGTGAATACATCCCTTTCGGGGACAAGATCCCCGTCCGGTGCGGCGGTGCGGACCCTCCCCAGTTCGCGACCGGATTTGGCATGGTCAAGAACAAGGGTGTCAGCCCCGCTTTCAATTGCCGTTGTAGCAATACCTTTGTTCCAGGGCCTGCAGTCCACCCAGAACTCTTTCATCCGGAACGCTCCAGTGCGAGGCCGGGTTCCAGGTTACCATGGACTACAAGTCCAAGTGCTTTCACGAAAGCTCCTGGTGACTCCCTCTGGAACGCATTACGGCCGACACAAACACCAGCACCGCCTGCATGGATCGATTCACGGATCATCCGGAGGGACTCAAGGTCACCCATCTTCTCACCACCTGCAACCAGTACCGGGACTGAGCAGGCATCGGTGATTTTTTTGAATGAGACAGGGTCTCCGGGGTAATTTGTCTTGATCAGGTCTGCCCCGAGTTCTTCAGCTACCCGGACACAGTGCCCGATAGCCTGCGGTGAATTGGGATCGATACCCTTCCCTCTTGGGTAAATCATGACGAGCAGGGGCATACCCCAGCGGTTACAGTCTTTTACGATCTTTCCTGCAGACTCGATCATTCTCGATTCCTGTGGGGCCCCGAGGTTAATGTGGATCGATACCCCGTCAGCCCCAAGGGCTACAGCCTCTTCCACGGTGCAGACGAGGACCTTATCATTCGGATCAGGATTTAAGGAAGTACTTGCCGAGAGATGAACAATAAGCCCGATATCCCGCCCTCGTTTCCGGTGACCACGTTTTACAAGGCCTTTATGAAGTACGATAGCATTCGCCCCGCCCTCCGAGACCTCGGATATTATCTTCGTCATGTCAAGAAGCCCGTCAATCTGCCCGAGGGTAAACCCGTGGTCCATCGGTACAATGACCGCCCTTCCGGTATTCCTGTCCATTATCCTTTCTATCCTGATATCCTTGCCAATCATGATGTCTTTTCACTCCTTTTAATTTTCAGTTACTGATTCCAGCCTGTTTTTTGGAATTTTCCTCTTTTTATGCACACCCGGTTTTTCACTTAAACAAGTGACTTCAGGGCTTCATCAACGCTTTTCCGTTCGTGGACGATTAACGCAGCCGCGTAGACAAAACGGGCGGGGGTCCGGTGCTGGAACGCGTTCCTGCCTATCGAGAGACCTGCTGCACCACCTTCCATTGCACCCTCAATCAGTTCTAGTGTTGCACGGTCGTCGGTTTTCTGACCGCCCGCAACTACAACGGGCACCGGGCAACCCCGGGTAACTTCACGGAAGCTGTCAGGGTCTCCCGTGTAAACGGTTTTTACAATATCTGCCCCAAGCTCAGCAGCCACCCTTGCTGCAAGCTTTACCTGGTCCACATCATGTTCATCGGTGATCTTCCTTCCCCTCGGGTACATCATTGCCAGAAGCGGCATACCCCATTCCATGCAGTCCACTGCAATTTTTCCAAGGTCTGAAAGCATTACGGCCTCTGAATCGGCCCCGATGTTAACATGCATTGATACTGCATCGGCCCCCATTTTCAACGCGTTCTGGACCGTATTGATCAGCACTTTTTCATTGGGGTCAGGTCCGATCGACGTGCTTGCCGAGAGATGCAGGATGAGCCCGATATCACGGCCGGTTTTCCGGTGGCCGTATAATGCAAGGCCCATATGCCCCAGCACCGCATTGGCCCCCCCTTCCGCTACCTGGTCGACTGCGTTGCCAAGATCGATCAGGCCATCTATCGGCCCGTTCGTGACACCATGGTCCATCGGGACTATGATGGTCTTCCTTGTGTTACGGTTCATGATGCGTTCAAGACGAATATCTTTCCCTCTCATAGTAATCCTCCTCCCCTGCCCAAACGGTTAAAGATTGTCCGTTCAGTATGGGAGATACCTAAAACTAAAGATATAACGATAATAACCAGGAACTGCTGATGTGTTGTTTACAGCAGCTGCTCGTTGAATAACTTGGTTAAAACAGAGTCCCTGCACAGGACTACAGGATTTCATGCATCGTGTATGTGCTCTGCTGGTCGTGATAAAAACATTCACGGGCAAAAAAACATTCACCACACATTACATTTTAGATGAGCATTACCAGTATTTAAATAAAGTGGTTAGAATATTGAAAATTTCCGGGAAATTGTTTGAAGTCCGGTTCTGAATGGGGATTTGCCTGGTCCCCGCAACCATTTATCAAAAAAATGAAAACAGGCTTATTTTTTACCCTTTTTTATAGAGATGACATCCCCCAGCGTAGGTACGATATTCCCGGTTTTTTTCCTTTCACTCTCATCTTCCGGGATATCAAGGAGGCGGATCTCAAGTGTTTTTTCAAGCGCCCGACGCACATCATCTTCAGGGATCAGGTCTCCATTTTCAATCTTTTTAATTAAAAGTTCCCTGACTTTCAGCTCCATGGCGAGATCTTTTTGGGACCAGCCTCTCTGCATACGGGCATGCTTAATCCTTTCGCCATAATCGTCGACAATTTCCCCCTCTATCATATCAAACATATCACGTCGTGTCTTTGTTACGGGATGGGGTACCGGGGGAGCATTTGCCGGCCGGCGTCCTGTTCCCGGCCTTGGGGTAGTCCTGTTAGGCTGCTGGACTTCAACACCATAATGTTCGCACTGGGGACATACCCTGAGCTCCGCGCTCTCGATCCTTACATTTTTCAAAGCGCGTGCATTTGCACCACATAATTCGCACTGCATAGTCGCAAACATCTTTATAGTCATTTTTCCCTATATATCTATTTGAGGCAAACAGATGGCAGAGACTGCCCGCCAGCCGCCGGAGCCGCAAAACCCGGAAGAATTATACCGGTACCTGCTGGAACGGGTAACAAGCATGGAATCACGCAACCTTGAGCTACGCGAGCAGTTGCGCCAGATTGAATCAGATAAACGATATATTGAGACCCAGAAAATCCGATACGAGCGGGAGGTCAGGAAATTAAAGAGCGAGATTGAGCAACTCCGGAGCCCTCCGCTTGTCGTCGGGACAATTACCGATATAATTGATAATAACAGGGTAATCGTGCGGAGCAGTGCAGGCCCTCGTTTTCTTGTAAGGAGCTCGTTGTGCATCGACCAGGAAAAACTCAAGCCGGGTTCGAGATGCACCCTCAACCAGCAGTCACTTGCAGTCGTCGATATCCTGCCAAGCAGCTTCGATTCGCAGGTTTACGGGATGGAAATCGTGGAGACCCCGACGGAAAGTTACGGCGATATCGGGGGCCTTGAGCAACAGATTACTGAGATCAAGGAAGCCGTTGAACTTCCCCTGAAACGACCCGACCTGTTCGAGAAAATAGGGATAGATCCGCCAAAAGGAGTTCTTCTCCATGGACCGCCGGGGACAGGAAAAACTCTTCTTGCACGTGCAGTTGCACATGAAACGAATGCCCATTTCCTGCGTGTTGTCGGTTCAGAGCTTGTACAGAAGTACATTGGTGAAGGGGCCAGGCTTGTCCGCGAGTTGTTCGAACTGGCGAAACAAAAGTCACCGACAATCATCTTTATCGATGAGATCGACGCAATCGGGGCATCCCGGACAGAGGCAACAACATCAGGAGACCGCGAGGTGCAACGGACACTTATGCAACTCCTGGCAGGGATGGATGGTTTTGAACGCCGGGGTGATGTAAAGATCATCGGGGCGACGAACAGGATTGACATCCTTGACCGTGCACTGCTCAGGCCCGGTCGTTTCGATCGCATAATCGAGATCCCACTCCCGGACGCTACCGGAAGACTCGCGATCCTGAATGTCCATGTACGCGATATGAATCTCGATGAATCGGTGAGACTTTCTGAAGTAGCCCGGCTGACTGAGGGTAAAAACGGGGCTGACCTCAGGGCCGTTGTGATGGAAGCAGGGATGTTTGCCATACGGAAAGAACATGATCACGTTACCCAGGAGGACCTCCTGGCAGCCATTGAAAAAGTTGAAGCCGACTTTGACCGGCAGCGGATGATTAGCACGTTCGGTGCTATGTTCGCATGATTTCCTGGAACCTCAGGCTTCCACCGCCGTATCTTTTTTAAAGAACATAGCAATGGTACGATACAGCGGCAACAGGTTTACAGGGATTCATTGTTATTGCAGGTCGTCAAAGAGATTTGCCTGAATATTCACGAAAAACGAAAAAAGGGAGAAACAATGCTGTACCGGACTGTTCCAAAGACCGGCGATACCTTATCGATACTTGGCTTTGGCTGTATGCGCCTGCCTTTGACCCGGACCCATGGTATCGATGAAGAACGGGCAATCCGCCAGATACGTTACGCGATTGATAACGGGGTCAATTATCTTGATACAGCACCTGCATACCACCTCGGCCGGAGTGAGCACCTGCTTGCTCGTGCGCTTGCTGACGGGTACCGTGAGAAAGTCCGGATTGCTACCAAGTTACCACCCTGGTCTGTCATAAACAGAAAGGACATGGACCATATTCTTGATGGCCAGCTGGTGAAACTCAAAACGAGTCATATTGATTATTATCTCCTTCACAGCCTTGCAAAGGAGAACTGGGAGGCCATGCTTCATCTTGGAGTGCTTGAATTTCTTGATCATGCAAAACAGTCAGGTAAAATTATGAACGCTGGATTTTCATTTCATGGCAATCTGGATACCTTCCGGACAATTGTAGATGCATATGACTGGGAATTCTGCCAGGTCCAATATAATTACCTCGACGAGCTGAACCAGGCAGGGACAAAAGGGCTGAAATATGCTGCATCAAAACGCCTTGCCGTGATGGTCATGGAGCCTCTCCGCGGTGGCAACCTTGCAGGACAGGTCCCGACCCAGGTAGAGGAGATCTGGAAAGAAGCTCCGGTCCGGCGGACTCCTGTGGAATGGGGGCTCAGGTTTGTCTGGGACCACCCGGAGGTGACCGTTGTCCTTTCGGGAATGAACCAGGAGTCCCACATCAAGGAGAATGTAAAGATTGCAGGTGAGGCAGAACCATGTTCCCTGGCTCCCGGAGAGCTTGCCCTTATTGCAAGGGTCAGGGATACATACACCCGGCTGATGAAGGTTGGATGCACCGGTTGCGGTTATTGTCTGCCATGCCCCGCCGGTGTAAATATACCTGAATGTTTTGCCCTCTATAACGCGGCTTCAATGTTTGGAAACCGTCGTGAATACGCATTCCGTTATCTCACCCGGCATGGAGGAATAACCGGGGACCGATCATATGCAGGACTCTGCATGGATTGTGGAAAATGTGAAAAAATCTGCCCCCAGAACCTGCCGGTCCGGGCAGGATTGAAAGAAGTTTCCGAATCACTGGAAGGGGGAACCCTGGGTGCGAAAGTGACAGTCTTAAAATGCGGGCTTTGGATAATTGACAGGACTGGGAAATTTATCAGGGTTTTTTCCCGGAATAAAATGAGTCCGGATAACGATAAAGAGCAGGGATAAAATCACCCGAAAAAAACTCTTTGCAGCCATGGATTACGGAAGAAGAAAGGCCTCAATACAGGTTCGTCAATGAGATTATCCTCTGGAAGACAGACACCCGTGTCCAGCTTGCATGTAATCAGCCGGATATTGTATGATCGGATTATTTTTCAATTTCCAGGAAGGAGCCGGATTGGAACGATATACCGGATACCCTCCGCACAATGGGGTTTAAAATTTATGGTAGTCAAAATGCGTCAGTGCACCCCGCTGCAAACAACAGGGCATGATTCGGACAGCCGCCTGGTTGTTCTTTTGACTGCATCGTCATTGGTTCACCGTAATCCTAGATCGTCTTCCTTCTCCCCGCAGCAAGCTGCGGGGTATACAGATAAAAAAACAGGATGGTGATGTCCCCGGTGATCAGGGAAAGGCCAGGTTGATACATGCACCAATGGCTATCCCGAGAATCACCGTGTAGGTCGTCACAAAGACAACGGTCTTTAACCCCACCTGTCGGTAAAGCACGGCAATCGTTGATATACATGGAACAAAAAGGACACTGATTATTGCCCAGGTATACAGCTGTACCTGCGTCATTACCGTATTCAGTGCAGGGGTACCGGCAAGGACAACCAATGCGCCAAGTGCCATCTCCTTCCGAAGGATCCCGAACATAAGGGCCGTCGTTGCATACGCGGGAAGTCCCAGTACCATGGTTGAAAACGGCGCAATAAAATTCTGAAATGCGGTTATTATTCCGAAATACTGAAGCAAACCGAGAATAATACTGCTTATTATCAGGAGTGGCATCGCAATGGTGAGAAATTCAGAGATTTTCATCCAGGACTTTTTTACTACATTCGCTGCCTGTGGCGCCCTTAGAGGCGCCATTTCCATTATCATACCAAATCGCTCTCCGGGTGTAATCCGGGAGAGAAACAGCCCGGTAAGTACTACCAGGATGAACACTATCAGGTAAATTGAAAGGGCCCACCAAATACCCACAAATGTTGCGACTACCCCGGCGATAATCACGGTCCTTGCAGAGCAGGGAATCATGGTCACGAGAAAGGAGGCGATAAAACGCTCACGTCGTGATGCCAGCAATCGGAGGCTCATCACTGCCGGCACAGTGCAACCAAATCCGAGAATCATGGGGATTATTGCCTGGCCGTGCAGGCCGACCCTATGCATTGCCTGGTCTGCCAGGAATGCGGCCCTTGTCAGGTAACCAGAGTCCTCTAAAACAGATATGAAAATATAGAATGTGAAAATAAAGGGGAATGCGATCCCAATACCTGCCTGGAGTCCAAGTAGTACAGATATTGACACCTGCTGCAGGAGAGGCGGCAGACCGAGTGTGAGGAGCGGCTCAACTAGGTAGGTTGTGAAAAGGGCAACAATAATCCCTTCAAGCCATGACCCAAGGGTGAAAACAACGAGCAGTATTCCGATAAGTATGGCCACCATGATAGGGATACCCGGGATCCCCTTTGTGAGGAGCTGGTCAAGGTCATATCCGGGCTTTTTCTGCCGGATGGTAATCACACGGTCTGCTACCTGTTCCGCAAAATGGTGACGGTTTGCAGAGATTATCTGGCGCGGGGACATCTTGTGCCGGTTTTCAATCTCGTTCGCAATTGCGGCAGATGTGTCAAGTATTTCCTGGTCAGTCCCAATTCCTTCGAGTGACCGGATGGCTGCCGGTCTTGAGACAGGGAAATTCCCCATAATGCTTCTGACAGCAGCCTCGATATGGTGGTCGTATGCAACGGTAACGGTTGCAGGGCATGCAGAACTGAGTGCAGAAGGGAGAATCAGGCCAGTCCCTCTCCCGTGAATAGCAGCGGTCATAATGACCGGGCAACCAAGAATTTTCGATAATTCTGTGGAGTCTACAGATATACCGAATTTTTCTGCCTCGTCCACCATGTTCAGGACAACAAGCAGCGGCAGGTTATATTCCGCCACCTGCAGAAACAGGTACAGGTTTCTTTCAAGGTGGACAGCATCCAGTATTGCAATTACCAGGTCAAGTTCATGACGCTCCAGCATGCCATTAACAAGTTTCTCTTCGCCTGAATCCCCGTCCAGCGAATAAATGCCTGGAAGGTCGCAGATTTCAAATTTTTCACGCTGGTAACAGACATGTCCCTTTTCGACCCCGACCGTCGTACCGGGATAATTACTTACCTCTACACCGAGCCCGGTTAACTGGTTGAAGATCAGGGATTTCCCGACATTCGGATTTCCGATAAGCCCGATCTTCATTTATATTTTCTCCACAAGAATGGTCCCTGCAATCTCAGGTGATAACGCGATATCGCACTCCTTAACCTGGAGGACTACTGCGTTGTTATGCAGTTTCCTCTTTAAAATAACCACTTCCCCGGGAATCACCCCGAGGTCGATTAAGCGGTGAAGATATTCACCTCCCGTGATCCCCATGACGGTCAGGGGTATGGATTCCGTCGCATCGATAAGAGAACCAAACATCAGACCGGTATTTGGTCCCGTGGGGGGTGCCTTATGTATTCCAGGCATTAAGCATAGGTCGGGGGGTTTCGGATTAGTATTGTTCGTTAGCCTGGAAAGGGGGGTATTTTTCCTATACCGGCCTCTACGGGACCCGGCTTTTTTCACGTAGTTGCCTATCCTGTTGATAGCACTATCGGATATGGTGTGCTCTAGTACACACGCCTCATCAGAGGCAGCATGCTCCTCCATCCCAAGGATCTCCCCTAGAAAGCATTGGAGGACACGATGTTTTTTCAGTACACGCTCTGCTGTACTTTGTCCATGAACCGTGAGGCGGATAGTCCCTTTTTCATCGAAAACAAGGTCCCCCAGATTTTCAAGACTTTTTAAGTCCGCGGATACGGTATTCTCCCCCAATGACAGGTCTTCCGCGACATCTTTGACGGAAGGTGGGATCCGGGCAGCAAGATGCCTCACCAGTACTGCTTCGAGATAATCTTCCCGTTCAGAGGATTCCATACCAATCGTATGATTCCGTTCTATTTTATGGATATGCCCGGTTCACCATACCATTATCACAGGGTAATATAGGAGGGATGATCCGTACCTACCCCGGATTTATCAAGGTTGGAAAGAGGATGTGATCTGTCAGGGTATGTAATTAGAAATTATTTTACCCGTTCCTTTTCTTTTTCATCGGCAAATCCGACCAGTTTCATTGCAATTTCCGTTACCGCTTCCCTCGCAGGACTCCCGTCCGGGATCTGGGAGACTGGTGTCGCCGCAAGGTCTGCAGCCTCTACCGCAGGATCGTAGGGGATTACCGCGAGGGGGGTAACCTCAAAAACCCCTGCCGGGGCAACACCACTTTTATACCTGTTGAAAACCAGGTGCATGGCGGAGCGGTTTATCCCAAGGTCAAGGGCAATATCGATAATCCGTGAGGCTGTACGGAGCCCTCGTGCACCAGGGTCACTCACGATAAGGAGAAGGTCAGGGATGCCGATAGTGCCCCTGCTGATATGTTCCATCCCCGCCTCAGAATCAATAATAATAAACTGGTAATCCCGCTCAAGAAGACGCATACAGGTTTTGAGGAGGTCATTTGCAAAGCAATAACACCCGGTCCCCTCAGGCCGGCCCATCGCTATCAGGTCAAACCCGTCGTCCTCAACAAGGACCTGGTAAAACCGGAACTTTATATAATCGATGCGGGTCATCCCGGCAGGAATACTCTTCGAAAAAGCATCCTCACGCATCCCGCCCAGGTTTTCAAGGACCTCCACTCCAAGTGCCTCGTTGAAATTTGCATTCGGGTCAGCATCCACGGCAAGGACCGGAGATTTTCCAAGCCCGATAAGGGCCCGCACAAGAAGTGAACTAATTGTCGTCTTCCCGGTACCCCCTTTCCCGACGACAGCAATGGTATACGGGACGATCACAGGTACCACCCGTAACTGCCAGGACGGTCTAAAAATTCACTTCTATCTCCTTTTATCAATTGGATTCCCCTCTTACACGGGCTGATATCATTGCGGCAGTTTCCATAATTTTACACGATTCTGATTCAGTGGCAAATCGTATGCCACAACTGGGAGTTATCATTGACTGGGCATCGAATAATTTTTCAGGGATATACGAGGTCACTTCTTTCCTGATGCGAATGTAGCGTTCATACAGTGATTCCGGGGTTTCCCCGGAAAAAACCCGGTTGTCTGCAGGCACAACACCCCATGCGACCACCCCGCCATGTTCGAGATAGGTAAAAAGGTCGTCCTTATACAGGAGAAATTCCTTCGTCGTCGCGTAGGCATCGAATGATACGACACCCGGGTCAAGGGAAAAGATAAAACTCCAGTCTGTATTACTGCAGCAATGAATACCGATGCTCCCCTTGAGCAGAACAGCGATATCATGCCATCCTGATTTGACTGTATCCATGTCTATCGGTACTACCGATGACCCAAGGGCTGCGAGGTACGGTTCGTTCACCATCACCAGGGTATGAGTTCCACCAGCTATCCCGGTAAGTGACTGTTCAAGCCAACGGGCACGGAGAGCGATTAGTTTCGAGAGGACATCGGCATACTGGCTGTCGTAATACACCGGACGTTTCTCTGCGTCCACCACCTGCATACCAAATGTTACGGGTCCGGTTACCTGGCATTTCAGTGCGAAGGGTGAATGAAACGACCTCTTTTTAAATTCATGAAAGCCTGATGCATATTCCGGTGCAACAGCATAGGGGGAATAATTCTCCTCAATGTAATCAAGGTAAATCTGTTCCATTTCACCCGGAAGATCAGCCTCACGGTCAACAAAGAGCCGCCCCTCCCGGATTACGCTTCCGGGCAGGCGTTCCGAATCACAAAATACGATATTTTCCAGGAGTCCCCGGTTCGGAAGGGTAGGCGCATACGGTAACTGCGGGAATATCCTGATTACCTCATCACAGGCTTTTACAGGGTCTGAATGGGGAACGCTCCCGACTCCGGTCGCAAGACTCCGCGGTGAGGGTAGGTGAACAGCCATTATGGCACTCCCGTGGGGATTTTTTTAAGGCGGCACTCTTCGAGCATTTTCTGGACACGGGGGAATAACGAGAGGTCTGTATGGGGCAGGAACGCGCTGCCCGTATACTCGTCCATAAAGGATGACTCGGCGTTCAATTCAATATAGGCGATATTCTTTGCAATTTCATCCAGTGTTTTTCTTTTTTTCCGGTTGATCAATGCCATATTTGCGCCCTCAACGGCCCCGTTCCCGATATTTTTAATCTGCTCAATGGGGACTTCAGGAATAAGCCCAATCATTATCGCATTTTCCTTGTGGATATAATTCCCGAATGCCCCTGAAAAATAGATAGTAGATATCTCGGTTCTTGTAATCCCGGCCTCTTTCATCAGGGTAATGCATGCCGCAAGCACCGATGCCTTACTCATGATCAGGTTCTTGATATCATTCTCGGTAATGACAATATCCTTGTCATTACCGCTTTCCTTTTTCCATGCAATAACATATTCCGGGTAATGGATGCCCTGCCTGATACGGGGATGGATAATCCCGGTATTGATACGCCCGGTCCTGTCCACTACACAGGCCTGAAGAAGGCCGGCAAGGAGATCGATCAAACCGGAGCCGCATATCCCAACCGGTGTAACACTGTTTATGGTCTGGAATTCGGGCTCCAGCGTTACCGGATCAATCGTGATACGTTCAATCGCACCAGGGTTCGCTCTCATCCCAAAGAGGACCTCCCCACCCTCGAGGGCAGGCCCTGCAGCACCGGCACACGAGAACATCCAGTCCCGGTTCCCCAGTACCACCTCAAAATTCGTTCCGATATCCACAAGAAGGGATACTTCATCCCGTTCACCCATGCCGGATGCCAGGATATCAGCAATGATATCACCACCTATGAAATCAGAAACGGCGGGGAATAAGAAAACTGCCGCATCCTGCGCAACTTCAATTCCCAGCCTTGGTGCTGCGGTAGTCAGGTAGCGCCGGACCACCGGAACATAGGGCTCCTCGATCATGTACGCAGGGTCAATACCCAACAGAATATGGGTCATAATTGTGTTCCCTGCCACGACGACCTCGTAGATGTCCTCCCTGTCGATTCCGGCTCCATTTGCCGCAGAGGTGATGGCGAGGTTGATGCTCTCGGCAGCAAGCGCCTGCAGTTTAGGAAGCCCGTTCTTTCTTGCAAAATTCACACGCGAGAGGATGTCCTCACCACAGCTGATCTGACGGTTATAATTTGACGCGATACCAACAACATGCCCATCTACGAGGCTGCGGATATACGCAACTACCGTGGTGGTACCCAGATCAACGGCAACACCGTAAAGTTCCGACCTTGTGTCTCCTTTCTCGAGGTCAATGATCCGGTACCCGCCCGGTACAAGGGCAAGTGTTGCGGTTACCCGCCACCCGCTGTTACGGAGGACACGTGGCATCCCCCTGAGGACGTCCAGTGGTGCATACATTTTTTCTGCCTCGGGTCCACCCTGCTTCTGGATCCCCCACACAAGCCTTGTAAGGTCAGGAGACGGGTCTTCCAGTGTCGGGGGGGAGAGTTCCACATAATATTTCCATACAGAAGGCTGGAAGGGAGTCTCGATCCCAAGGGACTCCATCAGGATTTTCTGCTGCTGGATGAGTGAACTTTCCGGGATCATGACCTGGAGGTCATCCCTGACAACCGCCTGGCAGGCGAGACAGGCACCCAGGTTAAGTTCAGCTACCGTAAAAAATTTACCAAATTTTTCACGATCAAATTCCACCGAGCCGTTTTTTATATAGACAATACATTTCCCGCACTTGCCCTGCCCGCCGCAGACGACATTCATCTGGATCTGGGCACGCTGGATTGCATCGAGAATGGTACTCCCTGAATCCACGGTGATCTTCCGGTAACTTGGAAGGAATGTGATTGATGGCATCTAGATTTTCCACTCCTTTACCAGGTAATCACCGATTTCCGCTGCATCCCGGGGCCCTACCATGACTTTCCAGCCGGTCTCTTCTTCTATTTTACCAGAAAGCGGCGATGCATAGCCAGGAATAATCAGCTTACGGTGCGATACGAGATTTTCGAGATCGAATTTTTTAATCGAATCCCGGACGAGGGTTTCGTTTAGTTTCCCCGCTGCAACCGCTGTAAGAACAGACAAACCCTCAGTGTCGACGATGAGCATGTAACATGGAACCCGGCTCGATTCCAGATAGCCCTGCACGGTGAAATACGTCAGGGAAAAATTTACGGTAAGCAGTACCGGGGATTCTTTTCCGGGGATACCAACCGGGTAGATCCCGGGGTTCATCTGGATCGGTTTCTGCGGATCCGTGTAAATGTTCTGGCGGAGTGTGAGGGCGGCCACTGATGACGCAGGTGGGAGTGCCGGGGTAACGATCACGCCTGCATATTTGTCAATTCCAAGAATGAGCGCCGTATCCTGCATTTCGTACCGTGTAGTATCAAGGAAGACAGGATAACCCAGTTCAGGTGCTGAACGGGAGATCGATTTCTGCCGGATTTCGGTTGCTGCAGGGATATAATCACGGAGCGACGGGAACGAAAGGTCAAGAAGGAGGTCGGTTATACCCTCTGCGTTACAGAGTTTCGTCATCTCACCCAGGGATTCAAGGTCTTTTGCACTCACAACAAGCGGAGACCCGAATTTTTTTGCAAGGGCACACATCGGTTTGTACGTCTCTTTTGTGGCGGAGTAAATAAGAGGGCGGAAATTCCCGCACTTTTTTAAGCCTTCTTCCTGCACATCAGGGTTGGACGCCATTAATACCTCGGGGATATGCGTCCCTGTTGCCTCAACAACACCTACCGCTTTCGCAAATATATCCGGGTTTCCGCTTTCATTCGTGATTGCAACCCCGGAGAAGGTTAGATCTGTCCCTACCCTCACAAAATGTTCTGATCCAACTCTCCGTGTCACGGATTCTATCGCTTCAGCCGGCCAGAGGTCAGATACCTGGAACATGATGCCAGGCGGGTGGTAAAATGTCTTTTCATGACGGAAAACCACGAATTCCTCACCTACAGCAAACCTCCGTTCTCCAACGCCGATTTTCACCAGCTGGATGGGGGGACGTGTTGATGCACCGAGAATATTTTTTGCATTGAGATCGAGGTACGGGCATTTCTCCACGTCTCCCTTACCGCTGGCAAGTTTCATTGCAAATGTCAGGCATGTCGGGTCCCCGCACTCTTTGCAGTTCTTTTTAGGCAGAAGTTTATAGATATCAAGGGCTTTCAATGCCATGATTTCAGGCCTCCCCGGGCATTTTTCCTGCCCATAATTCACGAAACGCTTTTTTTAGCAGGGGAACGGTCTTCGGGTGCCGCACACACACAATGGAAGACCCCGCAACAGCCGAGGAAAGCGCTGCATAAAATTCCCATGCTACCGCAACATCATCCCTGATAGCAGGATCTGCCTCCCTGACTTCCTTAACGCTGAGGGAGTCGCTGGCAGAGGTTATCATAGGCATGGCAAGATCTGTATCCCCCTTTAACGCGGCATAGCGGATCCGTTCCATCACGGAGTAGGAATACTCAAACCCATATCCGAGCGACCCTGTATACGGATCAATCATAATATGGTCCGATTTAACACCGATTTCACGGAGAAGTATGTTGAGTTGTTTTGCAAGATTGATGTCAATTGGGGATTGTGCTACAACGGAATGGTTATACGCCATCGCTGCAGCGGCAACACTACGGTACCTCCCTGCCTCGGCTGTACCAAGGAGCAGGAGTTCCCCCTGCCCGGCCTCACCACACCTCTGGAATACTTCTGAGTCGATCGATGGTTCATTGCTCCCTTCAATGATCAGTGGAAGTCCGGAACTGGATAATACTTCTTCAGTTACCTTGGTAATTGAGGGGAAGTCGTCAAATCCGCGACGTTTTGTACTGGTCAGGTATAGCCGGACAAGGTCAGCCCCATATTGTTTTTCAGCTGCCCCCGCCCATTCCTGGGTAGCAGTGACGAGATCGCCAGCATAGGAAGTCACTATCGTGGACCAGTATGCAGGGTCATCACAAATTTCAAACGCCACAAGAGGGATCGAGCCCTGCCCGGTTTTCATCCCTATGAATGGAAGATCTGATTCACCGCCTATACGGTATGAAACCGACCTTGTTCCGCCTTCTGCCTTTGTTGCACCAAGGACGATATATTCAATTTTTCCGCCCTGATCCGGGCTGTTTTCTGCCATCAACAACCACCTCAGAGTAACGGTTTCATCGTGAGCGACGGGTGCTGAACTTCGTCAAGAAATGCAATCAGTTCCTCTAAGGTCGTCGCCTTCGTATCATCGGCAATTTTTTCAAACAGGTCAGGATGACCTAGTTCATTCAGTTTCTTAACGAGCCGATCTTTCAGTTCCTCTTTTACCAGGGAGGGGAGCCAGACAAGTCGTTCAATTCCCCCTTCATCCTGCAAAAACCGGTCAGAAAGGATGTAATTTTTAGAGATTCCGGCAAAACCCGGTGTCTGGGCTCCACCCCCGATTGTCCCGGCCAGCGTGGAAAATGACATCCCGGATGGTGTGTCCCCCTTGTATTCACGGTTCACGACCATGATACCATTCACTTCTGGGAGCATCAGCGCAATACACTCAAAGCACCCGCAGCAGGTCATAGGGTATTCCATGATGCTGTAAAGGGAACACCGTTCAACCTCGCCATGCGAGGCTTTCTTTACAAAGCGGTTCACCCCTTCAAATTCGCCCTTATCCCGGTCAATGACACCCCCTTTCTCTACCGGCTGGTTTGCTCCCGAAGGGGATATTTCATAGGCAATTTTTCCGTCCAGCCAGGATATTGCACCACATAATGCGGGCCTTTCAGGTGTGATAATACAGACATGGTTTGGTGCAAAGGTCTGGCAGAGCGTGCAGGAATAGAATAAGTCAACATCGGTATCTTTCATTCCCTGGATTCGCCTGTCGCGTTCCTCGTACATCGCCTCCGCTTCCTTTTTGCCTGCCTCAACCGCCTTAAGATCTGTCACCATGGTTACCTGGACGGCGTCCAGGAGGTCCGGGAAATCGATCCTGAACTTGGTCGCGATCAGCTTACCGATATGCTCGATTTTTATTCCATTCTTAACTGCTTCTTTTGATATCCGCACCCAGATGAGATCACGTTGTGCAACATGCCAGGAACCTTCACCATAATTGACAAAATTATGGATCCGCCGCTCTAAAACAGGTTCGAAGTCCTTTTTCATTGATTTTCCGGCGACCTCAACGATAATACCAAGCGGGACAGCCGAACCCTCCTTAACAGATTCGATTTCCGGACCGACTACACGGATCAGGCCATCCGTGACTTCAGATGCTGGTTTTACACGAAGTAACTCAAAGGCCGGAGAACGTCCCCCGCCGAATTCCACATACATCTCTTCTTTTCTTATGCTCTTGCCTTCAAATGCCGGGGAGCAGGACATTGGGATCGGAATAGCCGTGACCGTGACCTTGATCCCTTTTCTTTCCATCCCTTCCCTGACTGCGTCCTGGGGGACTGCAGTGATCCACTCGCCACCCTCATATCCACCAAGAGAAATGATAGGGATACCAAGGAGGCGGAGAGCGTCAACCAATGCAATGCCTTCATTATCGAGACCCGGAAATACTATGGCAACCGCCTTTGCACGCTGGTTTGCATAGGCAAGCAGCCTGCCCGGGTCTCCGGGGACTACCCCGCCGAACATCAGGGCAACACGGGTAATGATATCTACAAAATGCACACCATGGACCGATGTTGAACCGAGAGGAATAAGCCTGTATTCAAGTCCAAGTTTCACAGATGCTGACGAGAGAGAGGCCACCACGTCTCCTGCAAGGAAGGTGAGCATATATTTCTCCTGAAGTTCACGACATATCCGCGAGGCCGTATCGGCGTTACCTGGAGTTCCGATGACAAGGGCAAGACCAAGTATACTCCCGTCGACAAGGGAATACCCGAGTTTCCTGAGCACTGCATCCCCGATAAACCCGGAATAGGGGGAAGGTTCGCGACCGGGACCCTGTTCAGAAAAGGCCATTAATGACTCACATGCAACAAAAGGATTCTCACTGGTGAGCTGGTATACCTCGAGTGCTTCCTGTGACGAATGTACCGGGCGACCGGTCAGGGCATAGGCAACAGGCAGGTGATAGGCAGTCTCTTCATACGCAAGCGGCCCCTGGATAGTATTCAACTTTTTCTTCAGGCTTGCATTGCCAAGCGTTATAGCGGTCTTTATATCGGTCATCGGCATTTTCCTCTGTTACAAGTATTCCATCGCCATATGGTAAATTATTTCGGATAATCCCAATCTATTTGGGTGCCTGTAATCAGGCTGAACTTATTTTACACGGGATTATCCGGAATAGTAATCTGAACAATACTGCATGTTACCGTAATGACCCCCATCCCATGATAATGAGGGTATAAATGGTCACAAATCCGATTTTAAAACTATGAGCACGAAAGCTGCACTACAAGTCACTCAATGAATCCTTATATACTACTTCTATCAATGCTAATTGGCAAGAACACCTTATGGCGTGGTGAATGTTATGAAAATGGAACATGTTGATGGAAAAAATGCAGGAAAGGTCGTACTGTTTGCACTCTCAACGTGCGGGTGGTGTGGGAAGACCAGGGAATTATTGAAAGAACTCGGAATAGCCTTTGATTTTGTTTATGTCGATCTCCTCCCACCTGAAGAAATTGATGCGGCGATTGCACTTATTGAGAAAAATAACCCGGCCGGATCGTTTCCTACCCTTATCATCGATGACAAAAAAGTGGTAGTAGGGTTCAGGGAGGAAGAGATCAGGGGTGCATTCAGGATATGAACCTGGCGGATATCAGTGAAGAGGACGTTGAGAAAAAGTACCAGCTCCTTGACCGCGAAGCAAGAGATGGCGGTTACCACCTTGGCCCGGACAAGGAGTTCACAATAAAACTTGTCCGTGGATTGCTTAGAAACGAAGCCCGGTATGGCTATCCAGCGTGTCCCTGCCGCCTCTCAAGGGGAATAAAAGCTGAAGATCTCGATATCATATGTCCCTGCGATTACCGGGACCCGGATCTTGACCAGTATGGTGCCTGCTACTGCGCATTGTATGTTTCTGATGCTATCCTGTCGAATAAACAGTCCCTTTCGTCCGTGCCTGAACGAAGGCCCCCGAGGTGTGAAAGAAACAGCAGGAAAACGATTCATACAACCCAGACAGGATCCCTGTCATTCCCGGTCTGGCGCTGCAGGGTTTGCGGCTATCTCTGCGCCAGGGATGAAGCCCCCCTGGTCTGCCCGGTTTGTAAAGCTAAAAAAGACAGGTTTGAAAGATTTATGTAGAGATGGCCGGGGCATAGTATTGCATTGAAGGGAAAAATTTGACGCCTCTTTTTTCCCGGTTTCTAAATTTTCCCAGGGGATAATTGTACACAAATCACGTAAAAAAATGTATAAAGCCGGTTTTTCCGGGTTTTGGATTTTTTTGAGGGGTGTAATTGAATGGTACGGATGAAGGATCTGATAGATTCCTTTGTGTGGATTACCGGTACCTGACTAGTGCAATAATAATTAAATGAAACTCCGCTGCCGAAATGAAAAATTGTCCTGTTCCTCCCAGGACCTGTATTGCAAACTTCGACTATACATTTAACCACGACTGATATTTATACATATCTTATATAACAACAATAAGATGTATCCCGGAAAATATTTTTTATTACCTCGTTTTACCTGCATATTCCTCATTAAAGGGTATATATAGGTATTTTCATGACCGGGTGAGTATCTATAGGCAACAACTAGTATATGTGTCACTTACCAGGAATTTTTTGAAATACAGGAAGATATAAGTTAAAATTATAAATAGTCCGATAATTTTCATTTTAAGGTGATCGTTCAGGTGATTGTTGTAAATGCGCGCTTGATACGATATCATTGGAACTTTTTTCGATATGACTGCGGATATATGAACCATCAAATACTCCCTCTTCAATGATTTATTATGGCAAATAGTATCACCATCGAGGTGATTGGACTCCGCGACTCCTACTGTTCACCTTTTCCATGTGATGATGAAAGGAGTTGTGGTCTGACGGACTGTTATCCAATGGGAACTCTGGTCAGGGCATTTGAGGTACTCGAAACAACACTCCGGAAAGAATACGGGGACACCATATCCTTGAAACTGACCCTTATTGACGATGAAGTCCCCCCGTATGTCGAAAAAATTATTTCAGAACGCTTCCCCCCTATCCCAATTATACTTGTGAATGGGAAGATTACACCCATCGGGCGGATTTCACTACCTTTAATAAAAAAAGAGATTGAAAAGTGTCAGGCCTGATTATACAATTTTTGTAAGCAACCCGGTCTCCAGATCATAATAAAGACCGTGTATCAGGACACCCTCTTTTTCTATTGCATTGATGACAAGGGGATAAGATTTTAAATGCTCGATCTGCAGCCTTACATTCTCCTGTTCGATCATCCGTGAACGTTCCTTTAATTCTGCTGGCGTAACGGGCTTTGGGATCTTCGCATCCACACGCTTTTTTGCATCCATTGCATTGTTGAGCCAGTGAGGAATATAGGCATCATCAAGGTCCTTATCGAGGGCTTTTATTGCCCCGCAGTCGGAATGCCCGCAGATCACGATATGCTTGACTTTAAGATGCTTGATCCCGTACTCAAGCACGGTCGAAAGATTCCAGTCATTGAAGGCCGCAATATTCCCGATATTTCTGTGGATAAACAGGGTTCCCGGCATTGAATCAGTAATATGCCCTGTCTGTAATCGTGAATCCGAACACCCAATCCATAGTACCTGGGGTTTCTGCCCTTTTGCAAGCTCGTGATACACATCGATAAATTTCTCAAACTGTACAGTCCTAAATTGTTCATTCCCGGATAATAGATCTTCAATCGTCATTTTAATCCCCTAATTTAATAATTGTTTTCACTATCAAAAAAATCGTATTTATATTATTTGTTTTGTGCAGCGAATGAAATATCAATAGAGTTTTGTGTCTGCGAAAATCATCATCAACAGTGAAGAAAAGAAATCGATCAAATCTGTTCAATTTATAACGATCAGATAATCCATTTAATGAAGACCCTTACCCAGGTTACTATGGCAGAAAAAGATCTTGCACGGCGGTTCGTGGAAATAGACATCATGAGAGGCCTTGCGGTCATCATGATGGTCCTTTATCATGTCCTCTTCGATATCTATTTTTTTAATATCTACCCGGTTGACGTTTCAACCGGATTCTGGAAGCTTTTTGCCATGATAACGGCTTCTCTTTTCCTGCTATTAGTAGGGATTTCGTTTACGGTCAGTGCTGCAAGAGCAGAAGTGACCTTGAACAGACCGGATTTTTTTATGAAATACCTGAAACGAGGGATAGGGATCCTGCTTATTGCAGCCCTTATTACCATCGTAACCTGGTGGTACCTCGGGGAAGGCTATATTATTTTTGGAATCCTGCACCTGATCGGAATTTCCATTATTATCGCCCCCTTTTTTTTACACCGGAAGGTGCTATCGTTATATGGGGGTATACTGTTCATCGTTGTCGGTGCCCTTCTCCAGTCAGTCAGGGGGCCATTTTTCCTTCTCCCACTTGGAGTTCATCCGGTGTCCTTTTACAGTGTCGATTATACACCCATATTTCCCTGGTTCGGCCTCGTTCTTATTGGAATATATCTGGGGGAATTACTTTATCCGGGCGGCATGAGAGGTTTTTCACTCCCGGAATTCCCAAATTTATTTAAACTGCCACAATTTCCAGGAAAGGCACTCGCATTTCTCGGCAGGCACTCTCTTGCAATTTATATCCTGCACCAGCCGGTTATCATCCTGCTTCTCCACCCCCCATGGTGATGAACCAAAGAGAACACGTAATCCTGATTAATCGCAGGATAAATTATAAATAAAGAAAAATCGGGGTTTATAAGAAACACCTGTGAATATTTGTAAATTGAAAACTGTACAATCAGGGATTTGCTTTTGGCAGTGTAAACACGAATGCGGCTCCACCGCTTGAACCACCCTTGATACGGTCCTCGACCCAGATTTTTCCTCCATACCGTTCAACCAGGGTTTTTGAGATAAAAAGGCCCAGTCCTTTCCCGCTGCCCTTTTCCTCCCCGGTCTGGAACCGTACGAATATTACCGATTTCAGTTCATCCGGTACACCAGGGCCTTCGTCAGTTATAGTGACTTTTACAAAGTTATCAGGAATGTCCTGCACGTCAATGGCGATATGCACACCGGGTCCACCGAATTTTGCACTATTCCCAATAAGGTTGGTAAGGACTTCTGCAAGCAGGTCATCCGCCATTACGAGGGTATTGCACCCAGGGAAGTCAATCAATGCCGAAGGGTAATGCCGGATTTCCTGTTTGATTATGTTATCAAGATAAATAGCCTTAAAATCTAATTTCCTCTCCTGAATATGGCGAATAGTATCAAGGTTCCGTATGACTTCACGACTTTTCAGAACACCTTCGATTAATTTCCCTGCCACTTCTTTCTCTTTCCCGGACAACATTTCCATCAGCAGCTCACCATAACCAAGGGAGGCAAGGTTTGCATTGTTAATATCGTGTACCAGGATATCGAGGTACAGGTTGGCCTTCCTGTTTGCCTCGATCAGGTTATCGGAAAGCCGGATTTTCAGGACCGCACAACCAATCTCTTTTCCTATGGATTCAAGTACAACCCGGTCATCCTCTGCAAATTGCTCATTACCAGGACTTACAAGGCACACTAGACCGATCACCCTCGATTCGCAACAGATGGGGATAATTGCACTCAGCTGGTGTTTATGTGATTCATTTCCACACGAAGAGAATGTGGTATAAAGTGCATTTCCCTGGACCACGATATCATTAAACGGTGGTGTTGCGATCGGTATATTCAAGGGTAATGATGAGACACAATGTTCTTCCCCTGACCGGTAGTATGCCTCCAGGAGTTGCCGGTCTCCATCCAGAAGATAGATTGCCCCGGAAGTAATCGGCAGCAGTTTTTTTATTCTCCCAAACGATCTTTCCAGGAGGTCATAAACACTCTCCGAATTTGACGTGATGGTAATTACTTCATTTACCGTGGTAAGCTGGTTATTCCGGCGTTTTAATCCTTCTTCAGCTTTACGGATTGAGGTTATGTCCATGAATGTAATGACCAGGTGGTGCTCCGGCAGGCGTGCTGCAGTCACCAGTACAGGAAATAATATGCCCTGGCGGGTCCTGAAGGAAGATTCAACATCAGAAATACGGTACGCCTTTTCCAGACAGTCAATTGTTTTCTGGACCTTCTGGGAATCATCCCAGACAGAATTCAGGGGGATACCGATAATGTCTTTCGGCAGGTACCCAAGGCTTGCACCCGCACTTTTATTAACTTCCTCAATTACCAGCTCATCTTCCTGTTTCGCTACCAGGATCACACCAGCCTGGGAGCTGTTAAAGATAGCCTGGTAGCGTGCAGCCTGCTCGTTCAGGTTCCCTGACAGGGCCGATACGACCACTGAAACCGCGACAAGGACATAAAAACTCGCTGTAGCAGTCGCATATGTCAGTGGGGCAAGATCCAGGTAGGTAAATTGTGAAACGAGAACCAGTTGCAGGATCCCGATACCAACGGCATACAGTACACCTTTCTGGGGGTACCAGTACGCGGCAAGGATGATGGGTAGGAAGAAAAGGAGCGGTGCAAAAATTGATACTCCGTTTACCTGGCCAAAAATATCAAATAAAACTGCCCCGATAGTGGTGATTCCAATAAGAAAGAGTTTGATACTGTTTTTTTCCACCAGCTCAGTGGTTATCTTCATGGTGCACCTAAATCGGGAAATTTCAATTATCCTGGGAAAATTGCATATTTCCCGGGTTTCCAGGAGAGATTATGCAAACGTACCTATTCATTCGTTTTTTAATAAACCTTGCAATATAAATTTTACCCTGTCACGGTATCCTGTCACGAGGCAGGTACCTGCAGTTCATCTTGATACTAGAATATGACGAATATCCAGATATAAATTACCTGTGGAAAGTTCATGAAATTATAACCAATCGAAATACAAGAAAAAAATTATCACCTTCTTTCCGATTTGTTCTGGCCACGCCGGATTAGGAGTTGCGCATGATCAAAACAGCGCTTCGCTTCTTCATACCTCCCGAGTTCCTTGAGGCAGACGCCGCGGTAATTCCAGGCGTATACATGATAAGGATTCAGGTTCAGCACTGCATCGAAACTTTTTATCGCCTCTTCAAATAATTTTAAATCCCCGTTGTTCTTGCCAAGTTTTTCAAGTGCTTCACCCCTGTTGTAATAGACTTCCTCATCGCCGGGATTTATTGCAATAACTTTATTGAAGCACTGGATTGCCTCTTCGTATCTTCCGAGTTCCTTTAGGCAGATACCTCGTCCATTCCAAGCACCTACATGATCAGGTTCAATCTCAAGTACCCGGTCGAAAGCCTGGAGAGATTCCTGGAACTTCCCGTGTTTATAGTAAAGGTCAACACCCTTGTGGTACCATGAATTCGCCGTTTTCCCAAACATGCGATCAAATATGCCAGGTGATGCTGAATCAGGGGTATTTACAGCCTTTTCAGGCGCAACTTCAACAGGGATCATATCGGGTTTTTGGGATTTCCTGAATTCTGTGATATCTCTGATCGATTCAATAGCTCCAACGATCTCACCTTTAGGATTATATAGGGGGGTAGCTTTTGCCCAGAGAACCGATGGCTTTCCCCCGGGCCTTGCCTTTTCGGTTTCTGCTATCAACATATCACCCTCATGTTTAATAATCGAGTAAAATTTCCGCCTGGCTTCTTCATCAGGTTTGATAATCAGGTCAATAAGGATCGGACGTCGTGCCCCATAAAAGGGAAGTGCATACTCATGATTTCCCTTTCCCATGATCGCCTCTGCCTGTACACCAGTCATCTCCTCCATGGCCTTGTTCCATGAGATTACCGTCCCGCTGGTATCAATCGCAAATGTTGCATCAGGCAGGAAATTAATTATTTCTACGAGCAATTTCTCGGAGGCCTGCAGGTTCTGCTCAACATTCCGCCGCTGGAATGCCTGTTCGATCATGTGGGACAGTTCGGTGAACTGGGCCTTCGGATCACCCCCTTTCTGGAGGTAATAATCAGCCCCGTTATTCAGAGCTTCAATCACAACATGTTCCCGTCCTTTTCCGGTGAATATCAGGAATGGTGTGTCATTGCCTTCAGCCCGGAGGATCTTGAGGAACATGATCCCATCCATCAGTGGCATCTCGTAATCTGACACAATGACATCAAACTGCCGGTTTTTTAATATCCCCAGCGCTTCAAGCGCAGACCGGCAGGTTTCTACTGTGATTGACCCTGATTTCTCAAGGTACAGCCGTGTGATTTCCAGCAGGGCCGGCTCATCATCAACGAACAGGACTGATATCATGACACTCCATCCTGTAGTATGTTTGTCCCTGATCGTCCCATGGGATATCCCCTCCTGATGTAAATTGTTACCGTACTTATATATTAATTCATATTCCTTGATTGGCTGACTGCGCGATTCCACATTTCTCCGTCTCATTGCAGCTGCAGTGCATCAGGAACAGCCGGTAAAACACCTTATTGTGAAAGAAAATGCCAGGTACCGGGAGAAATCTGCAGCGTATCATCGAAAATCTTATATTATCTGAAATAGACAAAAGATGTACTGAAATTGATATGGTCCGGTTGACTGGTATCATCATATCAAGATGCCGTGGTGTCACGGCATATTTCTACATTTTTTTTAAACATAAATCCGGGTTATTCCGTTGGCTCTTTCTTGAATTCCGTGTCAATTTATTGTTAAAATGGACCATCATAAGTTAAAAGTATATAAACATATTGGCATGTTTGTTTTGATAATACTTTACATGTTAAGCATAATGTAGCATTAAGGCTCCACACCTTCACCTTTAGCTGATCTTAATGATACATACTCGGACATTTATTTGCACTTAATGCTCCATACATGATGCCCAAGTTTTTTAAATTTTAATGTTATTTTTGAAAGATATGTGATTTTTTAAATATTACACTATTATTGGTGTGTATTTCTATTACCCTAAGCGTTTCTGGTAAGGCTAATTTCAGGTTGTGGCTTTCAGATGAGTAGTATAGATTCTACTCCATTTTTAAATTCACTTTTCAATGTATAAACATTGAAACCACGGTGCTGCCTTGAATCCGGGTCAGGGGGATAAAAAAGGAGATATAATGGTTATTGTATTCACTGCAGTGTGACCAGTACCTCAATCGTCCCAGTGCCGCTCTCCAGTGCTCCCATGGCCTTGCCAAGGACAATTCCATTTGGATAAAACCCTTGACCATCAATAATTTTCGGAATTGCTTTCATCGCATACCCGGGGTTATTGGAAGTGGTCAGAAGATCACCCTCTTCAATCGGCCCATTGGTTGCATCCACCTTGCATGGCACCCTGCCGGCAACCGCAATAATCGCTTCTCCCGGATTCCCGCCCTCTTTAGCACCGAGCGAGACTCCCGGTTCCGTAGAAACAATCCCTGCTACATGGGTATCGTTTGCGATCGAGGATGGATGGAGCACCCCGCCTTTACCGATAACCATAACAGTACCGGGTGTGACGTTCTCAGTTACCGGCATATATTCGGCGACGTCTGAGTTGGGAATCTTTGTGCCCTTCGCATAGATATAGTTGGGAGTGTAGATACCGTACCCATTGGGAACATTGGTACTGGCATATAATCCGTATGATTGGTTGCTGTTTGCATAGACTCCCCATGCTCCGGGGCCGTAGGTATATCCAACAAGTCCAAAGGCGTTGGCTCCGGTGGTGACTGCAATGTCTCCATCGCTGCCGTCTCCGCTGGTAGCTCCATACAGTCCATATGAGTTGGGGCCATTGGTGACTGCAATGACGCCATGGCTGGTGGAGCCCATGGTATGTGCATAGACTCCATCGCTGGAGGGGCCGGAGGTGGATGCATGGACTCCATTGCTGTTGG